>NZ_NOYU01000017.1:0-166890 GCF_002258915.1 Rhodococcus sp. 05-340-2
CAGAGCAGTCTTCCTGTCCGAAGGACTCGGCCACGCCATCTTGTCCCTGGAGGACAACTCGACCGTCATGTACCTGTGCAGCCTCGAGTACACCCCGGCCTTGGACCGCGACATCAACCCCCTCGACCCCGCGCTGGGCATCGACTGGCCCACCACCGCACGCGACGGCACACCCCTGACCTACGAGCTCTCCGACAAGGACACAGCCGCCCCCACCCTCGCCGAAGCCCTCGAACGCGGAGACCTGCCGAACTTCTCATGAGCGGCGGGACGAGGCGGCGACGCCAGATCCGGGCAAACGCGCGCGACTCGGAGGCTCAGCGGATCTTGAAGATCACGAACCGCTGCACGAGGAAGTTGATGACCGTAGCCGTGCCCTGCGCGATGACGAAGGCCACGTTCGCGTACCAGAAGCCGTCGGGAAGGGCCTGGTAGAGCCAGGTGTAGATGCCCACCTGGACGGCGAAGGTAACTCCGTACAGCGCGACGACGGCAAAGAACCGCGCCCGTGACGGGGCCGCGTTGAACGTCCATCGACGATTGATCAGGTAGGCCGTCGTGGTTCCGAGGACGAAGCCGATGGCCTTGGCCAGGGTCACCCCCACGCCGAACACGAAATGCAGGATCAGGTTGACGCCCTGGTCGACGATGGCCGACAGCACACCCGTCGCCAAGAAGCGCAGCACCTGCGTCTTGAGATCGAGGGCCGCGTCGGCGATGTTCTCGGTCAGCGGCAGCTCGACGGGGAGCGGGACGTGATGCTGCAACTCGTCGTCCTCGGGCGACCAGTCGTCGCCCGTGGAGCCTTCTTCTGCGGAGCGGTCGGGGGTGGACACGAGGACTGACACTAGCCGCTGCTGCGGTGCGGGTACCCTCTTGAGCGATGTCCACGACAGCCGACGACGCACTCTTCCCCCTGGAACCACAGGCCGGGAACACTGCGCCGCTACCCACGCAGACCCGCACACTCACCGGTTGGGGCCGCACTGCGCCCTCCACTGGAGAGGTGCTCTCGACCTCCGACCCCGAGCTCATCGCGAACGCGGTCAAGCAGGTCGCCGAGCAGAACGACTCCAA
This sequence comes from Rhodococcus sp. 05-340-2, assembly GCF_002258915.1. NCBI lineage: Bacteria > Bacillati > Actinomycetota > Actinomycetes > Mycobacteriales > Nocardiaceae > Rhodococcus > Rhodococcus sp. 05-340-2. The sequence continues at coordinate 1,078 of NZ_NOYU01000017.1, forward strand.
GCCGGCCCACCTCCGACGCGGCGTCATCGCCCGCGGCCTCGGCCGCTCCTACGGTGACAACGCGCAGAACTCCGGCGGCCTCGTCATCGACATGAACGCCTTGAACGGCATTCACAGCATCGACGCATCGACGCGGATCGTCGACGTCGACGGTGGCGTCAACCTCGACCAGCTGATGCGTGCCGCGCTGCCGTTCGGCCTGTGGGTACCGGTGTTGCCGGGCACGCGCCAGGTCACCATCGGCGGTGCCATCGGAACGGACATCCACGGTAAGAACCATCACAGCGCAGGTAGCTTCGGCAACCACGTCCGCTCGATGGAACTGCTCACCGCGGACGGCCAGGTCCGCCACCTGACGCCGTCGGGCAAGAACGCCAAGCTCTTCTGGGCGACGGTCGGCGGCAACGGCCTGACCGGCATCATCCTGCGCGCGACGATCGAGATGACGCCGACGGAGACGGCCTATTTCATCGCCGACGGCGACGTCACAACGACCCTCGACGAGACCATCGCCCTGCACAGCGATGGCAGCGAGAACAACTACGACTACTCGAGCGCGTGGTTCGACGCGGTTGCTCCGCCGCCCAAGCTCGGCCGCGCGGCCCTCTCCCGCGGATCGCTCGCGACGTTGGACCAGTTGCCGGCCAAACTCCAGAAGGACCCGCTGCGGTTCAACGCCAAGCCGTTGGTGACGTTCCCGGACGTCTTCCCGAACGGTCTCGCGAACAAGTACACATTCTCCGCCGTCGGCGAGGTCTGGTATCGCAAGGCCGGCAACTACCGGAACAAGGTCCAGAGCCTGACGGCGTTCTATCACCCGCTGGACATGTTCGGTGAGTGGAACCGTGCCTACGGCTCCAAGGGATTCCTGCAGTACCAGTTCGTTGTGCCGCCGGAGGCCGTCGACGAGTTCAAGAAGATCATCGTCGACATCCAGAAGTCCGGGCACTACTCGTTCCTCAACGTGTTCAAGCTGTTCGGGCCCGGAAACAAAGCGCCACTGAGCTTTCCGATTCCGGGTTGGAACATCTGCGTCGACTTCCCGATCAAGCCGGGCCTGAACGAGTTCGTCCGTGAACTCGACAAGCGCGTGCTCGAATTCGGTGGCCGTCTCTACACCGCGAAGGACTCGCGCACCGATGCCGAGACCTTCCACTCGATGTACCCGCGGATCGACGAGTGGATCAAGGTCCGTCGATCTGTAGACCCCACAGGCGTTTTCGCCTCCGATATGGCTAGAAGGCTGGAACTGCTGTGACGATAGACGCCGTAGGTAACCCCCAGACGATTCTCGTTCTGGGTGGCACCAGCGAGATCGGTCTCGCGATCACCGAGGAGTACCTGTCGAAGTCCCCGGCACGTGTCATCCTCGCCGCGCTGCCGAACGACCCGCTGCGCGAGAGCGCCGTCGCCCAGCTGAACGCCAAGGGCGCGAAGTCCGTCGACGTCATCGACTTCGACGCACTCGACACCGCGTCGCACCCGAAGGTCATCGACGCGGCCTGGGCCAAGGGTGACGTCGACGTCGCCATCGTCGCCTTCGCCGTCGACTTCGATGCCGAGCAACTCTGGCAGGACCAGCGCAAGGCCGTCCTCGCCGCGAACATCAACTACACCGCGTCCGTGTCGGTCGGCGTGCTGCTGGGCGAGAAGATGAAGGCGCAGGCCTACGGCCGCATCATCGTCATGTCCTCGGTGGCGGGCGAGCGGGTACGTCGTTCCAACTTCGTCTACGGCTCCACCAAGGCCGGACTCGACGGGTTCTACCTCGGACTCGGAGAAGCGCTGCGCGAGTTCGGACCTCGGGTCACCGTCGTTCGCCCGGGCATGGTGCGCACCAAGTTCAGCGCGCACGTCAAGGAAGCCCCGATGACGGTCGACAAGGAGGTCATCGCGAAGCTCGCGGTGAACGCGTCACGCAAGGGCACTCCGCTCATCTGGACTCCCGCTCCCTGGCGTCTGGTGATGATGGTCCTGCGGCACGTACCGCGGCCCATCTTCCGCAAGCTGCCCATCTGATCTCGATGACACTTCTGCATTCGTGACAACGGGGCTCATGACACAGCAGGTTGCACCGGCTCGCAGGACCGCCTCTGCCGTCGGGGAAATCGTTCTCGGTGTGCTCGTTGCAGTCGTCGTGGCGACGGTCGGGTTGTACGCCTTCTCACTGGTTCAGTGGCCTGCGTTCAACTCGTCCAACGTCACCCGCGCCATCACGACGCTCGGTCAGGTGGTTGCGGCAGCACTGTTCGCCGTGTCGATCTACTTGTACCGGATTCACAAGTGGCCGTGGATCGCTCGGCTCGCGGCGTGGATCGGGCTGAGCGGATTCGTCACCGTCACCCTCGGGATGCCGCTGGCCGCAACCAAGCTCTACCTGTTCGGCATCTCCGTCGACCAGGAGTTCCGCACGGAATACCTGACTCGCCTGACCGATTCGGCGTCGTTGCGCGACATGACGTACGCCGACATTCCGCCGTTCTACCCCGCAGGCTGGTTCTGGCTCGGCGGACGCGTCGGCAACCTCCTGGGCATGGACGGCTGGGAAGTGTTCAAGCCCTACGCAATCGGGCTGCTCGCCGTGACTGCCGTCGTGTCGTTCGTACTGTGGAAGGCGTTGATCCGAGCCGACTGGGCCGTCGCTGTCAGCGCCGTCACCACCGCACTCGTCGTCGCCCACGCCTCCCCCGAGGCATACAGCGCCGTGATCGTGATGCTCTTCGCTCCCGCACTGGTCCTCGCCTGGGGTGCGCTGCACCGCTCCGCATCGGGCGGGTGGGGAGCGGTGGTCGGCACCGGACTCTTCCTCGGCTTGGCCGCGACGTTCTACACCCTGTATCTCGGTCTGGCGGCCTTCACCGTCGTACTCATGGCGTTGTTCGCCGCCGTCCTCGCATATCGCGAGCGGAAGTCCTGGAACGTACTGGTTCCCATCGCGATCAAGGTCGCCTCGATCGCCGCGATCTCGGGCCTCATCGCCGCGACCGTGTGGCTGCCGTACCTGATCGAGTTCTTGCGCGGCGCGCCGTCCACGTCGGGCACAGCGTTGCACTATCTACCGGAAGCCGGTGCGACACTTCCCTTCCCGATGTTCGAGTTCTCCCTGATGGGCGTGCTCTGTCTCATCGGCACCGTGTGGGTGGCTGTGCGGTTTTCGTCCTCACGCCGGGCACAGGCACTGGGCGTCGGCGTCGTCTCCATCTATCTGTGGACGCTGCTGTCCATGGCCGCCACGGCGGCGGGCACCACCCTGCTCTCGTTCCGCCTCGAAGCGGTGCTGATCGTATTACTGGGCAGCGCAGGCGTTTTCGGCTTTCTCGAAGGCAGTCACGCGATCTACCAGGCCATCAACGAGCCACCGAAGTTCCGTATCGCCGCTGTCGTCGTAGCGGCCATCGGTGCCATGACCTACGCGCAGAACATCCCCCAGGTACTGCAGACCGAGATCACCGTCGCGTACTCCGATACCGACGGCGACGGCAACCGCGCCGACATGCGTCCGCCGAGCGCGGTGTCGTACTACCGCGAGGTCGACGACGCACTCACCGAGCAGACCCAGCGTCCGCGCGACGAAACCGTCGTGCTGACGGCGGATACCTCGTTCCTCAGCTACTACCCGTACTTCGGCTTCCAAGGACTGACCTCGCACTACGCCAACCCACTGGCGCAGTTCGATCAGCGAGCCGACGCCATCGAGCAGTGGACCGAGCTCGAGACTCCCGATCAGTTGGTGGACGCGCTCGACAACAGCCAGTGGCGCGCGCCGGATGCGTTCCTGTTCCGCCGCGGTGCAGACGGCTACACCCTGCGCCTGGCCGAGGACGTCTACCCCAACGACCCGAACGTGCGCCGCTACACCGTCACCTTCCCCGAGGCACTGTTCGAGGATCCACGCTTCACCGTCACCGACATCGGACCCTTCGCACTGGTGGTGCGTACCGCTTAGCGAATTGGGTTGCCTTCCAGCCCGATTCGACTCACGCTCACGGGAACCGAAAGCGGCGCGCACCGTAGCTGCGCCACCGTGCGATCGGTCGGCCAGTGCACCGGATGGGTCGGTGTCGAATTGTTGTTTCGGCGGGTCAGGCGGGGAAATCCGCGCTACGAGAGAGCGTTTCGTTCGACCGAATGTCGCCCAGGTTCTGCTCCAGCGCATCGATCACGGCGTCGTATCCGTTGTTGCCCAGGATCAGCCGACGCGGCGGCGGGTCCTGGGCCATCGCTGCGATCACCGCACGGGCACCGCGATGCGGATCGCCCGGTTGCACCCCGTTCATGTCGATGAAAGCGGCACGGACCTCTTTCAGCATGTCGTGGTATTCCGGAATCGTCTCCGAGACGGTCTCGTCGGCGAATCCGGCGTATGCGTTCGTGCGGAAAGCCCCCGGTTCGACCGCCAACACGGATACGCCGTGCTCGGCAACTTCGTGGCGCAGAGCGTCGGTGACGGCCTCGATCGCGTATTTCGTGGCGCTGTAGTAACCGAATCCGACCGCCGCCAGAAGCCCGGCCACCGAGGACACGTTGACGATCCACCCGCTTCCGCGGGCGCGCATACCCGGCAGCACTGCGCGCGTGACGGTCAGTACGGCAAAGAAATTCAGCTCGAACATCGACCGTATCGAGGTCTCGTTCATTCCCTCGATCGATCCGTACCAGCCGCGGCCGGCGTTGTTGACCAGTACGTCGATACCGCCGAAGTGCTCCTCGGCTGTTCGTACCGCCTGCAGTACCTGCGCCGCGTCGGTGACATCCATGGGCACGACGAGAACGCGGTCACCGTATTTATCGACCCACGACGCCAGTTCCCCCGGACGCCTTGCCGTGAGTACCACGCGGTCCCCCGCCTCCAGCGCCACCTCGGCGTACGCCATGCCGAAGCCGCCGGGTGTGCCACCGGTGATGAACCATCGCTTGCTCATGGCTCGATCACCAACCGGTCGATCAGCGCGCCGTCCAGCGTGAAGCGGTAGTGCAGGTCGGCGACTCCCCCGGGGAAGTCGCCTTCCAAGTGCTGCTCGACGTCGACGGTCGTGCCGGTCGTGGTCGCTCCGGTGAACTCTGTTGTGTAGGTGTACTCGCTCTCACTGACCGAGGCGGCCAGCCAGGCCTCGATCTCGTCACGGCCCGAATGGTCGTGGCCCTCATCGGTCACCACGGCATCCGCGGTGAATACGGTGAGCGCTCGAGCGCCCTGTCGGGCGTCGAGTGCGGTCATGAACTTCTTCACGGTGTCCGGGAGTCCATCCCATTCTGTGGTCATGACCCCACCGTGATCCTTCCCCCAAGGGGAGTGTCAACACTCGGCCGAGATCGAGCCCCTCGGCACCGAAATCCGCCGGCCGGTGTGACCCAGGTCGTTCGAGTTTTCGCCCATCGTGATCTTTCTGTAACCTCGACGCGATGACCACCCACGACCAGAGAGTTCTCGAGCGGCAGCCGCTTACGGCACCGGCTCGACACTCCGGCGTCGGGCGTGGCGACGTCGTGGCGGCCGTCGGATTTCTGATCGCCGCCGTGTACGTCCTGCAGGGTCAGTGGCGCAATCCGAACGGCGGCTACCTCTACAACAGCGGCCAGGACCAGACGATGTGGGAGTGGTTCTTCTCCGTCGCCGCCCATTCTGTCGCGCATCTGGACAACCCACTGTGGAGTGACCTGCAGAATTACCCGCTCGGGGTGAATCTGATGGCGAACACGGCAATGTTCGGGATCTCCATTCCGCTTGCGCCGATCACCTTGCTCTTCGGACCCACCGTGACCTGGGCTATTGCCCTCACCGCAGGCCTGGCCGGCACCGCGTTCGCGTGGTTCTGGCTGTTCTCCCGCCAGCTCAACGCGTCCAAGGGTGCCGCTGCAATGGGCGGCGCGTTGTGCGGCTTCGCGCCCGGCGTGATTTCCCACGCCAACGGCCACCCCAACTTCGTGGTGCTGTTCCTGCTTCCGGTCATCGCCATGCTGGTCACCCGCAGCGCACGTGGCGGCGGGACCAAGAAGAACACCGTCGGACTCGGGTTGATCGTCGCGCTGCAGATTTTGCTCGGCGAAGAGCCGCTGCTGATCTTCGCGATGTCGTTCGCCATCTTCGCCGTCGTCTACTACGTGTCTCGGCCGCGGTCACTGTGGCCTGCCGTCCGCAACGCCGTTCCCCGACTCGCGGTGTCCGCCGGTATCGCGTTGACGCTCGTGGCATTTCCGCTGTGGTGGCAGTTCTTCGGCCCGCAGTCGTACTCGTTCCTCGAACACGGCGCGATGGGCAACGACGCCAAAGCACTGTTCCAATTCCCGACGCAATCGCTCGGCGGCGAGGCGACGCCGGGGCAAAACGTCCGCATCAACGCCACCGAGGAGAACGCGTACTTCGGCTGGCCGCTGCTGGTGCTGTGCCTCGTGGCAGCGGTCTGGATGTGGCGCGTCGCCTGCGCCCGCGCCGCCGCCGCGACCGCCATCGTCATGAGCGTGCTCTCGCTCGGTGCGACGCTGGTGATCGGCAAGGACGACACCGGCATCACGCTGCCGTGGACGAAGCTCGCCGAGTACCCCCTCGTCGAATCCGTGCTCGAGACCCGCTTCGCGTTGGGCGCGGTACCTGCCCTGGCACTGCTGCTCGTACTGGCCACCGATCGCACGTTCCGTAACGGGCTTCGCCCATTACCTGCGTTCTGGATCGCCGGCCTCGCCCTCGCTCTCGTACCGCTGATCCCCACGCCGCTGGTGACCGTCGACAAGTCCCCGACCCCGGAATTCTTCGCCGACGGTGAGTGGGAGAACTACGTCGACGACGGTTCCGTCGTCACCGTTCCCCTCCCACGGCCCGAGGACGCGCGCCCGCTGCGCTGGCAGATGGACGCCGACATGGGCTTCGAGCTGGCCGCCGGATACTTCGTGGGACCGAGCGACAAAGAAGAGAAGGTCGCCAAGTACGGAGCCGTCGACCGTCCGACGGCATTGCTGCTCGGCTCGGTCTACGACTCGGGCACCGTCCCCGAGATCACCGACGATCAGCGCAGCCAGGCTGCCGAGGACATGGCGTTCTGGGAGGCCGACGTCGTCGTCCTTCCGCCGGGCAAGAACACCCTCGCCCTGCGCACCACCGTCACCGACCTCGTCGGCGTCGAGCCTCGATACACCGGTGGCGTGTGGGTGTGGGACGTGCGGACGCTCGTCCCATAGCATCGTCGGCGTGCCCGAGACCGCTCCGAACATCGCGACCGCCCGGCTGATAGCGATCGTCACCGGCATCATCGGTGCCGTCCTGGCCATCGCCACGCCCCTGCTTCCGGTCCAGCAGGACGTCGCGACGCTGTCGTGGCCGCAGAGCTCGTTCGGCAGCGTCAACGCCCCGCTGGTGAGTTACTCGCCCGTCGACCTCGAGGCAACCGTTCCGTGCAGCGCAGCCACTGCTCTCACCGACGGCGGCACTCTGGTCTCCACCGCACCCATCGCGGCTGCGAAAACCGAGCAGAAGGCACTGATCGTGCGGGTCGACGACGGCCGACTGCAGGTGCTGCTGCGTGATCGCGTCCTCGCCGAGGCTCCCGTGTCCGAGCTGTCCGAAGACTGCGCACTGACGGTCTCCTCGAACGCCACCAGCACGGTCGTCGACCTCGACGGCGAGGCGAACACCGTGGACGGCGACATCCGGCCGCAGGTCGTCGGCATCTACACCGACCTCACCGCACCCGTCGACGGCCTGAACGTGCGTGCCGACATCGACTCGCGCTACTCCTCGAGCCCCACCACGTTCAAGTTGCTGGCCATGATCGTCGGCGCACTCGCCGTGATCGCCTCCCTGTTCGCGCTGCATCGCCTCGACAGCATGGACGGTCGACGCCACCGCCGATTCCTCCCCTCGCGCTGGAAGTCCATCACCGGCGTCGACGCCGTCGTGGTCGGCGTGCTGGTGCTGTGGCACTTCATCGGCGCGAACACTTCCGACGACGGCTACCTGCTCAACATGGCCCGGGTCTCCGAGAACGCCGGGTACATGGCCAACTACTTCCGCTGGTTCGGCGTCCCCGAGGCACCGTTCGGCATGCCGTACTACGACATGCTCGCCGCCCTCGCCAAGGTCAGCACCGCCAGCATCTGGATGCGCCTGCCCGCCACCATCGCGGCGTTGCTGTGCTGGCTGGTCATCAGCCGAGAAGTGATCCCCCGCCTCGGTCGCGCGGTCCTCACCAACCGTGTCGCACTGTGGACCGCCGGATTCGTGTTCCTCGCCTTCTGGCTGCCCTACGACAACGGACTGCGCCCCGAACCGATCATCGCCCTCGGCGCACTGCTCACGTGGTGCTCGATCGAACGCGCCATCGCCACCGGACGACTACTGCCCGCCGCCATCGGCACCCTGATCGCCGCGTTCTCCCTCGCCGCCGGACCCACCGGACTGATCGCCGTCGCCGCCCTGCTCGCCGGGCTGCGCCCGCTGGTGATGATCGTCGTCAAGCGGGCTCGCCAGGTGGGACTGCTCGCCGTTCTCGCGCCGCTGGTCGCGTCGGGACTGGCGGTGTTGATCGCGATCTTCGCCGACCAGACTCTGAGCACCGTGCTCGAAGCCACCCGGGTGCGCTCGGCCATCGGACCGAACGTGCCGTGGTTCGAAGAACGCGTCCGCTGGGACGCGCTGATGACCATCTCGCCCGACGGCTCGCTCGCCCGACGATTCGGCATGTTCGCGATGCTGCTGTGCATCGTCGTGTGCATCGCGGTGATGCTCCGCAAGAACGGACGCATCCCCGGTACGGCCACCGGCCCGTCGCGTCGGATCCTCGGAATCATCCTGGGCGCACTGGCTTTGATGATGTTCACCCCCACCAAGTGGACCCACCACTTCGGCGTGTACGCCGGTCTCGCGGCATCGTTGGCCGCGCTAACTGCCGTTGCCGTCACCGCTGCGACCGTCCGATCTCCGCGCAACAGAACACTGTTCACCGCCGCCGTGCTGTTCCTGACGGCGGTGGCGTTCACCAGCTCCAACGGCTGGTGGTACGTCTCTAGCTACGGGATTCCGTGGTTCGACAAGCCGCCGTCCGTTGCCGGCAAGGGCTTTTCGACGATCCTGCTCGGACTGACCGTTCTGACGCTGCTCTACGCCGCCTACCAACACGTCCGATTGCCCTATCGCAGAAAAGAACCCACCACGCGTCGTAGATTCGCGCCGTCCGCGCTGACCATCGTCGCCGGCGGTGTCGTCGCCTTCGAGGTGCTGTCCTTCGCCAAAGGCGCTGTGGCGCAATACCCGGCGTACTCCATCGCCCGCTCGAACTTCTCTGCCCTCGCCGGAAACTCGTGCGGACTCGCCGGCGACGTACAGGTGGAGACCGACGTCAACGGCTCGGTCCTGCAACCGATCGAACCCGGCGCGGACGCACTCGGAGCGGGTGGCAGCACCGGATTCACCCCCGACGGCGTTGCACAAGACCTGACGGCCGACTCCGAGGACACCGCACAGGGCAGCGCGAACTCCATCCGCCCCGAGGACTCCGAACAGAGCGCGGCCGCCACCTCGTCGAACTCCGCGGGCACCTCCGGTGGAACCAACGAGAACGTCGGAGTCAACGGCAGCACGGTCGCTCTGCCGTTCGGACTCGATCCGAGCATCACACCGGTACTCGGCAGCTTCGGGGCCACCGAGCCTGCGTCCCTGACCTCGGGTTGGTATTCGCTGCCTGAAGAGGGCGACCTCATCACCATCGCCGCCGCCGGCCGCATCCGATCGGTGGACAAGGACGGAATCGTCACCGAAGGCCAACGCGTCGAACTGGAATACGGTCGCCGCGACGGCGGTGACGTTCTCGCGCTGGGACGGATCACCCCGCTCGACATCGGTCCGTCGCCGTCGTGGCGCAACCTGCGCGTGCCGATGAACGAGCTGCCCGCCGACGCGGACGTCGTGCGCATCGTCGCCGAGGACAACGACCTGGCCGGCGATCAATGGCTCGCCGTCACCCCACCGCGCGTCCCGAAGACGCAGACTCTCAACTCGCTCGTCGGATCGACCGATCCGGTGTTGCTGGACTGGGCCGTCGGGCTGGCGTTTCCGTGCCAGCGTCCGTTCGATCACCGTGACGGCGTCGCCGAGGTGCCGGAGTACCGCATCCTGCCCGACCGCACCGGTGCCGAGTCCACCAATGCCTGGCAGGACTCGATCGGCGGCGGCCCGCTCGGCTGGACCGAACTGCTACTCGGTGCGCAGACGTTGCCGTCGTACCTCGCCGACGACTACGCCCGAGACTGGGGATCGATCGAGAGATACATGCCACTCGATCCCGACGCGGCGACGGCCGAGATCGCCGTCGAGCAGCGGTCTCGGTCCGGATTGGCCAGCGACGGACCGATGAAAACAGACTGATCCCCTGGTTCAGGAACTATTCCGGGGACGGTGCCTGTGTGACCTCTTCGTCACGCTCGCATAACATCGACTCTCGTGCCCGACGTCGTGACAGATTCATCAGCTGGTCCACCCGTTCCCGCTCCACTGCGAGCCTCGGACGAACTTCGTGCTCAGGTACGAATTCCCCGGCTGATCGCCATGGTGGCCGGCGTGCTCGGTGTGCTGTTCGCGCTGATCACTCCGTTCGCACCCGTCACTCAGACCACGGCCACCATCGAATGGCCGCAGAACGGCCTCCTGCAGGACGTGGACGCCCCGCTGGTGTCCCAGGCACCCCTGAGCCTCACTGCGACCCTCCCGTGCTCTGCCGTCGCAGCACTTCCCGCGTCGGGCGGGCTGTTGCTGGCGACTGCGCCCCCGCAGGGCGAAGGCGCGGCACTGAACAGTCTGTTCGTGCGCGTCGGCGAAACGAACGTCGACGTTCTCGACCGCAACGTGGTCGTCGCGACGGCACCTCGCGCCGACGTCGAGAGCACCCGCTGCGCGGCCATCGAGATCACCTCGAACGACCAGTACACCTCCGCGGCCTTCACCGGCCTGACCGATGATGACGGCCAGCCTCTGCAAGGCCGGCTCGACGGCGATCTGCGACCCCAGGTCGTCGGCATCTTCAGCGATCTCAGCGGCGCGGCCCCGGCCGACATGTCCGTCACCGTCGACGTCGACTCGCGGTTCTCGTCGTCGCCGACGTTGCTCAAGTCGCTGATCATGATCCTCGCGATCGCCTGCACCTTGCTGGCCATCGGCGCACTCGGTCGGCTCGACGGCACCGACGGCCGCGCGCACCGCCGCTTCTTCCCCTCCCACTGGTGGAAGTTCACCGGCGTCGACGTCACCGTCCTCGGAGTTCTGGTCGGTTGGCACTTCGTCGGTGCCAACACCTCGGACGATGGCTACCTGCTCACGATGGCCCGCGCCGCCGATCACTCCGGCTACATGGCCAACTACTTCCGCTGGTTCGGCGTACCCGAGGCCCCGTTCGGCTGGTACTACGACGTACTCGCCGTCTTCGCCAAGATCTCGACCGCCAGCCCGTGGATGCGTCTACCCGCCCTCATCGCAGGCGTCCTGTGCTGGATGGTGATCAGCCGTGAGGTGGTGCCACGCCTCGGCCGCGCAGTGCGCAAATCCAACGTCGCTCTGTGGACCGGCGGACTGGTGTTCCTCGCGTTCTGGCTGCCGTACAACAACGGACTGCGTCCCGAGCCGATCGTCGCCCTCGGCGCACTCCTCACCTGGTGCTCGGTGGAACGATCCATCGCCACCGGACGACTGCTCCCCGCAGCCGCAGCATGTCTCATCGGAGCCTTCACCCTGGCCGCAGCGCCGACCGGATTGATGTGTGTGGCAGCACTTCTCGCCGGGGCCCGGCCCATCGCGCGCATCGTCGTCCGACGCCACCGCCAGGTCGGCACCCTCGCGATGCTGGCACCGTTGGCCGCGGCAGGCGTACTGGTTCTCGTGGTCGTGTTTGCCGACCAGACGTACGCGACGGTCATCGAGTCCACCCGAGTCCGCACCATCATCGGCCCCAACGAGGCCTGGTACCAGGACTTCCTGCGCTACTACTACCTCTTCGTCCAGACCGTCGACGGCTCCGTCGCACGCCGCTTCGCGTTCCTGACGATGATCCTGTGCCTGTTCACCACTCTGTTCGTGCTGCTGCGTCGCCGACGCATCCCCGGCATCGCGAACGGGCCGGCCTGGCGGCTCCTCGGCGTCGTGCTCGGCACCATCTTCTTCATGATGTTCAACCCCACCAAGTGGACTCACCACTTCGGTTCCTACGCGGGAATCGCCGGTGGACTCGCCGCACTGACCGCCGTCGCCGTCTCGGCCAGCGCCCTGCGCTCGCGACGCAACCGATCGCTGTTCACCGCCGGACTGATGTTCGTTCTCGCACTGTCGTTCTCGGGCATCAACGGCTACTGGTACGTTTCGAGCTACGGCGTGCCGTGGTTCGACAAGACGGTATCGCTGAGCGGCAACGAATCGGGAACCCTGTTCCTCATCCTCTTCGGACTGGTCCTCGCCGTCGCCGCATTCCAGTACCTACGCGAGGGATACGCTCCCCCACAACCGAAACCGACGTCTGCGCGCGGCAAGCGCATCCGTAAGTTCGCCGCCGCACCGCTGACCGTCATCGCCGGAATCATGGTGCTCTTCGAGGTGCTCTCGCTCGTCAAGGGAGCCGTCTCGCAGTATCCCGCCTACTCGCTGGCACGCTCGAATGTGCAATCGGTTCTGGGCAATTCGTGCGGACTCGCCAACGACGTCCTCGTCGAATCGAACCCCAACGCAGGTGTACTGAGCCCGCTGCCGGAGGAATTCGACCCCGTCGCAGGACCCCTCGGCGGATCGAGCAGCACACTGCGCAACTTCACCGCCAACGGCGTCCCCAGCGACCTCAGCGCCGACGCCGTGGAAGTCAAACCAGGACAAGGCAATACCGACCAGCAGTCCGTCGGACCCGCCTTCGAGGAAGGCCAGAGCTCCGGAACTGCAGGAGGCACCGGCGAAGTGGGCGTCAACGGCTCCTCCGCCGCCCTCCCCTTCGGACTCGACCCGGCCACCACTCCCGTCCTCGGCTCGTACCAGGAAGGCGTCCAGGAGCCCGCGTCGGCCACCTCGAGCTGGTACCAACTGCCCGCCCGCAGCGACGACGCACCGCTGGTCGTCTTCTCCGCAGCCGGACGTATCTGGTCCTACGACGACACCGGAGCCCTCACCTACGGACAGTCGCTGCTGCTCGAATACGGCAAGCGCCAGCCCGACGGTAGCGTCCAGGCCCAGGGCACCTACCTGCCGCGCGACATCGGACCCGCACCCTCGTGGCGCAACCTCCGAATCCCGTTGGCAGACATCGCACCCGACGCCGATGCCGTCCGCATCGTCGCCAACGACCCCAACCTCACCGGCGACCAATGGCTCGCGTTCACCCCACCGCGAGTGCCCGTGATGGAAAACCTCAACACCATGATCGGCAGCGAACAACCCGTGCTGCTCGACTGGGCCGTCGGACTGCAGTTCCCGTGCCAGCGCCCCTTCGACCACCGATACGGCGTGGCCGAGGTACCCGGATACCGCATCCTGCCCGACCGCCCACTCGCCGTCAGCTCTACCGACACCTGGCAATCCGGCGAGAACGGCGGCCCCCTGGGCTGGTCCGAACTGCTCGCCAAGCCCGTCACCGTCCCCACCTACCTCGAGAACGACTGGGCCAGGGACTGGGGATCGTTGGAGCGCTACGAGCAGTACTACCCGAGCGCCGTGCCCGCTGAACTCGACACCGCCGACGTCACCCGATCGGGTTGGTACAAAGACGGAGAACTGCGAGTCTTCGAGGACTGACCGCCCGCCCGCCCCCGCTCCGCGTCAATGGACCCTTGCACACGTCTCGACCGTGCAGGGGTCCATTCACGTTTCGGCACGTCGTGGGTCAATGGACCATTGAATACGTCTGAGCGCGTGGATGGTCCATTCACCCTCCGGTGGGGCACAGACCGCGGACTTCATCGGACTCCATCTGCCGGCCTTATCATTCGAGTCCGACAGCGTCGTCCGGCTCGCGACCGGTAGCAGCCGATCCATCCACAGCCTCGTCGGGTATCCACAGACAATCGACGACAGCGTCTAAATGCGAAAAACGTGTCGGTGCCGAATTCGACTCTTCGGGCATGAAAAGACGACAGTGGAACGCAGGTTCGTTGTTCGACCTGAGCTCGACCGGCGTAGTGACGCGCCGACAGCTTCGCGAAGTGGGCGTGAGTGACGCAGCGATCGACGGCAGATGCGCGGCAGGCGGTCCGTGGCAGCGGTTGCTACCGGGTGTCGTACTGCTGCGCAACGGCCATCCCTCGACCCTCGAGCGCTCAGCCGCGGCGCTCGCGTACGGCGGCCCGACGAGCATGATCACCGGCTGCGTCGGACTCGATTCGTTCGGATACGGGACCAACGGATCCTCCGGGGAGGTTCATCTGCTGCTGCCCGCGGAGATGCGTCGGGCATCGGTGTCTTTCGTCCGAGCAGAGCGGACGTGGCGGCTTCCCGAGCCGATCACCAAGGGCAGCATCCGAGTTGCTCCTCTGGTGCGTTCATTGGTCGACGCCACGCGGGCCGCGAGATCCGAGGCACGGTGCGTCACCTTGCTGACCGAGGTGCTCCAAAGAGGCAGCGCGTCCATCGACGAAATCGCCACCGAATTGGCCGAAGGGCCGCGACGCTACAGCGCGCTCACCCGACGTGTGCTTCTCGAGTTGCGGGACAACGCGCACTCGGTGGCCGAACTCAAGGATCAACGTCTGTACCGAACCAGCGGGCTGCCCACGATGACGCACAACTGCGACATCTACGCCCGAAGCGGAGAGTTCATCGCCAACACGGACGGGTGGATCGACGCCGTGGCACTGGCACGGGAGATCGATTCCGTGACCCATCATCTGTCACCGGCCGACTACCAGCGGACACAAGCCCGACGCAACCGAATGCAGGCCCACGGTCTGATCGTCGTATCCCATTCACCGCAAGACATCCGCGATCGACCGCATCAGGTGCTCGACGACCTACGGATGAACTACCAGCACGCTCTCGCCCGACCTCGACCGGATGTAGTGATGGTTCCGCGTGAATCGACCGCGTGAATGGACCACAGAACACGTCTGACCGGTGCAGTGGTCCATTGACACCGGCCCGCCCGTCGCGTGAATGGACCATTGCATACGTCTGAACGGTGCAGTGGTCCATTGACGCGAACGGGAGCGAAGCGACCCCATGCGAGGGCAGGGGCACCACTTCAATCTCGCTAGATTGGAAGCAACGAGTGCTTACGT
Source organism: Rhodococcus sp. 05-340-2 (assembly GCF_002258915.1). NCBI lineage: Bacteria > Bacillati > Actinomycetota > Actinomycetes > Mycobacteriales > Nocardiaceae > Rhodococcus > Rhodococcus sp. 05-340-2. The sequence continues at coordinate 16,303 of NZ_NOYU01000017.1, forward strand.
GGACTCTTGTGCACTTCCTTGTCCTTCAGGATGTGCAGGGCCTTACGAATTTCGAGGCGCGTCTGGGAGGGCTCGATGACCGCGTCGATGTAGCCACGCTCGGCGGCGATCCAGGGCGTTGCCACGTGTTCGTTGTAGAAGTTGATGAGCTGCTTGCGCAGCGCCGGTGCATTCTCTCCGGCCTCGGCGAGCTGTTTGCGACTCATGATGTTGATGGCACCTTCGGCACCCATGACGGCGATGCGGGCGGTCGGCCAGGCGAGGTTGATGTCGGATCCGAGCTGCTTCGAGCCCATCACCGCGTAGCCGCCGCCGTACGACTTACGAATCACCACAGTCAGTTTCGGCACTGTCGCTTCGACGAACGAGAAGATGAAGCGGCCACCGCGATGGATGACGCCGAGGGTCTCCTGGTCGACGCCGGGCAGGAAGCCGGGTGTGTCGACCAGGAAGATGATCGGAATGTTGTAGGCATCGCTGAGGCGGATGAACCGGGCGCATTTGTCCGCTGCCTTGGCGTCGAGCGCCCCGGACAGGTGCATCGGCTGATTGGCGACGATGCCCACCGGCCGGCCGTCGACGCGGGCGAAGCCGGTGATGACGTTCGGTGCCGTCTGGCCCGACAGCTCGTGGAATTCACCGTCGTCGAAAATACGCAGGATGATGTCGTGCATGTCGTAGCCGGCGTTGTCGGCGTCGGGCATGAACGAATCGAGCTTGCGATCGGAGTCGGTGAGCTCGGGCTCGAGCCCCGGGTTGATCACCGGCGACTCTTCCTGGCAGCTCGACGGCATGTAGCTCAGGTAGTTCCGGATCCACTCGAACGCGGCCTTCTCGTCCGCTGCCACGTGGTGCACGTTGCCGTTGACCGCCTGGACGCGAGCACTGCCCAGTTCGTCGAGGCTGACGTCCTCACCGGTGACGGACTTGATGACGTCCGGGCCGGTGACGAACATGTACGCCTCTTCGGTGGCGACGACGATATCGGTGTTGATGGGCGCGTACACGGCACCACCGGCACACTTGCCGAGGATCAGGGAGATCTGCGGGCACAGACCGGACAGCGCCTCGTGGCGTCGGCCCAGTTCGGCGTACCAGGCCAGCGACGTGACCGCGTCCTGCACACGTGCTCCACCGGAGTCGTTGATGCCGACGACGGGGCAGCCCATCTTGATCGCGAAGTCCATGATGCCGGCGACCTTGCGGCCGAACATCTCGCCGACGGTTCCGCCGAACACCGTCTGATCGTGCGAGAACACAGCGATCGGACGGCCGTCGACGGTTCCGTGACCGGTGACGACGCCGTCACTGTAGAGGGCGCCGGGATCGTTCGGGGCCTTCACCAGTGCGCCGATCTCGACGAAGCTACCGGGATCGAGCAACGAGTTCACGCGATCGCGGGCGCTGGGGATGCCCTTCTTCGCACGCTTCGCTACGCCGATGTCGCCGGCCGGCTCCTTGGCCTGTTCGAGCTTCGCCCGTAGTTCGGCCAGCTTCTCCGCAGTGGTGCCACTCAAGATCTACGCTCCGGTTCTTGCAGACTCGATGTTCTCGAGCGTCTTCGACAAATGGGCCGCAATTTTTCCAATGTACGGCTCGTCGACGACGGCGAGATGGTCGCCTCCGACGTACACGATCTCGAGGTCCTCGACCACAGGTCCCCAGCCACCGTGCTCTTCACGGCTGGCGTACGCGGGCTCGAGGGCGATGGCGTCGTCGTGGTACTTGTCGGCCATGTACAGCGTCACGTGTCCGCCGTACTTCTTGAGCTCGGCCGTCTGGATCGCCCGGTTGTCGAGCCACGACGTGCGCTGGTGCTCGATGATGCCGCCGGGGATCTTCGCGCCACTGAGCTTCACCAGATCGGTGATGATGCGGATCTGCCCCTCGTCGTCCGATTCGACCAACTTGTCGTACGGAATCGGGTAGTCGACGTTGTAGGTCTTCTTCGCGAAGGCCGCGTACCGCTCCCAGCGCTTGCGCACCTCGTCCTTGGTGTCCGGGATCTGCGTACCGGGCATGACGGTGTCGAGCAGCCCGACGTACGCCACCTCGATGCCCTCTTCCTCCATCTGACGCGCCACCTCGTAGGCGAGGATGCCGCCCAGCGACCAGCCGACGAACACGTACGGTCCTTCGGGCTGGATCGCCTTGATCAGCGGCACGTATTCCGCGGCTCGTACGGCGATGGGCCCTTCGACGCGTTCGAGTCCGTACATCGGCGTGCCTGCAGGCAGCTTCCGCAGCAGCGGCTCGTAGGCGACGGTGGAGCTACCGGCCGAGTGGAACGCGAACACCGGTGTGGCGGTGGAGCCTTCGGGGCGGGCACGCAGGTTGCGTACGACGCCGTCGATCTCACCGTCTTCGAGGTGCGGGCGTACCTTGTCGGCGAGCTGCTCGATGGTCTCCGAGTCCAGGACGTCGTCGAAAGTGATCTCGCCGCCTGCCCGCTCGGTCAGACGAGCGGCCAACTTCTCGGCCGTCTCGTCGTCGAGGATGGGCAGGGTGTTGAAGATGCCCTTGGCCGATTCCTTCGTCACCACAGCCCATGTCGCGAACGTCATCCGCTCGGCATTGTCGCGCGGAGGCACGTCGGATCCGGCGGCCTCGGCGAAGGCTTCCTTACCGCCGAGGTCGGTCTGCGCCGCGGCAGCAACAGCCGGGGCAGCCGTCTCGACGGGAGCGACATCCTCGGCAACGGGGGCAGGCTCGACCGGAGCAGGCGCAACAGCAGCCTGCTCGGCCGCCTTCTCCGCCGCCTGCTTGTCTGCGAGGGCCTGCACCTCGTCGCGGTTCTCGATCGCGTAGCGCAGGTACTTTTCCACCTCACGCAGATTCGCGTCGCGCACGGCCTGCAATTGCACTGTGGGGATGTCGAATTCGTACTCCACCCGGTTCTTGATCCGGACGGCGCTGAGCGAATCGAGACCCAGTTCGATCAGCGGAACCTCGGGCGGCAGATCCTCGGGCGCGTAGCCCATGGACTCCGCGACGATGATGGCCAGCCGGTCTTCGAGCTTCTGATTGCCGTTGGGATCCCAGCGATCACCGAACGTCTCGACGACCTCCGGCAGTTCCTCCATGGGAGAAGAGGAACGCTCTTCCAGAGCGACAACGGGTTCCGGACGCACGTCACCGGATGTGACGACGGCCTCGTGCAGCAGGGTGAACGCCGAGCCCTCGTGTGCGTGCACCTGAACCGACGCGCCACCGAGGTGCGAGGTCAGGGTCGTGACGACAGTGCCCACCTTCGGCACGCCGGCATGGGACACCGAAACACCCAGGGCCACATCGGAGAACACCTGCGACGCAGCAGCAGTGACGAGTGCATCGAAACCGTTGACGGCCGAGGCCTGAACTTCCCAGACGTGGCGGCCGTCGGGCAGTGCGACGCGTGCGCCGGGCACCCGCGTGTTACCACTGGAGCTGACCTGCGAGTTGAGCCAGAACTCCTTGCGCAGGTACGCAGTTCGCGGGATCGGCGCGTACGGACCGGACTCGAACAGCGTTGCCAGTTCCAGTGCGTGGCCGTGGACGTACAGCTGCGCGAGAGCGGCGAGGAAGGTCTCGGACTCGTCCTCCTTGCGCTTGAGCGTCGGGATCAGAGTCGAATCGGCGACGCCTGCAGCCCATGCCGTGGCGGCCACCGACATCAACGCGACCGGGTTGGGAGCGAGCTCGACGAACGTCGTGTGACCGTCTCCCACAGCGACATTGACGGCCTGAGTGAACCAGACCGGATGACGCATTCCCTTGGTCCAGTAGTCGACACCGTGGATCGCCGCATGCCCGACGCGATAGTGCGCCTCACGATCGACCGACGAGTAGACCCCGGCGGTGAGCTTGCTCGGTTCGATTCCGGCCAGTTCGGCGGCCAGCTCACCGAGCAGCACGTCGACTGCTGCGGTGTGTCCGGCACCCTTGACGTCGAGCAGGCGGGCCATCTTGCCTGCTGCCTCGGCCATGTCGACGAGAGCCTCGACCTCGGCGCGTGGTCCTCCGACAGTGGTGTGCGTCGGTGCTGCGTAGACGCAGGGTTCGACGTTGGGGAATTGATCGGTGAGGGTCTTGACCTCGTCCGGGGTGTATTCGACGAGAGCCATGGCACCCTGCGATGCAGCTCCGAGTCCGTCCTGCCCCTCGGCCAGCAGTCGCGAACGGGCGTAGATGATGCGCACCGCGTCTTCGAGGTTCAGGCCACCGGCGACGTAGGCGGCGGCGACCTCACCCATCGAGTGGCCGATGACGGCTGCCGGCTCGGCACCGTGCGCGCGAAGCGTTGCCGCCAAGGCGATCTGGATGACGAAGATGCCGACCTGGGAGTTCTCGAACTCGTAGGTCTGCGAGTCGTCGAGGATGATCTCGCGGATGGAGTAGCCGGCCTCGTCGACGAGCAGCTCGTCCACCTTGTCGACCTCGGCCGCGAACACCGCGTTGGTGCGGTACAGCCGCGATGCCATCTTGCGGTGCTGCGAACCGAAGCCGGAGAACACCCACACCGCTCCGTTGGACGCGGGTGAATCCGCGGAGAACACGCCCGGGCCAGGCTTGCCGGCGGCGATGGCGCGCAGGCCCGCGATGGCCTCGGCCGTGGTGGAGGCCAGAACCACTGCGCGCGAACGCCCGTGGTTGCGGCGGGCCAACGTGCGGCCGACGTCGACGAGAGGCGTCGTGCTGCCCTCTTCGGTCTCGAGCCAGTCGGCCAATTCCGATGCAGCCCGCTTACGACGCGACGGCAGGGCGGCGGACACCGCGAGAATCACTGTCTCCGAGCCGGTTTCAGTATCGGACACAGTGGACTCTGCCAGGATGGTCTCGGCCTCGGCGACCGGGCCGGTCGTCTCGGAATCGAGCTGCTCCTCGTAGACGCCCTCCACCACCGCGGCGTCCGGGTCCACGGCCGAGGGGTCGAATGCGCCGTCGGTCTCACCCGGGACGTACTCGCGCACGACGACGTGCGCGTTGGTGCCACCGAATCCGAACCCGGACACGCCCGCGACGGCCTTGCCGGTGTACCGCGGCCAGTCGGTGGCCTCCGGGATCACCTTCAGGTGCGCCTTGTCGAAGTCGATGTACGGGTTGGGGCCCGCGTAGTTCAGCGAGGCGGGCAGCTTGTTCTGCTGCATCGCGAGGACGACCTTGATCAAACCTGCTGCGCCTGCGGCAGATTCGAGGTGGCCGAAGTTCGTCTTCGCCGATCCCAACAGAGCCGGCTTGTCGGCGTCACGGCCACGACCGACCACACGACCGAGAGCGTCGGCCTCGATCGGGTCGCCCAGAATGGTTCCGGTGCCGTGCGCTTCGATGTAGTCCACGCCCGACGGGTTGATACCGGCGTCGCGGTATGCGAACCGAAGCGCATCGGCCTGTGCGTCCGGGCTCGGTGCGAGCAGTCCGTTGGAGCGGCCGTCCTGGTTGATCGCGGATCCGGCGATGACGGCGAGGATGTCGTCCCCGTCGCGTTCGGCGTCCTCGAGTCGCTTGAGCACGACGAGTCCGCCGCCTTCGGAACGGATCATGCCGTTCGCGTCGGAGGAGAAGGCCTTGATTCGGCCGTCGGGCGCAAGCACACCCGTCTGGCCGAATCCGACGGTGATGGGCGGCGCGAGCAGCATGTTGACGCCACCGGCAACGGCCAGATCGGATTCGCCGGTACGCAGACTGCGCACCGCCTGGTGCACGGCGACCAGCGACGACGAGCACGCGGTGTCGACGGCGATCGACGGCCCGCGGAAGTCGTAGAAGTACGACACTCGGTTGGCGACGATGGCGGTGGACGTGCCGGTGAGGGCATACGGGTGCACGGCCGGGTCGCTGACGGCGATGAGCTGGTAGTCGTTGGAGGAGCTGCCGATGAAGACGCCGACTTGGCTGCCCTTGATCGAGCTGGCCGGAATGTGCGCGTGCTCCAACGCTTCCCAGGTCAGTTCCAGCGCGAGCCGCTGCTGCGGATCGACGTTGACGACCTCGTTGGGCGACATCGCGAAGAACTCGGCGTCGAAGGTCTTGACGTCGTCGAGGTAACCGCCCTTGGTCACCGTCGCGGCCACCGCCGCAGCGATGACGGGATCGGAGGTGAATTCCTGCCAGCGGCCGTCGGGCAGATCGGTGATGCCGTCGCGGCCCTCGATCAGCAGCGACCACATCTCTTCCGGAGTGTGTCCGGTGCCAGGGAAGCGGGAGGACAGACCGACGATCGCGACGTCGTGCGCGTCGCCCGACTGGCCACCGCTGGTGTAGAACGCATCGTCGACGGTGCCGACCGGCTCGTCCGGCTCGCCCTCGATGATGATCTTGGCGAGCGAAGCGATGGTGGGGTGCTGATAGACGACGGTGGCGGTCAACGTGACCCCCACGAGTTCCTCGATCTCGCCGCTCAGTGCGACGGCATCGCGAGAGGACAGACCGAATTCCTCCATCGGGCGGTCGTCGGAGATGGCCGACGCCGGTTGCCCGGTCGCGTCCGCAACCCAGTTGCGCAGCCAGTCCCGCAGCTGCGCAACCGTGAGGTCTCCGCCGTCCACGCGCTCGATTTTGTCTGTCTCTAGTTCAGCCATTACTCACCAAGTCGTGTCGGAGGAAAAACGGAAGATGCGTCCGTCAGTCGGGCAGTTCTGCGTCCGGGAAGGCCGTCTGCTGGTAACCGCCACGCAGCGTGCCCTCGATGTACGCCGCCTTGCATGCGCGTCGAGCGATCTTGCCGCTCGACGTACGCGGAATGGAACCGGCCGGTACGAGGAGGACGTCGCGAACCGTGACGCCGTGCCGGGCGGACACTGCGGCACGCACCTCGTCGGCGATCGGAGCCGGGTCTGCCTTGCCGGAGCCGGGTGCGCGCTCGGCGACGATGACGAGCTGCTCGGAGCTGTCGTCGGAGTCCTTGGTCAGGGCTGCGCCACTGAACTCGAACACGACGTCCGGAAGCTGGTTGAGCGGGACGGCGAAGGCCGCGACGAAGCCGGGACGCAGGGCTTTGCTGGCTTCCTGAGCCGAGAACTCGAGGTCCTGCGGGTAGTGATTGCGGCCGTCGACGATGACGAGGTCCTTCACGCGGCCGGTGATGTAGAGCTCGCCGTCGTGGTAGACGCCGAAGTCGCCGGTACGCATCCAGTTGCCACCCTCGGGAGCGCCCTCTGCGTGCGAGCCCTCGGGATTGCGGTGGACGAGCTTGTTGTGGAAGGTCTCCGTGGTCTCGGTTTCGCGGCCCCAGTAGCCCTTGCCGATGTTCTCGCCGTGCAACCAGATCTCACCGACGTGCTCGTCGGCAACCTCGGCGACGGTCTCGGAATCGACGATGGCAGCCCACTGGCTGCGGGCGACGGTTCCGGTGGACACCTGCGGGATGGCACCGGGGGCGTCGGGGGCGACGACGACGAAGTTGCCCGCGTTGAGCTCGACGCGGTCGACGTAGACCACCTTCGCCTCGTCGGCGTGCTTGCTGGTGGAGACGAACAAAGTCGCCTCCGCCATGCCGTAGGACGGCTTGATCGCGGACTTCGGCAGACCGTACGGACCGAACGCCTCGTTGAACTTCTTCATCGACGACGTGGTGACGGGCTCACTGCCGTTGATCAGACCGATGACGTTGGACAGGTCGAGGCTCTCGCCGTTCTTCGGCAGACCGCGCTGGGCGGCGTGCTCGAACGCGAAGTTCGGTGCTGCTGCGAAGGTGCCTGCGCCGTCGGAGACTGCGGCGAGCTCCTTGATCCAGCGCCAGGGCCGCTGCACGAAGGCACGCGGGCTCATGATGGTGATGTACTTGCCGCCGAGCGCCGGGAGGATGACGGTGAGCAGGCCCATGTCGTGGAACATCGGCAGCCAGGTGACGCCGCGGGAGTCGTGGTTGATCTCCATGCTGTCGACCATCTGCAGCGCGTTCACGCCCACTGCCCGGTGCGTGATCTCGACGCCGGCCGGGGTACGCGTCGAGCCGGACGTGTACTGCAGGTAGGCGATGTCGTCGAGCCCGGCCTTGGGCTCGACCCACGTCTCGCCGACGCTGTCCGGGACGGCGTCCACCGCGATGATCCTGGGCCGCTCCGCAGCAGGCAGCGCGCGGAAGAACGCGCGCACGCCTGCAGCCGAATTGCTCGCGGTGAGGATGGCGCTGGGCTTGCAGTCACCGAGGACGGCATGCAGGCGGTCGGTGTGACCGGGCTCGTCGGGATCGAACAGCGGAACCGCGATGGTGCCCGCGTAGATCGCACCGAAGAAGGCGATGACGTACTCGAGTCCCTGCGGGGCCAGGATGGCCACGCGATCACCGGGCTGGGTGACCTGCTGCAGGCGAGCAGCGACAGCTTTGAGGCGAGTACCGAACTCGGCCCAGGTGAGCTCGTGAGCTTCACCGTCACGTTCCCGGGAGTAGTCGACGAACCGGTACGCGAGCGTGTCGGAATTCTCCTGCACGTTCACCTCGACGTGGCGGACGAGTGTCTGCCCTTCGCCGATGGTGATGTGGCCGTTCTCATCGATGAAATCATCGAACGTGTGGCTCATTACTTCAATCTCCTCCGACACGAATCCGCTGCCACACAGCCTGCGTGACCTGGGCCCACACGACCGGCTACGTGCATGCAGACACCGAACAGCGTTTTATGTTACTGACTAGTAGCTCTTACGGTGTCGGTTTGGCACCTGGTTTCGAGGCCAGCTACATCGTACCGACACGCGCCTACGTCACTCGCCTTTCAGCAAGTCGACAACCGGCGCGAATGCTTCCATTTGAGTAGGGAAAACCCCGACATAGGACATCGTCGTTCGCGCGCGAACGTTACGGATCTGATCGGCAATTTCCTCGTATGTCCCGAATGCGAGGTACGGAGACGACAGAATGTCCTCGACGGTGAGCTTGACGTCGACGTCCACGTTCGGTGGGTAGCCGTTGTCGAGTGCCGCCAGCGCCATCTCGGCCATCTGCTCCCGATCGTCGGTGACGACGATCGTGGTGATGGCCCAGTTCAGTTCGATGTCGTCGAACCGATCCCCCGCAGCGCTGCGAATGAGCTCGACTCGCTCGAGGGTCTTCTCGATGGTCATGCCCGAGAGCAACAGCTTGCCCTCCTTCGAGGTGCTCGGCACCACGGAGATGATGTCGGCGTGCTTGGCCGCGAGCGCGAGCATCTTCGGACCGCCACCGCCGATGCAGATCGGAGGACGCGGCCCCTGCCGTGGCCGAGGACTGCCCTTGAGTCCTGCGATCGTGTAGTGCTTGCCCTCGAAGTTGCATTCCTGACCGCGCAACAGGACGTCGAGAATTTCGAGCGTCTCTTCGAGCTTCTCGATGCGCACGCCCGGGCGGTCGTACGTGATACCCGCCTTGTCGTACTCCTCACGCATCCACCCGGCACCAAGACCGAGTTCGAGTCGACCGCCCGACAGCACGTCGATGGTGGCCGCATCCTTGGCCAGCACCGCGGGATGCCGGAAGCCGTTGGCCAGGACAGCAGTGCCGAGCCGAATCTTGTCGGTGGCGACGGCGAGTGCTCCGAGTGCCGCGATCGGACCGACCTGGTTACCCAGGTGGTCGGGAATCATGAAGCTGTCGTAGCCCAGTTCCTCGGCCTGTTGCGCCAGCTTGATGAACTTCCGAGCCCCGCCCTCCTCGGCGTTTCCCTCTCCGCCTGCAGCGAATCGGAATTTGCGCGGCCCTGCGGTCGCGGCCTCGGCGGAACTCATCTATTGCTCTCCTCGGAGTGTGCAGCGGTCTTGTTTCGGGTGGCGAGAGCAGCCCGGCCGAGGCCGATCTGCGCAGGTCCAAGGCGCCACTCTAGCTGCTGACCGGAGTCGATCACACCGGCTGGGGGGTTTCACGGCTCAGGTTTGTGCCTGGCAATAGATCGCCACGCATTGCGTTGTGACGTTTCCGTTATCAAGCGTCATCGCTCACGAATGCGCGGGCGTCGGGGCGTTCTCGATCAGTCCGGCGGCCCACGCAGCGGTCCACTGAGTGGCCGTCGTACCGGATTCGTCGACGACAAAACTGTTGTACGACGCATGAACGGGGTTGCCTGCAGCACCGATCAGAATCTGGATGCTCTGCGGAATGTTGCGGAGCGACAATCCATCCGACGGTGACGAGCAGATCAAGTCGCCGGGAGCGCAGATCTCGTTGGTCCGGTCGTCGAGAGCACCGAAGCCACCTTCTCGACGCCCCGTCATCGTGATGCCGGGCAGGTCGAGTCCGCCCAGAGCGACCTCTGCACCGACGCCGTCGAGCGGGGCCGGAACGTCGGTACCGGAGACGCCGTCGCGTCGACCGTCGGCGATGACGGTGACACCGAGAACCCGATCGGCGGAGATGGGACCGTTGCCCGCTCCGATGTCAGCCGCGATGTCGCCGGCGATGACCGCGCCCTGCGAGAAACCGGTGAGGACGAAGTTGGTCAACGGGCAACGCGCGCTGACATCGGTCATCTTCTGCACGGCGACGGCTTTGCCTTCGGTACGACTGTTGTTGTAGGACTGCTGGCCGTCCGGCGGCAGTGCGATGGGGTTCGAGAACTGAGCCACGTACGGCACGGTGTAGACGTCGGCTCGCGAGCCGGGGAACTGCTCCTGCAGCGGGCGAGTGACGTTGAGCATCAGCGAGGCCGGATTGGCCGTCGGGTTGTACGGATCGTCGGTGGCAGACGACTCCCAGGTACCGGGAATGGCGATGACCTGGACGTCGGGGCAGTCCGCCGGTTGCGACGTCGGCTCCTCGGGACCCGGCGGCACCGGGATACCCGGTTCCTTCGGCAGCCGTCCGGCCAGCAGGTACCACAGAGCGACGATGATCAGACCGATGATCGCCGCAACGGCGATCACCGGAAGAATTCTGCGCTTACGCTTGGCCATCACCGTGGATCTACGGCCTGCAGTAGGTCGCCTGCGCGGCGGCGATGTAGGTCTGGGCTGTTTGCTGAGCCTGCGTCTCGCTCACCTGAGTTCCGGCTGCGCTGGCCTCGACGCCGACGTTCGCAGTGACGAACGTCGAGATCTCCTCCGCCGCGACTCCCTGCGCCTGCGCGGCACAGATGTAATTGGCCGTCGACACCGCGATGTCGCCGTTGCCCGCCGGAGTGATGCCCTGCTTCTTCAACTCGTCCAGGAAACTCGTACCGCGGTCGTCGATCTGGCTTTCCGTCGGCCCCGGGAAATCGTCCGGGACGGGCTGCGGCTGCTCGGGCGGCGCGGTGGCCGCCTCACCCGGGCTTGTGGTGGGCGCAGCAGTGGTGGTCTCGGCAGCCGACGTCGTCGAACTCGCCTCGGTCGTCGTCTGAGCGGCCGAGGTGGTGCTCGTCGGCGCTCCGGTCGCCGTCGAGTCGTCACTCCCGCAGGCCACCAGCATCGCACTCGCCGCCACGGCGAACACGCCGAGCGACAGAGTCCTGGTGAGGGAATTACGCGTCATCGATCGAAATCCTTCGGTCGTCGGGTTCGCAGGCGACAGTACCGCCACGCTCTGAGAGGACTCTGAAGAGTCGTGCACCTCGCTACGGCGCGATCGTGGCAACGCCGTCCTTCAGCGTGATGATGCCGAACTGGAAGTTCTGCTGCTTACCGCCACCGTCGATGTCGAACTGATCGCTGGTGGGGTAACCCAACCGGCCGCCCTCGTAGCCGACCGATCCCCACGCGTCGAAGATCGGACCGTACGGGGTGGACCAGGCTCCGCTCAGAGGGCTCCAGTAGATGTTGCCCGTCTCGAACTGGTTGAAGCGTCCGCCGTCCCTGATCGGGCCCAGCTCGTTGGACTTGGGGAACCCGAGAGCTCCACCCTCCCAACCCAATTCGCCGTACTTGCCCAGAATCATGCCCTGCACCGAGTGCACCCCTGCGTCGGGCGAGGTGTAGATGGCACCGATCTCGAAGCCCTGCACCGATCCGGGCTTGTTCGGCGTCGCGACCTCGTCGAGCACGGGGTAGCCCAGCGGTCCGCCCTCGTAACCCTGGGCGGCCCACTCGTCGAGCACCGCGCCCTTGACCGCGTGCGCGCCGGTCTGCGGCGTGAAGTAGACCATGCCGTTCTGGAAGGCGTTGAACCGTCCACGACCGTCGGGAGTTCCGATCTCGCCGGTCGTCGGGAAGCCGAGAGCGCCCTCGGGGCCCCTGTTGCCCTGATAGATGCCACCGATGGCACCGGCAACGACCTGCGCGCCGGTATCGGGGGTGAAGAAGACCCGACCGAAGGTGAAGTCCTGAGCCCGTCCGCCTGCCACGTTGTATTCGGCGGTCAAGCACGGCCCGAGCCACGAATTGGCACCGCTCGCGTTGCCGATCAGTCCGGCAGCGCTGCACGCGGGCTTGTCCACCTCGACACCGAGTGCGGTGGCGAGCTGCGGCCACAGCTGATGCAGCTCGAACTGCCAATACGGCCACGAGTGCGTGCCCGACGGCCGGTAGTTGACCTGAGCGGGAATCCCGAGCTGATTGAGCTTGGTGGCGAACGTCTGCGAGGTCAGTCGCGACAGGATCTCGAGACCCATGCCGGCGTAGTTGGTGCTCACGCCGGGAATGGGCGACGGCTGATCGTACGGTCCGGCCGAGCCGTTGCCGCTGGAGATGTACAGACTGACGCCCTCGAGCTTGTCGGCCAACATGTACGGATCATGCTGTGCCCACAGCGAATTCGACGGCGGCCCCCACATGGCGCTCGAGTTGAACCCGCCGGCGTCGGTCATCGCGTACTGGATGGCCTGCGGCATGCCGAGCGAGGTGGTGCTCAGGATGCCCGAGAGCGATCCGGCGAACTTGAAGAAACCGGGATTACGCGCCGCGAGGAACATCGCGGACGTGCCGCCCATCGACAGCCCGACGACTCCGCGGTTGTCGGTGCTGCGCCAATCGCGTTCCAGAATGGGCGGAAGTTCCTTGGTCAGGAACGTCTCCCACTGGTAGTTCTTTCCGTTGTCCTGATCGACCCAGTCGGAGTAGAAGCTGGACTGGCCGCCGATGGGCAGGACCACGTTGACGTTCTTGTCGGCGAAGTACGACTCGGCATCGGTCTCGGCCGTCCAGCCGTTCTCCTGATCCGTGGCGCGCAGTCCGTCGAGCATGTACACCTGCGGGAACGTCGCCTGCGGGTTGATGTTCCAGTCACGTGCGAGCAGCAGCTGAACCTGGATGGGCGTGCCCATCGACGGAGATTCGATCCACAGGGCGACGCGACGGTCGGAGAGCCAATCCACCGAGGTCACCGTGGCACCGGACGTCTGCGTGTAGGCAGGCCCGGCAAGTGCGACAGGTGCCGTCCGCGCGACGGGGGCAGCGGAGGCAACGGTCGTCGTCGCGAAGGGGATCATCAGCGCGGAAGCGACGGTCAGCGCTGCTGCCGCTCGCCGAGCCCGTGTGCCGGCCGATGTAGTCCGACCGAACCGAACAAGCTCAGTGCGCATGATGGTGACTCTCTTTCGACGTGACTTTCGAAGGTCTCCTATCGAGACATGCTTCGTATGTCTTTCTACACGTGCCCGATGCCGACGAGCAGCAGACTCGCTGTGACTGGTGGTGCAATTGTGAACTGGGTCGACGGTGGCGATCACGGTCGAGACCGAAAAATGCCGCCCAGCGCACAGACGCGGGGCGGCATTTCTCGAAGAACAACTTGTCGATCGGTGTCAGGCGTTGAGCGCGTCCAGGATCTGGCCGCGAGCCTTCCACAGCTCGGCTCCCCAGTACGGCCATGCGTGAATGCCGTTGGACGGGAAGCTGTAGGTGGCCGGGATGCCGAGGGTGTTCATGCGGATCTGGAATGCACGGGTGTTGGCGAGCGAGAGGGCCTCGAGAGCCATGCCGTTGGCGGTGTTGTAGAAATCGATCGGCGCGGCCGGTCGATCGAACTCGCCGGGCAGACCACTGGCTGCCGAGATGTACAGGGACATGCCCTCCAGCCTCGGTGCGAAGACGAACGGGTCGTTACGCAGCCACGCCGGGTTCCAGGGCGGTCCCCACATGGAGTCGACGTTGAAGCGTCCGGCATCGAGCATGGCGACGCGGATGGCCTCGCGCATGCCGGGTGCCGAGATGTTCAGGTAGCCCGAGAGCGAACCGGCGAACTTGAACTGATCGCGGTGGTACGCGGCGAGCGTCAGAGCGGCCGAACCACCCATCGACAGTCCGAGAACACCGTTGTTGCTGCGCGAGACACCGTAGTTCTCGAGGAACGCAGGCAGTTCCTGGGTCAGGAACGTCTCCCACTTGTAGGTGACTTCCTGGCCGTTGAAGTTCGACGAGGTGTACCAGTCGCTGTAGAAGCTCGACTGACCACCGACGGGCATGACCAGGGTCACGTCGTCGTTTGCGAACTGATCCTGCGCGTTGGTCTCGAACGTCCAGGCGTTGCGGTCGTCGCGTGCGCGCAGTCCGTCGAGCAAGTAGAGAGCAGCGTTTCCGCCGCGGGCCGCCCACTGCACCTGAACCTTGATGGGGCCCATCTCGGACGGGACGATCAGGTCTTCACGGCCACCGGCAGGGGCCTGATGCGCGACAGGAGCGGGCGCTGCAACAGCCACTGCTCCACCGACGACACCGGCTGCGAGGGGAAGGACGAGCGCTGCAGCACCGACGCCGAGCAGGCGCTGACGCCAGCGTGAAGACGCCTTCGGTGTTCTGCTGAGGCCGGCAAATCGCATGAATCGTGCTCTCTCTCATCTACGCGGTCTCCGCGACATGCGGCCCCCGGCAATCGAACAGGGCTTACTGGTGGCCCCTCGAGGCCGAAGGACGACGTGGTCCCGAAAAATCTGAGGTTCTGCTGTGAAAACAGGCGAACCGCTCGATGGAGGTTATTCCATCGAGCGGTTCCAAGGCAAAACTGTGATCAGCGTCCCAGTTTCACCTCGACGTTTCCCTGAAACAGGAGACTATCCTGCCCGGTCCCCGCTGAACAGCCCTGAAAAGTCGTGAAGTTTCACGAAAGGCCGAAAAACGGGCGAAACAACCGAAATGACCGTTGACCGGGTCAGTTACCGATGTTGGCGCTCAGGTCCGGTGCCATGATGCGGATCTGCTCGCCCCAGTAACCCCACTGGTGGGTACCGACGGCCGGGAACGCATACGTGACGTTGTTGGCACCGATGCTGGCCATGCGGATCTGGAACGCACGACTGTTCGCCAGCGCGATGGCCTCGAGGCCCATGCCGTTGGCGGTGTTGTAGTAGTCGATGAAGCTCTGCGGGCGATCGAGTCCGCCGGGCAGACCGCTGCCTGCGAAGACCCACACGCGCGTTCCGTTGTCACGCAGGCGAGGTGCGAAGACGAACGGGTCGTTGCGCAGCCACGCCGGATCCCACGGCGGTCCCCACATCGCGTCGATGTTGTAGCGGCCGGAGTCGAGCAGGGCCAGACGCATCGCTTCACGCATGCCGGGAGCGGAGATGTTCAGGTAGCCGGACAGCGAGCCTGCGTAGCTGAACTGGTCCGGGTGGTACGCGGCGAGCGTCAGAGCAGCCGAGCCACCCATCGAGATGCCGATGACACCGTTGCGGTTCGGGTTGAAGCCCCAGTTCGCACGCAGGTTCTCACGCAGGTTCTGGGTCAGGAAGGTTTCCCACTTGTAGGTGGTCTGCTGCCCGTTGAAGTTCGAGGGTGCGTACCAGTCGGAGTAGAAGCTCGACTGTCCGCCGACCGGCTCGACGACGTTGATGTTCCAGGAGGCCAACACTGCACCGGCGTCGGTCTCGTGCTCCCAGCCGGAGATGTCGTTGGTGGCCCGCAGCCCGTCGAGCAGGTAGACGACACGGTTGGTGTTACCGTCCGCGGCGCGCCAGACGCGGCTCTTGATCGGACCCATGCTCGAGTCCGTCCATACGTCGATGGCATTGCCGTCGAAGGCCGCATTGGCAGTTGCGCCACCACCGGCTACAGCCAATCCCAGTGGTAGGACCACTGCCATCAGCATGGACGTGGCGGCGCGGCGTCCCCAGGACCCACCTCGCTTGTCCTCGGACCGGCTCTTCCTTCTACCCAGCATGCACTCGACCTCTCAGCTGCTTCGTCGTCACATCGGTTACGCAATCAACGCTTGATCTCGCAAGTTCACCATGTCTGTCGTCCGACCACACAGGTCGGACGCATACACATCCTCCGCACTTATCGCGCGAAGGACGACCCCCGTTACATGATCGAGATAGCTCATCTTGGCGTCGAGACCAATTCGGCGCAACCCGGTGACCCTTTCGTGTTCGGACACCTAATTGTCTGCCTTCAATATCGGGGCCGGAAGATCACATCGTTGTATTTCGTACTTCGGCACCCGATCGAACCGATATCCGGCGTAGAAGAGCGAACGCTTGAAATTCCGGACGAACAATTCCTTCGTCAACGGAGCCCGATACGAGGTCAGCAGCTCCTGGGTGTCGGGGCAGGTCAGTGCCACCTGAGCCTCGGTGACCCAGTCCTCGTCCATGTACCAGGGCAGGTACGGATGGACGGCGACGAGCCCGAGATCGGCCACCACCCAGTCCGGATACAGGTTCTTGTCGTGCCCGATCCGACCGTTCTCGAGCCGCTCGGTGTGTGACGCCAACGGGTAGGCCAGCCCCATCTGGTCGATCACCCGCACGTCGAGGCCGACGTTCATGCTGGTCATTCCGAGGTTCAGGAAGAAGACGGTGTGACCGAACCCACCCTCGGGGATGGGCAGCGGTGGTGGCACGACATCCCAGTACGTGAACTGCGCCGACGGCAACAACAGGCCGCCGTCGGGAGTGTCCTCGATCGCCTCGACCATCCCTCGCATCCGCGGGTAGTCGAGGTAGTCCGAGGCCAGGATCGGATGAGCGTGCCCGGTGTTGAGCGAGTAGAACGCTCGCTCGTCGACGATGCCGCTCCGGCCGACGATCGAGCCCTGCGGCATACCCGTCGTATTGGCAGCCACCACGGCCCAGACGACGATGCCACCCCAGACGAAAAGATCGGCGGCGAAAACCGCAGTGGCGCGGTCTGCAGACCAGCGTTCGGGGAGGGCAACCGGCAGCACCGAAATGGGCAACAAAAGCGTGAACAATGCCGGCAACAATGTTCGACCGTGCATGAAATCGCCGCCGACGCGAATCGCGTACAAAGCCAGCAGAAGTCCACTGATCAATACGAAGACGACCACGGCGGTCGGCGTCCGTAGTGCGGCGAGCCAGCCGCCGACGGTGCGGGGCAGGGACAACCGCACTCGGGAGGCCGACAGAACGGCACCGACGACGAGCAGTACGAGCGGCAGCCACAGCAGGTAGGGGCCCACGAGGTTGGACAGGTACTCGAAACCCTGCGACCACTTGGCTCCGCCTGCATCCTTCGAGACGGCGGTGTTGGGGTACGGCAGGCCGTAGTAGCCCATGCGCCAGATCTGATAGAACACCGGCACTGCTCCGGCGAAAACGAAGACTCGGAGCCTGGACAACCAACTCTGCGGGGCCAGGAAGATCATCGCCAGCGCCAGCACCGCCACGATGGACAGTTCCGGACGCACCAGCGGGCCGAGCCCGGCGAAGAAGGCCAGCAGCAGCAGCTCGACGCCACCGGCGCGGCGCTGACCCCACCGAACCATCAGCAGCCACAGCATCGCCAACCAGAAGATGACCAGGCAGGTCTCGAGGCCGGACGTCGCGAAGTCGCGGGCGGGCGGAACCGCGATGTAGACCAGTACACCGGCAGGCAGGAACAGAGTTTTCGTCGCGGTGCGGCCGCGCAGCGCGAACGTGCCGATCATCGCGATGACGACGGCCGCCGTGGACAGAACCAGTGCGATCGTCAGAACGACGTACTCGAGCCTGCCCTCGCTCAGCCAACTGCCCGCATAGACGAGGTAGGTCCAGATGGTGCTGGTGTTGGTCTCCACCCGTTCGCCCGCATTGAACACCGGTCCGTTACCTGCCAGCAGGTTACGGACGGTTCGGAGAACGATCAGGCCGTCGTCGGCGATCCAGCGGCGCTCCCACGCACCCCAGAGGAACAACGCCCCGGTGACCACGGTCCCGATCCAGAAGACGGGCCGGGTGATCGGTGCCCGAGCGGAGTTCTCTTCTCGCGCGTCTCGCTGGTCAGGCGAGGTAGACAGCGACACCAACCACTCCGATCCACGCTATGGCGAGTAGCTGCAGAACCCTGTCTCCCAACGCGATCTCTTCGGGTTCGCCTGCCTCGCCGCCATCGACATCCACTGCATATCGCAGGATTGCGATAGTAAACGGAATCATCGAGATGGCGAACCAGTTGGCACCCGTCCCGGCGTCTTCCTGGAACGCCCACAGGCCGTAACAGATGACGACGGCAGTCGCGGACAGTGTCCAGACGAATCGCAGGTACGTGGTGGTGTAGTTCTCGAGCGATTTGCGAATCTTCGCTCCGGTGCGTTCGGCGAGCTGCAGCTCCGCGTAGCGCTTACCGGCCGCCATGAACAGCGAGCCGAACGCCATGATCAGCAGGAACCACTGCGACAGCGGGATCGACGCAGCAACTCCACCGGCGATCGCGCGGAGCAGGAAGCCCGAGGAGACGATGCAGATATCGAGCACGGCCTGGTGCTTGAGACCGAAGCAGTACGCCAGCTGGATGACGATGTAGACGCCGATGACCAGCGCCAGCTTCCAGTTCGCGATGAACGAGAGGCCGATGGCGAGTCCGAGGGACACCACCGCCATCGCGTAGGCGATGTTGACGGGCAGCACGCCCGCGGCGATCGGCCGGAAGCGCTTGGTGGGGTGCGCGCGGTCGGCTTCGACGTCCATGGCGTCGTTGACCAGGTAGACCCCGGAGGCGGCGAAGCAGAACACGACGAACGCCAGCGCAACGGACAGCAGCACGTCGCGATCGGTGACCGACCCGGCCGCCAGCGGCGCAGCCAGCACCAGAACGTTCTTGACCCACTGACGCGGACGAAGCGCCTTGACGATGCCGTCCGCCAGGTTCTTCGGCGGTGCGCCTACGGGTGCGGCATCCTCGCTCATTTGTCTCCTTCGAACTTCACGACGGCCGCAGCCGTCAACGCGCCGAGTGCCGATCCTGCCAGCACGTCGGTGGGGTAGTGGACTCCGAGCACCAAGCGCGAGAGCAGCATGGGTGGGACGAGGACCGCCGGTAACGGTAGCCCGGTCACCCGGCCGAGGAGAACCGCGGCGGCTGTGGTGGATGTCGCATGCGAGGACGGGAAGCTCAGCTTGCTGGGCGTCGAGACGTTGATGCGCACGGCCGGATCGTGCGGGCGTGGCCTGCGCACGATGCGCTTGATGACGATCGACGCGGCGTGGGAGCCGACTGCCCCGACGGCCACCGAGGCCCACTGACGCCGACGCGGCTTGTCCAGTGCGGCTCCGATACCGGCGATCGCGACCCAGCCGAGTGCGTGTTCGCCGAAGTGCGACATGCCACGGGCGACGGTGATCGCGCCGGGGGCACTGCCGACGGTGCTCTGCACCTTCTCGAGGATCCTGACTTCCGTCGGGGCCTCGGTCTGGCCCTTACGCCTGGTAACGAAAGACACGTTCCCACGTTTCCTTACTGGTCAGGTGCGGCACGGCATCGCGGTACCGAGCCTTGAGGGCGGGGAATTCGGCTGCCAACTGCTTGCGCAGCGACAGGGCTTCCTTGAGCAACGCCGCGGCCTGCTGGCGATCCCGCTTGCGGTAGACGACGCCACGACCGTCGGCGGTGGTGACGGTGACGCCGTCGACCTGAGAGAGCAGGAACCAGCGCGCGTCGAGAGTAGGGACGTTGAGCTGCGGACGCTCGTGGTGCTGGGTGTGCGCGGGCTTTGCGTTGTGCAGCAAGCCTTTTGCCAGACGGCGGACCTTGGAGATCGGGTTGGTCGGCAGGCCGACGGCTCCGACTTCCTCACCGGACGCGAGCGGCAGCTCGGTGGAACTGCCGACGACGACCGCGTCGGGAAATTCCTTGCGCAGTGCGTGCACGGTCGGCAGCGCGGTGGGCAGGATCTCGAGGATGTGCTCGGGGCCCGCCAGGAAATCGCGGATCGCGAGGTTCTGAATGGCGACCGTCGAGTATTCGAGGCACAGCAGGTGCTTGACCGTGGCCTTGATCGTGTCGAGCACCAGGCCCTTGCCGTCGCCCGGCATGTGCAGCGATGCCACCACGAGGCGGTTGCGCAGATGGAAGTACGCCTGCCAGTCGATGGCGTCGTCCTTGTCGCTCCACGCCATGTGCCAGATGGCCGCGCCCGGCAGTGTCACCGTCGGGTAGCCGGCTTCCCGTGCGCGCAAGCCGTATTCGGCGTCGTCCCACTTGATGAACAGGGGCAGCGGCTGCCCGAGTTCTTCGGCGACGACGCGCGGAATCATGCACATCCACCAGCCGTTGTAGTCGACGTCGATGCGGCGGTGCAGCAGTTTGCTGGTGCGCAGTGGGTCCTCGGAGAAGTCGTGGTCGTATTCGACGTTCTGCGCGCCGGTCCACATGAAGTTGCTGCGGTCGATCACTTCGCCCATGACGTGCAGGTGACTGCGCGCCTGCAGGTTGAGCATCTGGCCACCGACCAGCGTGGGGACCTTGGCGAACCGAGACATGGCCAGCGCCCGCAGGATCGAATCGGGCTCGATCTCGATGTCGTCGTCCATGAACAGGATGTGTTGGCACGAGGTGTTGTTCAGTGCCTCGTACATGATGCGGCTGTATCCGCCGGATCCGCCGAGGTTGGCCTGATCGTGGATGGCGAGTCGGCCGCCGAGTGCCGCTGCGGCCTCGTCGAATCCGGGCTCGTCCTTGGCCTTGCGGGAGCCCTGATCGGGCATGATGACGGCCTCGATCACGTCGAGAACCAACGGATCCGAGCCAAGGGCCACAAGGGCTTTGACGGCGTCGGTCGGGCGATTGAAGGTAGGGATACCGACCGCGACGGTGGCCTCGCCCGGAGCCTCGATCGGCGCATACCAGCCCGCGCTCTCGAGCACCACCTCGGAGTCGGAGGTGATGTCGAACCAGATCCAGCCGCCGTCCTCGAACGGACCGAGGTCGATCAGAAACTCCTGCGCTGCATCGCCGTCCACCGCCTCGCGGCCCTCGACGTGAATGCGCGACGCGTCGGCCTTGGACCGGTAGACGTCGATCCGGCAGTGTCCGGAGACCTCGACGCGCAGCACCACGGACTTCAGGACGCTGTAGCGCCGCCAGTAGCTCGCCGGGAACGCGTTGAAGTAGGTGCAGAACGACACCTCGGACTCGGAGCCGATCGTGACCGAGGTCCGCGAGAGCGAGTGTGCGCGTTTGGCGTTGGTGAGCGCCTCTTCGAGGTACAGCGTGCGCACGTCGAGCGGTTCACCCGAGCGCGGCAGCAGCACCCGCTGCAGCAACGACTTTCCGAGAATCGGGGCGACGTCCGCAGCCCCGTCCTCGAGCAGGTGCTTGGCGGTCACTTGTCGCCCGCCAGGGGTGCGCCGGTCTCGAAGTGCGGAACCAGGGTGTTCTCGTACATGTTCAGTGCGCTCGCGATGGCCATGTGCATGTCCAGGTACTGGTAGGTGCCGAGGCGTCCACCGAACAGCACTCCGTTGGAGGCCGCTTCGGCCTTGGCGCGGTCGCGGTAGGCCTCGAGCTTGCTCCGGTCGTCCGGAGTGTTGATCGGGTAGTACGGCTCGTCACCGCTCTTGGCGAAGCGGGAGAACTCGCGCATGATGACCGTCTTGTCGGTCGGGTACTGGCGCTCGGGGTGGAAATGACGGAACTCGTGGATCCGAATGAACGGCACGTCG
The DNA here is from genome assembly GCF_002258915.1 of Rhodococcus sp. 05-340-2. Lineage (NCBI taxonomy): Bacteria > Bacillati > Actinomycetota > Actinomycetes > Mycobacteriales > Nocardiaceae > Rhodococcus > Rhodococcus sp. 05-340-2. The sequence goes on from NZ_NOYU01000017.1 coordinate 37,980, forward strand.
CCGTCGTTGTAGTTCATCACCGGGGTGCCCTGGAAGTCACCGGTCGGCAGCACTTCGGTCTCGAAGTCGATTGTGCGCCAACCTAGTTCGCCCTCGGAGTAGTCGAAGTAGCGGTCCAGTGGGCCGGTGTAGACGATGGGAGCGTCGGGGCTCTCGGCCACGAGCTCGGCCTTGACGTCGAACCAGTCCTTGTTCAACCGGACCTCGATCTTCTCGTCGGCTGCCATCTTCTCGAGCCACGCGGTGTAGCCGTCGACCGGCAGTCCCTCGTAGGTGTCGTTGAAGTAGCGGTTGTCGAAGGTGTACCGCACCGGCAACCGGGTGATGTTGCCCGCGGGCAGATTCTTCGGATCGGTCTGCCACTGCTTGGCGGTGTAGTCCTTGATGAACGCCTCGTACAGCGGACGCCCGATCAGTGAGATCGCCTTCTCCTCGAAGTTCTGCGCGTCCTTCGAGTCGAACTCACTGGACTGCTCTTCGATGAGAGCCCGCGCCTCGGCAGGCGAGAAGTACTTGCCGAAGAACTGCGAGATCAGGCCGAGGCCCATCGGGAACTGATACGACTGACCCTTGTGCAGCGCGAAGACACGGTGCTGGTAGCCGGTGAAGTCGGTGAACTGGTTGACGTACTCCCAGACCCGCTTGTTCGAGGTGTGGAACAGATGCGCGCCGTACTTGTGGATCTCGATACCCGTTTCGGGCTCGGCCTCGGAATACGCGTTGCCGCCCAGGTGGTGCCGCCGATCCAGCACGAGGACACGCTTGCCCAACTGGGACGCCGCCCGCTCCGCCACGGTCAGTCCGAAGAACCCGGATCCGACGACGATGAGGTCGTATCGGCCGGTCACGGAGGCGTCGGAAGAGGTGGTCTCGGGGCTTACAGCAGTCACGGGCAACCAGGGTATCCGACGATCGTGACCGCTCTCCCCCGCCAGGCGTCCAGCGGCGGGCCCGATGTATTCGGTCGGACGTCGAAGCAGGTAGGTGTCCATCACCCAGCCGTGCCGGGACTTGACCTCCTCGCGGGCGCGGCGGATCTCGCTCAACACGTCGTCGAGTGGACCCGCCACCAGCTTCTCGTCCGCCGTCCCCAGGTTGGCACCCCAGTGGATGCCCCACCCTGCGCCGGTCAGCGCGCTGCAGGCCAGGTTGCCGTCGAGCATCACCACCAGGTTGTCGAGGCCGGCAGCGACGTCGCCCGCCAAGTTCCTGCCGGTGGTGATGACGATCGGTCCGCCGATGCGATTGAGCACGAGTCGGTGACTCGCCGCCAGCATCGACACACTGGAGATACCGGGTGTGACATCGAACTCGATGTCGTCGCGCAACGCGGCCAGCCGCTCGGCGACGCGGATCGTGCTGTCGTACAACGCGGGGTCTCCCCAGACGAGGAATCCGACGACCGTGCCTTCGGCGAGGCCGTCGAGCACATCGGCGTAGGCGCGGGCGCGGGCGTCGTGCCAGTCGAGGACCGCGGTCTCGTACTGCCGGGGCGACCGGTCGCGTGGCGGGTCGGGTACCTCGATCACCCGGTAGCTGCCACCGTGGTGGCGCTCGAGAATGCCCTGCCTGGCCGCTCCGAGATCGCCGACGGACGCGCCCTTGTCGGCCACGATGAACACGTCGACGGCCCGGAGTTTCTCGATGGCCTGCACGGTCACCTGATCCGGGTGCCCACCGCCGATGCCGATCAGATGGATCCTCACGAGCGGTCCCGGCAGGCGTCGTACAGGTGGGATTCGGTGACGACGCGTCGCGCCAGGGCGGGACCGACCAGAATCACCGCCGCCTGTCGCAGGTCGGCGGCCTCGACCTGATCTGCGATGTCTGCCAGGGTGCCGCGCAGAATCAGCTCGTCCGGCTTGCTGGCGTGGAATACGACCGTGGCGGGGCACTCCGGACCGTAGAACTCCGTCAGTTCGTCGGCGATGATGCGGGTGCGGGTGATCGCCAGGTGCAGCGCAAGCGTTGCCCGGGTGGCGGCGAAGTTCTTCAGCGCCTCGGTATCGGGCATCGCCGTCGAGCGGGCCTGCGCGCGGGTGAGCACCACCGACTGCGTCACCTCGGGAACCGTCAGCTCGACGCCCAGTGCGGCGGCTGCGGCCGCGTAGGCCGGAACGCCGGGGGTGACGTCCCAGGGCACGCCTGCGGCGTCGAGTCGAGCGGACATCTCCGCCAGCGCGGAGTAGAGGGACGGATCCCCCGAACACAGACGAGCGACGTCCTCCCCACGCTCGTGGGCGGCGACCAGCTCTTCCGTGATGGCGTCCAGGTCGAGTTTCGCGGTGTCGACCAGTCGGGTGCCTGCAGAGCAATGTTCGAGGATGGCGTCGTCGATGTAGGTACCGGCGTAGACGCAGACCGGGCTCGACCGCAGAAACTCGACGGCCCGCAGCGTGAGCAGGTCTGCAGCCCCGGGTCCGGCTCCGATGAAGTGCACAGTCACAGCTGAAAAGCGTATGCGACGCGCCCGACGCGCCGCGCCACTGGAACTTCCCGGCTGTGGCTAACTGTCAAGCTAAGGTTTAGCCTTGTGTCTGATGGGACTCATGTTGCTGATGTGATTCATGTTGTTCAGCAATTGGAGATCCTACGACGCGTACCTACCAACAACCAGGGAGTACCGCCTTGCCGAACCGTCGAACGAAGCCGTCGATCGTTCTCGGTGCTGTCGCACTGCTGGCCGTCGCGACCCCCTTTGCGGTCGCAGGCCTCACCGACAGCACGACCACCGGAGTTCGACCGGCCAACGAGACAACCCCCGTCACTGTGCCGACCAAGATCGTCGAGACCGCGCTGAGCGCTGCACCGGACATCGTGATCCCGCTGCAGGAGCTCACCGGACTGCCGTTGCCAGATCTTCGGCTCTCCGATCTGAAGTACCTGCCGCTGCCGGATTCCATCGTGATCCCGCCGATCGAGATTCCCGACATCCCGGGTCTCACCACGCCCGCGCCGAGCAACGCGACCGCGCAGGCACCCGTTCCCCGGGTGGACGCGTCGGCACCGGTGAACCCCGAGGCTGCCGATCCGACCGGCCCGCCGCTCGGTGCCGCCGTCAAGGAGATCAAGCAGGACACCCCGTTCAGCATGGTCGCCCTGACCTCCGAGCAGCTCGACGGTGCGACCGCTCAGGTTCGCCGCCAGCTCGAGGACGGATCCTGGGGCCCGTGGCTGCAGACCGCTCCGGTGGACAGCACGGCCGACGACGCTGCTCCCGCCCCTGCCAAGCAGGGCACCGAACCGATCTTCGTCGGACTGACCAACGCAGTGCAGGTTCTGCTGACGCCACTGACGAGCAGTGCAGCTCCCGAAAGCTTCGCGACTGCACCGGTTCCCGAGGTTCCGGTCGTCGAGCTGCCTGCTGCCGACGCGCCTGCCGAGGCCCCCGCCGCTGCGGAACAGCCACTGGGCTACACCCCGGCATCGTCGAGCAAGCCACTGCGCCAACAGGATCCGGCCCCGGTCGATCCCGCGGCCCCGGCACCTGCAGTCGAAGCGCCTGCAGCAGATCCCGCCCAGCCCGAAGCCGCGCCGGAAGGCACGGCCGAGCAGTTGGCTGCTGCGGTCAGTGACATCAGCGCCGTGCTCATCACGCCCGGCACGTCGCCGGTCGACTCGGCATTGAGCGACATCGCCACTCCCGTCGCCGGTGACGCAGGCCCGAAGGTCATCACCCGCGCGCAGTGGGGTGCCGACGAGTCGATCCGTTGCGCCACACCGACGATCGACGACTTCCTCGGTGGTGCCACCGTGCACCACACCGCAGGCAGCAACGACTACTCCAAGTCCGAATCGGCCGAGATCGTCCGAGCCATCTACGCGTACCACGCGCAGACGCTCGGTTGGTGCGACATCGGCTACAACGTCCTCGTCGACAAGTACGGTCAGATCTTCGAAGGTCGCGCCGGTGGACTCGACAAGCCGGTTCAGGGCGCACACGCAGGCGGATTCAACGAGAACACGATGGGCATCGCCATGATGGGCGACTACTCCAGCGAGGATCCCTCGCAGGAGACCATCGATTCGGTCGGCAAGTTCCTCGGATGGCGACTCGGCAAGGCCGGTCTCGATCCCGAGGGCACCACCACGATGACCTCGGAGGGAACGGATTTCACGTTCGTCGGCAAGGGCAAGAGCGTCGACCTGCCGGTGATCTTCGGTCACCGCGACGTCGGCAACACCGAATGCCCGGGTGACTCCGGATACGCACGGCTCGGGGAGATCCGCGACATCGCGGCGGCCAACCTCGGCGGCGGAGATGCCACTCCGGCCTCGCCCGACGCGACCGACCCCGCTCCCGACACCGCAGTGACCGACGCGACACCGTCGCGGCCGGGCACCGATGCCAGTTCCACTCTGGGAGAGAACATCCCGGCCCTGGTCGCGGAGTTGCAGCGACTGGCGTCGACCAGCCCGGTTGCACAGAAATGGTTGGCCTCGGGGGCCGAAACCGGGTCACTCGGCGTACCGGTGAGCGGTCTGGTGCAGGTGAGCGGCGGCCGTGAGAAGGCGCAGTTCGCCAACGGCGAGATCATCACCAACATGGCCGGCCAGGCCGTGGCCGTCATCGGTAAGATCTTCCAGCAGTACGCGCAGCAGGGTGGCGTCGACGGCGTCCTCGGTCTGCCGCTCACCGACGAGTTCAGGGTGCCGGAGGGCTTCCGGACCGACTTCGAGAACGGTTCGCTCATCTTCAACGAGGTCACCGGAATCGTCACCACGGTGATCAAGACGTACAACGACACCTACAACGCGGAAATGCAGAACCCCGTCGCAGCACCGGTGGAGCCGGCTCCCGTGCCCGAGCCTGCTCCCGCACCGGAGCCCGCACCCGCGGGCTGAGATCGACCAGCCAGAAGGGCCGAGTCACCGTGGTGACTCGGCCCTTCTCGTGTTCGAAACGCCCCTGGACCGACGCGTCACCACCAGCGTTCGAGAACCTGCGCCACTCCGTCTTCTGCGTTGGTGACGGTCACTTCGTTCGCTGCAGCGACGGCAGCGGGATGCGCGTTGCCCATCGCGACGCCCAGTCCCACCATCGACAGCATCGGCACGTCGTTGGGCATGTCGCCGAAGGCCACGATGTCCTCGACATCCACCGACAATGTCTCGGCGACCTTGGCCAGGCCCGACGCCTTGGTGATGCCCGGTGCCGACAGCTCGATCAGTCCGTTGTCGGTGGAGAACGTCAGGTCGGCTCGACCGGAGATCAGCGGTGACAGGATGTCGGCCATGTGTCCGCTGGTGGATCCCGAGAGCCGGATCAGCAGCTTGACGGCCGGAACGTCGACCACGTCGTCCTCGGTCATCTCGACGTTGTCCGGGTTCAGCCAGGCGTGCTCGTATCCCGGCGAGCTGACGAACTGCGGCGTGGCCGAGTCGTGTGCCGTCTGCCCCACTCGCTCGGCGGCGAGTCCGCAGCCCGGGAGCGCGCGATACGCGACGTCGGCCAACCACTGCAGCGTCTCGACCGACAGCGTCTCGGCGCTGAGCACGCGATCGTTGGCGGCGTCGTAGATGACCGCACCGTTGGCGCACACCGACATCGGCGCGTATCCCAGCTGATCGACGACGGGGTGGATCCACCGCGGCGGTCGACCGGTGGACAGCACGAACGGGACGCCGTCGGCCACGACGGCCGAAATGGCACGCTTGGTGCGTTCGGTGACACGCTCGTGCTGGTCGAGCAGGGTGCCGTCGACGTCGCTTGCGACGAGTCGGGGGGCGAGGCGGGTGGTGTTCGGCGCGTTGGTCATCGTGACGTCATTCTGCCCTAGTGTCGAGGTGCCCTGTTTTCGACGTGGAAGAAACGGCAGCGGACATCCGTGAACCGTGGGATCCGATTTCCTCCGCGACCGGTGGCACGTCTCGACGACGAATTCTTCACCGGGGAAGCCGATTCCCGTTCCAGGATGTCGAGGTCGATGCGTCGATCGCCCCTACACCCACGTGACTCGGGCTCTCGGCTTCCCCGGTTCACGGTCACGGTGTCAGGCGGGATTCCTCTGCGAAACGATCGCGCAGGGGACCCTTGACGAGCTTGCCGGTAGGCGTGCGCGGCACCGTCTCGACGAACCGAACGTCCCGCGGAACCTTGTATCCAGCCAGGTGTTGGCGGACGAATTCCTGCAGCCGTCGAGTCATATCCTCGTCACCCGCGACACCGACGACGAGCTGGACCGCGGCCAACACTCGCTCGCCGAACTCGTCGTCGGGAACCCCGATCACGGCAACGTCCTCGACCTCGGGGTGGAGTGCAAGGCAGTTCTCGATTTCCTGAGGGTAGATGTTGACTCCGCCGGAAATGATGGTGAACGCCTTGCGATCGTTGAGAAAGAGGAACCCATCTTCGTCCAGGTAGCCGATGTCACCACACGTCGTCCAGTTCGGATGATCGCGATGCTGCGCTTCCACGGTCTTCTCCGGGTCGTTGTGGTACTCGAACGGACGGGCGTCGCGCTCGAAGTACACCACTCCCGACTCTCCTGCCGGAAGCTCGGCTCCGTCGTCGCCGCAGACCCGGATCACACCCAATTTGGCTCTGCCGACCGTGCCGTGCTTTTCGCTCCATTCCGCCGGGTCGACCATGGTGATGCCGTTGGCCTCGGTGGACGAGTAGTACTCGTGCAGTATGGGCCCGAACCACTCCATCATTCGACTCTTGACTTCCGTGGGGCACGGAGCGGCGGCATGCACGGCGTACTGCAGACTGCTCACGTCGTACGAGTCGCGCACCCTCTGCGGCAGTCGAAGCATCCGCACGAAGTGTGTCGGCACCCACTGACTGTGTGTGACGCGGTAGCGATCGATGATGCGCATGCTCTCTTCTGCGTCGAAATGCTCCGCGGTGATGACGGTGCCACCCAAACTGTGCGTGATCATGCCGAAACGCAGCGGTGCGGCGTGATAAAGCGGTGCCGGCGAGAAGTAGACGGTGTCGGCACTCATCTTGTAGGTGCCGCCGAACACTGCCACGTAGGGATCTCCCACGTCTCCGACCTGCCGTGCAGGCAGCGGTGGCTTCACGCCCTTGGGTCGACCCGTCGTACCCGAGCTGTAGAGCATGTCGGCACCACGGGGCTGTTCTGCAGGTGCGACGTCCGAACCGGTGTGTAGGAACCTTTCGTAGTCCTCGAAACCCGGGACCGATTCTCCGCCGTACGCGAGCGCGATGCCGACGCCACGGCTGGCCTGGCGGGCAACATCGGCCACACCTGCGAGATCGTCGGAGACAACCAACGCCTTGGCACCGCAGTCGTCGACGATATACGCGATCTCGCTGGACGACAGATGAGTGTTGACCGGTGTCAGATAGAGACCACTACGCAGGCACGCCCAATAGACGACGAACATCTCGGTACTGTTCGTGGACAGCAATGCCACCACATCGCCCAACTGTAAACCCCTGTCGCGCAGCGCATTCGACAACTTGACCGAACGATTCTCGAGCTGCGAATACGTCAGAACGTCGTTGGTTCCCGCCACTATCACCGCAGGTCGATCGGGAGCAGAGCTGGCATGAATTCCGGGATACATCATGATCTCCTTGACTGGGAATTGTATGATCTAGCTAACAAGCCGGTACGCTTTATGCCGTGCATCACATGGTCCGTAAGGCGGTACCGTCGAGCGCCCGCTCGACGGCGAATATTCGTCCGATCCTGGACAGCCTCGACCGAGAGGCCGGCGTCTCGTCCACAGATCGCGTTCGCTCCGATTCGCAGATCGATGTCCTCGCGCAGGACGCCTGGGCCGACATCGCCGATGCGCTCGAAGCAGGCAGCGACAACCTCCCGCCCGAGTTGCGGGCCGCTCTCGCTCGACTCAGAGTCGTCGATCAGCAGTTGCTGCAACGACTGACCATGCGAACATCGACAGAGCGCTTGTCCAGCGTCGTCGAAGCTCTCGAATTGCTGCCGTGTGTGACCGACGACTTGATCACCGCTGCACCGCGTTTGATCTGCGACCTCGGATTCGACCGCGCCATCATCTCCCGAGTGGAGAACGGTCTGTGGACCTCGGAGGCCGTGTACATCCCCGACAGTGCAGAGTGGGCAACCGAGATCAACAAAGTCGGTCAGGAAATGCCGCAGAAGCTCGGTCCGGACATCCTCGAAACCGAAATCGTCCGTAGACGTGAGGGGCTGTTGGTGACCGATGTGCAGTCCGACGGTCGGGTGAACCGGCCCATCGCCGACGCGTCCAAGTCGCGTTCCTACGTCGCCGCCCCGATCATCTCCGACGGTCGCGTCGTCGGATTGCTGCACGCCGACAAATATCGCCAGTCCATCGATGTCGATGCCGACGACTGCCAACTGCTCATCGGTTTTGCCCAGAGCTTCCGACTGGCTCTGGGCAGGGCAAAGCTCGCCGAAGAAGTCCTTTCGGTCAAAGGCACACTCGACTCGATGCGCTCGATGCTCGATTACAGCACCGACACCGTTCACCACGTGTCCGTGCGCCGCACGTCCGACGACGCCCAGCCGGCCCCCGCTGCCGAGCCGGGCCGATCTGCTCGGCCCGACCGGACAGCGCCTGCAAGTCGCGTGCCGCTCACTCAGCGTGAGCACGAGGTTCTCGCGTTGATGGCACGGGGTAGCACCAACAGCGCAATTGCCCGTGAACTGGTGATCGCCGAGGGGACGGTCAAGCAGCATGTGAAGCATGTCTTGCGAAAGCTTCAGGTCGCCAACCGATCCGAGGCCGTTGCAGTGTGGTTCAACGAATTCACACCCACATGATCCTTCAACGACATTGATCTGCACCGTAATTCACCCCTGATACCCACGAGTCAGGTGCAGTGACGAACCGCCGGTACTTCATGATCAAGTCGGGGCGGCCGATGGTGAGAACTCCGGCGACGCGCCCGCCCGATCGATAGAGCACCACGGTGCCGCCGGTCTTGTCGCGCCGCTGTTGCACCAGCAATTCGTCGGCCTGCGACGTACCGACGAACTGGATCCGCGTTCCGTACCAATCCGACCAGAAATACGGGACCGTGGTGAATGGCATCGGAGAGTTACCCGACACCGCATTGCGGGCGGCGGCCGCACCCTGCTCGGACGCACTTGCCCAGTGTTCGAGGCGCATCCTCTTGTCGAACAGTGCATTCGGCCAGTGCGCAACGTCACCCGCTGCCCAGACCCCATCGACCGGTAGTCCAGCACTGGACAACACGGCCAACGTGGCATCGCACTCGATCCCCCCGTCCCGAGCGTCGAGGCCGATGTCGGTATCGGACAACCACTCCGTGGACGGAGCCGCGCCGATTCCGACCACCACAAGGTCACCGTCCACCACACGTCCGTCTGTCAGCTTCACGCCGGCGACGGTGGTTCCTGTCGAATCGGTGATCATCGACTCGACGCCGACACCGAGGACGAGTTCGGTACCGTTCGCCGCGTGGAGTTCGGTCACCAATGCGCCGCCCTCCGCTCCGAGCGAGCGAGTCAGAGGGGCCGGTGCGGCCTCGACGATCGTCACCGGATGGCCGTAGTTGCGGGCCGCCGACGCCACCTCCGCACCGATGAAGCCGGCACCGATCACTACCACCCGAACGGGAGACTGCAGACGCTTCCATACCGCTTCGACATCGGAATGCGTTCGTAGGGTGTGTATTCCAGAGATACCGGAAGTTCCGGGCAGCTCTCTCGACCTCGCACCACACGCAATCACCAGATGCTGATACGGCACATCACCCTTCCCGGTCCCGACCACACGCGCGCGGGTGTCCAGGCCGACGGCAGGCGCATCGGTCATCACGTCGATGTCGAGCTCGGTGAACCTGCCGCGCTCGCGCAACAGCGGAACGGCAGGGGACGCCTCGCCGACGAGAAGTTCTTTCGACAGAGGAGGCCGGTCGTAGGGCAGATGAGATTCCGCGCCGATCAAGGTGATCGGCCCGGAGAAGCCCTCGCGGCGAGCGGACTCGCAGGCAGCCACACCTGCGAGTCCCGCGCCGACGACAACGAGTCCCCGGTTACGCATCGCCGCCGACCTCTTCGACGACGATCGCCTGCGTCGGGCATGCTCGTGCCGCTACTTCGACCTCCGCGCGACGTTCGGGCGAGACCTCGTAGCTCAGGACCATCAGCTGGCCATCTGCTCCGATCTCGAAGAAATCGGGAGCTTCGGCTTCGCAGATTCCAAGACCCGAGCATTTGCCCATATCGACTACCACTCGGCATGCTCCGGACATGACTACTCGACTCCTGTGTTGGGGTAGAAGGGCATGCTGACGACTCCACGCATGAAGTTCGTTCGCATCAATTTCGGCTCGCCTGCAATGAAATTGGGCATCTGACGGTGCAGTTCACGAAAGAGTGATCGCATCATCGACTTGGCCAACTGATTGCCCAGGCAGAAGTGAACGCCACCACCGCCGAACGTCACGTGCGGGTTCGGGCTGCGGTTCAGATCGAACTTGTCGGGGTCGGTGAATATCTCACGGTCCCAGTTTCCGGACCCGTACATCATGACCACCTTGTCGCCCGGCAGAATGGTCTGTCCGCCCAACTGGTATTCACTGACGGCAGTTCGACGGAACGTCACCACCACCGAACCCCAGCGGAGGAATTCCTCGATCGAGCTGTTGATCCGAGCGTCGAAATCCTGCCACAGCCAGGCACGCTGCTCGGGAAAATCCGTCAATGCCTTCACCGCGAAACTGGACGTGTGGCGCGTGGTATCCGTTGCGGCGACCGCCATCAACGTCATGACGGCACCGATCTCGAAATCGGTGAGCGACTCGCCGTCGACCTCGGCCTGAACCAGGTTGGTGAGCAGGTCGTTCTGCGGTTCGCGCTTACGCTCGGCAATCAATTCCTCGGCCAGCGCGTGGATGGCCATTGCGGCGTCGCTCTGCACCGCGATCGGATCGCGCCCGGCCAGCAACTCCGGATCGGCCCACGCGACGATCTCGTCCGCCGCGTGACCGACCTCGGCCCGGCGGTCCTCCGGAATTCCGAACATGTCGCCGAACATCTCGATCGGCAGATGCTTGGAAATATCGGCCACGAAGTCGATCTCTTCCCGATCGGCGACGGCGGAGACGATTCGACGCGCACGCATGGCTATGTCGTCATCGATCTTCTTGATCTGCTTCGGGGTGAAGGACACGCTGACGAGCTTGCGGATCTTGTCGTGCTGCGGATTGTCCATAGCGAGGAAGGACATGGCCATCTCGAGGAACATGGCGGGCAGCAAGTCGAACATGACGCCGTAACCGGACACGAAAACATCCGGGTTGTGGCTGATCTCGGCGATGTGCTCGTGCTTGACCACGGCCCAGAATCCAGGGTCGTGGGGATCGGGAACGACCGATGTCTCGATCGGCCGCTGCCAGGTGACGGGCGCACTCTCCCGCAATCGGCGGAACACGGTCTCGCGCTGTGGAGCGTCCTCACCCCAGAAGTCGTCGCTCCACACGTCGATCTCGTGGAACTGCCGCGTCGCAGCGACGTCGTTCCTGGGGATTTCGGGTTCGTTGTCGTCATCGTCGTCGAAGCGGAGTTCAGGACCGTCATCGAAACTGGTTGTAGTCATAGTGTCTTCCTGAGGTCGCAATCAGTCGTCTGCATGGCTGAGCAGAATGTCGTAGGGCTTGTTCTCACGTCCACCGGACAGATCGAGGTGCACGGTCTTCGCTTGGGTGTATTCGTCGAGCGCGTCGGGGCCGAGTTCGCGGCCGACGCCACTTTGCTTGTAGCCGCCGAACGGTGCTTCGGCGTTGATCTGGTGAGCGTCGTTGATCCACACGCTGCCGGCCTCGACGCGGGCAGCGACAGCCAGTCCGCGAGAGTTGTCGGTCGTCCAGACGCTGGCAGCGAGGCCGTAGTCACTGTCGTTCGCGATCGAGACTGCGTCGTCGTCATCGTCGTACGCAATGACGACGAGGACCGGGCCGAATACTTCCTCGCGCGCGATCGCCATGGAGTTGTCCACGTTCGTCACGATGGTCGGCTCGATCCAGAAGCCGCGCTCGAACGTATCCCCTTGGGGCTTACCGCCGCCGGTGACCACGGTTGCACCCGACTGCACTGCTTCGCCGACGTACTGCAGGATTCGAGCCTGCTGCTTCCCGTCGATGACGGGCCCCATGTCGGTATCCCAGTCGCGGGTCTCGCCCATCACGATCGTGCGTGCGCGGTCGACCAACCGCTCGACGAACTCGTCGTGCAGGCTGCGCGGTACGAGTGCGCGGGTACCGGATTCGCACACCTGGCCGGAGTAGACGAAGCAGCCGTAGAGAACTCCGTCCACCGCCATGTCCAGATCGGCATCGTCGAGAACGATCGACGGTCCTTTGCCGCCCAGCTCGAGCGTGACCTCTTTGACGGTTCCCGACGCGAGCTTCATGATTTCGCGACCGACCGCTGTGGAGCCGGTGAATGCGATCTTGCCGATGTCGGGGTGAGATGCCAAGCGCGCGCCCGCATCTCGCCCATCTCCGGGCACTACGTTGAGCACTCCCTTGGGCAGACCGTTCGCCTCGGCGATCTCGGCGAACTTGAGAATCGACAGTGGTGTGTGCTCGTCGGGCTTGACGACCACGGAGTTACCGGCGGCCAACGCGGGCCCGACCTTCCACAACGTCAGCAGCAGCGGGAAGTTCCACGGCGCGATCGCACCGACGACTCCGATGGGCTCACGGTGTACGACGCTCTGCGCGAGGGTCGGGAAGCTCGAGATCGGGCCCGGACGTGCGAAGGCATACGTATCGGCGAGATCTGCGAAGTAAGTGAAGTGCGCCAACGCATATCCGACGTGGAAGCCGGTTGCTTGCCGGACGGTTGCCCCGTTCGCGGCCATCTCGAGCTCGACGAGTTCTTCGATGCGGTCGTTGGCCGCGTCCGCAATCGCGCGCATGATCGACGCGCGTTCCTGTGGCGTCTTACCCGCCCACACACCACTGCGAAACGCAGCCTTGCCTGCCGCCACAGCAGCATCGATGTGGGTGGCGTCGCCCTTGGCTGTGGTTGCGACGACGCTCTCGTCCGACGGATCGACGATGGTCATCGTATCGTCGGTGTCGACTGCCTCACCACCGATGAGCATCGGATAGTGCTGTACGTCAATGCTTGTCATAGTGTCACCTCGTCGGATCGAGAAGGATCTTCATGGCTTCGCGAGCCTCGAAGAGTTTGTAGGCGTCGGCGGCCTCGGACAGACCCATGCGGTGCGAGATCATCGCGCTCGGATGCAGCTTGCCTGCGCCCATGAGCCCGATCACTTCGTCCATGTATTCGGTGATGTGGCTGACTCCCATTTCGATTCGCACACCTTTGAGATACAGATCGGCGAACGGAATTGTCATCGATTCTTCGGTGTAGACACCCGGAATGGACAGCACACCACCTGCGCGCAGAAGCGGAATGGCCGCGAGAAGTGCGGACGGGTGGCCTACCGCGTCGACCACGACATCCGCGCCGCGCCAATCGGTGAGATCCAAAACCGCATCGGTAGCGTCGGTTTCACTGGCATCGATGCCTATCGCACCGAAGCGTTCGGCTTCCTTCAGGCGGGCGGCGACTCTGTCCACGACCATGACCTGTGACGCGCCGAGCGCGACGGCCGACATCGCCGCGCAGAGGCCGACGGGTCCGGCACCGACGACGGCAACGCTGTCTCCAGGCCGCATGGCGCGCGCGACTGCTTCGTGGCCCGTGGTCATGATGTCGCCCGCGAAAAGGATGTCCTCGTCGTCGACAGTGCTTCCCGTCGGGATCGCACGAGCAGTGAGGTCTGCAGACGGGACCACCACGTACTCGGCCTGTCCACCGTCGAGGTCTCCCAGAGCCAGACCGAGTCCGAAGATGCGGCTGCCGGCGCAGTTGCCGGGCTGGTGTCGTCGGCACTGGTAACAGGAACCGCAGCTGACGACGCAGGATGCGACCGCCCGGTCACCCTCGGAGAACTGAGTGACTGCGCTGCCGACATCGACTACGGTGCCGAGGAATTCGTGACCGAGGATGATGTCGGCCTCGAGTTCGAGCCTCCCCTCGTAGGGATGTAAGTCGGTTCCGCAGATGGCCGTTTTCTCGACTCGGAGCAGAATGTCGGTGGGTTCGGAGATGTGGGGAATGGGCACGTCGGCGATTTCGACGACGTGCGGCGCCCGCAGGACCGCGGCCTTCATCGTCTCGCTCACGCCGTGACCTCGGCGTCCTTCGGAGCGATCTTGTCGCGGTACATCGGAAAGAGCGGCTTGGTGAGCGGAACCAACTTCAGGATCTTGTTGGTCGGCCCCTTGGCCTTGACCTGGCCCTTCGCCAAGCCCACAGCCAGGTTGTACTCGCCGCGCCAGAACTTGTCTGCAGTGTCACCGCGCATCAGCAGTGTGATGTCGGGCTTGAGGTCGGTCGGTCCGGCGATGACCTGGTAGTCCTCGCGGAACGCGATCGTCACCTCGCACTCGGGATCTGCGTACTGCACGCGCATCACGATGTTGGCTGCTTTGAGCTTCGGGCCCGACTCGGGGTGCTCGCCCGCGTCACGGAAAACGCCACCGATGTACTGATCGAGTTCTGCTGCATCTTTGAAAAAGCCCATTGGAATGTGTACTCCTCGAGAAGTGACCGTCAGCCGGATTGGCCGGTAAGGACATACAACCAACGAAACGTGAGCTGGGTAACTCTCGATAGTGATATCTCTACCCCCCCTTCGGGGGTGTGATACACAACTCATTCCACGGCGGTCCTGATTGGCCTCATCCTGACGACACTCCGGAGATCGACACTCCGGCACTTCGGGGAAACCACGATCCTCGCCTCCGAATGGCAGCGAATCCACAGGGGCACAGGGCAACCCGTACCCAGCCGCCGCATCAGACGTAGTCGAAGCTCTCCTGGATGGCGACCTGCGCACTGTGCGGCAGCGTGTGCATGATCTGGCGCACGCGTTCCTGCCTGCGTCCGACGGCCTGGCGCACCGGAGTACCGGGAGTGGCCTTCATCTGCGGGACGATGCCCTCGACGTCGTCGACGCCACCGGCGTGGTGCCCGGCGTCGACCATGGCCTGCTCCTGCGCCATCTGCGCCTCGTCCTTCTCCTCCGACATCCCGATCGGACCGATCATCGTTCCGTTGAGGAACTGTTTGACCACCGGCTCGTCACTGGTGAGCAGCACCTCACGCGGGCCGAACATGACCAGCTGGCGACGGAAGAGCATGCCGATGTTGTCGGGCACCGTGCGAGCGAGGTTGATGTTGTGCGAGACGATCAGGATCGTGGCGTCGATCTCGGCGTTGATGTCGATCAGGGTCTGCGAAATGTAGGTGGTACGAACGGGATCGAGGCCGGAGTCGGGCTCGTCGACGAGGATGATCTCGGGATCGAGAACCAGAGCACGGGCGAGGCCTGCGCGCTTGCGCATACCGCCGGAGATCTCGCCGGGCAGCTTGTCCTCGGCACCGAGCAGACCCGTCAGTTCCAACTTCTCCATGACGATCTTGCGGATGTCGCACTCGGACTTCTTCGTGTGCTCGCGCAGCGGGAACGCGACATTGTCGTAGAGGTTCATCGAGCCGAACAGTGCGCCGTCCTGGAACAGCACACCGAACAGCTTGCGGATCTCGTAGAGCTCACGCGAGGAGCACTGCAGGATGTCGGTTCCGTCGATGAAGATCTTGCCCTGCTCGGGCCGCAGCAGACCGATCAAAGACTTCAGGAAGACCGACTTACCGGTACCGGACGGACCGAGGAGAGCACTGACTTCACCCTTCGGCAGCGTCAACGACACATCTCTCCAGATCCGCTGCGAACCAAATGATTTGGTCAATCCCTCGACCGAGACCTCAACGCCCATCTGCTCCACCTTTCTGTGCGCCGGCACTCATACCGGTGTCAACTCTGTGATCAGCCATGTGCCGTTCGCCTGTTCGACGCGAACCCGTACCCGACTTCCGTCGAGTTTCGTGTCGGGTGCGTCGGTACTCGTCGTGCTCTGATTGATGAAGAGCAACAATTCCGCGCTGTCGATATCGGACTCGACAACTGCGGATTCGAGGACCGTCGCACTTGTGACAACCTGACGTTCACGGGCCGAGGGGACGATCACTGCCGACCCGACTTCCTGAAACTGACCGGCGAAATCCCCACCGAGGCTTGACTGTAACTCTGAAAAATGCTGCTCGACGGTATCGAAGTCGTACGACAGAAGCTCCGGAACCACCTCGACTGCGAAGGCCCGCCCCTCCGCCGCCGAGTCCGCACGCGCGTCCCCGTGTACATCGCCGCGGACGACGAACACCGCACCGATCGACGCGACGGTGGCGAGCCCACACAGCGCGGCGGTGAACAGTCGTCTCGCCCGCCTCGACGCCGGCCGCACTCGGACCATCACCCCACTCATGCGACGAACTCCACGTTCGAGACGAGCCAGCGACCGTCGATCTTGTCGAGCGTGATCTTCATTCGGTACACGCGAACCTCTCCGTCCGGAGCCTCGTTGTTCTTGACGGTCGACGTCACGGCCGCCAGCACAGTCGACTGCTCGTCGCTCGCGTCGACTATGCCGACCGACCTGACCTCACCGGTCGACTCGACTCCCCCATCTGACAACAGAGAACCGAATCCATCTGCAGCAGAAACGAATTGCTCCCGAAAATCGCCGGTTGTACCGTCGATGACCCGACCCAGATCGGCATCGGCGGTCTGGCTCCCGAGCGTGACCAAGTTGACGGCCATCGTCGACGCGACATCGAGAACATCTCGATTCCGCCTCTCGTCGTCGACTGTCGAACGCCAGGACAGCGAGGCCACGACACATACGACGATCGACACCAGCGCCACGACCGCGACGAGGATCGTCCCACCGACTCCGATCCACCGCGTGGACGCTCGCTCCTCGACCGCTGCCGTATCGACGGCAACATCGTTGTCGACAACATCGTTGTCGGCAACGGTATCGTCGCCGATGGCGTCCTCGGCCGTACCGCTCACGTCGTCGTCGGGTGTGCACTTGCTTTCGTCTATGCGAACAGTGCTTGCCATGTCGGGTCCTCCTGATCGTTGTTCACCGAGTCGGTGTTGCCCAGCCGATACACCTCACCGTCCGGAGCCCTGAAGCGTCCCGTGAACGGGTCGTAGGGCACCGATGCAACGGCAGGGCCGGTCTGTGTGAACGACGCTGGTGTCGCTTCCGGGTCGGACCCGTCGGGTGCACCGGGCTCCGTCGCCGGGACATCGGCGGCCGGCGGCGATCCCGCGGACGGGATGTAGGGCGCTCCTGGCCTTGCCAACATCTGCGGCCACGTAGACGGAAGTCCTGCCGGGCATTCGGACAGTTCGCCGGTGCGTACCGAAGGATCGGTGGCGCAGGGAGCATTGCGTGCACCGCGAACAACGCGGGCGTCGTCCTGCGGCAGCTTGCAGTAGGAATCGGCCGCGGGTTCGGCGGGCGACAGGTCGCCTGGATCACGACGCGCAGTGTCGTACCCTTCGGTGCACGGCAGGGGGTTCGCCGTGTTACCGAGCTTGATATCGAGCGGCCCCTGGCCGTAAACCAAGTCATCGCCTTGGAAGCCTTGGTGCATATGGTTGATCGACGCAGAGACCGCCGGATACACCACGAGCAATTGGCGTATTCCAGGGATGTTCACGCGCGCGACCTCACCGACGGACTGGAGGTTGGCCAGAAGTACCGGAAGGGGCGATTCGAGGTCCGACAGCGTTCCGTTGACGGCATCGAAGAACGCCGGCCCCTGGTCCAGTACGGCTCGAATCTGCCCGTCGTCCATGGCCAGTTGCTGGGTGAACGAGCTGAGATTCGAGCTGAACGAGGAGATGTCGGCACCGGATTCGTTGATCTGGCCCAGGACCGGCTCGGCGTCGGCGATCAATCTCTCGGTGGGCCCGATGTTCGCCTGGGCCAAGGAGATCAAAGGCCGTGAGGAGTCGATCAGCGTGCCCAGCGACGGACCGAGTCCGTCGAATGCAGCGAAGGACTCGTCGACCGTCGTGCGCAGGTCGTCCTTCGGTAGTGAATCGAGCAGGGTGTGCACCTCCTCCACGACCTCCGAGGACGGGGTCGGAACAGACGTGCGGGACATGCCGATCGAATCGCCGTCGGAGAGGTAGGGCCCCTCGCTCGTCGCAGGCACCAGGTCGATGTACTGCTCGCCGATAGCGGAGATGCTCTTGACGATTGCCTCGGTGTCGGACGGGACATCGATTCCGGACTGCAGCTGCAACGTCGCGACGGCCTCGTCGAGGTTCACCTTCAGCTCGGTCACCACGCCGATGTCCACACCGCGGTATGTGACAAGCGAATTGACGTACAACCCACCCGCACTCTCCATCTCCGCTTGGACCGTGTAACGCCCGATTCCGGAGTACCGCTGAAGACCCATGTAGGAGAACACCGCATATCCGACAGCCAGCAGGCCTACGACACCGAACACCAACAGCTGGACACGTACCGTGCGTGTTCTCATCGCCTGCCTCCCTGAATTTGGCGAAGGATGTCGTCGACAGTCGGTACGACCGGTCCCGCGACCACCGGAACCATCGGTGACAGCAGCGGATCGGCCGCCTGTCGAGCAGGATTGAGGTTGATCAACTCGTCGACAGGGATACTCCCGAGGACCTTCCCACCGATGGTCTCCGCCGACACATCCAAGGTGAGGAACAGGTTCATGTAATCTCCTCGCAGCGCCTTGTCCGCCGTCATCACCGGGAACGGGATAGTGGTAGCGATCTTCAGTGCCTCGGGCACAGAATCCGCCGAGGCCGACAATTGCGCCAACGTGGGCTCGAGTGCAGCGATGTTCGCACTCAGATCGGCACGAGAATCCTCCAGTACCTGCGTCGCCGCAGTTCCGAAATCTCCGAGCCGAGTCAGCATCGTCGTGAGCTGAACTCGCTGTTTCTCGACGATGTCGAATGCAGGTCCGAGCGAATCGATTCCTGCCTCGAGGGTCGCGGACTGCCCTGCCAGGCTCCCACCCAGCCGATCCAGACCGTCGATGGCCGCGACGATGTCCGCCCGCTGGTCGTCGAGACCGGTGACGAATGTGGCCAGCGTGTTGGTCAAGGACCTGAGCGAAGTCTCCCTACCGCCGATCACACGATTGAGTTCGGTTGTGACCGTCTGGATCTGCTGCAATCCGGATCCGTTGAGCACCAAGGACAACGCTGACAGAACCTCCTCGGTGGAGGGGTACTGACTGGTTCGGGACAGCGGAATGACATCCCCGTCCGACAACCGGCCGTTCGGGGCTTCGTCGACCGGAGCTGTCAACTCCAGATACTGCGAACCCAATACGCTGGTTTGAGCGAGCTTCGCCGTGACGTTGGCTGGGAGCTCGACGTCACTGTTGATGTCGAGTGTCAGTATCGCAGTCCAGTTCTCACTCGCGATGCCGCCGATGTTTCCGACCACGACATTGTCCGCTTTCACCGGAGAGTTTCCGACGAGGTTCTGGATGTCCGCCAATTCGACCGTCACCTCGTACGTGTCTCCGCTGACACCGTTGCCCGGCAACGCGATCGAGTTGACGCCGTCGAAACGACACCCGCTCACCATCGCGGCCACGACGGTCGCCGAGAACAGACTTGCAGCCACTCGGCTCGAACGACCGCGCTTCATCGCGTGCCCGCCTCGGTGCCAGCGCCGGCGAGTCCACGGCCGATGGAATCGGTGGCTTTCGTGCATTCGTCCGCCGGTGCATTCGCCGTCGTGAGAAGTGCACAGATCAACGAGCGAGGGTCGGGCGCGTCGGCGACTGCCAGCGCACCGGTGAGCGAGTCCGACTTCTCGTCGTAGATGTTGTAGAAGTTGGACATCGCAGTCGGTGCAGTGTGCAGAATCTGCGCGAGCGTGTCCTCCTTGTCGACCAGGAGGGTGGTCAAGGTATTCAGCTTGGAGACATCGTTGTTCAACAACTCACGATTGTCGTTGACGAACGACGTGACCTCCGCGAATGTCGTGGACATGCTCGACAGCGTCGCGTCGAGTTCGGTGCGATTGTCGTTCAGGAAACCGGACAGACCCGCAAGTTCGCTACTGAACCCGACGATCCGATCGTCGTTCGCGGCGAGAGCGGAAGTCACTGATTGCAAATTCTGCACGGTCGCGAACAGATCGGGGCTGCCTGAATCGAGCGTGTGGACGGCCTCGGAGAGCGTGACCAGTGAATCGTGCAACGTCTGGCCGTTTCCTGCCAGGGTGTCCGCGGTCGTGCTGACGAAATCTGTCAGAGCACCGTCGGGATTCTCGGGAGTCCGTCCGACGTCGCGAGCGAGCGTCACGACCTGTTTCTTGATCTCGTCGAACTCGACCGGGGAGGCAGTCCTCTCCAGCTCGATGATGTCGCCGTCTTCCAGCGTCGGCCCACCTGAATACACCGGTGCCAGTTGGACGTAACGACCTGTGACAAGCGTCGGCGCAACGATGACGGCGCCCGCATCCACCGGGACCGGATTGTCGTTGTCGTATGACATGTCGACACGTACGCGATCGCCTTCGGGCGTGATCTCGTCGATCGAACCGACCTCGACCCCGAGAATCATCACACGGTCACCCACATACAAGCCGGCCGTGTTGGTGAAGTATGCAGACACGTGGTTGGTACCGACACGCTGTGCAACAGCACCGGTCGTCAGTACGACGACAGCCGCCAGAGCCGCAGCGACAACCAGTAGATACGGGCGCGGCCGGGGAAGGGACAATCCAACCCGCTTCATCGTGGACCTCCGAGGCTGCCGGGGAGTTGACCGGCAAGATTGGCGGGAAGAATGTTGTGGAGCAGAACGCCGAAGAACGGTCCACTTCCGACTACGTCGTTGATCTGTGTCGCATAGCGCTGCAATCCGGTCAAAGAAGCGTCGATGTTCGCGGAGTTGTCGTTCAATGTCTGTACGAGTTGGTCGAGTTGCGCCAGCGTCGGTCCGAGCGTGCCTCGATTCTCCTGCGCCAGAGCAGTCAATTCGTCTGCGATGGCGCGGGATCGAACAAGAATCCGATGGATGTTCGACGATCTCTCGTTGAGCATCGCGAACAGTCCGCGGCCTTGGTCGACCAGTGTCGCGACCTGCTGATTTCGGTCGTTCAGCACACCCGATACGTTTGCGGCGCGGTCGAGCATCTCGCGGAGTTCTGCGTCACGACTGGCAACAGTGTCCGAAAGCCTTCCGAGGCCGGACAATTGAGTCTGCAGGTCGGACGGAAGAGCCTCCTCGACGGCCGAGACCTGCTCGAGTGCGCCCGACAGGTCGACGGTATCGGTCTTCGATACCGTATCGGTCACTTCCTCCAGCGATCGTGTGATGTCGTACCCCGACGAGGTGTTCTCGACGGGGATCGTGCCGCCCCGTTCCAGATCGTCGGGCGACGTCCCCGCCGTGAGCTCGACGAATCGGTGCCCGAGGACCGTCTCGACCTTGATCGCGGCCGTGGTGTCGGCCGTGAGACGCACAGCACCGGGGTCTGCATCGAATCCGACCGACACAGTTCCGTCGTCGAGCTGGATCGAACGGACTTCGCCGACCACGACCCCTGCGACCTGAACCTCGGCACCCTCGCTCAACCCGGACGCATCGGAAAACTCTGCCTGGTAAATGTCCGTTCCACGCAGGAACGGGATCGATTCGTAGGTGAAGCCGACGACGAGAGCGAGTACGAGCACAACTGTGCCGATAATTCCGAGTCGGACCTCGTTCGTCCTCTCAGGACCGGTGGAACTCATCTACTTACACCTTTCTGCGGGCGCAGTGAACATCGGCGAGACATCACCGGGTCCACTCCCGTACTTGACTGCCAGCCCGCAGACGAAGAAGTTCACGAAATTTCCGTAACCCGAGGCCCGGCCGGTCAACCTGTAGGTCTCGGGCAGCTTGGACAGGACGAGGTCGAGCGTGTCCGTCTGCGCGTTGAGCCTGCTCGCGAGAACACCGAGCGATTCGATCTCGGGACGCAGGCGTGGTCGGTTGTCGGTCAACACGTCCGAGAAAGCCGCGGTGAGGTCGTCGATCTTGACCAGCGAGCCCGCGATGGTCTCCGAATCGCCGTTGAGCCCGCCCGCAACATCGGTCAAGCGATCGACCAACAACTTCAGAGTGTCGCCCCGGCCGTCCACCGCCGCGAGGGTGGTGTTGAAATTCGTTATCACACTGCCGATTGCCGCATCGCGATCGGCCAAGGTATTCGTCAGCGAACCCAATTCGCTGACCAGGTTCCCGATGGCGGACTCCTGACCGTTCAGAACCTCCACCAGCGAGCTGGACAGCCTGTTGGTCTGGTCTGGATCGAGCCCTTGCAGCAGCGGCCGGAATCCATTGACGACCTGATCGAGATCCAACGCCGGGGTGGTCCGGTCGAGAGGGATGGGTTCGGTGAGCGGACTCGGATCCGGTCGTCCCCGAGCCAAATCGAGGTAGCGATCACCGATCAAGTTCTTGTACTTGACCGAAGCCTCGGTGCCCGCACCGAGGACGTGGTCGGTATCGACGTCGAACGACACCAATGCTGTTCCGTCGGAGAGCAATTCAACATCGGAGACCTTGCCGCTGGGCACGCCTCCGATTCGGACGTCCTCACCGTTGCCCAATCCCGATGCATTGCTGAACACCGCCTGATACGAATGGGTGCTTCCGAATCGGAGGTTCCCGACGACTGCTGCCACTCCCAGTCCGGTCACCGACGTGATCACCACGAATGCGACCAACTTGATTCCGGCACTTCTGCTGCTCATCGACCGCCTCCAGGCATGAACTGCGCGAACGGGTTACCGATCAGATCGGCGAACGTTCTCGCTTCCGAGTAGGCATGACTACCGTCGTCGAAGTCCGTGTGCGGTTGCGGTGCAGTCCAGTCGTAGCACTTGGCCGGACCGTCGGCGGCGACGATCGGTAGATCCTCGGGTGCGGTGTAGGGCGGGTCACCCATCAACAACGTCCCGAGAATGTTCAGACCCGGGTTGGCGCTGCCCCCGACTGTCCGTTCGAGGTACTTGTTGGTTTGCGCAAGGCTGTCGAACAAACACGGGAAGGAAGGTGCGCGCTCGGCCAACAAACCGGTCGTCGGTGCGAGAGTCTTCACCGATTGGAGCAGCGGGTTTCCGGCGGCGTCGAAGAACGCCTCGCCGCGGTTCCCGAACTCGGTGAAGCTCAACAGGAATGCCGACAATTCAGATTCCTTCTCGGTGAGGGTGTTACCGGTGGTGGTCAGGTTGCCCACGGTGTTCAACAGTTCGGGAGACGCTTGCGCGAGTATGTCGGCACTCTGCGCACCGGCTGTGAGATCGCGCTGCAGTACCGGCAGACTTCCGTTGAATCGCCCGAGGTAAGCGTCGAGTTCGACGAGCATGTCGCCCAGATCCCCGCCGCGACCGTCGAGCGAGGTGGCGAGCGCGTTCAGTGAGGCGTTGACCTTCTGCGGTTCCACAGCGCGCAGCACTTCGACCAACGAGGCCAGCAGATCGTTGACCTCGGTGGGCACCGACTGCGACTCGAGCACAGTTCCGGTCGAGATAGACCGCACGGATCTCGACTCGGGCGCGGTCAGCGAAATGAACTTGCGCCCGAACAGAGTGGTGGGATCGATTGTTGCAACCACATTCTCGGGAATCGTCCGTGCGTACTCCGAGCTCAGATCGACTGAGACAACGGCACGTCCGCCTTCGACGGAAACCTCGTCGACCCGCCCCACTACGACATCACGCATCTTCACGTCCGAACCGGGCTCGAGCATGAGACCCACCCTCGAGGACCACACCGTCACGCGCACAGTCGAATCCAGCGCACCTCGATACAGCGCAATCGACAGCGCGGTTGCACCGATCAGGATCAGCACTCCAGCCAGACCGAGCATCACATCGACGTTGCGCGACTGTTCTCTTCGAGCGGCACTCATCAGCCCGACACCCGCACTGCCCCGGATGTCCCGCCGTACACAGCGATTCCTATCAGGAGATCGATCGCCATGATGGCGATCAAAGACGTTCGGACGGCTCGGCCGACCGCCACACCTACCCCTGCGGGACCGCCGGCGGCGTTGTAACCGTGGTAGCAGTGCACGCACATCACCACGACGGCCATCGTCAGCACTTTCACTGCTGACCACACAACGTCACTCGGTACGAGGAACACATTGAAGTAGTGATCGAAGGTGCCGCCCGCCTCCCCGACCATGTACACGGTGACCAGACGCGTTGCCGCGTACCCGACGAACAACGCAACGCAGTAGAGCGGGATGACAGCTATTATGCCGGCGGCGACTCGGGTGGCAACCAAGTACGGAAGAGACGGAATCGACATGGTCTCGAGCGCATCGATCTCCTCGCTGACGCGCATCGCGCCCAGTTGGGCCGTGAAGCCTGCACCGACGGTCGCAGTCAAGGCGATACCGGCGATCACCGGGAGTGCTTCACGGGTGTTGAAGAAGGCAGAGATGAACCCCGACAGCGCGCCCAGGCCGATGTGCCCGAGCGACGTCGAACCCTGTTGCCCCACTTCGTATCCGACGGCAGTGGTCAACATCGTGACGACAACCAACGTGCCACCGATGACGGCGAGTGCGCCCGAACCCATACTGACCTCGGCGAGCAGGCGGACCGTTTCGGACCTGTAGCGCTGCACCGTTCGAGGAATTGCGGCGATGGTGCGACCGTAGAACGACAGTTGTCGTCCCATGTTCTCGAGTTCACGGATCGGTGCGCCGGCCGCCCTTGCCAGCACGGTACCCGGCCCGTCCGGGCGAGTTCCTGCAGTTGTCGCCACTGTTTTCCTGTTCGTCGTGGGGATGGTGGGTGAGGTCTCGGTCAGTGAAGCGCAATGGTGGTGATGACCGAGTTCGCGAGGAAGAGAAGAAGGAAACTGAAGACGACCGTCTGGTTGACGGCATCTCCGACGCCCTTGGGCCCACCCCGAACACCGAGCCCCAAATGACAGGCCACCAAACCGGCCAGCATTCCGAATACAGCCGCTTTGATCTCGCTGATCATGAAATCGGGTACGCCGGTGAGAATGGAGATCGAAGTGAGATACTGCCCCGGCGATGCGCCCTGCATGTACACCGTTGCGATGTATCCGCCCACCAAGCCCACTGCAGACACCAAGCCGTTGAGAAAGACGGCAATCACGATCGAAGCCAATACCCTTGGCACACAGAGCCGGTGGATCGGGTCTATGCCGAGTACCTTCATCGCATCTATTTCTTCACGAATGGTCCGCGACCCCAGATCGGCGCAGATTGCGGTCGATCCGGCACCGGCGACCACGAGAACCGTTACCACCGGTCCGATTTCACGAATTATTGCGACGCCTGCACCTGCCCCCGACAGATCGACGGCGCCGATTTCTGCCAACAGAATGTTGATCTGATACACGAACATCATGCAGAAAGGAATCGCCATGAGTAGAGCAGGCATGATCGACACGCTTGCGATGAACCATGCCTGCTCCAAGAATTCGCGCACATGGAACGGCCGCCGAAACATTCCCCTGAGTGTGGCGATGGACGTGGCGTAGAAGCCACCCACGGCCCGAGGGGCAACCGCAAGGTTGGCTTGCCACCGAGGCTGTTTCGCGGTCGTCACCACCTTGGGCTCGACCGGGGCGACAGCAGGCATAGTCATAGAGCTATCCAGGCCTTTCGGACTCGACTCGAAGCGGACGTTCCGGCACACGACTCACAGGATTCGAGGAAGAAAATCCGATCGAATCCGCTCTGGCCAGACGCTTGCAGGACCGCCCGAAGGGGGGCCGTCCGTGTTGCACGATGCAATAGAACCACCCACCGAAGAGGGCTACAGCCCCCCTTGGGACTGTCTTAGTACCTCTTTGGGGGCATGGCGTGCGTCACACTTCAGAGTGCTGATTCACGTCACTCGAGTCTTTCGGGGGTCCACCTGGTTGGCTACGTTCTGCACTGTGCGTGCTGGTCAGGCGGAACCAGAATCATCGCCCATTCTTCGTATCCGCCACACGCGTGTTCGCATCATCACTCGGATCGACGAAGATGTCGTACGAGATCGGTGGCACCCTCACCGTATCGGGCAAGGTCGGTCTTGCCTGCGCGAGCCAGGACGTCGACGTCGATCGAGGTCCGACCGCTCAGCTCCCCCTTGGTCTCGAGCAAGATCTCGATTGCAGCATCCGCCATGACTTCCGGTGAACGTGAGTGCAGAACTCCGTCCTTGCCGCCGAGAAGATTCTCCACGGCAGCGGCAGCGGTAGCGATGGTGCTTCGGGGCCACAGGCAGTTGCTCGACAGCTGAGCATCCTTATACTCCGCCGCGAAACCCAGTGCAGCAAGGGTCATTTCATATTCGGCGAGCGATTCCCCGGCTGCCGCCGGACATCACCAGAGTCCGGCCTCGAAACTCGAATTCGTCATATTCGATCAGTTCCGCTCTGCAACAGCAGAATCGACCGACGCGAAATTCGGACGGCGCCTGTTCAGGAATGCGTCGACGCCCTCGCGTCCTTCGGCACCGCCCGCCGCCCATCCGATCGACGCGGCCTCGGCGTCCAGGTGGTTCGAGAAGGACGCATTCACGCCCTCGTCGACGAGCATCGTCGTTGCACGAATCGCGGCACGGGGGCCACTACTGATCCCACCGGCCAATTCCCGGACCAGATCCCGCGCCCTGCCGTCGTCGACGATGCGGCTGACTGCGCCGAGGCGATGAGCCTCGTCGGCGTCCATGGATCTCTGGGTCAGAAACAGATCGAGGGCAACCGCCCGGCCTACTGCGCGGGGCAGCGCCCAGGACAGGCCACCGTCCGGGGTGAGTCCGACCGCACCGTATGCGGTTCGAAATTTGGTCGATGTCTCCGCGACGCAGATGTCGCCGAACATCGCGAGGCTCATCCCGGCTCCCGCGGCCCAGCCCTGCACACCGACGACGATCGGCACATGCAGAGCGCGGATCGCGCGGATCGATCGATGCAGCCGATCCGCCAGTTCGGACACGTACTCACCTGGATCCGCGGCTGCCGAAAAGGCGGAGAGGTCGCCGCCCAAACAGAAGTTCTTGCCCTCGGCCGTCAGCGCGATACATGTGGTGTTCGGATCGATCGAACCGACAGCGTCCCAGAGCTCGTCCGTGAAATCGAAGTCGATGGTGTTCCCGCCACCTGCGTTCACGAGCTCGATCTCGGTCACCGTTCCCAGCGGACCTCGATCGGGATTGATACGGACGCGATTGGTCATCGTCGAGTTCTACTTTCTACGGTTCGGCCCCGTGCCGAAGATCAGCGGTGGCAGGGCGCGGGACGGACCGAGCGGCCGACGAAGGCCCTGTGTAGTCGAGGAAACCACTGCACACTCCACCGGCCCAGTCCCCTTTCGGGCCGTCTTACTAGCCCCAAAGAGTCATATCCCCCACCACAGGTCGGCGAACGCAGTCGCGACTCGGAATTATGACGACGCCTCGTTCGTTGAACCCCACGTATCGACCGATAAAGAGCTAGGAGAGCAACGATGTCTGCAGCCACCGAAACCGCCATCCTCGCCGGAGGATGCTTCTGGGGAGCCGAAGAGCTCGTCCGCAAGCTCCCGGGAGTGATTTCGACCCGCGTCGGCTACACCGGCGGCGAGGTCCCCAACGCGACGTACCGCAACCACGGTAATCACGCCGAGGGCCTCGAGGTCGTCTACGACCCCACCCAGACGACGTACCGCGATCTGCTGGAGTTCTTCTTCCAGATCCACGACCCCACCACCAAGAACCGTCAGGGCAACGACATCGGTGCCAGCTACCGCTCGGCGATCTTCTACCTCGACGACGAGCAGAAGCGCGTCGCCGAGGACACCATCGCCGACGTCGACGCGTCGGGTCTGTGGCCGGGCAAGGTCGTCACCGAGGTGACCCCGGCAGGAGATTTCTGGGAGGCAGAGCCCGAGCACCAGGACTACCTGCAGAAGTACCCCGAGGGATACACCTGCCACTGGGTGCGTCCGGAGTGGAAGCTGCCGCGTCGGGCAACCGCCTAGGAGCGGCGGCGCCGCACGTGAGTGGAACTTCGACCCCTGCTACGAAGTTCCGCTCACAAGGACGAATTACGCAGATCCGCCATATCCAGAACGAATCTGTACCGAACGTCGTTACGCGTCAACCGATTCAACGCCTCGTTCACCTGGGCGGACGGCATCGTCTCCACCTCGGCGACGATGCCGTTCTCGCCGCAGAAGTCGAGTAGATCCTGGGTGTACTTTCGTCCGCCGCTGCCCGCGGACGCCAGGCTCTTTCGTCCGATCAGCAGATCCAGCACATCGACCGTCGTCGAGCCGAGATAGCCGACCGTGCACAGCGTTCCGTCGAGCTCGAGGCAGCGTAGGTACGGCGAGAGATCGTGATCGACCGGAACGCAGTCGATGATCAAGTCCAGCGTTCCTGTCCGTGATTGTATGTCTTCCGCATCGGTCGACACGACGACGTGGTGGGCTCCCAGCCTCGTCGCATCGCGGACCTTGGTTGCGCTGCTGGTGAATACGGTGACCTCGGCACCGAGAGCGCGTCCCAGCTTGACCGCCAGGTGGCCGAGTCCGCCGATTCCCGCGACGCCGAGCCTGACGCCAGGGCCGACGTTCCATCGCCGCAAGGGCTCCCACACCGTGATTCCTGCGCACATCAGCGGCGCGACGCCGGCCGGATCCAGGTTCTCGGGTCGGTGGTAGACGAACTTGTCGCGCACCACGTACTCGTCGGCGTATGCACCGCGAGTAATGGATCCATCGTGCCGATCGTGACCGCCGTAGGTGAGCGTCGGGAATTCGCGACAGAAGTTCTCCTGCCCGGCTGCGCACATGTCGCACGTGCCGCACGAATCGACGATGTTTCCCACCGCAACCGCGTCGCCGACGGCGAAGTCGGTGACCCGGTTGCCGATTTGGGTCACTTCGCCGACGAACTCGTGTCCGGGTACCACCGGGAAGTCGCCCGGACTTCGCGTCGAATGCAGATCGGTGTGGCACACCCCGCAATAGGTCACCCGCACCGCCACGTCGTCGCCGCGCAGTTCTCTTCGCTCGAAGTTCCATCGCTCGAGTGGCGTCGTCTCGTCGACGGCTCGATAACCGGTCGTTGCTCGCATGTGCACTCTTTCTCGAAAAGTAACCAACTGGTTGGAAAGGTTAGCCGCTGCTCGGACGGTTTTCAACCAACCAGTTGGAAATGTAGGGTCGGCCCATGGGAGATTCGACCGCCACGCGCGCCCGACTATTGGCGGCGGCCACCGAGGAATTCGCGACACACGGGATTGCCGGCGCACGTGTGGACCGCATCGCGGCGGAAGCGAAGTCGAACAAATCCCTGATCTACAGCTACTTCGGCAACAAGGACGCCCTGTTCGACATCGCGTTCGACACACGAGTCGACACCGATATCGAGAACATCGTCTTCACCCCGGACGACCTACCGGGCTACGCGGTCAGGCTCTACGACATGTATCTCGACGACCCGACGCTGGTACGACTGCTGACGTGGGCACGTCTCGAGCGCACCCCGGCCGGGCCGCTGTTCGACCGCAGACCAGGACACGACGACGAGAAGTACGCGATGATCGCCGACGCCCAACGGACCGGACTGCTGGTGGACGACGTGGACGCCGCCGACATCTGGTCGATGCTCATCGCGCTGGCCGGGACGTGGGCTCAGGCGGCGATCATCCATACAGCCGACCGCAGCGAACCCGCTGCCGCGCACGATCGACGCCGGGCCGCCCTCGCCGCCACCGTCGGACGGGCGTTCTGCCACTCCCCGCATCCAGCAGAGGCAGAACTACCGCGCACAGCGGAGCCGAACTTGCGACACTGATCCGGTGACCTCCGACAGAACTCCTCGGTCGATGGCCGACGTCCTTCGTTCGCCGCGTTTCTGGCTCGCGCCCATTCTGGTGGTATCGGCACTGATGTCGTTTCTCGCCGCGCTGTACCTGGGCGGCGTGCTCGATCCCAGGGGCAATCTCCACGACCTCCCCATCGCGATCGTCAACCAGGACGAGGGCGACACCCTCGCAGGCGAGCAGCGCAACATCGGCAACGACATCGTCGAGGGTCTGCTGCAGAACGTCGATTCGGAGAAGGTCGATTTCCGGGAAGTCGGTCCGGCGCAGGCACAATCGCTGCTGTCGACGGCCGAGGCCTACGGCTCCATCGTCATCCCGAGCGATTTCACCAAGAGGATGGGAATCCTCGCTCAGGCGAGCGTGATTCCCGGGGACGTCGAGAAGCCGATCATCACGGTCTACACCAACCCACGTGCCGGCAGTTTCGGGATGTCGCTCGTGACCGGAGTGGCGACACCGGCATTCGAGTCGGTCAATCAGACTGTGGGACAGCAGATCACCGAGCAAGTGCGCCAGCAGCTCGGCGAAACCCAGCTCGCCGGCGCGAGCGCTCTCACCCTTGCGCAACCGATCGACGTGATCGTCGCTCAATACGATCCGCTACCCGACGGCACCGGCGGAGGCCTGTCTGCGTTCTACTACGCACTCTTGCTCGTCCTGGCCGGCTTCACCGGTGCGACCATCGTCAGCGCACTCGTCGACGGCCTGCTCGGATTCACACCGACAGAGATCGGCCCCAAGTACATCCATCGCGGACCGACCCTGATCAACCGCTTTCAGACGCTGCTCGTGAAGTGGCTCGTGATGATCGTCCTCGCCATGCTGGTGTCTGCCCTCTATCTGCTGATCAGCCATCTGCTCGGTATGCCGATCACTCACGCCTGGACCCTGTGGCTGTACGGCGCGTTCGCGATCACCGCGGTGGGCATCACGGCACTGGCGGTGATGTCCGCGTTCGGCACGGCAGGATTGCTGATCAATCTGATCGTGTTCATCATCCTGGCGTTGCCGTCGTCGGGCGGCACCATCCCCCTCGAAGCAAGCCCGCGGATCTTCACCTGGCTCGCGCAGTTCGAACCGATGCACCAGATCTTCCTCGGCACCCGCTCGATCCTGTACTTCAATGCCTCACTCGACGCGGGGCTGCTGCACTCGGTGGGCATGACGTCTCTCGGACTGCTCATCGGGCTCGTGTTCGGCGTGGTGTTCACCCGCATCTACGACGGCAAAGGCCTCGACCGAAGCCTCGATTCATCGGGTGCTCACAGCTGACGCCAGTACACTCGATCCAATGCTTGCTGTGAATCCAGCCGGGAGCGTGGCACCCCGACGTGCCTTCCACGCTTACCTCGACGTCGCCATCGTCGTCCTCGTACTCGTGGGCACCAACCTCATCGCGCACTTCACCACGGTGTGGGCCAGTATCGCGACGGTCCCGATCGCCGCTGTTCTGCTGGTCGTCCTCGCGAACCGTCGCGGTCTGGGCTGGGCCGAACTGGGACTGTCGCCGAAGCAGTGGAAGACCGGATCGCTGTACGCGCTCGGAGCCGTCGGAGTCGTCCTGACCGTCGTCGCGATCGGCGCGTTGCTGCCACTCACTCGGCCCTTCTTCATGGCCGACAGGTACGCAACCGTCTCCGCCGCCATCGTCGCATCGATGATCGTCATCCCCCTCCAGACCGTCATCCCGGAAGAACTCGCGTTCCGCGGGGTGCTGCACGGCACGCTGGGCCGCATCTACGGAGCTCGGGGTGTGTTCGCTGCAGGGTCTCTGCTGTTCGGTCTGTGGCACATCGCATCCTCGCTGGGACTGACGGCGGGCAACGTGGGGCTGAGCGGATTCCTCGGCGGCGGACTGTTCGGGCAGATCGTCGGTATCGCGCTGGCCGTCGTGGCGACCGCGGCGGCGGGTGTGGTGTTCACGTGGCTGCGCAGCCGTAGCGGAAGTTTGATCGCGCCCATCGCCCTGCACTGGTCGTTGAACGGACTCGGCGCACTCGCCGCAGCTCTCGTCTGGCATGCGTCGGTGAGCTGAACGGCATGAAGGACGAGCTGCACCAGTACCTGCGCATCGCACGCGAGAACATGCTGTGGAAGCTCGACGGCCTCACCGAGTACCAGAAACGACGGCCGATGACGCCGACCGGGACCAATCTACTGGGCTTGGTGAAGCACCTGGCGATCGTCGAATACGGCTATTTCGGCGTCACGTTCGGTCGCGAGTTTCCAGCTCGTTTCGCGGAATTGGAAGCAGAGGGCATGGCCCGGCCGAATTCCGACATGTGGGCAACCGCCGAAGAATCGTCGGAATCCATTGTCGCCCTCTACCGGAATGCCTGGGAACACGCCGACGAAACCATCGCGGCCAACGACCTCGACTCCATCGGACGCGTCCTGCACTGGCCGGCCGAAAAGCAGGAAGTCACGTTGCACCGAGTTCTGGTTCAGATGATTGCCGAGACCAACCGCCATGCCGGGCATGCGGACATCGTGCGCGAGCTCATCGACGATTCCGTTGGACTGCGCCTCGGCAACGAAAACATGGCCGACGGCGACGCAGCATGGTGGGCCGCATATCGAGCCGAGCTGGAAACAGTTGCCAGAGAAGCTGATTGACCGCATCGCCTGTCGTCAGGTTCCACAAACGCCTATCACGCGCCACCGACAGGTACTGGATCGCGAATAGTTCTGCAGGGCAATAGTTTTCGATTGCACTACGGTTGCCAGTCGAACGCGCGTTCGATACACTTGCTCCCATGACCACGGAGATCTGGCAACTGAGCGAGAGTGAACTCCTCGCCGACGCCGCCGCTGTCTCCCATCAGATCCAACTACTGGAAGCGCGGCGTATCGCCCTCGTCGCCGAAATCGACACCCGCGTGAGCCGGGAGAAGCTCGGCTTCCCCGGACCCGCCGGATGGCTGACCTCCACCACCCTTCTCTCACCGTCCAAAGCCACCAAAATCGTCGCCCTCGCCCGCGGCATGGCTGCATTTCCCGACATCGCCGACGCCGTGAACACCGGCGTCATGTCCGTCGATCACGCCGCCCTGATCCTCACCTTCGCCGAAACACCACCGGAGAACCTGCCGGAAGAGGGTCGCGATGCCGCACGTAAAGCTCTGATCAAGGCTGCGACCGGGCCCGACGCGCGCACCGGCCGGATTCGTGCAGCGATCACCAGACTCGAAGACAGCTTCGGCACCAAGAAACCACCCGCCGAGAACACCGACCGCAACGAACTCTTCGCCTCCACAACCCTGAACGGGCGGCTGGTACTCAAAGGAGACTTCGATGCGATCACCGGAGAAAAGCTGCTCACTGCGCTCTCACCGTTGACCGAACCCCGCCCCGCAGCCGACGGCACCCAAGACGACCGCAGCCCCGCCCGGCGCAGAGCCGACGCCTTCGGACACATCCTCGACCAGTACCTCGCCTCCAGCGATCGGCCCATCGAAGGTGGTGAACGCCCGCACGTGAACCTGCACATCAGCCTGCGCGATCTCACCGACCTCCGCGACAGCGCCGACGCCGACGACATCACCGACGACGAAACCTCACGCGCAGCAGCCGAATCCGACGACGCGACCCAACCCGCCACCGCGGATCGTGGCGCGTATCGCGACCTGTTCGGCGACGGCACCACGGTCGGGTGGCTCCCCTGGATGGGACCGCTGTCCCGCAACACTTCCCGCC
Source organism: Rhodococcus sp. 05-340-2 (assembly GCF_002258915.1). Classification (NCBI taxonomy): domain Bacteria; kingdom Bacillati; phylum Actinomycetota; class Actinomycetes; order Mycobacteriales; family Nocardiaceae; genus Rhodococcus; species Rhodococcus sp. 05-340-2. The sequence continues at coordinate 71,469 of NZ_NOYU01000017.1, forward strand.
AGTTGGCCTGCGACTGTGTCCTCACCGCCATCGTCATGGACGAGAACGGCAACCCGTTGAACCTCGTCCGCACTGCCCGTACCGTCACCGCCAAACAACGCACAGCCCTCACCGCCCGCGATCACGGCTGCGCCTTCCCCGGCTGCGGCAAACCCGCCGCCTGGACCGAAGGCCACCACATCTGGCACTGGGGCGACGGCGGCCCCACCGACATGAACAACCTCGTCCTACTCTGCGGATTCCACCACCGCCTCATCCACCACTCCGACTGGGAAGTGTTCATCGGCACCGACAACCACCCCTGGTTCGTACCACCCGCAACCGTGGATCCCTACCGACAACCCAGGCAATCGCACGCCCGCGCAGGCCCCCGCATCGCCTGAACCCCACAACGACTGCAGCCCCGCACCGAAACAACGGTGCGGGGCTGGAAGAGGTCGGTTCAGGAACCAGAGGGAGCGACAGATGGTGCGGGAGGAGTAGCTCCATCGGCCGGGGCCGGGGGTGCAGGCGCAGTCGCACCGTCTCCCTCAGCACCCGGAGTCGGTGGTGCGGGAGGAGTAGCACCATCGGCCGGAGCGGGCGGCGTCGCACCGTCCGTCGGCGGAGCGGGCGGCGTCGCACCGTCCGTCGGCGGAGCAGGCGGCGTCGCGCCGTCCTCCGGTGCGCACAGGGCACCAGGCCCACCCTTGCCCGGACCCGGTCCACCTTCTGCCGGTCCACCCTTGCCCGGACCACCCGCGGGCGGAGCAGGCGGAGTTGCGCCGTCACCCGGCGCAGGCGGAGTCGCACCGTCGGCCGGAGCCGGAGCCGTCGATCCGTCACCGGAATCCGGGGCTGCCGGGACCGCTGGGACATCCGAACCGCCACCACCGTCGGTCCGCTGTCCGAGCGCGGACGACGACGCCACCGTGGACACTTCCGGCGACGCATCGGGCCCGGTGGCCGCGAATACTGCCGATGCAACCAACGCACCGACTGCGAGTCCCGCTGCCGCCGTCGCCACCATCGGCACCCGTCCCTTCCAGCGCTTCGGCTTGTTCTCCCGAGCCGTGTCGGCACCGACACTCGGGGCGGGCTCGGGGTTCGATGCGGCGGGGATCGGCTGGGTCTGATCGTTCACGTTCACTCCTCGTTCGGACTGTCTCGTTCGTTTCGGTCTGTCACCGACCCTGCCGCCGTTAGCTGAAGTCACCCTGAAGCCGGGCGCATCTTCAGGATCACTTCAGCTGGTGAGTGACAATCGAGGAATGACATACAGTTCCGCTCCCCGGGTGATGGTGGTGGAGGACTCGCTGCCCATCCGAGAAGCGCTGGTGGCCGCGTTCGAGGACGCGGGATTCACCGCCGCGTCCTTGCCCGACGGCGACGACTTCGAGACCACGATGGCCGGCTTCCGCCCCGATGTCGTGATTCTCGACATCATGCTGCCGGGCGCCAGGGACGGGTTCGCGTTGATCGACATCGTCCGCCAGAGCAGCGATGCAGGAATCATCATGGTCACCGCGAAGGACCGGCTGGAGGACCGCCTACGCGGTCTGAGGGACGGCGCAGACGACTACGTGGTCAAACCTTTTCAGCTGGACGAGGTGGTCGCGCGAGCGAGATCGGTGCTGCGAAGACGCGGCAGATCGTCGGACGCAATCCAAGTGGGCGATCTACTCGTGGACGAATCCGCAGGGGTCGTCACCCGCGCCGGCCACGTCCTCGACCTGACGGCGACCGAGCTCCGATTGGCAACCTTCCTCGTCGCGCAGCGCGGTCGCACGGTCTCGAAAACGTCCATCCTCGAATCGGTCTGGGGCTACGGCGCGTACGACGGCAATCTGGTGGAAGTGCACATCAGTGCCTTGCGTCGCAAGATGGAAGCGCACGGTCCGCGGTTGATCCACACTGTCCGTGGCCTCGGTTACGCTCTGCGGGCCCCGCAGTGAACCGCACGCCCACGCCCTCGTTGCGCACCCGTGTGGTCGCCACCGTCGTCGTCTTGTTCGCGGTGCTGCTCCTTGTGGTCGGTGCATCGGTGGATGTCGTTCTGGGCCAGCAGCTTCGACGCGATCTCGATGCTCGCTTGAGCGATCGTGCCGACCGAGCGGTCGAACTGGTCGACAGCGGGGTCAGTGCGCAGGACTTGGTGCAGGCTCTGCAGGGCGACGCCATCCGAGTTCGGATCACCACCGCCGACGGAACGGTCTACGGTGTGCCCGGTGGCGAACCTCCCGCGCAGGGCGATCGGCCCGCGGCACCCAACCCTCCGTCCGGCCCGTCGAATGCGCCCACTCCCCCGGGACCACCCAATCCACCTGCCCCACGGTCGGATTCGCTGGAGATCACGAAACCCCTGCCCGACGGTTCGACGCTGTCACTGCTCGGCGACACCACCGCGATCGCCGATGTTCGCCAACAATTGCGCATTCTCATGGTGGTCGCCGGTGCCGTCACTCTGCTGCTGGCCGCTGCCGCGCTGATCTACGCGGTGAGGCGCGCATTGTCTCCGCTGGACTCGATGACGACGGTCGCACGCCGAATCACCAACGGCGACAGGGGTCGACGGTTGCTTCCATCCAAACCGAACACCGACCTGGGACGCACAGCATCGGCCGTCGACGAGATGCTCGACGCCCTCGAGGACGCCGAGCGCAAGGAGGCTGCCGCAGCGCAGGCGGCGCGTCGAGCAGAGGAGGACATGCGCCGGTTCCTGGCCGACGCGGCACACGAACTGCGGACGCCGGTAGCCGGGATCTCGGCGCTGGCTCAGTCGTTGCAGCGCGACGCCGAACACCGCCCCGATCGGGTCGGTAGGTGGAGCGAGCTGTTGGTCGGCGAATCCGCCAGGGCGTCGCGACTGGTGGGCGACATGCTCGATTCCGTTCGGGCAGAGAACACTTCGGAGCTGGAGCTGACCGACGCAGACCTCACCGACGTGGTTCGACGCACCGTCGAGCGCTCGGCACTGCTGTCCCCGCAGGTCCGGTTCGAGGTGGACGGATCGCAACCGGTGCCGGTCAGGGTGGACGTGGGTCGCGTCGAGCAGATTCTCTCGAACGTCCTCGACAACGCCGCTCGCTTCACGCCGCCCGGCGGTAGCGTCCGGGTGACGACGGGCACCGATTCGCAGGCGTTCGTCACCGTCGACGACGACGGCCCCGGGGTCGACGAGGCGGACCGTGAGCGCATCTTCGAGCGGCTCGTTCGACTGAATTCCGCGCGCGACCGTTCTTCCGGCGGCGTCGGGCTGGGATTGTCGATCGCACGCACGCTGGCGCGCGCTCACGGCGGCGAACTCGTCTGTGCCGCAGGGCCTACAGGCGCACGATTCCGACTGACACTTCCTAGCCTTACGGGTCGTTCCGCGGGCTCCACTCCGGCAAACCACCGATAGTTATTCGACGATCAGGTCCATCAGCAGACTGTCGTGCCAGCCCTCCGGGCCCTTCTCGTACTTGCGCATGATTCCGACGGGCTCGAAACCGACTGCGCTGTAACAGGCTATGGCGACCGCGTTGTCAGCAGCGGGGTCGATCACCAATCGATGATGCCCCAGTTCGACTGTCAGGTATCGCACCAGCGTGCCGACCGCGTCCTTTCCGACGCCGCGGCCGTGCACTGCCGGGTCCAGGAAGACGTCGATCGACGCATGCCGGTACATCGGATCGGTCTCTTCGCCGTACTGGATCAATCCCACTGTTGCGCCGTTCGATTCGACGACCAGTCGATTCTCGTCGGTGCTGTCGAACGGCCAGTTCTCGTCGGCATCCTCGTCGCCCCACCGCGCATACACCTCGGGGGTGCGCAGTATTCGGCTTAGCTCCGGCACATCCTCGGCGGTGACGGGTCGCAACACGACCCGTTCACCGCGGAGGTTCATCGCGGAGCTCTACTCGGCCCGCTTGGCGGCACGGGCCGCGAGGTCCTGGGCGTCGAGCGTGTCCGCTTCTTCGAGGGTCGGTGCGCTGCCGCCCAATCGTGCCGGAACCCAGTACGCCCCCGGCTCGTGGTGGTAGTTCTCCTGCAGTTCCAGCAGCATCTTCTGCATCACTGTGCGCAGCTTCTCGGTCAGCTCGTTCGGCGGACCGACCGGCGGCAGCGGCTCGCCGACGGCGATCGAGATGGGAGTGTTGGTGCGGCCCAATCGCTTCGGGTGTCCCTTGGTCCACACGCGCTGCGCACCCCAGATGACCGTCGGGATGATCGGCACGCCTGCCTCGATGGCCATGCGCGCTGCGCCGGACTTGAATTCCTTGATCTCGAAGCTGCGGCTGATGGTCGCCTCCGGATACACGCCCACGAGCTCGCCGTTGCGCAGGCTCTCCACGGCCGACTTGTACGACTGAGCGCCTGCCCCGCGATCAACGGGGATGTGCCGTAGCGCGCGCATGATCGGGCCGGAGATCTTGTTGTCGAAGACTTCCTTCTTCGCCATGAACCGGATGTAGCGCTTCACCCGTCGCGGCGGTAGCCCCGCGTAGGTGAAGTCCATGTATCCGGTGTGGTTGACGGCGATGACGGCTCCGCCGGTGGCAGGGATGTGTTCCTCGCCCTCGACGTCGAATTTCAGGCCCTCGAACGCGAACACTGCACGAGCGATGCCGATGACTGATCGGTAGACGGGTTCCACAGTCCGTTAGCGTAGTCGGTGGACGATGCCGGAGAAAAGGTCCGGGAGATGACAGGTCCGGTCGAAAGCAACGGGGGAGAAACGAAGTGAAGAACAGTGCGGCACCACCGCGGCGGACCCGGGTCGTCCGAACCGCGCTGCCGCTGATCGCGACGCTCGCCCTGGTCGGAGCCTGCGATTCCGCAGTCGGACTGCCGTCCGAGCAGTCCGGGGCGACGAGCAACACCACCGAGGCCACGACGTCGACGACAACTCCGACCACGGCCGCACCGACCACCACCACGCCCCCACCGATCCCGCCCGGCCCACCCGTCGGCGAGGTTCCGGGAAATCCCGACGCCGCGACGGCGCTGCGGCCGTTCGTGGGCGACCTCACCGGAGGCGGAATCGGCGTCGTCACGGCGCGGTGCTGGACGGTTCCGCCCACCGAGATCCCGACGATGTACGTCGACGCCGAGGCAATCCTCGCTGCCGTTGCCGCCCCCGGCGTCGACGGCCAGTACGCCGTCACGTGGACCGGGCCGACCGCGACGGTCAGCATCAAGCGGAGCGAGATCGCGTCCGGCTACGCGTGCCCCACCGTCTATCCCACCGGCACCGCCCCCGTGTTCGACGCGGCAGACGCCGTCTACAGCGTCGATCGCTACCTGGGACGTCTCGCCGGGATTCCCGTGAACCCCAGCGATGTGGAAGAGACCTATCCACTCGTGTGCGACGGCCGTCAGACCTGGGATGCCCTCGGCATCGGCGTTCCCACTGCCCCGCCGCTGGTGCAGAATCCGAACATCCTGACCGGCATCACCTCGTTCGATCCCGACAGCGTGTTCGTCACCGGGCAGAACGGCATCTACACCCAGGTCAATGCAGACATCATCGACGCGTCCGGGGCGTACCAGAACCGTACGTTCGTGCTGGCCGTCGGCGGCGAGGGTTACTGCATCGGCGATATCGCCTGAGTAACCGGCCCGGTTACTTCAGGACGTCGGTCCCGACGAAAGGCACAAGGGCTTCCGGGACGCGGACGGTGCCGTCGGCCTGCTGGTGGTTTTCGAGGATCGCGACGATCCAGCGGGTGGTGGCGAGGGTGCCGTTGAGCGTCGCCGCGGTCTGGGGCTTGCCGTTCTCGTCGCGGTAACGCACGCCGAGGCGTCGGGCCTGGAACGTGGTGCAGTTCGAGGTCGAGGTCAGCTCCCGGTAGGCCTGCTGGGTGGGAACCCATGCCTCGCAGTCGAATTTGCGAGCGGCCGAGGAGCCGAGGTCGCCGCCTGCGGTGTCGATGACGCGGTAGGGCAACTCGACCGCGGCGAGCATCTCCTTTTCGTACTCGAGCAGCTTCAGGTGTTCGGCCGCTGCATCCTCGGGCTTGATGTAGGAGAACATCTCGATCTTGTCGAATTGATGGACTCGGATGATGCCGCGGGTGTCCTTGCCGTAGCTGCCCGCTTCGCGGCGGAAGCACGACGACCATCCGGCGTACCGCTTCGGGCCGTCGGCGAGGTCGATGATCTCTCCCGAGTGATAGCCCGCGAGAGCAACTTCGGAGGTTCCGACGAGGTAGAGGTCGTCGGCTTCGAGGCGATAGATCTCGTCTGCGTGTGCGCCGAGGAACCCGGTTCCCGACATGATCTCCGGCCGCACCAGCACCGGCGGGATCATCATCGTGAAGCCGTTCTTGACGGCCTTCTGCGCGGCGAGCTGCAGCAGACCCTGCTGGAGCAGCGCGCCGTAACCGGTCATGAAGTAGAAGCGCGAGCCCGAGACCTTGGCACCGCGTTCCATGTCGATCAGGTTCAGCGACTCGCCGAGTTCGAGGTGGTCCTTCGGCTCGAAATCGAACTCCGGGATCTGCCCGACGGTCTCGAGAAGAACGAAGTCGTCCTCGCCGCCTGCGGGCGTGCCGTCCTGGACGATGTTGGAAATCGCGCGATGGGCCGCGTCGAGGGCTGCGTCGGCCTCGGCTTCGGCGGCCTGGGCGGCCTTGACCTTCGCGGCAAGTTCCGATGCGCCGGCGAGTAACGCGGGGCGGTCCTCGGCGGAGGCCTTACCGACCTGCTTTCCCAGCGCCTTCTGCTCGGCACGCAGCTGATCGCCGGCCAGAACCGCGGCCCGGCGGGATGCGTCGGCATCCAGAAGTGCGTCGACGAGAGCGGGGTCCTCGCCTCGGGTGCGCTGCGAGGCGCGCACTGCGTCGGGATTCTCGCGAAGGAATTTCAGGTCGATCACGAGAACGAACCTTACTTGCCGAGCAACCCCAGGTAGTCCTCGCGTCCGAACATCGTGGCGGCGTCGATCGCCGACGGGTGGCCGCCGTCTGGATCGGCTCCACCGTCGACGAGCGCGCGCACCACCTCGTCCTCACCTTTGAAGACTGCGCCCGCGAGCGGGGTCTGCCCTTTGTCGTTGGGTTTGTTCACATCGGCACCGCGCTCGACCAGCACACGCACCGCGTCGGCATGCCCGTGATAGGCAGCGAGCATGACCAGCGTGTCGCCTGATTCGTTGTGCAGATTCACCGGAACACCCGCGTCGACGTAACTCGCCAGAGCGGCCGCGTCACCGGTGCGGGCCATCGCGAACAGTCGGCCTGCGAGTTCGCTGAGGTCGTCGTCACCCGTTGGGTCGCTCATGAGGACCGAACATACTCGGGCATGATGGTGGGCGATGTCCGGATACGAAACAGACTCCCCGACGAGCGAGAAGTCTCGGCGAACACTGTCTGCAACCACAGCTCGACGTGGGCTCGCCATGGTTGCGGTCGGTGCGGTGCTGGCCGCGGGAGCGACGGTTTTCCTGTCCGACGGGTTCTCGGCACCCGAGAAGATCACCACCCATGCAACGGCCAGTGGGCCTGCGACCGATGGGCCCGTCTCGGCGTCCTCCTTCGGCGCTGCCGCTCCGGGAACATGCCTGCAGTGGACGCCCACCGACGATCCGGAGACGGACCGACAGGATCTCGCCGAAGTGTCGTGCGCCGATCCCCATCGCTTCGAGGTGGCTCGCGACATCGACATGAGCGTCTATCCCGGCGTCGAGTTCGGCCCGGGCTCGCAGTATCCCGGCTCCATCCGGTTCAGTGAACTGCGCGACGAACACTGCGAGGCCGCCGTCGACGACTACGTCGGTGCCAAGTTCGATCCCAACGGACGCTTCGGCGTCGGGCTGATGTTCCCCAGTCAGGCCGGCTGGGCCAAGGGCGAGCGGACCCTGCGGTGTGGAGTACAGATGCCGTCGAACACCGGCGCACTCGAGGAGATGACCGGCTCGATCCTCGACCAGGACCAGTCCAAGGTATGGCCGACCGGCACATGCATCGGCATCAACCAGAACGTGCCTGCCGATCCGGTGGATTGCTCGGCTCCGCACGCATTCGAGGTGGCGTCGGTGATCAACCTGACGCAGCAGTTCCCCGGCGGCCACCCTGCCGAGGGCGATCAGGACGCGTATCTGGAAGGCACCTGCACCGACGCCGTCAATGGCTATCTCGGCTCGGACACCGCACTGCGAGACAAGACGCTCACCCTCTTCTGGGACACCATCGACGTCGCGAGCTGGCTCGCCGGTAGTCGCCAGGTGACGTGCTCTGTGGGTAAGGAACTCGACTCCGGCGGCTTCGCGACCATCGTCGGTACCGCCAAGGGCGACATCCTCATCAACGGTGAAGCTCCCGTCCCGCCGCCCTCCGCACCCGACGGCCGCGCACTGCCGACACCGCTGCCCGGCGCCGCACCGATCACCACCGGAGGGTGACATTCCCACGCACATGACCCGCGTCGACTTCGAAGAAGCGGTGTCCGACGCTCTCGACACCCTGCCGCGTGAGCTCACCGTCTTCATGGACAACGTGGTCGTTCTCGTCGACGAGGAACACCCGACCGAGGACATCCTCGGGCTGTACGAGGGCATCGCGCTGACCGAACGCTACGAATACAGCGGGCACCTACCTGACGTCATCACCATCTACCGCAAACCGATCCTCGAGATGGTCGACGACGAGAACGAGGCGCGACGGGAAATTGCAATCACCGTCGCCCACGAAATCGGACATCACTTCGGCATCGACGACGAACGACTGCATCAACTCGGATTCGGCTGACAGCACTCGCTCATCGCCCACCCGCTCACTCCGACCACACACCCCCGGACGCGTGAATGGACCATTGCACACGTCTCGGCGGTGCAATGGTCCATTCACCCCGGCCGATCCGGGCAGACCGCACCGCGTCAATGGCACTGTGCACACGTCTCGGCGGTGCAATGGTCCATTGACGCGGCGCTGGGGTTACGCCGCGACTGCCTCACGGCGGACAGGGCGCATTGCGCGATCGGTGAGGAACGCGAATCCCAATCCCAGTGTGACCCACAGGGTCGCCTGGGTCGCCAGCGATGACAGGCGGAATTCCCACAGCAGGGTTGCCGGGAAGTCCGCGCCGACCTCGTCGACGGTGGGCAACAGTGCATAACCGATGCCGACGATCACCAAGAACGCCAGCAACGGCGCTCCGACACGCATCGCCACCGAGGTCTGCGACGCCACCGCCTTCGCCGCGTAGATCCCGACCGCGACGGCCAACAGCCCGAGAATCACCGTCGCCAACCACAGCCAGGTGCGCTGGGTGATGGTCTCGGGATCTCCGACGGCCGGCGGGTTCGCCGGGTACTTGAAGAACGGGACTGCTTCGATGGCCACCCATCCGGCACCGGCCCCGACGAGCGCGAGGACCGAACCGGGCAGGGCGGTGAAGCGTCTCCCGTAGTGCAGTGCCGAGGCGAAGATCGCGCCGAGTGCCAGGCCGGCGAGTCCGGTGGCCAGGAACAGTCCGACGCGTTGTCCGTCCCGACTGACCAGTGCCTGCTCGTCGCCGTGGGAATGCGCCGCCGGGGCGGCATCTGCGTCGGCGTGATGGGTGTCGGTGCCGGCTGCTTCCTCGATGGCGATGGCCGAGTCGATGTGCGGTTCACCGACGACGTAGGCGACTGCTCCGGCGAGCAGGCCCGCGAGGAGTCCGGCGAGCAGACCTCGGAGCAGGAGTTGGACGAATGTGCCCTGCAGCGTCGGGCCGTGGGTATCGGTCAGTGGCATGGCAGGCCCAGCAGGTGGCGGCCGTCGTGCATCAACTCGTGCATGTACATGCCACTGCGGGAGATCGCGCCCTGATCGAAACCGACGAGGTAGAGCACGACGAAGGCGAGCAGGATCGTTGCGGCGACGATGACGGCGAGCGCAGCCGACTCCGTCGCATTACTGGGGGAATGAGTGATTGCCATGGTGTCCTCCTGGGATATGCGTCCCGTAGTCCCCGCTCGAAAACGGGGACGGCCATGCGATGAACGAGTTTTCTGACTCTCGAATTCGGACATATGCCCGACGTCGATCACAGTGGCGCAACCGCTCCGGATTTTCACCGGATTACCTGCGTACATCGCGTATTACCAGCGAACTGTGGCATCGCTCTGGACTCTGTGTCAATCGCTGTCTCGGCCCACTTCGGCTCGATGCCAGAATGGTCGGGTGACTGCGCCCGTGACCCGACTGATCTTGGTCGCTCACGCGAGAACCGAGGCGATGCGCACCGGCCGGTTTCCCGGCGACGAACCACTCGACGACGCGGGGCTGCGCGATCTCGCCGCGGTGACCGATCCACCCCGCGTCGACCGCGTCCTGTCCGGACCGGAAATCCGGTCGACCTCCACCGCCCGCATCTTCGGCTCGGACGTCTCGATCGAACCCGCGTTGGCCGACATCGACTACGGCCGGTGGTCCGGCCTCGAGATGACCGATCTGCCCGACGCCGACGCGATGGCCTGGCTGGGTGATCCGGCGTTCGTTCCACCGGGTGGCGAATCCCTCGATGCGTTGTTCTCTCGCGTCGGGACGTGGCTGAATGCTGTCGGATCGACGCCCGGCCGCACGCTGGCGGTGACCTCTCCTGCAGTCGTCCGAGCCGTGGTGGTATCGGTGTTGGCGGCTCCGGTGTCTTCGTTCTGGCGTATCGACGTCTCCCCGCTCACGCGTACGGCAGTCAGCCGTCGAGGCGGCAGGTGGACTGTCGGCTCGGTGGCCCAGAAGTTCGACTGAATTTTTTCTCGCGCAGAGGGAACCGAACCGAACACGGCGGCGTCCTACCTACCGACAGCGCAAAGTTCTTCGATCAAGGAGCCTCGCTCATGACCGTCATCAAGGTGGATCCGGTGGCACTGCAGCTCGCTGCCTCCGAACTCGATGCGGTCGCCGCTCGATTGCAGGCGGCTGTCACTGCGACGGCAATCCCCGTGCGGCCACTGCCACCCGGTACCGACGAGGTGTCGCTGCTGACCGAACGATTCTTCGGCACCGCAGCCGAGACCTTCGGACCTGCTGCAGCGCAGGGCATTTCGGAGTTGCACCGGGCGGCCGAGGAACTGCGGAAACAGGCCGCGGACTACGTGGCCACCGACGACGACACAGCCGGGGGGCTGCCCGGTCTACCCGGCATCTGACGCACCGAACTCGACCGCAGCAAGAATCTCGACACAACGCTCGAACATCATGGGGGCTAGAGGATGACGCTCGGAGTGACAGGTGTGGTGTGGCTGCCACGCACGGCGACAGGAAACTCGACGCGATTGCTCGGGCCCGGACCGGTGCCGTTGCACGTCGCCGGTGGCGCGTGGGGGTCGGTCGCCGCGGCATTCACCGAGGCATCGGCGAGTATCGCCGCCGTCACCGCGGCTCTGACCGCAGGCTGGGAGGGCGAGTCGGCTCTGCTCGCTCAGGCTGCGCTCGGCCGTTTCGCGACCTGGACCGCCGCCACGGCAGTCAAGGCGGCGGCGCTCTCGGTCGAGGCCCCGGCCGCAGGCACCTCGTACGGTGTCGCGTTGGCGACCATGCCCTCGCTCGTCGAAATCGGAGCCGTGCAGGCCGCGAAGGTCACCGCCGCCTCGACCGGTGGCGTGATGAACGGCAGCTACGAGGCGGCCGAGGTGGCCGACCGACTGCTCGACATCCGCGCCGCGATGGTGATGGAGGGCTTCGAGCTGGTCTCCTCGCACCGCATCGTCAAGACCACGTTCGATCAGCCGCCGGCCATCGTCTCCGATTCCGGGAGCGGGCTCGGCAGATTCGCGAACGGCGCGCTGATGACGTCTCCGGTTCAGGCCGCGATCGGCGGCTTGATGGCCGCAACCCAGAACCCCGGCGTCGCCGCGGCGGCGGGTCAGCTCGGCAGTGCTGCCACCTCCATCGCCGGTACCGGCGTGTCGACCGTGGCCACCGCCGCGTCCAACATCGGGTCCAGTGCACTGTCCGGCGGATCAGGAGCAAGCGGCGGTCACGGTGTTGCATCCGGTGGTTCGGCCTCTCCTGCCGTCGGCCCGGCGTCCACACGTCCGGTGTCGTTCGGCGGAGGGGCGGGTGGAGCAGGCGGGCTCGGCGGTGGCGTCGGAATACCCGGTTCCGCATTGGGTCCCACAGGTGGTGGCTCGATGCCGGCCGGTGCAGCCCAGAGCGGTCCGACCGCATTCGGCCCACCAGCCTCGGCCGATGGCGGCCTCGCTCAGCGCGGAACGGGCGCGGCCGGCGCTCCGGCCTCCGGCACGCGCGGGCAGGCCGAGGACGACGAACACGAGACCCCGGACTACCTCAAGCAGTTCGAGCACTTCGCGGACGGCCGCACCGTCGCGCCGTCCGTCATCGGTGCGGATCCGACCCTGCCCCACGCCACCCTGCCCCACACCAGCGGGAACGGCCGTTGATCGACTTGGGAACCGTGCCGGTGGGCCACACATTGCCGATCGCCTCACTCGGTGTGGACGAGATGGACTTCCTGGTCGACGAGCTGTCGATCGCCGAGCTACCCGTCGTCCTGAACGTGTTCCCGCGCTTCGACGACGTTGCTGCACGGGATTCAGCGCTCGAACGTGGCCGTTGCGCCCTCGACTCGGCCGGGCTGTTGGCCTCCGGCCTCGTCCACGAGGATCTTCGGCAGTGGATACGAGTTCTCGAACAACCTCACTGGTACGTCTCGGCCCGCGTGTTCGACGTCGAGAGCGCCGAGCCCGTTCCGACCACTCGGATCTGCGTGGCATCCGACGATCGAACAACGGTGTCGGCGGTGCGGCGGGACGACGTGGTCACCATCCGCACCGTTCACGGTGATCCGGCCGAAGCCCTCGCGTCGACGATCGGCTCGGCTGCGTCGTTCGACCCGGGCAGCATCAACGCGCCGACCGATCTGCTGGCCGAAGCACTCGATGCGGCACCGACCGACGTCGGAGCAACCGCGTCTCGCCTCCGCGGTATCGGCATAGCGGACGACCGCGCCGCGGCCCTGGCGTCGGCGATGGCCACCTGCACCGGCAGAACCGAGATCACTGCCGTCGCCCGCAGACACGGCACCCGCCACGTCGCCGGGAGACCCGTTGCACTGTTGGACACCAGAGCCGGACGCATCGTCGCCACCTCCACCCTCGCCGCCGACGGCACGTCGTGGAGCTCACTGACCGGCGCAACGGATCGCAGAGTGATCGGTGCCCTGACCGAGCTGATCGCATCGGCCGGTGAGCATCTCCGCTAGCTGATCGGGTTGTCCGCCTTGTCGCTGCCCTTGCCCTCGAACGGCGGCAGGAACGTGCCCCATCTGGCGCAGGACCATCCTCCGTCGGGCAGCGGCAGCAGCTCGATGGTGTGAGTGTTGTCGAGGTGGTTGTCGGCCGCGAACGTGCCCTCGACGCCCGCCAGTACCGCCGCGACCAGTCGGATTGCGGCACCGTGGCTGACGACGACGACGTCACCTGCCGTGTCGTCACTCAGGTACTGCGCACGGAGAGTGTCGAGCACCGGGACGTACCGCTGCAGGACCGAATGTCCGCTGTCGCCTCCGGGCACGGTCGCCGCCAGATCTCCGGCATGCCAGCGACTGAAGATCTCGGTGAATTCGCGGTGCGCATCCGCATCGTCGCGGTCCTCCAGATCGCCTGCGAAGGTCTCCTGGATTCCCTCGGTCACCACGAGGGGAACCCCGGTCGCGCGCTCGATGTAGCCGGCAGTCTGCTTGGCACGCAACGCAACCGAGGACACCAGCACTGCGGGTGGGCGTCCGATCCAGGTCTGCGCATACGCGTCGGCCTGCTGGTGCCCCAGCTCGGTGAGCTCGGCTCCCGGCGGTGAGGTGTCCAGTATCTTGGCGACGTTGGCTGTCGTCTGACCGTGCCGGACCAGAATCAGTTTGCCCATCACAGATCACCGCGTCCGGCACGAATGTCTGCGACCCACTGCACGTGTTCGTCGATCGGCGGCGGTACCGAACCGCCCGATCCTGTTGCAGTGGGCCAGGATCCGAGGAACCGGAGGGGCATCTTGCGGTGGAATGCGGCCAACATCTCCGCGACGAGTGGGTCGTCGATGTGCCCGGCACAGTCGATGAAGAACCTGTACGTTCCGAATCGTGAACGGGTGGGCCGTGATTCGATGAAGGTCAGGTCGATGTTGCGAATTCCGAACTCGGCCAACGCTGCCGGCAGCGTGCCCGGGTCGTTCGGCGGCTCGAGCACCACCGACGTGCGGTCGGCGCCGGTGCGCGCAGGCACCGATTGCGGCGCGGTCACCAGCACGAAGCGAGTCCGCGCGCCCTCCACGTCGATGATCCCGTCGGCCAACTGCGGCAACTTCAGGCGCTCACCGGCGAGCCGCGTCGACACCGCAGCATCGACCATTCCGGCCGCAACATCCTCTGCTGCACCGGCATTGGACGACGCCGATTGCACCACGGCGTCGGGCATGGCGGTCTGCAGCCACTGGCGCACCTGATTGAGTGCGATCGGATAGGCGCTGATCGTGCGGGCCGAGTCGAGAGTGACACCGGGACCGCCGAGGATGGTGAAGGCCACCTCGATCTCGGTCTCGGCGACGATCTGCAACCGCCGGCCCTCCGACAGCGCGTCGAGCGTCGGTGGAACCGCTCCCTCGATGGAGCTTTCGATGGGGACCACGGCCGCGTCGGCCGCACCCGATCGCACGGCCTCGAGCGCTGCAGGCGGGTTCGACGCCGAGACCCGCTCGACCGCCCCGTCCAGACCGACCGCGCCGAAGGTTCCGAGCTTTTCGAACTGCGCCAGCGCCATCTCCGTGAACGTTCCCGATGGTCCGAAGTAAGCGATGCGAGGCACGCCTCGAGGTTACGTTGTCGGCGTCTCCGAAGCGATCAAACCGACGTCGACGAGCCGGGCGCGAGCCCGGGCGGCGTCGACGATCTCGATTCCGAGCAGCACCTCGCGCACCGCCTCGGCGGCCTCGGGGATGAGTGCCCGCAGCGCAGCGACGTTCGGAGCAGCAAGGGCCGCGGCAATGTCGTCCCCGCGAAGCGACGCCACCGTCGCCGCAAGGATCGCGAGCACCTCGTCGCCGGAGTCGGCGCGGGCGACGAAGCCCACATCGGCGTGCGAGACCACGGCGAGCACGTCGGCGATGCGGCGCGGGGTGTCGGCGACGCTGATCCCCGGAGTCCGGTGGGCAAGGACGACGGCCTCCGCGGTCTCGGCCACGTCGATCGCGTCGAACATCGGGAAGACGACCAGCGGCGAGGGCAACCGCAGCGCGAGTGCGTCGGCGAGGTGCTCGGCCGGCGCATCGACGTCGAACCGGACGGCCTCGTACCCGCCGGTCGGACCTGCCCGGAGCTCGTCGGGGTCGATGTCGAGATGCACCACGATGCGTCCGTGGTCGTCCGAGTCGGACAGTGCGAGCAGGGTCGACGCCCGGACGACGGGCGGTCCGTACTCGGCTCCACGCGGGGCTCCGGCCAGCGCGTGAGCGTCGGCGCATATCGGCTGCAGCAATCCATGGACGAGCGCGTTCGGGTCGGGTCGGTGTGGCACACCGAGGGTCAGCGGAATCGGCACGCCTACACGGTAGACCCGGGTCCAGGTCGTTCCGCAGGCTCCACTCCCGTGGTCCGGGTCGTTCCGCAGGCTCCACTCCCGTGGTCCGGGTCGTTCCGCAGGCTCCACTCCCGTGGTCCGGGTCGTTCCGCAGGCTCCACTCCCGCGGTCCGGGTCGTTCCGCAGGCTCCACTCCCGCGCACGGCCTTGCGATCCTCGCCACACCGCGCTAACTTAGGTTTGCCTCACCTACTCGCCTGACCGATCGCATCGGAGGAGCTCATGCTCGGCGCAACCACCACCACCGGACCGACCACTGCCGAACGCGTACGCAGTGCCTGCATGCGCGCCGAGGGCGCAGCCCTGGCCATCGACGGCAGCGACCCGGTGATCACGTCCCTGCACCACCTGCGACCCAACGGGGAGATGATCCTCGCCGTCCCCACCGACTCCCTCGACCGTGCGGTGACCTGGCAGTCCTCCCGTGCCGGAACGCCCGCCGTCCTCGAACTCACCGATCACGCACCGCTCGCCCTGCGGGAGCCGGTGCGGTCGTTGGTGTGGCTTCGCGGCGATCTACGCCCGGTCCCGGACTCGCTGATGCGCCCCATGGCCGGAGCGGTGGCCGCCGAACATCCGCACCCCGCTCTTCTCGACGTCGGCCACACCACCTCGCTGATGCGGCTGATCGTCACCTCCGCCGTGGTCGCCGACAGCACCGGAGCCGAGCCGGTCGACGTCGACACGCTGCTGGCAGCCGAACCCGATCCCTTCTGGGAGATGGAGACCAGCTGGCTCGAGCACCTCGACTCCGACCACCCGGACCTGCTCACCCAATTGGCCCGACGCCTCCCGCCGTCGCTGCGGCAGGGCCGAATCCGGCCGCTCGGCATCGATCGCTACGGCATTCGGCTGCGGATCGAAGGCGAAAGCGGCGACAACGACGTCCGGCTCGGGTTCACCGAGCCCGTCGAGGACGTCCTCTCGCTCAGTCGCGCGTTGCGCGTTCTCGCCGGCTGCCCCTTTCTGAACGGACTACGCGCCCGGGGCTGACACCCCCTCCGACGAAACAGGGCAGACTCGTGCGGTGATCGACTTCAAGAGCTGGTTGACGCCACCGCCGCCCGCGAGCACGGCTCCCCCGCCCGACGCCCGCGAACGCACCACCATCAAGGTCGAGATCGCGATCGTGCTGCTGGTGACGTTCGGCCTGAGCGGTATGAGCAGCATCCTCTCGCTCGTCGAGGACGCGCTGCAGACCGCTGCCCTGTCCGATCAGACCGTTGCGCTGAACTCGTCGCGGTCGAGTTTCAGCCTGATCGACCTACTGTTCCAGCTGCTGAGCATCCTGCGTCTGTGCGCCTGGGGCGCGCTGGGGTTGTACCTGCTGTGGCGAGCCGACCTGGCACCCCGAGCGATCGGGCTGGCCCGGCCGCGGCTGAAGATCGATCTCGGTCACGGCGTCGGACTGGCCGCACTGATCGGTGTGCCCGGCCTCGCGCTGTATCTCGTGGGCAACGCCCTCGGTTTCAATCTGAACGTCGTTCCCAGCGCCCTCGACGACCACTGGTGGCGCGTCCCGGCACTGATTCTGTACGCGCTGGCCAACTCCGGTGCCGAGGAGATCATCGTCGTGGCGTACCTGATCTCTCGCCTGCGCAGGCTCGGCCTGAGCGAGAACGCATCCCTGCTGTGCTCGTCGCTGCTGCGCGGCAGCTATCACTTCTATCAGGGCGTCGGCGGTGGAGTGGGGAACTTCCTCATGGGTCTGGTGTTCGGCCGCTACTGGCAGCGCACCGGCAGACTGTGGCCACTGCTGATCGCGCACGCTCTGATCGACATCGTCGCCTTCGTCGGCTACGCCCTCCTGCGCGAACATCTGTCGTGGCTCCCGTGAATCGGGAGTCGAGGAACCCGGTCGTTCGTGCGGCGGTAGGTACAGTCGATTCGTGAACGACGACGATCGCCACGGACGGCACGGCGCGCCAGACCGGCGAACGCCGCCTCCCGGTCGAACGCCGCCACCGGACCGCACCCCACCGAACCGCACGCCACCGGACCGATCGATGCCCAGCCGGCACGGTCGTCCCGATCCCGCGCCCCGGCCTGGCCCAGCGCCCCAACCCGGTCGCGCTGCAGGTCCACCCCCGCACCAGCCGGGTCCACCACGGCCCCGTCCGCAGCCGCCCGGCCAACAGCCGCCCCCACGTGGATATCGCCCGAACCAGCCGCCACCGGAGGGCACCGAGTTCATCCGACGCGACGGCCGCCCCACTCCCGGGCCGGACGTGCCGCCTCGGCCGGCGCCACTCCCACGCCACAGCCCTCAGCAGGCCTGGTCGCAGGCACCCGAACCCCGATCTGCACAGTCGGATCTCCCGAATTCGACGCGTCAGTATTCACGCCCCCAGGACGATCCACCGGCTCGCACCGGGTATGCGCCGCGTCAGCAGCCGGAGCCGTTCACCGAGGAGCGCAGGCAACCGGCAGCACCTGCGCAGCGTGCGCTGCGACGCCCCGAACCCGCTCGGCCGCAGCGTGATTCACGGCCACCGAAGGTCGCGAAGCCGCGCAAGCGCAGACGCTGGGGTCGACGCTTCCTGATCGTGCTGCTGGTCCTCGTGCTGGGAATCGGCGGTGCCGCCTACTACGTCGACAGCTCGTTGACGCGCGTGGATGCCCTCACCTCGTATCCCGGGCGCATCGGCGACACCCCGGGCACCAACTGGCTTCTCGTCGGATCGGATTCACGAGCCGGCCTGACGCCGGAGCAGGAAGCCTCGCTCGCGACCGGCGGCGAGGTGGGCCCGAGCCGCACCGACACGATCATCCTGATCCACATCCCCGAGGGCAGCGGCGCGCCCACGATGGTCAGCCTGCCGCGCGATTCGTACGTGTCGATTCCGGGCAACGGCCAGGACAAACTCAACGCGGCCTTCGCATTCGGCGGTCCGCCACTGCTGGTACAGACGGTCGAGGGTGCAACCGGTGTGCACATCGATCACTACGCCGAGATCGGATTCGGCGGCTTCGCCGGGATCGTCGACGCGGTCGGTGGCGTCAACGTATGCGTGCAGAATGCGATCGACGATCCGTTGGCGGGCATCAACATCGCCGCCGGCTGCCAGGATCTCACCGGAGCCGAGGCGCTCGGATTCGTGCGGTCCCGCGCGACGGCATTGGCCGACATCGACCGGATGAACAATCAGCGCGCGTTCATGTCCGCCCTCCTGGAAAAGGCAACCAGCGCTTCGACTTTCCTCAACCCGTTCCGGCTGTGGCCGCTGGTGTCCGATACCGCCTCGTCATTGAGCGTCGACGAGGGAGATCACATCTGGAACCTCGCCGCACTGGCCTGGGCGATGCGCAGCGGTCCGGTGACCACGACGGTTCCCGTCGGCGGATTCCAGGACTCCGACGTCGGAAACGTACTGCTGTGGGACGACACTCGCGCTCCGGCATTCTTCGACGCCATTGCACAGGACCGCGAGATCCCGCCGGAACTGTTGACCGGTGGCCCCTGACTCCCCCGTGGGCAGCCGGTAGGCGGGAGTGGAGCCTGCGGAACGACCCTGAATGTAGGTTGTGGACCATGACATCGCCGTCTGCCCAGCCCGCCGCGACGCCCGGTGCGTCGTTCCACGATCTTCTGCGCGCCCAGGTGCGGCACGAGTTCACCGCATCACAGCAGTACGTCGCGATTGCGGTGTGGTTCGACCGCAACGATCTACCGCAGTTGGCCACGCGCTTCTACGCCCAGTCCGCCGAGGAGCGTCGGCACGCCATGATGATGATCCGCTTCCTCATCGACAATCGGCTCGAGGTCGACGCGTCGGGCATCGACGACGTGGTCACGGCCTTCCAGTCGGTCGTCGAACCGGTGGAATTGGCGCTGGCTCAGGAGTCGACGGTGACCGAGCAGATCACCGCGCTGGCGCGCGCTGCCCGGGCCGAGGGCGATTACATAGGCGAGCAGTTCACCCACTGGTTCCTCACCGAACAGGTCGAGGAGGTGGCGGCGATGCAAAGTCTGCTCAACATCGTTCGCCGGGCCGGATCGAACCTGTTCGACATCGAGCAGTACGTCGCTCGCGAGATCGGCTCCACGGTGATCCGCGCCACCAATGCCCCGAAAGAAGCCGGAAGGGCGTAGTTTGCGCCCTGCTCAGAGACGACATTTAGGATCGACTGTATTAGGCAACGTTCGCCTCAATAAGGATCGACTTGGATGACAATGCCCTCTGACCAGGCATATTGTCCTGAGCATGAGCGCAGACATCAAGGAAACCAGCCACACCAAGTTCCACGCACTTCTCCGCGACCAGATTCGCAACGAGTTCAACGCCTCGCAGCAGTACATCGCCACCGCGGTCTACTTCGCCAATGTCGATCTGCCGCAGCTGGCCAAGCACTTCTACGCGCAGTCGGTCGAAGAGCGCAACCACGCGATGATGATCGTGCAGTACTTCCTCGATCGCGACATCACGGTCGAGCTGACCGGCGTCGACGCGTCGAAGTCCGTCTTCACCGATCCTCGTGAGGCCATCGCCCTGGCGCTGGCGCAGGAAGAGACCGTCACCGAGCAGATCATCGCTCTGGCGAGCACCGCACGTGAAGAGGGCGACTACCTCGGCGAGCAGTTCATGCAGTGGTTCCTCAAGGAGCAGGTCGAGGAAGTTGCCAGCATGAAGACGCTGCTCAACATCGCAGATCGCGCGGGCCACAACCTGTTCGATCTCGAGCAGTTCGTCGCCCGCGAGATGAACACCAGCGTGGTCGCCGACTCGGGCGCACCCACCGTTGCCGGCGGATCGCTGTAAATTGCACGTCGCAATTTCCCACGAGTAACGCGCGAACCCTCGCGCTCATAGAGGTGGTCGCCCGAACAAGCAGTTCTTGTTCGGGCGGCCACCTTCTCGCGTTCTAGCGCAGAGTGACCTGGCGGCCGCGTAGGCCGTCGCGCGAACGCAACTGCGCAGCCGTGAGCGGAGCGTCGACAGCCAGCGCCTCGCCCAGCTTCTCGCCGAATTCCTTTGTGGGCCCTGCCCATTCGGTGGGGTGCATCTCGGGATCGAGATCGAACACCGGCACCAGCACCCCGTGCGTGCGGAACGAACCGGCGTAGCGCGAGCCCTCACCCAAGTTGAGATCACCCGCAGCGTGCAGGCGCGCGAGGGCGAGCATCACGTCGTCCTCGCTCTCCGGACGAACCCACCGGATGTGCGCCTTGTCGCCTGCATCGACCCACCAGGCCGCCACGACGCCGTCGGCCTCGATTCGCGCCGAGGGCATGATCGCCTGGTTCGCGCGCTCCACGGTGGCAGTCACATCGGCTGCGGGAGTGGCACTTTCGGGAATCCACCAGTTGAAGTCCTGATGGACGGTGATCTCGAGCAGTGCGGACGCGTCGAGCACCTCGGTCAACGCGGGGGTGCTGTCGGTGATCTTCGCGGCTTCGAGCGACTCTCCCGGGGACGCGGTGGACGCCCAGCCGAGCGCGCTACTGATATCTGCTGCAACGTCTTTCGACTGGTTCTGCACCTGCAGGCCGACGAATCCCTCGACGGTATCGGCGTCTTCGCGCACCAATGCCGCGACGGCACCGGGTAGCACCGTGGCCAACGTGATGGTGCGACCGTCCACCGTGATCGGCGCGGTTGCCGTAGCCGACGGGACGAACTCGCGCAGCGCTACCAGGTCGCATTCGGCGGCGAGGCCTTCGAAGGGGCGAGCCGACGCCGATTCGATGCTCGCGCGTTCCGCTTCCCGCTGAGCAAGCTTCGCTGCTCGGTTGCTGTCCTGCTTCGGTCCACTGTTTCTTTTGCTCTTACCCACGCCCGAAAACCTACACGTTCTTCGATTCGAGCCAGGCTCGCGTTCGACCGGGGTGGTTGGTGGCGATCCACCCGACGCCGAGTTCGCGGCACAGGTCCACGTCCTCTTTCTCGTCGACGGTCCACACGTAACTGGCCCGGCCGGACGCTGCTGCGCGGTCGATGATGGACGGGTGCTCGCGCAGAGCCCGTATGGACGGCCCGACGGCGGTGGCGCCGACGGTCGTCGCCGCTCCCCCACCGAGGTAGTGCGAGCTGTCGCCGAGGAGCACCGTCGGAAGCATCGGAGCCGACCGCCGTACGCGCCAGACGGCCGACGGCGCGAACGACATGATGACCGCCCGCGAGTGGTCCGCCGACGCAGGCGCGCCGATGCCGAACTTGTGCAGTTCGGCGAGCACCGCGCTTTCGATCAGCGAGCCGTACCGCACGGGATGCTTGGTCTCGATGAAGAGTTTGACCGGCTTGTTGTTCCAGTCAAGGACGAGAGAGATGAGGTCGTGCAACGTCAGGAGTTCGGCGGGTTCGTCGGCGTAGCCGTAGTTCAGTCGGGCGAGGTCGGCGAAGTCCATCTCACTGACGATGCCGGTGCCGTTCGAGGTTCGATCGACACGGCGATCGTGCACGCACACGATATGGCCGTCCTTGGTCAGCCGCACGTCGCATTCGACGCCGTCCGCTCCCTCGCGCAGCGCGAGGTCGTAGGCCGCGAGAGTGTGTTCCTTCTTGGCCGCCGACGCACCTCGATGCGCGACGACCAGTGGCCCACGCCGATCGGGACTCACGACGCCGTCACCGCCTCGGGTTCACGCTCGGACGGCTTCTCCTCGGGCTGCTGTTGTTCGGACTGCTGCTTCGGCTTCTGTTCGGTGCCGGTGGCGATCACCCAGCGGGTCGGACGCGACATGGCGGAGCCGCGCAGCGTGCGGCCTTCGAGTCGGCGCATCACGGCCAGGGTCAGCACGGCCGAGACCGAGGAGACCAGTGCCACGAATGCCGACAGCAGAACTCCGTCGGCGCGGGCCTGGAGGGAATCGCGCAGGTTCCACAGCAGTTGGACGACGACCAGCGCATTGCTCGCTGCCCAGACGGCCCACCAGATGCGAACCAGTGTCAGTTCGCGGTGCACGTCGGCATCGGCACCGCCGCGGAGACGGACCACCTCGGTGAGGTAGACCCCTGGCATCACGATGCGGACCAGCGGCAGCATCGACAACAGAAGCATCGTGCGCACCGGTCGCGGATCGGTGGAACCGGCGGCGGTGAAGGCGCGTCTGCGTTGGTCGATCAGCCAGCAGGACGAGGAGATCAGCGCCGCCAGACCGATGAGGAGCGCGCCGACCTGGGCGAAGTACACCAATGCGTCGGACACGGCCAGGGTGATCGGCGAAATCAATCGCTCGCGATTGTGCAGCAGGATGCCGTACCGGAACACTTCGGCGAATGCGGCGAGCGTCAGCAACATCGCGGTGACGACGACCAGGTTCTGAGCATTCGCGGCGTACCGCTCGACGCGACCGATGCGGCGATCGGCGTCGGGATCGCGCGGGATGTCCCGCAATCCCCAGGTGGGCGTCGAGGCGTAGTGCGGCGTCGGGGTCGGGGATGCGGATCGGCTGCGACGCTCGGACTTTGTCGACGAGGCCGAAGGGCGGGCCACCCATCGAAAGTTTCGGGCACCCTGTGCGGGTGCCCTTGTCGACACCGGTGAGAGAAGCACGCCGTGGCAGCGAGGGCACCAGGTGCCCGGCCGTGCGCCTACAGCCCAGCGGGTGCTGCAGCGGGCACAGACCTGGAACGCCTGAGCGCGTCCCTGCGGTGCCGACATCTAGATGATTCTCGCTTCGTGGGCATCGTCGTCGCGCTGGATCGGTCGACCAGCGGCCTGCCAGGCGAGCATCCCACCGTCGACGTTGATCGCGTCGTAGCCCACGCGATTGAGGTATTCGACGACGCGAGCCGAGCGACCACCGGCTTTGCAGACGACGTACACCTCGGATTGGTTGTCGATCTCACCGACGCGGGACGGAATGTCGCCCATCGGGATGTGGACGGCGTCAGGTGCGTGTCCGGCCTGCCACTCGTCGTCCTCGCGGACGTCGAGCAGGATGGCCGCCGGCGGGAACGGCACCGGGAGACGATCGACGGTGACGGCAGGCGACTGCTCGGGATGAGACACACCTCGATCTTGTCACGCGTCCGCGCGGGGCTGCCACCCGTGTCCTCGCGACCGAAGCACTGCCTCGCTATGACCTATGTCACTGGAGTCACAGAAGTTATCCACAGTATCCACAGATCGATCCACAGAATCGGGGCTCGTGCCGGTTTCTATCCACAGGTCAAAGCTCCGAGTAGGCCTCGCGGTGTATCGAGTACCAACTGGGCCTGTGGATCGATGGTGATTTGACACAGCCGCCGTCTGCGGTCCTGTGAATCCGCTGTTTAGGCTGGCGAACATGACTTCCATCGAGCTACGCGTCTTCACCGAACCGCAGCAGGGCGCCACGTACGACGAACTGCTCCGCGTCGCCAAGGCTGCCGAGGAATTCGGCTACGGCGCATTCTTCCGATCCGACCACTACCTCGCGATGAGCGGCGACGGCGGCCCCGGCCCCACCGATGCGTGGATCACCCTGGCCGGGCTGGCCCGCGAGACCTCGACCATTCGGCTCGGCACGCTGGTCACCTCTGCGACCTTCCGCTACCCGGGGCCCCTGGCCATCAGCGTCGCCCAGGTCGACGCCATGAGCGGTGGTCGCGTGGACCTCGGTCTCGGTGCCGGCTGGTTCGAGAACGAGCACACGGCGTACGGCATTCCGTTCCCGCCGCTCGGCGAACGCTTCGACCGACTCGAAGAGCAACTGGCCGTCGTGACCGGGCTCTGGAACACGCCCGTCGGCGAGACCTTCTCGCACGCCGGCACGCACTATCCCGTCACGAACTCCCCCGCGCTCCCGAAGCCGGTGCAGACCCCACACCCGCCGATCGTCATCGGCGGCGGAGGCAAGAAGCGCACCCCGGCACTCGCAGCGAGATACGCCGACGAATTCAACATCCCCTTCGCCTCGCTGGCCGACACCGAGACTCAGTTCGGTCGCGTCCGCGCCGCCTGCACAGCCGCCGACCGCGACCCCGATTCCCTCGTCTACTCCAACGCCCTCGTCCTCTGCTGTGGCCGCACCGAGGAAGACATCACCCGACGCGCCGCCGCCATCGGCCGCGAAGTATCCGAACTACGGGAGAACGGTGCCGCAGGAAGCCCAGCCGAACTCGTCGACAAAATCGGCAGCTTCGGAGCCATCGGCGCGACACGCGTGTACCTGCAGACCATGGACCTCACCGATCTCGATCACCTCGAACTCGTCGCATCCGAGGTTCTCCCGCAGCTCTGACCCTCCAGAAACCGGCCCGCCCGAGTCCACTCAACGTGACATTGACTGCCCAAAAGTCCACTGGATGTCACATTGAGTACCCGGGGGGCTCGGTCAGGTGGCGGATCGGGCGCGTAAGCGAGCGTATTGAGCGCTGATGTGTCGTGCAGCGGGCAGTTCGATCCATCGGTACATGATTTCGGCGAGTGCGGCGGTACCGGCCAGGAATGCCAGGACGGCGGCGCTGGGGCCCAGGTGCGGTTCGACGGTTGCGTAGATCCGGTAGAGCACGAGGGTGTGGATCAGGTAGATCGCGTAGCTGCGGGTGCCGATCCATCGGATGACGGGCCAGCGGGTGATGGGTCCGTTGTATCGGGCGAGTATCAGGACGGTTCCGGTGACGACGAGCAGTGTCCAGAGGTAGGTGTCGCCCATCCAGAAGGTGTGGACTTCGATGGCGAGTCGGATCACTTCGATCTGAGCGATGACGCCGACGACGACCCAGCGCCAGGTGATCAGGCGTGCCCATCCGAGGTAGGCAATCTGGCCGAGGAACAGGGTGGGGAGTACGCCTGCGACCTTGGTCAGGAACGGGACCGTGTAGGGCTGCGGCAGGTAAAGGTTGTAGACGATCACCAGTGCGCACAGTGCAGCGCCGAGGAGTGGCACCATGATGGGCCTGGTGTTCAGTGTCCCGCGCATCGAGATGCAGTAGAGGTAGAACACGATCTGTACGACGAGCGTCCAGGTGACACCGAGGACGGCGACCTCGGGTCGGAGGAAGAAGCCGCCGAGGAAGAAGCTGAGGACCGCCTCGCCGTTGGTGATACCGGGTTGGCCGCTGAACATCCCGTTGAGGCCGAGCTTGACGAGGATGACGGCCATGGCGATGGCGAACCAGAGGGCCGGGACGAGGCGGGCGAGGCGGGCGACCATGAAGTCCCGACGCGATTGCCGCATGGCGGATCGGGTGATCAGCAGGCCGGTCAGCAGCATGAAGATGCTGACGCCGACGAAGGACAGGTGCAGGTTGAGGCCTGCGTCCTCGATGAGAACGGTGTTGACGACGTCGATCATCCACCAGCCGCCGCCGATGTCGTCGAGCAGATAGAACGAAATGTGGGAGTACAACACCGCGAGGACGGCGATGACGCGGAGGAGGTCGGCACCGTCCATCTGGACTCGGGGTGCGTCGACGCGCTGTATGGAGGCGGACTCGTCGACCGTGCTCTGGCTCGGTCGGTCCCCGTTCACACCCGCGAGTTTAGGTTCCGTTCATGTATTGGACCAATCCGCAGTCGCTCCGCAACTGTTTCGTGATATTCGGAGCGGATTCACAGTCGAACAATTCGACTGCGACGTTCACACGAATTTATTCCGAGAAAAGCATCTCGGTTACAACTGTTGCACTGAGGGTAGGAATGAGATTGGGTTGAACCCTACGAAAGATCCGCAGTAGGACGAACGTGCCCGCATCACACGATGGGTACGGCGTCGTTAGAGAAGGGAACCACGTGTCCGAGTACACCTTGCCCGACCTTGATTTCGATTACTCCGCCCTCGAGCCGCACATCTCGGGCGAGATCAACGAGCTTCATCATTCCAAGCACCACGCCACCTACGTCGCAGGCGCGAACACCGCGGTCGAAAAGCTCGCCGCAGCGCGTGACAACGACGATCATGCAGCCATTTTCCTGCTCGAGAAGAACCTCGCGTTCCACCTCGGCGGCCACGTCAACCACTCCATCTGGTGGAAGAACCTCTCGCCCAACGGTGGCGACAAGCCCGAGGGTGAGCTCGGTGCCGCGATCGACGACCAGTTCGGTTCGTTCGACAAGTTCCGCGCACAGTTCACCGCTGCCGCCAACGGCCTGCAGGGCTCCGGCTGGGCAGTTCTGGGCTACGACTCGCTGGGCAAGAAGCTGCTCACCTTCCAGCTCTACGATCAGCAGGCCAACGTGCCGCTGGGCATCATCCCGCTGCTCCAGGTCGACATGTGGGAGCACGCCTTCTACCTGCAGTACAAGAACGTCAAGGCCGATTACGTGAAGGCGTTCTGGAACGTCGTCAACTGGGCCGACGTCCAGGCTCGTTTCGAGGCCGCAACGTCGAAGACCCCGGGTCTGATCTTCCCGTAAGTCTTCGCACCACTCGCTTCACCGACAGCGTCAATGGACCATTGCCCCGCTCAGACGGGTGCAGTGGTCCATTGACGCTTCGAAGGGGGAGCCCGCTGGCACTCTCCCCATCTTGTGTGCCAGCCGTTTTCGCGTCATTCTCTTCCTACCCAACGTCGTGTACCCGGCTTCGAGCCCTGTACCTGTCTGGGAGGAACGATCGAGATGGACGAGCGAGATCTCATCGGTGTTTCACCGTTTCATGCCGCCGGTCTGCTGCGCGGATTCGTGATCTCCGGCCGCTGGCCGGACACCACCAAGGAATGGGCACAGTTCCTGGCCCTCGCTGTGCGGGTGGCCTCGATGCCGGGCCTGTTGGCGACGTCGACGGTCTTCGGGGTGCGTGAGGAATTGCCCGACGACCCCGCGCCGGGGACGGTCGGTTTGGTCGTCGCCGAGGGTCCGGTGATCGGGGACTTCGCGTTGGCTCCCGGACGGTTCGCCGCACATCAACCTGCCGCGTTGCTGATGCTGCATCCACCGTCGGAGACGACCCCGACGCTCCCTGAGTGCGCGGGCGCTGCGTCCGGTTGCGTTCTGCTCCCCGGCCTGCCACACCTCGGGCTCGATCATCGCGCGGCCTGGGTCGAGGCAGAATCCGACGGCACCGTCACCTCGATGGTCAGCCGGGTGGGTCTCGATCCCATCAGCGATCCCGACACCGCAGTTTTGGCGATGCTCCTCGCATCCTGACCGCCGTCCGCACTCGAATTTTCGGGAACCCAAACTTATTGGCGCATTGGACATTTCGCGGCGAGGCCCCTAAAGTCGTGTGCAGCGAAGGGGAGTAGCCCCCAATCATCGTGTCGACATACTGGTCGCTCATTGCGACCCGGCACCTGAACCGGCCAGTTCCGGTGGGCGAGACCTTCGGTCCATTCGACGACCGAGGAGTCTGCTGTGCTGTCCGCATTGTTGCTGAGTTTTGCTGTCATTTTCGTCGCCGAGCTGGGTGACAAGTCCCAGCTCATGGCCATGACGTTCGCCCTGCGCTACAAGTGGTACGTCGTCATCGGCGGCATCACCGTTGCCACCACCGTCGTGCACCTGGTCTCGGTCGCGGTCGGCCACTTCCTCGGGGTGTCGATCCCCACCGAGGCGATCTCCATCGTCGGCGGCATCGCGTTCGTCATCTTCGGGCTCTGGACGCTGCGCGGCGACTCCCTGTCCGACGACGAAGGCGCGAAAGCCTCCCGGGTCACCAAATCCGCCTTCCTCGCAATCGCGTCGGCGTTCTTCCTCGCCGAGCTCGGCGACAAGACGATGCTGGCCACCGTCACTCTCGCCGCCGACAACGACTGGGTGGGTGTGTGGATCGGCTCGACCATCGGCATGGTCGCCGCCGATGCTCTCGCCATCGTGGTCGGCGCGGTACTCGGAAAGCACCTGCCGGAGCGCATGATCCAGTACGGCGCGGCCATCCTGTTCTTCGTCTTCGGTGCCGTCCTGTTCTTCGAGGGCCTGATGCCAGGTACTGCAGCCCCGTACATCGCTGCCGGCGCGGTCGTCGCGATTTCCGCCGTCGTCGTCGCCGTGTTCGTCCGGCGCTCCCGCACCAGGGCAGCAAGGGAATCGGAGAAGCAGGACACCATCGAGCGCGCCTGACGTTGGTTTACACTCCTCTCCCGGGAGGGGTGCATGAACGACGACCAGCAGGTGAGCAAGACCGACGCAGCGCACCGTTCGACCGATCGGCTGATCAGAATCTTCGGTCGTTTCGTCGGTACCGGCTATCTCATCTATCTGCTGCTGTTGATCCCGGATATCGCGCGGAGCAGCGAGGTGGTTCCCGGTTGGTGGACTCCGGTCACCGTCGTGGTCGTGTTCGGCAGTGGTTTCGCTTTCGGGGCCATCACTTTTCAGCCGAGTATCACCGCCATCAGGATCGCCGGTTCGATCGCAGCAGTGACGTTCCCGATCATGGCCCTGCTGTGGTGGGTGGCCTGGGACGGTGCCACCTTCGACCAGGCCCCGACATTTCTCGCGGCGTTTCCCGGCCTGGCTGCACTCGCCGCCGCCACGGTGTGGCGACCCGTCCCGGCGTTCGTCCACATGAGCGTCAGCGTTGTCCTCGCACAGTTGATGAATCAGGCTGTGCGAGAGCCGTTCCCCCGCAGCAACATCATCGCGGAGATCTTCTTTTCGATGATGTTCTGCACGGTGTTCGTGGCCGCCACGCTGGCGGCGGTACGCACCGGACGCATTCTCGACGCGACGATCTCGACGACGCACGACGACGCAGCCCGAGCCGCTGCGGCCACCGCGCGTGAGGTCGAGCGCGAACGGTTCGACGCGTTGATCCACGACGAGGTCATGTCGTCGCTGCTGGCTGTGGCTCGCCATGGCCGCACGCCCAGCCTGGCCCGTCAGGCCCGCTCGGCTCTGATGCATCTGGATCACCTGACCACCGGCACCGTCTCCGAGACGTTCTCGGCCGACGAGGCTCTGGCCCAGCTTCGTTCTGCCGCAACGACAGTCGACGAGTCGATCGAATTCACCGTGCACGAGGGCGCGCTCGAGCTCACGGAGGCCTACCCGGCCGACACAGTACGAGCCATCGCTGCCGCATTGGCAGAAGCGCTCCGCAACAGCCTGATTCACGCGAGAGCATCACACCGTTCGGTTGCCGTGGAGCTGAACCCGTCGTCGATGCACATCACCGTGCGGGACGACGGCATCGGCTTCGATCGACGTTCGGTGCCGCCCCACCGACTCGGCGTCGCGGTCAGCATCGAGGGCAGAATGCGTCAGCTCGACGGCGGATCGTCCGAGATCGAATCCTCCACCGCAGGCACCATCGTGCGATTGGGCTGGAAGCGATGAACGGCCAGGACATCCGCGATCTGCTGGCGATGAAGTCGGCAGCAGCGTATGCAGTTGCCGGATTCTTCGTCCTCGCCTGCCTGGTGTCCGCATCCGCAACCCTGACCGGGGTGTCTGCAGTGTGGCCCGAATACGCAGCGGTGCTTGCGCTCTCGGCCGCGGTCATCCTGTTGCTCCGCGCGCCGGGTGATCCACCGAGCGCGCGGTCGACCGTACTGATGACCGTATCGGGCCCGGTGGCAGCGGCTCTGGTCTTCGCCGTGCTACCGGTTCCACTGGCCGGAAGCCTGCAGACCTGGCCGCTGGGAATGTCCGTGGTGATCTACACCTTCATGTGTGTCCGCGGCCGCACGCCGGCCGCGTGGCTCGGGCTGGCACTGACCATGTCCGTCGCCATCGGATGGGCGGTGGTGACGGGTCAGGGATTTCTGTACGGGCTCTCGTTCAGCGCCATCAACATCGCGCCGCTGTTGATGGCGACGTTCTTCGCGTTCACCATCCGGCCGTTGGCCGCGGCGATTTTCGCGCTGCGTACGCAGTCGACAGTGCGCATCGCGTCCCAGGCCGCGACGGCGGCGGCGCTGGAAGAACGGGACGCTCGCCTGGCCAGTCTCGACGCGTTGGCCCGTCCGTTGCTCCAACGCATCGCCGACGGTCCCGATCCCACCGACGAGGAAGTCCTCGCGTGTCGGCTTCTCGAAGCCGAACTTCGCGACACCCTGCGCGCCCGCGGTCTGGTTCGGCCCGATCTCGCTCGCGCCGCCAGGTCCGCGCGGGCCCGCGGGGTGGAGGTGATGATGCTCGACGATCGGTCCCCGGACGCACTCGACGACGACGTCCGAGACCGCATCGTGGCCGCTACGGCGAGGGCACTCGATGCCGCAGAGGCAGGCGCGGTGACGGTCCGCCTCCTGCCTCCTGGCCGTCCCGTGGCGGCCACGATTCTGCTCGACGACCTGGGCGACAATGCGCACCGAGTCGAGTACGACCACACCGGTCACATCCGGCGTTGACAGGATCTACGGCACCCGTCGGTACCTGAGGTTCCCCGCCGGTTATGGTGCAGAACGACCACGAGGTCGCTGCCTGTGCCGCGGCCCGTCACTGTGAGCGAAGGGGATCCACGACGTGGAGATTTCAGGAACAGCAGCACTTGTCACCGGCGGGGCATCGGGCCTCGGTGCCGCAACGGCCGCACGTCTGGCCGCCGCCGGCGTCACCGTCTTCGGGCTCGATCTGCCGCAGTCCATCGAGCGTGCCGGAGACAGCGTCCCGGCCGGAGTGACACTGCTCCCCGCGGACGTCACCAGCGAGGCAGAGGTCGAGGCCGCACTGGACACGATCGTCGCATCCGGTGTGCCCCTCCGCATCGTCGTCAACTGCGCAGGCGTTGGCTGGGCCGGCCGCATCCTGTCCAAGAAGGGGCCGCACGATCTCGAGCTGTTCCGCACCGTCATCACCATCAACCTGCTCGGCACGTTCAACGTGATGCGGCTGGCCGCGAACCGGATGCAGTCGCAGTCGACCGTCGACGACGCGGGCCAGCGCGGCGTCGTCATCAACACCGCGTCGGTCGCGGCGTTCGAGGGCCAGATCGGCCAGATCGCCTACACCGCCTCCAAGGGTGGCGTGCACGCGATGACCATCACCGCCGCTCGCGACCTGGCCCAGGTCGGCATCCGCGTCAACACCATCGCCCCCGGCATCGTCGATACCCCGATGCTGGCAGGCGTCACCGAGGAATACCGTCAGGGCCTCGAGGCATCGGTGCCGTTCCCCTCGCGTCTGGCGCAGCCCACCGAGTACGCGCAGCTGGTCCAGATGATCGCCGAGCACGATTACCTCAACGGCGAAACCATCCGCATGGACGGCGCAATCCGCATGGCTCCGCGTTAATCACTGACCACTCCGGGTGGCCCCGTCGATCGAGGCGGGGTCACGCGCGAGCGCGCAGGTCTGCCACCGTAGGAATCTCCTTCTCCGCGCGGTCGGACATCCACTCGCGCAACACTTTCGTCGCCAGAACATCGTCCTCGTTGTAGACGAGCAGTCGCTCGCGCTGCGTGTGGTCGGGCTCCGCGTCGTATCCGACGGCTTCCCGATACCACCCCATCGACGCCTCGCCGCCGGCTTCGTCGTCCCGCCACGCGAACCCTGCGACGGGCGCAATCTTCTTCAGTCCCTTGCCGTTCGGGCAGATGAACTGATCGCTCACGGCCTGGTAGATGTCCACCCATTGCTCGCTGTCGATGAATTCACGAATCTGCGCCTCGGTGGGAACCCCGGGAACGTCCGCGAAACGGCGGGCCGAATCGAGCAGCCACTTGTCTTCCGCCTGCCGCGAATAGCAGTACGCGGCAAAGGTTTTGCCGCGCGCGGCCGCGTCGGCCCTGGTGTCCATCAGCCAGTTCCAGAACACCGCGAACGAGCGGCCCTCGTCGACGGTCGGCAGCGGATCCCAGGTGACGAAACCGCGATACGACGGCGGCGGACCGCCTGCCTCGGTGAGCAGCGTGCCCCACAGATACGCGCCGTGTTCCTGGTAGCTCTCCATGTCCACGTCCACCTCGACGTCGGCGCGATGCACCGAGACGGTCTCCGAGCGCCGCAGCAACGGCACGTCCGCTCGCCAGGCCAGCGCGGCGGACACCGCGTCGTCGAAGTTCCCGAAAGGCCACTCCTCGGGAGCCGGGCCGGTCCATTGCGCCAACTCGTCGATGGTGCGGACGCCGGCGCTGCGCAGCACATCGGCGCGGGAACCGGACGCGACCAGCGAGACGTCACGAACGGCCTCGAGTTGCGGCTTGCAGTCGAACCACCACGAACACGACCGACATTCGCTCACCTGGGAGGGAACGGTGAACGCGATGCCCTGGGCCACCGAGAGCCGGTCCGCGAATCGAGTGTCGTATTCGTCGAGGACCGTCGTGAGATCGTGCACCAGCATGCATTCGCCTTTGTAGCCCACCGCGCCGCCGACGGGTGTGGCCGTGGCCAGGCCCTCGTGCGCCAGCATGCGGTACAGGTGCGCGAGCCGGAGCTGGTCGCGTAGCTGACTGCGCACCTTGCGGGTCTCGTCGATCGACGGAGACCACTGGTCGAGTGGGGTGGTGCGCGCACCGCGGCCGGGGTCGGTGACCTTGTGGTTGACGACGATCACCGGGATGTATCCACCCGCCGGGTCGCGGACGAGCAGTTCGCTGCGACCGCGTCGGCCGGTGTCGCGTTCGAGGGGCAGTACCGCATTCCAGATGCGTTCCACTCCGGCCCGGCAGGCGGCGACGGTGGCGTCGGCAGCGTCTCGGGCGGTGGGTCGGTCGATCTCGGTCCACTGCATCGAATCGTCCACGGCCAGCTGCGCGCGGACGTTCTCACGATGGGCCTGAGCTGCTTCTCGGCGCTGCCGCACCCCGGGGTTCTCGGGTTCTCCGCGCAGCAACGATCCGTACGCGGTGTCGAGATAGAGCCGATGCCGACAGCGCGTCAACGACCCGGCGTCGAGCAGCACGGGCACAGGTGATGTGGCTGCCGCGCCTCGTTGACCGTTCACACTGTTAGACACTAGGTCAGCCCTCCGACAGCCAGGAACGATCACCTGCCCGATAGGGTGTAGGCAACGCACTGTTCCCGCCTAGCAGCACACGTCAGGAGCCTTTTCGATGGGTTTGTTCCGCAAGCGTAAGGGTCGAGCCACTCGCAAGGCAGAGGCCAAGGCGCTCAAGCACAAGGCAACACTCGAAGCGAAGCTGGGCGCGAAGAACGAGCGCAAGCAGTTGAAGTCGATCGCCAAGGCGCAGCGCAAGCTCAGCGCGGTGGAGGCGAAGTCGCAGAAGAACGTCGAGAAGGCCCAGGTATCTGCTCTGAAGGCGCAGCAGAAGGCTGCGGTGCAGGGAACGCTCAGCGTGGCCCAGATTCGCAAGTACCTCGGCATCGCTCGGCTGCTGATCCCGGTGCTGGCCCCCATCCTCTACCGCGGTGCGACGGTCGTGCGCGCGCAGCTGGACAGCCGCAAGGCGCAGCAGCTCGGCGTCGCTCCCGACCAGCTCAGCGAGTACACCGGCCACGGCGGCAAGCTCAGCGCCCGCATCGCCGGTGCCGAGAAGTCGCTCGACACCATCGGTGCGCGCCACTCCGATCCCGAGACCAAGAGCTTCGGCGCCGCGATCAGCGAGCGTCTGGACGATCTGACCACCGCTGTCCGCGCGTCCGAGCAGATGCCGCCCGCTCGCCGCAAGACCGCACACGCCGCGATCTCCGCCGAGCTCGACGGCATCGAGGCCGACCTGCTCGCCCGTCTCGGCGTGCGCTGACCCCTGCACAACCGATGACCGACAGCTCAGCCGCACCGCTTCGCGGCGGAGCTGTCGGTATCGTCACCGCGACACTCGCGGTGGCCGCACACGGCATGGCAGGCGGCGGTTGGCCCGATGGTTCCGCACTGGCCCTGCTGATCCTCGTCGGCATCGGTATCGGTGCCATGACGGCCCTGCCCAGACGTTCGACCGTTCTGTTGCTCCCGGCTCTGCTGGCAGGCCAACTCGTCGCCCACATCGCGCTGAGCCTCGGCGGTACGGCCGACATGCACGCACACTCGCTGTTGCCCAGCACAGCGATGATCGCTTTCCACGCGGCCGCCTCGGTCGTCGCCGGTCTGACCATCGCCGCGGCCGAGCGCCTCTACGGCCCGATCACGTCCATCGTCCGGGCGGTTCTCGCGCTCCTCACTCCCCTGCCCGACGGTTCCGCCGTCGGTCGCGTGTCCATGTCCGTCGCGGTTCCGTCCGTAGACGGCGCCGCTCTGGACTGGGTCATCTCTCGTCGCGGGCCCCCGGTGTCGGCGTACTGACCGACATCCCTTTCCGCACATCTCTGCACAGAAATGACCCAATCCATGAAGAGCTCTCTTTCCCGTGCCCTGTTCGTCTCAGGAGCCACCGTCGGCGCGTTGCTGATCGGCGCAGGCGCCGCGTCCGCACACGTCGTCGTCTCCGCTCCCGACGCCGCGCAGGGCGGCTACTCGGTGCTGACGTTCCGTGTTCCCACCGAGTCCGATACCGCCTCGACCAGTTCGGTCAAGGTGACCCTCCCCGGCCTCAATTCAGCTCGTACACAGCCCATTCCGGGCTGGACGTCCACCGTCGAGAAGGACTCCGCCGATCTCGCGGTGTCGGTGACGTGGACGGCGAACCCCGGTTCCGAGGTCGGACCGGGCCAGTTCCAGCAGTTCCTGCTCTCGGCGGGCCCGCTGCCCGAGCAGGAGACCGTCTCGTTCCCGGCCACCCAGACCTACACCGACGGTGAGGTCGTCGACTGGAACGAGCCGATGACCGAGGACGGTAGCGAGCCCGAACTGCCCGCTCCCACTCTGACTCTCGCTGCGGCGAGCGGCGATGGGCACGGCAGCGCCCACACCGAGACCACCGCCACCACCGAGGCGTCGGCGTCTTCGGAGGACAACACCGCCCGCTGGCTCGCCGGCGTAGGACTCGTACTCGGAGCCGTCGGCGCAGGTCTGGGCATCGGTGCGACGGTCCGGGCGCGGCGCTCATGAGGTCGCTCGTCCTGTCCACGAAGGCGCTGGTCGTCTCGGTCGCAGCACTGCTGATGCTGTTGGTCGCCGCACCGATCGCGTCGGCGCACTCGCAGGTCACCGGTTACAGCCCGGCCGACGGCTCCTCCCTGGACTCGTCTCCGGCGACGGCATCCGTGTCGTTCAACGAGGTGCCGCAGTCGCAGTTCGCCACGCTCAACGTCGTCGGGCCCGACGGCAACATCTGGTCGAAGGGCGACGCCCGCATAGAAGGCCAGAGCGTCGTCGTCGACGTCGGTGAATTGGGGCCGATCGGCGAGTACACCCTCGCGTATCGCATCACCTCGGCGGACGGGCATCCCGTGAGCGGTACCGCGACATTCACGCTGACGCAGGAAGGGTCGGGAACTCCAGGGGCACCGGCCGACGCGTCGGGAAGTTCCGAGGAGTCCGAGGGTTCGTTCCTCGGCGGCTACGGGAACATCGCGCTGATCGCAGTGGCGGTCCTGGCCTTCGCCGGGGCATTGGGATTCGCCCTGCGTAAGCCGAAAGCCCCGAACAAGACGAAGACCGGGAAGTAGCACCGACGTGGCTGCGGTGGGCGAGAGAAGCGTTCGGCTGGTACTCGCCGCCGCAGCTGCAACGTTGCTGGGGGTCGCGGCAGCGTTCGCGCTGGCGTACCCCACCTTTCCCGGTGGGTCGTCGTGGCTACGGGTGATCGCGGTGGCGTCGGGCTCGGTGGTGTTGGGGTTCGGGGTTCTCGCTGTCCTGGACGGCAATTCCGATTCCCGACGCCCCGCCGTCGACTCACTGGTGATGTGGCGCGCGATCGGCTATCTGTCGGGACTGTGGGCGGTGGCCGAGTTCGTTCTGCTGGTCGCGGCGGCGGCCGATTCCGCCGGGCGTACGCCACTGACGTTGTCGCCGAGCGCTTTCACCACGTTCGCCACCTCGATCTCCGTGGGCCGTCTTGGTTCTGCGACGATGGTCCTGACGCTCGCTCTGTGTGCCATCGGCGTGGCCGGGTATCGGCAGGGGGCGAGCTGGTCTCCGATTCCGGTGATCGTGCTGGCGTCCCTTGCCCTGGTCGCTCGGCCGATCACCGGGCACATGTCGCAGTTCGCGTTCGGGTCCTTCGCCGTTGCCGTGCATGTGGTGTGCGCGGCGGTATGGCTCGGTGTTCTGGGTGCGATGGCGCTGAGTCTGCGGAGCAAATCGGCGTGGGCGACGCTGTTGCCGGTCTATTCGCGAGTCGCGTTCTGGTGCGTCGTCGGAGTAGCCACCACCGGGGTGCTGGACGCGGTCCTGAAGCTGGACGGCCTCACTGCCGTGGTCGAGACCGGTTACGGCCGAATCGTTCTCGCCAAGGTCCTCGTCACGGTCATCCTGATCGCGTCGGCTCACCGGATCCGTGGGACGTGGTTGCCCACCGTGTCCGCACACCGATCCACGGTGGAGCACTCGGTGGGACGTGCGGTGGCGCACGTCTGCCTGCTGGCGGTGGCGTTCGGCTTGGCTGCGGCGCTGGCGACCACTGCGTGAGCCGGCAGTAGCCGAAACCTTGTCGGCACTCTGTACTAGCCTGGGTGCATGCCGAAGTTGACTGTGGTGCCGGGTGGTTCTTCGGCACCTGCGCTCGGTCGGATCCACACTGTCGCGGAGTTCTTCGCCGGTATCGGTCTGGTGCGAATGGGCTTGGAGCAGGCCGGTTTCGAGGTCTCGTGGGCCAACGACATCGAGCGCGACAAGCATCACATGTATCGCCAGCACTTCGGCGACGACGCAGGCCATTTCCAACTCGGCGATGTCGCTCGCACTCGAGGAGACGATCTGCCCGAGGGGCTGTCGTTGGCGTGGGCGTCGTTTCCCTGCACCGACTTGTCGTTGGCCGGCGGCCGGGCCGGGCTTGCGGGCAAGAACTCCTCTACGTTCCGGCATTTCACTCGGGTCCTGAGCGAGCTCGGTGATGCTCGGCCCCAGGTGGTCGCGCTCGAGAACGTCGTCGGGCTGGCGACGAGTCACGGTGGGGACGACCTGGCCGCAGCGGTCCGGGAGCTCAACGAGCTCGGCTACTCGGTCGATGTCCTCACCATCGATGCTCGACGCTTCGTCCCGCAGTCACGTCCACGGCTGTTCCTCATCGGGGCGCAGAATCCCCCCGAGGATGCCCGCGATCCCAACAGTGAGCTTCGACCGGATTGGTTGCAGGCGGTGTACGGCGACTCGACGTTGCTGACGCATCGGGCTCCGCTGCCGAGTCCACCGATTCCGCTGACCAGTGGTCTCGGTGATGTGGTCGAGCGCATGGACTATCGCGACGAGCGGTGGTGGGATGCGGCCCGAACCGCGGCGTTCGTGCAATCGTTGTCGCCGATTCAGTTGCAGCGCATCGAAATTCTGAAGAAGGCTCGCAAGGTCAGCTACCGCACCGCCTACCGTCGCACCCGCAACGGCGTCGCCGTGTGGGAGGCGCGTCCCGACGACATCTCCGGTTGCCTCCGTACCGCCCGCGGCGGTTCGTCCAAGCAAGCGGTGGTCAAGATGGGCAACGGCCGGTTGCAGGTGCGATGGATGACGCCACTCGAATACGCTCGCCTGATGGGTGCAGGCGAGTACACACTCGACGGTTTGCGAAACAACCAGGCGCTCTTCGGTTTCGGTGATGCCGTGTGCGTTCCCGTGGTCGCGTGGCTCGCCGAGCACTACCTGATGCCACTGGTCAACGGGACCCTGAGATCGACTGCGGCGAATACGACTGCGGCGCATGTCCAGTCACGGTAAGTCCTCGCTGCGGTCGTCAGCCGTCGCGCCGCGCAAGAGCACTCTTCCCGCGGACGACGTGCAGTCCTTTCGTACGGCCCTGCGAGAAGTGCTGGGCGAGAAGGACGATCGGGGCCGGGTGTGGTCGGCGGCCAAGTGGGGCGTGTATGCGTTCTACGATTACGACGGCGAGCCGATCTACGTGGGGCAGACCAAGGAGAAGCTCAGCGTCCGGGTGCAGCGTCACCTGACCAACCAGCGAACCGACGCCGTCGCGATGCGAGTGCTCGACGTCTTCGAGGTCGCGGAGATCGAGATATGGCCGCTGTGGCAGTACGAGGATCTCAAGAAGTCCGACGGCGCAGAGCAATTCCGCGCCGCCGAGCGTGATCTGAATGCTCACGAGTACACGGCATACCTCGAGGCCATCGACAAGTCGCGGCACAAGGCGATCCTCAACGAGAAGATTCCGCCGGTCTCGGAGCCCATCGCACTCCCTGCGTCACTGCGTCGGTCGCTGATCTCCGAGCAGACCCGCCGCGAGCGCGGACATCCCGATATCCGCATTGCACGCCGCGCCGAAACCATCTCACGGTTGGCAGCTGTCACTCGCGAACGCGGCGAGGTCTCCGAGGGACTACGACGCGTCCTCGTGGTCCAGGCCGTGCGCCTGGCCTACCTGTCGGCCGAGCGACTCGCCTTCGTCGAGGGGCATCCGATCCCCGATCCCGCCGCGATCGACGTCACCGCATTGGTGGGTTCGGTGCTGCACGAGCGCGACTCCGACCCCGATACCGATACCGAAAGCGACCCTGACCCGGACGCCGAGCCCGAGGGCGAGCTGGACCTGTTCGGCGAGTACTGACGAAAGTAGGCTCGCCCTGTGCCGCTTCCCCCTCACGTTGCCGATCTCACCAGCATCGACCTGCTGCTGTCGGTCGCCGAGCTCGGCAGCATCGGGCGAGCGGGTAGAGCTCACGGAATGTCGCAGCCGGCGGCCAGTGCGCGCATCCGTGCGCTGGAGAGACGCGTCGGCGCTCCGCTGCTGCGGCGCGGAGCGCGAGGAACGGTACTGACCGACCTCGGTGAGCTCGTCGCGAGCTGGGCCGCGCCGGTCGTTCGGTCCGCCGAGGACTTGGCGACGGCGATCGCCACGTTGCACGCCGAACGCATCGGCCATGTGCAGATCGCCGCGAGTCAGACTGTCGCAGAGTATCTTCTGCCGCGCTGGCTGGTCACGCTGCACACGCTCGTCCCGCACATCGTTCCGACGCTGAGTTCGGGTAACTCGACGGTGGTCGCCGAAAAAGTGCTCGCGGGTGCTGCCGACCTCGGCTTCATCGAAAGTCCTGATGTGCCTGCAGCTCTGGACCACCGGACAGTGGCCACCGACGAGCTGGTGCTCGTGGTGGCACCGGATCACTCCTGGGCATCCACTCCGCCGTCGGCCACCGAGATCGTCGCCACAGCACTGGTGACGCGGGAGGCGGGGTCGGGAACGCGCTCGGCCTACGAAAGCGCTGTGGCTGCAGCGGGTCTCGGACAGCCGATGTCGCCGCTCCTCGAGGTCTCCTCGACGACGGCGATCAAGTCCGCTGTCGGGGCAGGCATCGGTGGGGCCGTACTGAGCTCACTGGCCGTCGCCCCCGAGCTGGCCGCGGGAACCCTGGTCCGCGTACCGATCCCAGGATTGACTCTGCGTCGTGAGTTGCGGGCGATCTGGCCGTCCGGTCGCGCTCCGAGTGGACCGGCCGCGGAGTTGCTCACCGTGGCGGCGAAGACTCGACTTCAGCCATAACCCTGGGTTATGGCTGGTGGACGAACTGACGCCTACCGGCCGGGCACGGTGCCGCGCAGGCTGAAGACATGACCGTGACCGACCACGCCGCCATCTCGACCGAGCACCCTTCGCACCGCCGACCCTTCGAGCACATCACCCCCAACTGGTTCGCCGCGGTGATGGGGACCGGCATCGTGGCCACCGCGGCCGCGACGTTGCCGGTGCAATTCCCGGCTCTGCACGTCTTCGCGGTAGCTGTCTGGGCCTGTGCCGCCGCGGCGCTGGTCGTGATCGGTGCGGCCTTCGCGATGCACTGGACCGGGCACCGCGACCGGGCCGTCGCCTACGCCCGGCACCCGGTGATGGTGCAGTTCTACGGCGCTCCGCCCATGGCGATGCTCACCGTCGGCGCGGGCGCAGGTCTCCTCGGAGCGGATCTGCTCGGACCGACCGCGGCCACCACCCTGTTCGCCGGCCTGTGGATCGCCGGGACGATCGCCGGTCTGCTCACCAGCGTCGTCGTTCCGTTTCGGATGATCACCGCGTCCGATCATCGCGACGTCGCAGCCCTGCCCGCGTGGCTGATGCCCGTCGTCCCGCCGATGGTGTCGGCGTCGACCGGGGCGTTGCTGCTTCCGCACCTACCCGAAGGCCAGTGGCGGCTGGCGCTGCTGTGCGCCTGCTACGCGATGTTCGGGCTGTCGCTGATCGTCGGGATGATCACGCTGACTCTGATCTACGGACATCTGTTGCACGGCGGACTGCCGCCCGTCGACGCGGCTCCCACCGTGTGGATCACGTTGGGGTTGATCGGTCAGTCGATCACGGCGGCCAACCAGCTGGGCACCGACGCATCGATGGTGTTCACCGGCGCACAGTCGTCGATCGCCGTCGGGCTACACGTGTTCGGCATCGGCTACGGGTTGGTCATGGGCGGCTTCGGTGTGCTGATGTTCGCGCTCGCGACTGCTCTGACCGTGCACGCGGCACGCAGAAACTTGGGGTTCTCGCTGACGTGGTGGTCGTTCACGTTCCCCATCGGAACCTGCGTCACCGGAGCGACTGCACTGGGTCATGCGCTGAACTTCGGTGCGGTGCAGGCTCTGGCCGTTGCCCTGTACGTCCTACTGCTCGCCGCCTGGCTCACCGTGGCCACCCGCACTGTTCGAGGTGTTCTACGAGGGAACCTGCTGCATCCCCACTGATCTCACATGTGAGCAAGCACGTTCACCACATTGCCGCCTGCGTCGCGAAAGAAGAATCGGCGGACGCCCCACTCCTCGTTGCTGATCTCGGAGACGATCTCGAGATCCGCGTCGACGGCAGCTCTATAGGCCGCGTCCACGTCGTCCACTTCGATCGACGCGGACGGATTAACCGGCCCGGTGGGATCGGCGGTGATCAGACTCAGCTGCGCCGAGCTGTCTCCCGACGAGGCAAGCGTGGCGATCCAACCGTGATTCATCACCACCTCCATGCCGGTCACCTGGACGTACGCGTCCAACGTCGCGTCGAGATCGGTGACAGTGAGCAGTGGCATCGCGCGCACAACGTCCATGCCCGGACTGTATCGCCCTGCCCCGTGCCCGGGATCGGCTCCCCAGATTCGGATTTCCGACTGCGATCGGAGGCCCAAATCCATATCCGGGGAGCCGATCCGACTCCAACCCTGTGACCCACCAGACAGGAATATTATTTGCTTAGCGCATGTATGTATATATATGGTTGCAGACAGCAAGTAAATCACCCTCATCGTTGGAGCACTCATGGCAGTTCAATCCACGACAGCGGAGTCGTTGGTCGAAGAGGTATTTCTCTTCGGGCGCACGCTGAAGCGGGCCGTGACCACCGGAGTCGAGGATTCACCCCTACCGCAGGCCCTGACCGGAGTTCTGGCCATCCTGGCGACCGAGGGCGAATGCAGACAGACCGACCTGGCCAGCAGGCTCTGCGTCAGTCAGTCCGCCCTCAGCCGGCAGATCGCAGATCTCGTCGACCTCGGCTACATCGATCGACATCCGGATCCCGACGACAAACGTGCGTCGCGGGTCTGTGTGTCGGACCTCGGTCAGGTTCGACTGAAGCAAATTTGGGACAGACGCGCACGCCGCCTGGCAGAAATGCTGAGCGGCTGGAGCGAGTCCGAGGCACTCGAAGCACTCGACTCGATCCGCAAACTGAACGACACCTTCACCGAAGACGCCCACGCTCAGCACCAGGACGTGGCCCGCATTGAATTGATTGCGAGATAGAACATGACAACATCCCCTAGCGCGGAAACTCCGCCCAATCAGGCAGTCGTCGATCCCGACGCGATGTCGCATCGCCAGATCCTCGAAGCCCTCACCGGCCTGCTGGCCGCGCTGTTCACCGCGCTGCTGAGCACCACGATCGTCTCGACAGCACTGCCCACCATCATCGGTGACCTGAAGGGTTCGCAGACCGCGTACGCCTGGGTCATCACCACGGCCCTGCTGGCCAATGCCGCGTCCACGCCCATCTGGGGCAAGCTCGCCGACCTGTTCAACAAGAAGGTGCTGGTCCAGAGCGCGATCGTCATCTTCGTCGCGGGCTCCTTGATCGCCGGCTTCGCACACAACGTGCCGGTCCTGCTGGCCGCACGCGTGGTGCAGGGCATCGGCATGGGTGGCCTGACGGCTCTCGTCATCGCCATCATCGGCACCATCGTCTCCCCGCGTGATCGCGGCCGCTACTCCGGCTACACCGGTGCCGTCATGGCCGTGTCGATGTCCGGTGGCCCGATCCTGGGCGGCGTCATCGTCGACAGCCCCCTCGGCTGGCGCTGGTGCTTCTTCGTCTGCGTGCCGCTGGCGGTTGTCGCTCTCGGCCTGCTGCAGAAGACCCTGCACATCAAGACCGTCCGCAAGGACAACGTCTCCATCGACTGGCTCGGTGCACTCCTGCTCACCGCGGGCGTTTCCGTTCTCCTGGTGTGGGTGTCGTTCGCAGGCAAGGCCGACTACTACGCCTGGCTCTCCCGCGAGACTGCCTACCTGGTGGGCGGCGGAGTTCTGCTGCTGGTTCTGACGATCATCGTCGAGGCTCGGCACAAGTCGCCGATCATCCCGCTCAAGATCGTCACCGAGCGCACGACCGGCCTGGCCATCGTCGCCTCCATCGCCGTCGGTGTCGGCCTCTTCGGAGCCACCACCTTCCTCGGCCAGTACTTCCAGACCGCTCGCGGCTACACCCCGACCGAGGCCGGATTGCTGTCCATCCCACTGGTGTTCGGCATGCTCGTCGCCTCCGTCGGCTCCGGTCAGCTCATCACCAAGTTCGGTAAGTGGAAGCCGTTCATCGTCACCGGTTCCATCCTGCTGGTGATCGGATTCCTGCTCCTGGGCACCATCGATCACGCCAGCAGCCTGGTGACGGTCGGCATCTTCATCACCATCGTCGGCCTCGGTACCGGCATGCTGATGCAGAATCTCGTTCTCGCAGTGCAGAACACGGTCAGTGTGCAGAACGTCGGTGCGGCATCGTCGACGGTTGCGTTCTTCCGTACCTTCGGCGGCGCGATCGGCGTCTCCGTTCTCGGATCACTGTTGGCAACCCGGGTGGCCGACAAGTCCGCAGCCGGCCTGGCCCAGCTCGGCGTCGACAGCTCGTCGGGCGGCGGTGGATCACTCGATCTCACCTCACTGCCCGCTCCGGTCCTCGAAGTCGTCCGCACCGCATACGGTGACGCAACCGGTCGCATCTTCATGATCGCCGGCTTCGTCGCGATCGTCACGCTGATCGCAGTCGTCTTCATTCCGAATCGCCCACTGCGCCAGACGATCGACATCGCGTCGGCCCCTGCACAGGGACCGAAGGACGAGCCGCAGGATCAGCTCACCGAGATTCCGTCCTTCGGTGCCACTCAGGATTACGTCTCCGCCGAGTACGACACCGATCGTCGCGCCGAGGGTCGGCACGAGGCTCAGCCGGGTCAGCGTCCCTTCGAGGGCCTGAGCACCGATGCTCGTGATCGACTGCTCGCTCTGCTGTTGCCCGAGCCGAAGGACACGTTGGCCGCACTGGACGAGGCCGAGGCCATCCGCGCCGAGGTGATCGAACTGCAGCAGGAACTCGACGCGAAGATGCTCGATTTCGATGCAGTGTGCGAGCGGCTCCGTCGCCTCGGACTCAGTGAGCAGCAGATTGCTCGAGTGTTGGGAGACAACCACATTCCCGACAGTCGTAATCACTACGCACACGCCGGCCTGAACGGACAGAGCGTCAACTAGGCCAAGCGTCGACCAGGCCACGCGTCACGGCAGTTCCCCGCACCCCCACAGGGAGTGCGGGGAATTTTCGTTATCTATGCTTCGAAGAACGGACCGGCCACCTTCTTTCGGTTCTGCACAGGCGGGAGAATCCTTCGTGACACGTCGTCTCCGGATCTCCGCCGCCGCGGTCCTGGCAGCAACGCTGGTCTGCGCGTCGTGCACATCCGAGGAGCGGCAGCCGACGGCCGGCACCCCCGTCGACGGTGCAACAGGATCTGCTCCCGGTCTCGGATGGTCCCTCACGCCCTCGGACGTCGGTATCGAAGGTGGTCAATTTCGCGATCCCGTCCACGGCAGCGCCACCGATTCGATGGAGTCC
Source organism: Rhodococcus sp. 05-340-2 (assembly GCF_002258915.1). Classification (NCBI taxonomy): domain Bacteria; kingdom Bacillati; phylum Actinomycetota; class Actinomycetes; order Mycobacteriales; family Nocardiaceae; genus Rhodococcus; species Rhodococcus sp. 05-340-2. Next base: position 115,827 of record NZ_NOYU01000017.1, read on the forward strand.
GGTTCCATCTCCGACGGGTCGACGGTCGTCACGCTCGTCGGCCGTCTCGACGGCAGAGAGTTCGTCGACGCGACCCTGGTGGGATTGAGCATCGCGGACGGCTCGGTGCTCTGGCGCACCCCCGCGGACGATGTCGTGGGTTGCGGTGAGGAATTCGTCGACGGGCAGATCGTCTGCTACCGCGACAACACCGGCACGACATCCGAAATCCTCACTGTCGACGCCGAATCCGGGGAGTCCAGTACTCGGGACGCAACCTTTCCGATCACGAGTCTGACCACCGCGGACGGCCACGTGTACGCCTCCCGGGCGGTGCGCGAGGGTGCCAGGGCGACGGTGTCTCGCGGCACGGCGGACGCCCTCGACGCGGACTGGTCGGTGCAGTTCGATTCCAGGGCCTCGCCGGGTGCACCGTTCGCGTCCACGCTGCACACCGAGAACGGAATCGGACTGTTCGACGACGGCCGAGGAGTGTTCGCCTTCGACCTCGACACCGGCGACAACCTGTGGTCCAGAACGATTCCCGACTGCGCTCGTTCGGGCATCGCCGCGCGCGACGGCGCAGTGCGGGTGGTGCGGACCGACTGCTCGGACCCCAACACGATCGTGGGTTCGGAGATCGTCGACACCGACGGAACCGTGCTCGCTGCAACGGATTCGGTGACCCTGCAGCAGCCGACGTTCGATTCCCCCGCCGAGGAGAGCCCGCTACTGCTCGGGACGGGCGGCTATCGGCCGTCGAATCCCGATCCCGTGTGGACCGACGAGAGTCTGGCCTGGGCTGTTCCGTCGGACGTCACCGCCCCCGCCGCGGCATTCCTGTCCACGCACGGACTGGCCTACGCCATCACGGGTTCGGTGGCACTGCTGCGCAACAACGACACCGCCACCGAATCCGCGCTCGACCTCGACACCGGGAACACGCTGTGGAGTCGCGAATCGGGAACCTTCGCGGAGGTCGGCGCGCTCGACGGTGACGTGGCCACGCTGTTCGGACCGGAAGTGCTGCGCGGAATCGACGTCAGAACCGGATCCACCGTGTGGGACATACCCGTTGCGGCGTTCGACGACGAGGGAATCGATCGGCAGTCGTGGCCGATGTTCGATCGAGTCGAAGCCGACTCGATCTACACCGACTCCATTTACACCAGGGCACTGAGCATCTCGGTCCTACGAGCGAGATAGCCCCTCCCCCGTCGTCGACGCTGCTTACCGACCCGGAATGTACTTGAGCGCCTTGACGAAGGGCGGCATGATCTTTGCCCAGAGCTTCGGCGGAAGTCCGCGCGGCCCACCGAGATTGAGCAGACGCGTCGTCGCGATGGTCTGCGACTCCGTGTACTTGAGCAGGCCCTCGGTACCGTGCCTGCGTCCGACACCGGACACGCCCATGCCGCCCATCGGAGCGCCGGTGGTGCCCCACGTCGGTGCGTAGCCCTCGTCGACGTTGACGGTGCCCGAATGCAGCCGTGCCGCAATGGCTTCGCCCTGCGCCTTGGTCTTGGCCCATACACTGGCGTTGAGTCCGTACTCGGTGTCGTTGGCCTTCTCGATGGCCTCGTCGACGTCGGCGACGGGGTAGATCGACACCAGCGGCCCGAAGGTCTCGGTTGCCGCGCATTCCATGTCCTCGGTGACGTTGGCCAGCAGCGTCGGCTCGTAGAACAGTGGGCCGATGTCGGGGCGGGCCTTGCCGCCTGCGACGACGGTCGCGCCCTTGACCTTGGCGTCGTCGACGTGGGCCGAGACGGTCTTGATCTGGTCCTCGGAGATGAGGCTGCCCATCTCGATGCCGAATTCGTAGTCGGCTCCGAGGCTCATGTTGCGCACCCGCTGACCGAACTTCTCGGTGAACTCCGCGGCGATCGACTTCTCGACGTAGATACGTTCGATGGAGATGCAGAGCTGGCCGGAGTTGGAGAAGCAGGCCCGCACGGCCGCGTCGGACACTTCCCTGAGGTTGGCACCCTTGGCGACGATCATCGCGTTCTTGCCGCCGAGCTCGGCGGAGAATCCGATGAGTCGACGCCCGGCCTGCTCGGCCAGGAGCTGACCGGTGGCGGTGGAGCCGGTGAACATGACGTACTCGGTGTTCTCGACGATGGCTGTTCCCACCACCGAACCCGGGCCGGGAACCACGGCGAACAGGTCACGGGGCAGACCTGCCTTGTAGAGCAGTTCGACGCAGGCGAGCGCGCAGTAGGGCGTCTGGCTGTCCGGCTTGAGCACGACGCCGTTGCCTGCCAGCAGTGCCGGGATGGCGTCCGACACCGCGAGGGTCATCGGGTAGTTCCACGGGGAGATGATTCCGACGACGCCCTTGGGCTGGTACCGGATCCGGGTCTTGGTCAGCACGGGCAGCATGCCGGTGACCTTTTTCGGGGCGAGCAGCTTCGCGGCGGTGCGCGCGTAGTGCCGCGCGGTCATCGAGATGTCGAGAACCTCTTCGAGGGCAGCGGCGCGGGACTTGCCCGTCTCGGCCTGCGCCATGTCCATCAGCTCGTCGCGGTGGGCGAGCACCAGGTCGCGGTAGCGGTGGAAGATCTCGGCGCGCTCGGACACGGGGCGCTTGGCCCATGCCACCTGAGCTGAGCGAACGCGGGCGATCGCGGCGGTCGCGTCGGCGGCGGTGCCGACCGGGATGGTCGCCAGCTCCTTGCCGGTGAACACCTCGGTGATGGTCTTCGTCGGCCGCGATTCGGCGTCGGGGATGGCGATGAGATCTGCGAGCCGGGAGAAGGTCGAGGCGGACGGTGCTGGCATGGACGTGTCCCTACTGGTGAGTAGTGTTCTGAGTAACAGACAACCTACCTGCTCGCTGGCTCAGTTCACAGACCCGAAATCGCGCCACCGTATGGCACGATGGTCCGTGGTCTACCGGACGTCGGGGCGTACGGAGCAACAGGGTGGGAAACACATGCGCAAGGCACTCGTTCTGGCCGGAGCCGCAGCATTGATGCTGTCGTTCGTAGGGTCGGCCCAGGCCGATCCTCTGCAGGATTTCATCGCTCCGCCGAGCGATCCGGATGCGTATCTCCCCACCTCACTCGGTGATCCATGGTTCGATCCGCCGGCCGGATTCGAGAACCTGCAGCCAGGCACGGTGCTGAACCGTCGAGATGTCGCGGTGACTCCCCAGGCGTCGTCCGTGCAGTTGCTCTTTCGCTCGACCGACTCCAAGAACCGACCCATCGCAGCGGCGACGACGGTCCTGACGCCCACCGCGCCCTGGACCGGAGCCGGAGATCGTCCCGTCATCGCGTACAACGAGGCAACGGACTCACTGGGTAATCAGTGCGCGCCGTCGTACACCCTGCCGCGGGGCAACAACAAGGAAATCGACCAGGTCCGGATTCTGCTCGACCGCGGTTACACGGTGGTCGTCACCGACTACCAGGGTCCTCGGCAGGCCTATTCGGCCGGTCTCGTCTCCGGACACACCGTGCTCGACGGCTTACGCGCATCCCGGAGTGCAGGAGTGGCTGCGGACGCTCCGATCGGCATCACCGGTTACTCCGGCGGTGCCATCGCCTCGGGTTGGGCCGCGCAGTTGGCTCCCGAGTACGCGCCCGAGTTGAACATCGCCGGTGTCGCGTTCGGTGGCCCGCCCACCGACTACAAGATTTTGCAGACCTCATTGAACGGCCAGATCGGTTCCGGTCTGTTCACTGCGGCGACGATCGGGTTGTCCAGGGAGTACCCGGAGATGCGGGAGCTCGCCAACGACAACGGAAAGCGACTGGCCTTGGCGCAGAAGGATCAATGCGTCGATGTGTTGTCGTATTCGGGACTGTTGCTGCTGGACCAGCGAAACCTCTCCAACGTGCCCGATGTCTTCGACCACCCGATCACCAAGGCCGTCGTCGAAGAGAACCGGATGGGCCAGACGAAGCCGGACGCACCGATCTACATCTACCAGGGTCTGCAGGACTTCCTCATTCCCAAGGAAGGTGCCGAGGCCGTGCAGGACCAGTGGTGCGCTGCGGGAGCGTCGGTTCGCCTCGAACTGGTTCCCGGGGATCATTCGGTGGCGCAGACCAACGGCCGTCCCGGCGCATACGATTGGCTCGGGCAGCGGCTCGCCGGAGAATCCACCTCCGGTTGCGAACGCGTCATCCGGTAAGCGCTTGACCCTCACGCCACGGGAGGCAGCACAGTGTCCTTCGTGAGTGATTCGTCCGCGAACAGTTCGGTTGACGTCCAGGTCGGCATGCAGGTCGGCGCCGTCGCACGGTTGGTCGGTGTCAGCGTCAGAACGCTGCATCATTACGACGAGATCGCGTTGGTGGTGCCGTCGGGTCGAACCCCGAAGGGCTATCGGACGTACTCGTCGGCCGATGTCGAACGGCTGCATCAGGTGCTGACCTACCGCGAACTCGGGTTTGCGCTCGACGCCATCGCGGCGTTGCTCGACGACCCGGCGGCCGATGCCATGGCGCATCTGCGTCGGCAACGAGAGTTGTTGAACGAGCGGATCGATCACTTGCACGCAATGGCTGCGGCCGTGGACAAGATGATGGAGGCGAAGAAGATGGGTATGCAACTGACCCCCGAGGAGCAGCGCGAGATCTTCGGTGACAACTGGCCCGGCGAGGAGTACGCCGAGGAAGCCGAGCAACGCTGGGGCGAGACCGACGAGTGGAAGCAGTCACAGCAGCGAACGGCGTCGTTCACCAAGGACGATTGGAAGGCCGTCAAGGCCGAAACGGATTTGCTGGAAGCGGATCTCGCGGCCACGATGCAGCGGGGTGTGTCGCCGGATTCCGCCGAGGCCGGGTTACTGGCCGAACGGCATCGGGCTTCCATCGAGCGGTACTACGACTGCGGTTACGAGATGCAGGTGAACCTCGCGGAGATGTACATCGCAGACGAGCGATTCGCCAAGCACTACAACGACATTGCGTCGGGCTTGGCGCAGTACATTCGCGATGTCATTGTCGCGAACGCCGCTCGTCAGGGCTGACGCGAACCATCGCGGACCGCTCGTGTGCGGTCGATCCACCCCAGACTCCGTGCCTTTCGTCGGAGTCGAGTGCGTGTTGCAGGCAGCGCTCGATCACGGGGCATCGATCGCACACGAGCTTCGCCTGTCGCTCGAGATTTCTCAGCGAGTATCCCCGTAGACCCAGGGGCGGGTAGAACATCGAGACCGGCATCGAGCGGCAGGCGGCGTTCATCTGCCAATCCCAGTGCTCGGAGATCGGTTGCAGTGCTTGCGTTTTCATCGGCAGTGTCCACCTCTTTCGGTTCAGAGATCGAGCAGTCGGCGGGCGTTGCCGGATGTGGCTGCGCGCCAGTTCTCGAGTCCGCCGTTCGCGGCATCGGCGTCGAGTGATCGCAGCTGCTCCTGCACCGCAGCGATCGGCGTGAAGCAGTAGTCGCTGCCGTACACCAGACGATCGGGGCCGACGGTCGACAGCAATGCGGGCAGCTGCCGCGGGACAGGAGTTCCGGCGAGGTCGAACCACAAGCGCTGCAGCACATCCGGCGTGGTCGGGGCCCCCAGGCCCACCTGGGTACGGAAGAAATCGACCCGGTCCGCCAGCAGTGGGAGAACTCCACCGCCGTGAGTGAACACCCAGCGAATGTTCGGGAATCGATCGACCACGCCCAGCAGAATCAGATCGACGACGGTTCGCGCTGTGTCGAAAAGGAACTCGATCATCGGCGCCGGCCGCCCGAGCGATACCGCAGCAGAATTCGGCGGTGACGTGGGATGTACGAACACGACCGCCGATCGCGCGTCCAGCGCCGCGAGCAAGGGCGTCAGCACGGCGTTGCCCAGGTACATGCCGCCGGCGTTGGACATCACCGTCACGCCGTCGGCACCGAGTCGATCGAGCGCTCGGATGGCCTCGGCCGTCGAGTCGACGACGTTCGGCAGCGGTAGCGACGCAAAGAATCCGAGTCGGGGTTCGCTCGCCACCACCCCGGCGCCGAAATCGTTGACGCGTCGGGCGAGATCGGCGGCCTTGCCGTCGTCGCCGAAATGCACCCCGGGCGATGAGACGGACAGAATCGCACTGTCGATGCCGCAACCGTCCATCATCTGCATGTGTTCACCGACCGACCAGCTCGGCCACTTCGGCATACCGTCGGGAAAGACGATGCCCGACGCGATGGCCTCACGCAGGTAGAAGTCGGGAACCATGTGCGAATGGACGTCGATCACTCCACCGGCGCCCGGAGTGGGCGATGCCGATGCGGTCGCAGACGGCAACGTCGAGAGGGCAACTCCGGAGATCGTTGCGGCACCCAGCGCGCCGAGCAGGGTTCTGCGATCGATCACAGTCGAAGTCCTTCTGTCGGCACCCGTAACTGACGCTATCGTCACATATGAGATAAACCGCAGTCAACGGTGACTTGTACCAACTCTTGTGGGACTAGCATTGCGCGATGACCACCGAACGCACGACGCCTACTCCACTGCAGTTTCTGGGCTATTCGTTCGGCCGCACGCTGCCCGAATCCATGCAGGACTGGGTCCGCAAGGATCTCGTGGGCAACGGTGCCCAGGTCCGCTACATCGCCCGATTCACCGTGCCCGTCATCCCGCTACTGCTGCTGTTCCTGCTGATCCCGGGGCCGCTGTGGATGTCCCTGGCGATGATGTCGCTGCTGTTCATCCCGCTGGTGTACTTCTCGATTGCCCTGATGAACGTCTATCGGCGGCATCGTCTGCTGATCCACGGCCTCGACCCGCAGTTGATCAACGCCAAGGCGCAGAGCCGGGCCGACCGCACTCGCGACGACTACGAACGGCGTCACGGCCGAGGCTGACGAGCGAGCGATAGTCTGTGCCGCATGACTTCACCTGTGGAATTCAAGGCAACAGCTGATCTGGCCGACGAGATCGGTCCCGACATCCGCAGCTGCGACACCCAGTTCATCCAGTTCGGCAAGCACACCGAATTCGCGGGCCCCATCACCACCATCCGCTGCTTCCAGGACAATCTCCTGGTCAAGCAGACGCTGAGCGAGCCGGGCAACGGTGGCGTTCTGGTGGTCGACGGCGATGCAAGCGTTCACACCGCACTGGTCGGAGACATCATCGCGGGCCGAGGTGTCACCAACGGATGGGCCGGCGTCATCGTCAACGGCGCGGTACGCGACTCGGCGATCCTGCGCACACTCGACATCGGCGTCAAGGCACTGGGAACGAACCCGCGCAAGAGCACGCAGACCGGATCGGGTGAGAAGAACGTGCCGGTCAGCTTCGGCGGCGTCACCTTCAACCCGGGCGAGATCGTCTACAGCGACCACGACGGCGTCGTCGCGGTCTAACCCACGAACGGCGGCAGGCCTGCATGCCTGCCGCCGTCTGCTGTCACTTCGCGAACGCGAGCAGCGCGTCGTTCACTTCCTGGAAGTGCGTCCACAGCAGTCCGTGCGGTGCGCCGTCGACCTCGACGTACGTCGCCTCCGGGAACACCTTGTGGAACTGACGTCCGGTGGAATCGATCGGCAGGATGTTGTCGGCCGTGCCGTGCAGGATCAGCGTCGGCTTGCCCGATTCGCGCACCTTCTCCACATCACCGCGGAAATCTTCGAGCCACGTGGGCACGACGGCATAGGCGGCCACGGGAGCGCTACCGGTCGCGGTGTTCCAGCTCGCACGTACTGCGGCCTCGCTGATGCGAGTCCCGAGGTTCTCGTCGAGGTTGTAGAAGTCCTTGTAGAAGTTCTCGAACCAGGCGAAGCGATCCTCCCGCGCGGCACTGTCGATGCCGTCGAACACCGACTGCGGGACGCCGGTGGGATTGTCGTCGGTCTGCAGCAGGAACGGCTCGAGAGAGGCGAGGAACGCGAACTTCGCGACGCGATCCGTGCCGTACTTCGCCGCGTACCGCGCGAGTTCACCTGTGCCCATGGAGAATCCGACCAGGATGACATCGTTCAGGTCGAGCCCGGTGAGCACCTTGTCCAGGTCCGAGGCGAAGGTGTCGTAGTCGTATCCGACGGTCGGCTTGCTCGACTGGCCGAATCCGCGGCGGTCGTAGGTGATGACGCGGTAGCCGGCGTCGAGTAGCGCCCGTGACTGACGTTCCCAGGAGTTGCCGTCGAGCGGGTAGCCGTGGATGAGCACGACCGGCTGACCGGTGCCGTGATCCTCGTAGTAGACCTCGACGGGGGTGGAGTTCTCGGTTCCGACGGTGATGTACGCCATGATCCTGCCTTCCTGTTGTCCTGCAGCTCGACGGGTGAGAACGGTCGTTCTCGCCGCGTGTGGACTACTGTAGAGAACGTTGGTTCTCTCGGCAAGGGGTAGGTGGGTCATGGGTACCGAACTCGGACGCGACGACGTCATCCGAGCAGCGGATGCACTGTTCTATGCGCGCGGAATCCAGGCCGTCGGCATGGACGAGCTTCGCAGCAGCGCGGGCATCTCCCTCAAGCGCATGTACTCACTGTTTCCGTCGAAGACCGCCATCGTCGCCGAGGTGCTTCGCGGTCGAACACAGCAGTGGAACGACGGGATCCACGCCGAAGCCGCTGCCCATGAGTCCCCTCGAGAGAAGCTGCTGTCGATCTTCGACTTCCTGGACCACTGGTTTCGTGAGGACGACTTCCGCGGGTGTGCCTTCATCAACTCCTTCGGCGAACTCGGTGCCACCATGCCCGAGGTCGCCGACGCCGCGCATCAGCACAAGAAGAACTTCATCGAGTACGTCACCCGATTGGCGGTCGAGGCCGGATGTGAGCCCACCGTCGGGCTGCAGATTGCCTTGCTCGCCGAAGGTGCTCAAACCACCGCGGCCATCACCGAACTGGCCGAATCCGCCGCTGCAGCACAAGCTGCGGCGAAAGTTCTGCTCGATTCGAGTGCGGGCCGGGTCGGTCGCTGACCAGCGCACTGAACGATGCGGTGCGCCCACTCACCGAAAATCACTGACATTTGACACTGAAATCCTTCGCGGGTCGGCGTTAGCGTCGAAGACATGAGCAAGCTACGAATCCTCGCCGCCCTCACAGTGTCGACATCCCTGCTGGTCAGTGGATGCTCGTCCACGGACGAGCCGTCCGCCGTCGAGCCGACCACCACCACGCCCTCGAGCGGAACCATCAAGACCGACGACGTCCAGGCAGCCTTGGACGCCCTGGTCGACGCCGGATCCGTCGCCGCTGTCGCGCAGGTACGCGACAGCGAGGATTCGTGGTCGGGAGCGGCCGGTCTCGTCGAGCGCGACGGCACCGAGGCTGCGTCCGCCGAGGATCCGGTCCGTATCGCCAGCGTCACCAAGGCCATGGTTGCTGCCGTGGTGCTTCAACTCGTGGACGAGGGGAAGCTCGAGCTCGATCAGCAGGTCGACGAACTGCTTCCCGGAGTACTACCCAAGCCGGTCACCGTTCGCCAACTACTCGATCACACCAGTGGCGTTCCCGACTACTTCACCGGATTCGATTCCGCCGGGCAGATCGCCGCACGCGCAACCGATGCCGTCACCGACGACGAACTGATCGACCGGGCTGTGTCCATGCCCTGGACGAGTGAGCCCGGTCAGGAATTCGGCTACGCCAACACCAACTACGTCCTGCTCGGACAGATCATCGCCGACCTCGATGGCAAGTCCATCGGACAGTCGTTGCAGGACAGGATCTTCGATCCGCTGGAGATGGCCGACTCGACGTACCCCACCGATTCCACGCTCGACCCCGACGCCATACACGGCTACGTGCTGGAGAACGGAACCTACACCGACGTCACCGATTACGACGCCAGTATCTGGTCGTCGGGGGCTGCCGTGGTCTCCACCGTGGCAGACATGAACACCTTCTTCAGAGCGCTGTTCGACGGCACGCTGATCCCGCAGAACCTGATCGACGAGATGCAGGTCGTGACGCCATCCACGTACGGACTCGGCCTGCTGCTGGGCGGAGACGCGTGCAACCCGGGTTCGGGTGAGCTCGTGTTCGGCAACCGCGGCAACGGCTTCGGCTACCGCACCTACGCGTTCTCGAGCCCGGACGGGCAACGTCAGGTATCGCTGGCCTGGACCACGGCCGGGTCGAACCCCGCCGCCGACCCACTCGAACAGCCGGCCACCGAAGCATTGATCGCCGGACTCACCTCGACCTGCCCGGCGTAGCACTCACAGCACACTCACCCAGCCGTGCACTTCGTCGCTGGTGAGCGCGGCCTGGTGACGCTTTCGTAGAGTGAGTGTCACCGGGCCCGACTGCTTCGTTCCTATTGCGCGACCATCGATTTCGTACACCGGGGCTACTCCGGCCGACGTGCCGCAGACGAAGACCTCGTCGGCGATGTACAGCTCGGTGAGATCGACGGTGCGCTCCTGGACGGTCAGCCCTTCTTCGCGCGCCAGGGTCAGAATCGTCCGACGGTTGATGCCGTCGAGAATGTCGCTGGTGACGTCGGGGGTGACGAGCACTCCGTTCCGCACGAGGAAGATGCTCGCGGCACTGAGTTCGCAGACATGGCCGTTGATGTCGAGGAAGATGCAGTCGTCGAAGCCACTGTCGATTGCATCCTGTTTGGCCAGAACGGAATTGACGTACGCACCGTTCACCTTGGCACGGGAGGGAATGGCATAGTCGGGAATTCGACGCCAGACACTTGTCTTCAACCGCATGCCGTCCTGCGGGACAATGGGATTGGCGTCGTACAGGAAGATGGACACCGTGGTGTGCAGGCCACGCACCCGCGTTCCGGGGATCGACTCGTCCACGTGGACGGTAGCTCGAACGTAGACCTCGGTCGTCGGGGCGTTGGCCGCGACCACGTCGCGCGTCGCCTGCACGAACTTCTCGAACGTCCACTGCGAGGCGAACGTGTCGATGCCGATGATCTTGCAGGATTCGACGAGTCGCTGATAGTGATCGAGCAACCGGAAGGCCGTACGCCGTTCACCGTCCACCTGCACGGGGAACACCGTGTAGACACTGAGCCCGTACAGGACGGCCGAGGTCGCGACCCCGAGTGTCGCCTCCTGCGCGTCCACCAAGCGATCGCCGAAATACACCTTCGAGTGCGGAAGAGCCATGCGGCGATGCTAGTCGCCCGGTGAGTCCAAGCGACAACGCTTTTACTTCTCTATGGTCGAGTACATGAGCGAACGCACAGTACTGACCCGCACCCTCTGGAACGACGGCCCCGAGGTGGGTGCCATCGGCTTGGGCTGCATGGGAATGACCTGGGCATACAAGGCCGACGATCGAACGGAGACCCCCGATCGCGTCATCGGGCACGCCCTCGACCTGGGCGTGAACTTCATCGATACGGCAGACGTGTACGGCCCGTTCACCAACGAGGAAGTCGTCGGCAAAGCCATCGGGAACCGGCGTGACGAGGTGACCCTCGCGACCAAAGGTGGGCTCGTCTCCCACGTCGGCGACGCCGGAGAGCCGGTCATTTCGGGCCCCAACGGCAAGCCCGAACACCTACGTTCGGCAATCGACGATTCGCTGCGCCGCCTGGGCGTCGACCACATCGATCTCTACTACCTGCACCGTCCCGATCCCGAGGTGGCCGTCGAAGACAGCATCGGCGCGATGGCCGAGGCCGTGCAGGCCGGAAAGGTTCGGGCACTGGGTGTCTCGGAGTTCTCCGTCGAGCAGCTCGATCGGGCCCAGCAGGTGCACCCGATTTCTGCAGTGCAGTCGGAGCTGTCCCTGTGGACGCGCGATCACCTCGCCACCTCGCTGAAGTGGACGCAAGACAACGGTGCGGCATTCGTGCCGTTCTCACCGCTGGGCCGAGGATTCCTGACCGGCAACTTTCGCGGAACCACGCCTGCTGCAGACGATTTCCGAGCTCGGCTGCCACGCTTCAGTCAGGACAACCTCGATGCGAACCTCGTGATCGTCGACGCCATCGCGGCCGTCGCCGACGAACTCGGCGCGACGCCTGCGCAGGTGGCCCTGGCCTGGGTTCTGGCGCAGGGCGAGCACGTGGTCCCGATTCCCGGTACTCGACGCACCTCGCGTCTGGACGAGAACGCGGGCGCAGCCTCGCTCACCTTGAGCCCGGACCACCTCGCTGCCCTCGACGCACTGCCGGCACCCGCCGGTGGTCGCTATTGAGATCGTTCGCGTCGACCCTTCTTCTGATCGACCGTTGGCCGAGCAGATTCTCGCGGTGCAGAGGGCGTCGTATGCAGTCGAGGCGGGACTGATCGGCGACGACCGAATCCCTTTGCTGCACGAGTCGGTGGACGATCTGTGCGCTGCACAGGTCCACTGGCTCGTCGCGCGGGAGAGTGACGAAATCCTCGGCGCTGCAGCGTGGTCCGAGGCCGAGATCGACCGTCTGATTGTCGCACCGCACGCTCACCGACAGGGCATCGGACGCAGGTTGGTCATTGGCATGCTGGATTCGATTGTGGGACAACGTGTGCAGGTGGCCACCGGACGAGACAACGCGCCGGCCCGCAGGTTGTACGAATCACTCGGCTTTGTGCACACCGAGGATCAGGAAGTACTGACGGGACTGTGGCTGGCGCGCTACGAACTCGTGCGCTGATCGGTATCGAAGTTGCGCGGGCGGGCGACGAACCAGATCAGCGCACCGGTGATCGGAATGAGCAAGACGAGCAGACACCACCAGAACGCGGATCCCCGACGAGCCTTGTTGCTCCGAAGAATCGACACCCACGCGGCAGCCACGAGGCCCAGCCACAGAACAACCGCACCCATCCACGCGAGATCGAACGCCAACGGAAGTGTCGGGTTGACCTCGGTGCTCATACTCACCCCATCGATTTTGCTCGGCTGCCTACGGATTCACGATCCATCGCATCGTGACCGTGCTTCTCACACCGCAGGGTACTGACAGCACAGCTCGCGACGCACCAGGTCCGACCGCCCTCAACAGAAGACAAAGGGTAGCCTATCCCAATGTCATCTCGATTCTTGTCCTCGCGCACCCTCGATCGACGTGGGTTCTTCGTACTCGCCGGGGCTGCTGCACTCGTTTCCGCCTGCTCGCCCCGCAGCCAGGATGCGGCAGCTACGACCTCGGAGACTGTGCGGATGACGGGCGACGGCTTCGATGTCACCGTTCCTACGCGCCCCACCCGCGTGGTCGTGATGGAGGGGCGAGGGGATCTCGAATTCGCCCTGTTGGCCGGATATCCCATCATTGCCACCGGCAACACCTTCCAGCCCGGCGCGCGTCCCGCGGGGCAGTTCGAGGGACTGCTGGACGCACAGACGGAGGTCATCGGCGGGCCCGACGGCCCAGCGGCAGAGGAGATCGCAGCGCTGTCTCCCGATCTCATCGTGATGCGCGCCAATGGATGGCGGCTCGACTGGTACGGAAACGAGCAACTGACCAAGATCGCACCGGTCCTCCCCGTCGAAGTCAACGAACCGAATTTCGAGCAGTACACCGTCGACCAGTTCTCGGCCATCGGGCTACTCGACACAGTGCAGCCGCGCCTGGACGAGTACCACCGAACCATCGACGACGCGGCCGCGGTCACGAACGGTCGCAGGATCGCCCTCATCACCAGCGAGCCGGTTGCCAAGGGATACGTCATCGTGTGGACCAACTACCTAGGCAACGCGGTCGCCACGGATATGGGATTCACTGTGCTGCAGAACAACCCCGAGGACGAGGAGGGGAACTATCGACTGTCGGTCGAGAATCTGAACCAGATCGCGGATGCGGAGTTCATCTTCCACCAGACCACCGATCCGACCCAGATCGACGGAATCGCCGCGTGGCAGAACCTCCCCGCTGTCGCCGCGGGTCGCAGCGCGGTGCTGGATCCTCAACTGAACAACGGATTGGTCATCACAGCAACCAGTTTCGCGAACAGGCTGATCGACGTTGTCCGCAAAGCGGATTGAGCTACGTTAGGAGCCATGATTTCTGCCGGTGCCGCGATTGCAGTCGCGTTGTACGCCATGGCACTTGTCTCGATCCTCCGCGACCCCGGTACAGGGTTAGTGGCCAAGCTGGCGTGGGCATTCGTCGCGTTCATCATGCCCATCGTCGGGCCGATCCTGTGGTTCGCAGTCGGTAAGCGGTATGCCTACGGACCGAGCGGCGGCAACCGATGACAGTTCAATGTCCGGTCGCGTTGCGCAGGTCGATGTTCACCAGATGACTTACCTGGTCGCGTAGCCATTCGATTGCCTGCAGACTCGGCGCAGGCGCGTGGGCCAACAGCGTCCAACGGAGATGGGTATTCGGTCGTAAGTCGAACTGCAACAGGACGTCGGGGTGGCTCGGCCACGGCGAGCTCCAGACGACGCGGTCGAACTCGCTGCTCTCGACAATACGAGGTAGCGGCTGACCCTCGAACATCACCGGCCATGCGAACCCTTGATTCTTCGGATGCACATCGGGGTACATGAGAGCCTTCCAGACGAAGAAGACCGGCGGCGACAACACCGCAGTCCTGCTCGCGAGAACCATCATCCGCCTACCGTACGCAGGTACCGACTCGGGAGCCCTGCTGTTTTCCGCGCACGACTAGTAAGGCGGCTGCTAGTACCGACGGTAGTGGGCGATAGCACCGCGCCTACGGCAGGCTCGTGAGGCCACGGTTCCATGTCCTCGAGCACCCACAGTTGCGACAAATCAAGCGAAGTCGATCAGAATTGCGCTCTCGGCGCTCCCATTCCCGGGTCGATTTGGAACGGGCCACTGGCGGACGGCGCTATCGGGAAGTCGAAGATCGCGGTGGGGATGTACACGGTGGCACAGGAGTTCGGGATGTCCACCACCCCGGACAGGCGTCCTTCGATCGGGGCCGATCCCAGCAGCAGGTACGCCTGCTCGGGGCTGTATCCGAACTTCGTGAGGTAGTCGATCGCGTGCATACATGCGTTCTGGTATGACAGGTCGGAGTCCAGATACTTCTGCTCACCGTCGACGGTCACCGAAATACCGGAGAACGCAATCCATTCCGAGTACTGCGGTGCGGTGTTGCCGGGCATGAAGATCGCGTTTTCGCTCACCCCGTAGGTCTCCATGCCGCCCTTGATCAGATCGACGTGCAGGTCCATGAAGCCACCCATTTCGATGGCACCGCAGAACGTGATCTCCCCGTCTCCCTGCGAGAAGTGCAGGTCTCCGAACGACAGCTTCGCGCCCGGCACGAACACCGGATAGAAAACGCGAGTGCCCTTGGTCAGGTTCTTGATGTCCTGGTTTCCTCCGTTCTCGCGGGGCGGTGCTGTGCGCGCGGCTTCGCCTGCAACACGGGAGAACTCGTCACCGCTCAGTGATCCGAGGATTGCCCCGTCGAGTTCGGGTGCCAAAGCCAGCGGCGGAACGCGATTGGGGTCAGTGGCGATCAGGGCACCTTCACGGGCGTTCCACTTCGCCAGTAACTGCGCCGAGGGCGCGGTCCCCATGAGACCGGGATGGGTGATGCCGGTGTACTTCACGTGCGGGACGTGGCGAGATGTTGTGGTCTGCCCGGAAAAATCCCAGATCGCCTTGTACGCGTCGGGGAATCGATCGGTGAGGAACCCGCCGCCGTTCTCCTTGGCGAAGATTCCCGTGTAACCCCAGCCCTGGCCGGCCAACGGACCCGAATCCTCCTGCGGGATCGGCCCGACGTCGAGGATGTCGACGATCAACAGATCACCGGGCTCGGCTCCCTCGATATGGAACGGCCCGGACAGCGTATGCACGTTGTTGAGCGGCGCATTCAGAATGTCCTCGGCGGAATCGTCGTTGTGGATGGCCCCGTCGAACCATTCGCGGCAATGAGCTCGAAATGACGTGCCGGGTTTGACTGTGACCGCCGCCGGGATATCGGGATGCCATCGGTTGTGACCGACGATCTCCTGTTCGGTGAAACTCTTCGTCGAGTCGAGCGGAAACAGCAGTTCGGGCACGAGGCACCTCCGGTTGCGCGGATTCTCCTGCCTCGATCATTGCATCGTTCTGGCGCATCCGGCCGATTCTGACGTGTAAATCTTGTATGACGTTGTGCTGGAACGTTGCTGATGCGCCACATCGCGCTACTCTCGAATGCGTGCCGACCTACAGCTTCCGCTGCGCACAGCGTTGCGCCCCCGTCGAACAGCGATTCTCCATGGCCGACGCGCCCTCGCAGGTGACGTGCCCGGAGTGCGGAGAAGCAGCTGCACGGCAGATCTCCTCGCCTGCTCTCGGCAGAGGAAACAGCGCTGCGATGAAGGCACACGACGCCTCGCGCGCCACTGCGGACACGCCCGCCGTCGTCTCATCCCTACCGCCGGCCGGCAGATCGGCAACGAGGACCACATCCAACCCACTGCATCGCCGACTGCCGCGCCCCTGACGAACGGCGTTTCCCTTTCGTACCGACGGGGAAGTCCGACGGCATGCCCGAGCTGCCCCCTCCCCCGTCCATCGCCGACGGCTTCACCACCGACGACGTCGGCGCCTGGGTTGCCGAGTATCTGGGTGATCTGACGCGCGAGGGGCCGGATGGCATCACGGCGGGTGGCATTCGCGGCGGGCAGTCCGCTGCCGATGCCGCCCTGGCCGGACTCGACATCACCGGATATGCGCGCGATCGCAGCACCGTTCTACCGGTGAATCGCCGAGGCGCAAGCCGCATGTCGCCGTACATCCGCCACGGACTGCTGACGCTGCGAGAGGTATGGGACGCGGTCGCCGACGCTCCCCCACGCGACCGTTCCCGGTACCGCGACGAGCTCATGTGGCAGGAGTACGCACGCCACCTCTACGCGCGCACCGGATCCGATCTCGGCCGTTCGCTTCGCCGTGAACAGCCGCGACCGCAGGGCTGGACCGCGCAGCCGTGGCCCGAGGAGATGAACTGCATGTCCTCGGTGGTGGGTGAATTGCACGACGACGGTTGGCTGGTCAACCAAACCCGCATGTGGCTGGCCTCCCAGTGGGCTGTCCGTGCCGGGGCGACGTGGCGCGACGGCGAGGACGAGATGTTCGCCCACCTGCTCGACGGTTCTCGCGCTGCCAACCGCCTCGGCTGGCAATGGACCGTCGGTACCGGAAGCGGGAAGGTGTACGGCTTCAGCCGGTGGCAGGTGAACAAGAGAGCACCGTCGCTGTGCCGCAACTGCGCGCTGAAAGACGCGTGCCCCATCGAGAACTGGCCCGACGACGATCTCGGGCCGACTGTCGACGGTCCCGACCTGAACAAGGCTCCGATTCCCGCCGGCCCCGCCCACGTGGAAGGTACTGGCGCAGAACAGGTGTGGATCACAGCAGAGTCGCTCGGCACCGCAGACCCAGCACTGGCCGCCGAGACCGACCGGCCCGCCGTGTTCGTTTTCGACGAACCGCTCCTGCGGAAACTCCGGCTCTCCGGGAAGCGACTCGTCTTTCTTGCCGAGACGCTCGGTGAGATCGCGTCGACCCGCCCGTTGGAGGTGCGTCGTGGCCGAGTAGCCGACGAATTGGCCGGACGATCCGTGGCCACCACCTGGGCACCCGTTCCCGGCTTCTCCCGCATCGCCGACGCCATAGCCCCGGTCGAGTTGCATCCGTGGCCGTGGCTGGTGCGTCCCACCACGTCCTCGGTCCGATCGTTCAGCGCCTGGCGTCGGAATCATTGAACAGCAGTCACTGACCAGAACTATCTCCGCTGCACCGAAATCTGGCCCTCTTCACTGGTGATCGATACCGACCTCGGGGAGCTCGGATCGTCGACGACGTCGATGTCGACGTCTCCCTTCTCCGACGTCGCCTCGACGTCGTAGAAGTCTGCCGCCGGGAGTTCGATCATGCTGTCGCCCTGCATGTTCTGCATGCGTATCGAGTCCGGCGGCACCCTCGAATCCAGGGTGACCAGACCGAACGTCGTGTCCACCTCGACTGCCGACACAGCCGCATCGGTGATCTCGACATCGCCGAATCTGGTTGTTATGTCCAGGGTTCCGGCAGATCCTCGCGCGATCACGGAGCCCGCCGACGTGGACACCGAAGTCTGCGCGTCCACGTCGGTGAGCACCACGTCGCCTGCTGCTCCGTCGATGTCGAGTACCAATCCGGCCGGTACCCGTAGTTCGAGACCGATGTCGCAGCTACCATTCTTTCGGTAGGAACATTCCACAGCGATCGTCGAGCCGTCGTCACCGATGTCGACCGTCGGAGTATCTCCTCGGTAGGACCCGTCGGCCCGAACGTGCAGGTCGGAGTCGGGGCTCATCGACACCGACACATGGGCGAATCGCGTTGTGACGGATAGATTATTGCCGACGATCGCTGTGTCGGCCGAGTAATCGAAGGACTGCATCTTCGGCGTGGTGAAGCCGACGGCGATGGTGGCCGCCGTGGCTGCTCCTGCGGTGCCGACGACCGCGACAGCTGCCGAAACCGCAACGACACTGCGCCACATCGACTTCTTCATTGGATCGCTCCCAGATATCGTAGGACGGCCATGACTCGGCGGTGATCGGCACTGTCTCCGAGTAGGCCGAGCTTGGCGAAGATGTTGCCGATGTGCTTCTCCACGGCTGCTTGACCGACCACCAATGCAGAGGCAATTCCGGCGTTCGACTTGCCTTCGGCCATGGCGGTCAACACTTCCCGTTCGCGAGGGGTCAGCGAATCGAGTGGATCCGATCGTGGGGCCCGGGCCAGAATCTGCTGCACCACTTCTGGATCGATGACGGTTCCGCCGGTGGCAACGGTCCGCACGGCATCGGCGAACTCGTCGACGTCGGCCACCCGGTCCTTCAACAGGTACCCCACGCCGTCCGTGCTCTGCCGGATGAGCTCGGCTGCGTACCGTTCCTCCACGTACTGCGAGAGCACGAGAACACCGACAGCGGGCCAACGTTGGCGAATGACCAGTGCTGCGCGCAGACCTTCGTCCAGAAAGGTCGGCGGCATGCGTACGTCGATCACGCAGACATCAGGAAGCGGATCGGCGGCAGACATGGCCGCGAGCAGTTCCGACGCATCGGCCACCTTCCCGATCACGTCCGCTCCGGTGTCGACCAACAGGCGGGCGACGCCCTCTCGCAACAGAACCGAATCGTCGGCGATGATCACTCGCACGGGACACTCACCTCGAGCCGAGTCGGGCCGCCGGACGGCGACGTGATGGTCAGGGTTCCGTCGATCCCGCTGAGTCTGTCCTCTAGCCCGGCCAGTCCGCCTCCTGGAGCCGGATACGCTCCGCCGCAACCGTCGTCGACCACCGTGACACGCACTGCTGACTCGACTCTCGAGACGTCGACTCGGACGTGGTCGGCCTTCGCGTGCTTGCTCACATTGGTCAGAGCCTCCGAGACGACGAAGTAAACCGTCGACTCGACGGTGGCGTCCGGGCGTCGATCACCCGAGAGGGCGGGGTCGATCCGAACAGTCACCGGTACCGCACACAACGCCGCGACGGACGACAGTGCGGCGTCGAGACCGCGGTCGGTCAGGATCGGCGGATGCAGACCGCGGGTGAGGGTGCGGATCTCACCGATCGCGTTCTTGGCCTCCCGGTGGGCGTCGTCGAGCAATTCCTTCAGGACCGCATCATCGGTCGACGCGACGCGCGATTTGGCCTGTCCCAGTGACATTGCCACCGATACCAATCGTTGCTGGGCCCCGTCGTGCAGATCGCGTTCGATGCGACGGCGTTCGGCATCCGCAGCGTCGACGACGCGAGCTCGACTCACCGTCAATTCGTCCACTCTCCTACTGGATTCGGATCGGCCGAGAAGGGTTGCGGCACTCCACCAGTCGAGTCGCGCCAGGGCCGTGAGCAGCAGTGGCACTCCCGCGACAAGGGTGACCAGCGAGGCGAAGCCGACCAACGCGACGAGCGGATAGCCCACCCGTTCGCCTATTTCGAGCTCATTGGCGACCGGGTTCGTCACTATCCAGGCCACCGGCGCCGCCGCAAGAACGGGCAGGGCCACGAAGAGCGCCGGCAGCAAGAACAGCAGTACGGCCGAGACCGGAATGCGAACGAGCCAATAGCACAGCGACTTCCACAAACCGATGTCTCGGAGGCACCAGACGAACGTGCGCCAACTGGTCGGGTACACGGTCACGTCAGGGCCCTCGATGAGAACTCCACCGGTGAAACCGATTCCGGCGCGCGCTGCACGGTCCATCCACCGCAGCGCCACTATCGTCAGGGCGAACACGAGCACTCCGCTGAGCGCAAAGGGTAATGCGCACACCGCCAGTACCAGCAGTCCCAGGATCATCCAGCCGCCCAGCCCGGCGAGCGTCGACACCAGCAGCGATGCCACCGCCAGCCACCAGTGCGGCGATATCCATGCCCTGAGCGGATTCAGGGGAATCGGTAGTGCCTCGTTCATGCGGATCAGCCTAAGTCGGGTGTTGTCGGCTTGTCGGCACTGTGAACCCACGGCCCGAGGTAGGGCTGGCCCTACCGTCGATCCGTGGGTCGATCGTGGTGAGTTCCGTGGCCCGGACGACGAGATTCGACAGGTATGAACCTGAACATCCTCGATGTGGACCGGTTGTCGTCCGTGCCCGTGTGGGTCGTCTTCGCTGTCGTCTTCGTGCTGCTGGCATTCGAGTCCGCGTCGTTGCTCGGTCTCTTCACACCAGGAAACAGTGTCCCGATCACGCTCGGGGTGCTGACGTCGATCGGCGTGGTGCCGTGGCTGCCTGCCGTCATCACCGCGGCGGTGGCGTCGAGCATGGGTGCGCAGTGGGCGTTCTGGCACAGTCGCCGCACCGAGACGGTGTTGGGTCTCGGGCGAGCGGAGTCAGCGCTGCCGGCCGCGGTGATGAGGGTCGTCCTGGGGCTGACCACACAGGCACGATCACGGCCCCGCGCTGTCGCCACCGCCGGACACCTCATCGGGGGTATCCGCACCATCGCGCCCCGACTCGTGGCGACCTCCTCACTGCGGCAACGCGAATACGTGGTGCTCAGCCTGCTGGCCGCAGTTGTATGGGCTGTGGTGCTGGTGTCGGCCGGAGCGTGGCTGGGCGACCGGACGGTCATCAGGACCGCCCTCGGATACGCCTGGATTCCGGCTCTGACGGTGATGGCCGCTACCCAGCTCAGGCGTCGAACACGCTGGTCTTCTCCCGAACTTGTCGGAGCCCGGTGATATCAAGGATGTAGAGAGAGACGACAGAAAGGGATTCGCATGTCCGCACGCTTCGATACTTGCAACGGCACACTCGTGATCCACGCGGTCGGCGGTGCGGAGTGCACGGAGCCGGACTGCGTGGATCTCGAGTACGTTCGCCACTTCCTGGTGCTCGAATGCGAGGAGGTCACCGGCGGTTGCCAGTGCACCGCACTCGTGGAGTTCGCTCAGGCGTCCTGACGTCGAACCACCGGCTGTTGCAGTTCGGTCACCCAATTCTCCTGCGGCTGCGGCTCGGACACCAGGTAGTACTCCCGGCAGATGCCGGAGAGTTCGTAGCCGTTGGCCTCGATCCATGCCGTGAACTGCTCCCAGGTCTCGCCGATCGTTGCCATCGAACCGTGGTGGACGGTGGTCACCGCGAGCTCGACGGGCGGTAGCTCGCGAACCTCGTAGCCCTCACCGGCCACCACCTCGGGCCCCACCTCGAATGCGGCATGGACGGTGATGCCAGTGCCGTCCCCGTCGTCGACGGCCTCGTACATGGCGATCGACGATGGCCCGAACGTCACGCCGTGCCCGGCGAGCGTCTGGGCGAGTCGGGCGTACATCGGGCCGATGACCGGGCCGATGTTCTCCGGCCCGAACCCGGCGGCGGTCTCGCTGACGAGAGCGATACGGGTGGCCGGCAATGTTTTGGTGTCCACGGTGATCATCGACATCCCGTCGGTGTGGGAGAGTCGCGCATCGATACGACGCAGACGAGCGGCGTCGAAATCGAGTCGACGCGCGACATCAATGCGTTTGGCGGCGAGCATCTCGCGTAGCCGATCACCGTCGACCTCGCCGTGCACGATCTGCGTCACCTCGTCGAGCCTGAACCCGAGGTCCTTGAACACGAGAATGCGTCCCAGAACCTCGAACTGCGAACCGTCGTACGAGCGATAGCCCGTGAACGGATCCACCCGCGCCGGCGTCAACAACCCGATCTCGTCGTAATGCCGAAGCCTGCGAACCGACACCCGGCCGATCGATGCGAACTCTCCGATGCTGAACATGACCCTCCGAGGTTCTCGTCTCACACAGTGTGAGGGTCAAGAGGAGAAAATCGGGTGCACTGGACCGCGCTGAGCGCGGTCCAGTGCACCCGATTCTTCAGAGCACGGGAATCCAGAAGCGAACAGCCGACCCGATGCAGTCGACACGTTGGCCCCCAGCTCGCTCCAGGGTCGCTGTCGAGGCCGCGTTGCCCACCTCGCATACCGCCGCCACCCGGGTCATGCCCAGATCTGCGGCGAGCCTCAGCACCTCGCGTACTGCCCAGGAGGCAACTCCCCGACCTCGTTCGGACGGGCGAACCCCGTAGCCGATGTGTCCGAAACGGTCGGCAAGCTCGTGGCCGTCGTGTCTGAGTGCGACGCCGCCCAATACACGTTCGCCCTCCACGATCCAGCGGTACGTGCACTCGGCGTCGCTCTCGAGCCGATCGACCCAGTCCGAAAAGCCCTGTGCGGACTCGACATCGTCGTCGGCCGTCAACCCGAAACCGTCCTCGTGGAGGCCCGGACCCCATTCGATACGACAGTCCAGCCAGGCGTCCCGCAGATCATGCGAAGGGGCGACCAGTGTCGAGTGAACCGTCACAGACACCCACCTCCGTTTCGGATCAGCGACCGCTCAGGGGCGCAGATTCAATCCCGTTGTGGTCGAGAAGTAGTGCACCGTCTCGGCGCGCGGGGCGATTCGGATGACATCGCCCTGCGACGGGGCCGCGATGTCAGGAATGCGGGCAACGATCTGCGCCCCGACGGTTCCCAGATTCGACGCGTCCTCGGCGGTGCGGCCGTAGATGTAGGAGTCCGCCCCGAGTTCCTCGACGACGTCGACCACGATGTCGGTACCGGAATCGGAGAGCGTCCACGCTTCCGGGCGCACGCCCATAGTCACTCGGCTGCCGTCGATGCGGTCGGCGATCGAACGCTCGATCGGCACCGACAGCGATCCGAGCTTCGCAGTGCCTGCCACGACGTCCACGTCGAACAGGTTCATCGCGGGTGAGCCGATGAAACCTGCGACGAAGGCATTGACCGGTCGCTCGTAGAGCTCCTTGGGGCTGGCGCACTGCTGCAGCACACCGGCTTTCATGATCGCCACGCGATCACCCATCGTCATCGCCTCCACCTGGTCGTGGGTGACGTACACGGTGGTGGTGCCGAGCCTGCGCTGGAGCAGCGAGATCTGGGTGCGAGTCTGCACGCGGAGTTTGGCATCGAGGTTGGACAGCGGCTCGTCCATGAGGAACACCTGCGGGTTCCGCACGATGGCGCGTCCCATCGCGACGCGCTGACGCTGACCTCCGGAGAGCGCCTTGGGTTTACGGCCCAGGTAGTCGGTGAGGTCGAGGATCTTGGCGGCCTCCTCGACACGGCGGCCCACCTCCGCCTTGTCCATTCCGGAGATCTGCAGTGCGAATCCCATGTTCTTGGCGACGGTCATGTGCGGGTACAGCGCGTAATTCTGGAACACCATCGCGATGTCGCGTTCCTTGGGTGCCAGTGAGGTGACGTCACGGTCACCGATCTTGATGGCACCGTAGTCGACGTCCTCCAGCCCGGCGAGCATCCGCAGCGAGGTGGACTTGCCGCAGCCGGAAGGCCCGACGAGCACCAGGAATTCGCCGTCCTCGATGGCGAGGTCCAACGATTCGACTGCCGCGACGTCCGATCCCGGGTAGAGCTTGGTGGCTCCTTCGTACGTGACCTGTGCCATGGGAGTGCTCCTTTGTATGGGTTAGAAGAATCGATGTGCGGAGCCGGCGGGCTCGGCGGTGAGAAAGGTGGGTTCCGGCAGTCCGGATCGTGTTGCACTGGCGGCAATCTCGTCCGCCACAGCCTCGACGAGCTCCGACGGCACCAGCGCTACGGCAGATCCGCCGAATCCACCGCCGGTCATCCGAGCTCCGTGTGCGCCTGTGCGCAGAGCCGCGTCGACAGCGCTGTCGAGTTCCGGTGAGCTGACCTCGTAGTCGTCCCGCAAGGACATGTGCGACGCGGTCATCAGCTCACCGAGTTCGACACCGGCGGCTCCGCGATCCAGGAGCTCCGCAGCCGCCTCGACGCGTCGAATCTCGCTGGTGACGTGACGAACTCGCGCGATCAGCGTCTCATCGTCGAGCCCGGCCATGGCCTGCTCGGGGTCGAGTCCACGCAAGGTCTTCACCCCGAGTTCTGCGTACGCCGTATCCAGGGCCGCACGCCGGGCACCGTACTGACCGTCTACCAGGCGGTGCGGCGCGTTGGTGTCGATCACCAGCAGCCGCGAGCCGGACCCGGCCAGATCGAGGGGAATCTGACGCGTCGAACCGTCGAGACAGTCCAGCAGCAGCGCGTGTCCCGGCTGTGCCGACATCGCGATGTTCTGATCCATGCCGCCGGTCGACGCGCCGGCGATCTCGTTCTCGGCGCGGATACTGGCGTCGATCAGCATCTTTCGGTCGAGCCGAAGATCGAAGAGGTCGTCGAGAGCGAGGGCGAACGAGCACTCGAGGGCGGCCGAGCTCGACAGCCCCGAACCCACCGGCACCGAAGAATGCACGGCCACATCGACTCCGCCGACTCCGTGCTCCCGAAGTGCCCAGGACACCCCGGCCACGTAGGCCGTCCAACCCGACGGGGTACCCGGACCGATCTCGTCGAGCTCACCGGTCCACGACTCGTCGGTGTGCGTCGATACGGCCCGCATGGTCGTGTCCTCGCGACGGCGCACGGCGACCGCGGTGGCATACGGCAGCGCGAACGGCAGCACCAATCCGCCTGCGTAATCGATGTGCTCACCGATGAGATTCACGCGGCCCGGAGCGATCCAGACGCCGTCGGGATCACCGCCGAATGCACTGCGGAACAACGCCGCTGCACCGTCGGCGAGATCCTCCTCGGCGATCACGTCGAGCCAGTTCACGCCAGTACCTCGCGCAGCCGGTCCGCGATCCGCTCGGGAGTGGTGTCGTTGATCCAGGCTCCCATCGCAGATTCCGAACCGGCGAGGAACTTCATCCGCCCCGGTGAGCGCATCATCGAAAACAGTTGCAGATGCAGGCGTCCCAGTTCGCGATCCGCTCCGACGGGTGCCTGGTGCCAGGCCGCGATGTACGGCACCTCGTCGACGCCCTCGAAGAACGCGTCGACTCCGCGCAACAGATCTCGATAGACCGTGGCCAGCTCGTCCCGCTCGGCACCGCTCAACTCGGCGAGGTCCGAGACATCGCGACGCGGCGCGAGATGCACCTCGACCGGCCAGCGCGATGCTGCAGGCACGTACGCCACCCAGTGCTCGGCGTCGACGACGATCCGTCGACCCGAACGAAGCTCGGCGGCGAGGACGTCCGCCAGCAATACTCGGCCCGTTCGCTCGAAGTGTTTGCGAGACTGTCGTATCAGCGCATCGGTACGCGGCGGAAGGTAGGGGTAGGCGTAGATCTGACCGTGCGGGTGAGTCAGGGTGACGCCGATTTCCTTGCCGCGGTTCTCGAAGCAGAAGACCTGCTGAACGCCGGGGATGGCGGACAGGGCAGTGGTGCGATCGGCCCAGACATCGATGATGGTGCGGACGCGGGAGAGCTCGAGCGACACGAAGGACGCATCGGGGTCACTGGCGAAACAGATCACCTCGCACCGACCGGTGCCGGGTGCAAGCGGCCACAGTGCCTCGCCGTCCACCTCGCTCGGAAGTGATTGCTGCGCTGCAGTTTCGGACAGAGACGGAAAACGGTTCTCGAACACCACCACGTCGTAATCGGCCGCCGGAATCTCGGTCGCCGGCCTGTCGGGACGACTCGGTGCCAACGGCGACGCGTCGGCAGGCGGCAGGAACGTGCGGTCCATCCGCTGGGCGGCGATGACGATCCATTCGCCGGTGAGAACGTCGAATCGCATCTGCGACTGCGACATCGACGGAGACAGGGCTCGCGTGTCGACGAGATCGCGGGTGGCCTCACCCGAGACGTAGGGCTCGGTGTCGTCGTAGTAGATCAGCTCACGGCCGTCGGCCAGAGTGGTCGACGTCTTGCGCATCGAGTGCGTCGTGGCGTCATGCGCGGTCATCGAGTACTCGTTCCTCGTTCGTATCGGGGGATTGCTCTCCGGCGATCACCACGTCGTCGACCGTCTCGGACAACGCTTCGTGGACGCCGGGATCGAGTCCGGCATCGGTGACGAACACGTCGACGCGAGAGAGCGGGATGGTGTTGGCGAGCGCACGAACACCCCACTTGGTGTGGTCGGCCAGCACGATGACGCGTCGGGACGATGCGACCAGTGCCTGATTGGTCTGTGCTTCCATGAGATTGGGGCAGGTGAGCCCGGATTCGATGTCCACACCGTGTGTGCCGAGGAACAGCATGTCCAGGTGGATACTCTGCAGTGCACTGACCGTGAGCGGTCCGACGAGCGCGTAGGAGGGCGTGCGCTGTCCGCCGGTGAGCAGCACGGTCTGATCCGACCGGCCACCGGTGTGGAAGACCTCGGCGACGGGCAGGGAGTTGGTGACGACGGTGATGTCAGGAACGTCGAGCAGTTCCTGCGCGAGTGCGTGCGTCGTGGTGCCACCGGAGATGCCGATGGAGGTCCCGGGCCGCACGAATCGTGCAGCGGCACGGGCGATGGCGGCCTTGGCATCTCGATCGAGTTCGGACTTGGCCGAGAACCCCGGCTCGAACACGCTTGCCGATCGCGGCAGCGTCACGCCGCCGTGCACCCGCTCGACCAGACCGCGAGCGACGAGCTCGTTGACGTCGCGTCGAATGGTCATGTCCGACACCGACAGTGCGGCTCCCAGATCTGCGACCTTGACCGCGCCCTCGGCCGTCACCTGGTCCAGGATCTTCTGCTGACGCTGGTGGGCGAGCATCAGCGGTTCTCGGCGATCACAGCACTGCCGCCTGCGGCCACGATGAGTTCGCCGTCGATCTGTGCGCCGCCGACCAGGTCCGTACCCGAGGCAGGCACGCTGACCTTGTCGGTTCCGTGGTTGAGCACGAAGAGCCAGGACTGCTCCCCTGCAGACCGTCGGACGATCTCCACGTCCGATCCGAGGTCGCGGCGGGTCTCGATTTCGGCTGCAGCGCAAAGTCTGTCGGCCAGCGTGGCCCAGCCTGCCGCGTCGGGAACAGTGGCGGCGTACCAGGCGGCACCCTTGCCGACCGTGCGCGTCGTCAGCGCAGGGACGCCCCGCAGATGCCCCTGGGTGTGGCGCGCCAGCACATCGACGTCCTCCGACGCGGTGAGATATTCGCTCCAGATCTCGCCGACGGTCTCGTCGTCCAGGGCGAGGGCTTCCCCGTCGGCGAGCGGGAAGAACTCTTCGACGCGCACGCCGAGCAGGTCACGGAATGCGCCCGGGTAGCCGCCGAGTCGCACGTGGTCGTCCTCGTCGGCGATTCCGGAGAATGCGGTGACGAGTACCTGCGCGCCGCCGTCGGCCGCGTCGGCTATCCGCGCGGCGGTCTCGTCACTGCACAGGTACAGGGCCGGCACCACGATCACGTCGTAGTCGCTCAGGTCCGTCGACGACGGGACGACATCGCAGGTCACGCCTGCGGAGGTGAACCCGTGATGGGCGCGTCGAGCAATCTCCA
This sequence comes from Rhodococcus sp. 05-340-2, assembly GCF_002258915.1. Taxonomy (NCBI): domain Bacteria; kingdom Bacillati; phylum Actinomycetota; class Actinomycetes; order Mycobacteriales; family Nocardiaceae; genus Rhodococcus; species Rhodococcus sp. 05-340-2. Next base: position 143,428 of record NZ_NOYU01000017.1, read on the forward strand.
TGGGCTGCATGGCCATCGACGGATGGCCCTCCTGCTCGCACGCCCACTGCGAGGCCCAGTCGAAGAGCACGGCAACCCGAGCATCGACGGTGCTGCCTGCCACCGGTGCCATGCGACGCAGCGCCGCACCGAGCTCGACGACCTCACGCCAGCGCGCGGAGTCCTCACCTGCGTGCGGAACCAGAGCGGAATGGAACTTCTCCGCCCCTGCCTTGGAGGCGCGGAACTGGAAGTAGGCAATGCCGTCCGCTCCGCGAGCCATGTGCGCCAGTGAGTTTCGCATCATCTCGCCGGGGACCTTGGCGCGGTTGATGTGCTGCCAGTTGACGGCGCTGGTGGAATGCTCCATCAACAACCATGGTCGACGGCCGGCGACGCCACGGGTGAGGTCGGCCGAGAACGAGAGCTTGTGATGCGCTGCGGCGTCGCCGGTCTCGGGGCCGACGAGATAGTGGTCGGTGGAGACGATGTCCTGTTCCGGGGCCCAGGACGCGTAGTCCATGTTGCCGGCGAGCGCGGGGCCCTGGCCCATGCCCACCATGAAGTTCGTGGTGACCGGCACGTCCGGGGTGACCCTGTTCAGCACTGCCTTCTCGGCGCGGTACTGCTCGAGGAGGGCATCGGAGCAGAAGCGGCGCCAGTCGAGTTGGTGAGTGGGGTTGCCGAACGTGGTGCTCACCGAGGGCGGAACGATCTCGTCCCAGTCGCTGTAGCGCTGACTCCAGAAGTCGGTACCCCACGCGGTGTTGAGGGTCTCGAGGTCGATGTACCTGCCGCTGAGCCACTCTCGGAATGCATGCGCACTGTCGTCGGAGTAGCACAGTGCGTTGTGGCAGCCCAGTTCGTTGGACACGTGCCACATGGCCAGCGCGGGATGCTCGCCGTAGCGGTGCGCCATCTTCTCGACCAGTACGAGTGAATGTTCGCGGTACACAGCAGAACTGGGGCTCCACGTCTGGCGGCTGCCGATGGCGTAGCGGTAACCGCGCTCGTCCACCGGGCGCATCTGCGGGTATGCAGTGGCCAACCACGGCGGGGGCGACGCGGTCGCCGTGGCCAGGTCGACGCGAATGTCGCCCTCGTGCATCAGATCCATGACGCGGTCGAGCCACTCGAAGTCCCACGTCGACGCGGTCGGCTGCAGGCGAGCCCAGGAGAAAACACCGACGGTCACGAAGTCGACGCCGGCCTCGTGCATCAGCTCGACGTCGCGTCGCCAGACGTCCTCGGGCCACTGCTCGGGGTTGTAGTCGCCGCCGAAGGAGATTCCCTGGGTCGGCCAGGTGCTGCGTCGCGCTGTGTCCATGCTCACAATATGAACGAGGCTTTCTCAGATGTCAACATGAATGAACATTTTCTTACTGATGCAGGTGAACGAGCCACAAAGAGCTTGACAGACGCCGTAGCGTCGTGTTTCTGTAACCTGCATCACCCCGAATGGTCAGGTGAACACCGCAAAACGAACAGCGGGGATGTTCATTTCTGATCGTTATCGATACTTTCTCGTCGAAGGACTTCCATGAACCCACACGAGTGGCCGCGCACGTGGCAGCCGTCCCGACGCGATTTCCTGCGGTCCGCGCTCGTCGCCGCGGGTGCGATCACCGCCGGTGGCGCGCTGTCGGCATGCTCGAACAGCGTCGACCCGAACGTCACCACGCTCGGGTCACGGTTGTCCGACCCCAACTCCAAGCTGGGTGTCGAGGACTTCGTCGCGATGTACCGACAGCAGACCGGGCGGCAGCTCGCCGTCAACACCGTCGACTCCACGTCGTTCCAGGAAAACGTCAACAACTACCTCCAGGGCACGCCCGACGACGTCATCACCTGGATGGGTGGGTACCGGGTGAAGTACTTCGCCGAGAAGGGTCTGGTGGAGGACCTCTCGCCGATCTGGGCGAACCACGGCGGCGGCTTCAACGAGAGCTTCCGCGAGAACTCGACCGGCATGGACGGCAAGCAGTACCTGATCCCGTTCTTCTACTACCCGTGGGCGGTGTTCTACCGGCCGAGCCTGTGGGCCGAGCGTGGGTACGAGCCCCCGGCCACGTACGACCAGTGGGTGGCGTTGAGCAAACAGATGCAGGCCGACGGCCTCACCCCGATCGGCTTCGGTGCCCGAGACGGGTGGCCACCGTTCGGAACGTTCGACTATCTGAATCTGCGCCTGAACGGCGTCGAGTTCCACCGAACCCTGCTCGCCGGCGACGTGAGCTGGACCGACAATCGCGTGCGCTCGGTGTTCGACACCTGGCGTGAACTACTGCCGTTCCACCAGCCACAGCCACTGGGCCGCAAGATCGCCGACGCGCAGATGGCTCTGCTGAACAAGAGCGTCGGCTCACTCGTCGCAGGCATGTTCGTCGCGCAGAGCTTCCCCGCCGGTGCCGAACGCGACGACCTGGACTTCTTCACCTTTCCCGAACTCGACTCCGCCGTCGGAACATCCACGGTCGAAGCTCCCATGGACGGGTTCATGATGCGCACCGACCCGCGCAACCGGCCCGGAGCCGAGGACTTCCTCACCTACATGACCGGACCCGACCCTGCCGTCGCCTACGCGAAGCAGGACCCGCAGGCCATTCCCGCTCACCGTGACGCCGACCTGTCCAGTTTCCCTGCGCTCGTGCGTAAGTCGGCGGATCTGGTGCAGAACGCGGAGGAGATCACCCAGTTCTTCGACCGCGACACCCGCCCCGACTTCGCGTCGATCGTCATGATCCCGGCTCTGCAGCAGTTCATCGGCAACCCGAACGATGTCGACGGTCTGGTCCGCAGCATCGAGCGCCAGAAGTCGGCGGTGTTCGGAACATGATCGTGCGCAGTGCGATTCGACCTCCATCATCCACTCGACATCGAGATCAGGTAATGCCATGACCGCACCCGAACGGGTCAAGTCGCCGAAGGTTCGGCGCAGTGTTCGCGAGAAGTGGACCATCGCGCTCATGCTCGGAGTTCCCGCGCTGATCGTCATCGGTCTCGTCTGGATTCCGACGATCTTCACGGTCATCCTGTCGTTCGCCCGCTGGGACGGCATCGGCGGAACGTCGAGCATCGAGTGGATCGGCACTCGGAACTACGTGGATGCCGTCGAGGCGTACCCACCGTTCCAACAGGCTCTGCACAACAACCTGCTCTGGTTGGCGTTCCTGTTCCTCGTCCCCACCGTCATCGGCATCCTGCTGGCGATCCTTCTGGACAAGAACCTCAAGGGATCTCGGCTCTACCAGAGCATCTTCTACATTCCCGTGGTGCTGTCGATGGCCCTCATCGGTTTCATCTGGCAGCTCATCTACTCCACCGAGGGTGGCGTCCTCAACAGCCTGCTCGGTACCGACGTCGACTGGCTCGGCGATCCGGACATCAACATCTGGGCCGTGATGGTCGCGGCCGGGTGGCGTCATACCGGCTACATCATGCTGTTGTACTTGGCCGGCCTCAAGGCCATCGATCCGTCCGTCCGCGAAGCCGCGTTGATGGACGGGGCCGGGCCTGTTCGGACGTTCTTCAGCGTCATCTTTCCGCTGATGAAGAACACCAATCTGCTCATCGTCGTCATCACCGTCATCGAGGCACTGCGCGCCTTCGACCTGGTGTGGGTGATCAACAGGGGCAGAAACGGATTGGAACTGATATCGGCGTTGGTCACGGCCAACGTCGTCGGTGAAGCAGGCCGCATCGGCTTCGGCTCGGCCCTCGCGACCGTCATGCTTCTCATCTCTCTCGTCTTCATCGCCCTGTACCTCGCCATCGTTCTTCGGAGCAAAGACTGATGACCACTTCACTCACCCGCCCAGCGCCTCCCGAGCGCGATCCGCTGACCCGCAACCGCGCCGCCGTCGCCAACCGTCGGCGCGCAGGCACCGCCCAGATCGCGATGTACGTGCTCCTGACCGTCATGGCGCTCGTCTGGATGTTCCCGCTCGTGTGGGCGGTGTACAACTCGTTCCGCGACTACGACTACGTGCTGCTCAACGGATACCTGTCCGTCGGCGGCTACACGCTGAGCAACTACATCGACTCGTGGCAGATCGGCGGGATCCCGCACTACTTCTTCAACTCGCTGATCATCACCGTGCCGTCGGTGCTGCTCATCCTGTTCTTCGGCTCGATGGCGGCGTTCATCCTGGCGAGATTCAGCTGGAAGTTCAACATCTTCATGCTCGCGGTGTTCATCGCAGGCAACCTGCTGCCCCAGCAGACACTGCTCACGCCACTCTTCCGCCTGTACAACGCAATTCCCGTTCCCTACTGGATGAGCTCCTCCGGTTCGCTGTACGACAGCTACTGGGGCCTGATCATCGTGCACGTCGCATTCCAGACGGGATTCTGCGTGTTCGTGCTGAGCAACTACATGAAAACCGTTCCGCACGAACTGCTCGAAGCCGCCACCGTCGACGGTGCGAGCCTGTTCCGCCAGTACTGGCAGGTGGTGATGCCGCTGTGCCGCCCCGCGTTGGCCGCTCTCGCCACACTGATGGTGACGTGGATCTACAACGACTTCTTCTGGGCTCTGGCTCTGATGGTGAGCGGGGACAAACTCCCGGTGACGACGGCGCTGCAGAATCTGCAGGGTAGCTTCTTCACCGACACCAATCTCCTCGCCGCGGGTTCGGTGCTGGTGGCTCTACCGACAGTGCTCGTATTCGTTGCGCTGCAACGCCATTTCGTGTCCGGTCTGACGATGGGTGCCAACAAGTGAGTTTTTCCGTCCTTCGCCGTGACGGTGTCATGGTGATCCTCGGGCCGTCGTCCACCGCCGTTCCGGCTGTGCTGCACTGGGGTACCGATCTGGGCGAACTGTCCGAGAACGACCTCACCGAGCTGCGAAGAGCCGCGATCCCCGCCGTTCCGCATTCGAGCGTCGACGTTCCGCGGTGGCTCACCCTCGCGCCCGGTGGCGACGACGCCTGGCAGGGAACACCGGCTCTGGCACTGCACCGCTCCGGCACCGTCCAATACCCGCGGTGGGCCGACGTCACCGTTCGCTCCGGTGAATTCGATTGTGCGGTGCAGGCGTCCGACTCCGAGTTGGGAATTGCGTGGTCCATCGAGTTGTCACTCGAGGTCGGTGGATCACTGCGAGTTCGGCAGAGTGTCCGGAACATCTCCGGCGGACCCTTGACCGTCGACGGCGTCGTGACCCTGATGCCGTTGCCGGACAACGCAACCGAACTGCTCGACCTGACAGGACGGCATTGCCGCGAACGCACCCCACAGCGACGACGGTTCGACCACGGCTCGACCGTGCGCGCCTCTCGCCGCGGACGCACCGGGCACGACGCCACCCTCGTCCTAACCGCCGGCAGTGAAGGCTTCGGCTTTCGCAGCGGCGAGGTGTGGGGTGCGCATGTCGCCTGGAGCGGTGATCACCTGCATCTGGCCGAGCGCCTACCGGAGCGGGCCGGTCAGGCCTCGGGCGTGCTGGGTGGCGGTGAGCTGCTCGCGCCCGGCGAGGTGGTATTGCAGGACGGCGATACCTACACGAGTCCGTGGGTGCACTTCGTCTATTCCGCTGCAGGACTCGACGGTTCCGCCCAGTCGCTGCACCGATGGTTGCGATCTCGACCCTCACATCCCACCTCGCCGCGGCCGGTGGTGTTGAACGTATGGGAAGGCGTCTACTTCGACCACGATCTCGCACGGCTTCGCGGGATCGCGGACGTCGCCGCGCACGTGGGCGTCGAACGATTCGTTCTCGACGACGGCTGGTTCCGGCACCGACGCGACGATCGAGCCGGTCTCGGCGACTGGCAGGTGGACGAGGGCGTATGGCCCGACGGGCTGGCACCGCTGTTCGATCACGTCCGCGAACTCGGTATGAGTCCAGGGCTGTGGTTCGAGCCCGAGATGGTCAACCTGGATTCCGATATCGCTCGGGCTCATCCGGATTGGCTGCTCGCGGCACCCGGACGAGTGCCCCTCGAATGGCGTCACCAGCACGTGCTGGATCTGACCCGTCCTGATGTGTTCGAGTACCTGCTCTCGTCGATCGATGCGGTCTTGGCGACCGAGCGACCGGACTACGTGAAGTGGGATCACAACCGGGACCTGATGCTGGCCGTCGATTCCGACGGCCGCGCTGCGGTGCATGCTCAGACCTCGGCGTTCTACCGGTTGCTGGACGAGCTTCGGTCCCGACATCCGAACGTCGAGTTCGAGTCCTGTGCTTCCGGTGGTGCGCGCATCGACCTCGAGGTCCTCGAACACACCGACCGGGTGTGGGCGTCGGACACCAACGATCCACTCGAACGTCAACGCTTGCAACGGTGGACGACGCAGCTGCTGCCGCCGGAGCTGATCGGCTCGCACGTCGGGCCGCAGATCGCGCATACGTCGGGTCGATGGTCCACTCTCCAGTTCCGTTGCCTGACGTCACTGTTCGGCCACGCAGGGTTGGAGATGGACGTCACCGAGCTCTCGTCCGAGGACCACGAATACCTGAGGTCGTGGACTGCGCTGTACAAGGAACTGCGCGGGCTACTGCACACCGGCGACGTAGTACGCGCCGACCATCCCGACCCGAGCGTCTGGGTGCACGGCGTCGTCGCAGCGGATCTGTCGGAGGCCGCGTATTCGGTAGTGCGGATGGACACCTCGCCCGAGGATCGCACCGATCGGGTCCGCCTCCCTGGTCTGGATCCACATGTTCGGTACCGCGTCGAATTCGTGCGTGAGCTCAGCGACCTGGGCAACGGCATCGAACTACCGCAATGGATCGCCGACGGTGGAGTTGTCGAGCTGTCGGGTTCGATGTTGGCGCAGGCGGGCGTGGCACTACCGGTGCTGTTCCCGCAGACGGGTGTGTTGCTGCGGGTGCGAGCTGCCTGAGGGGCTCAGTCCCAGTTCACCTGGGACGCCATGTTCAGTAGCTTTGCTCGACGCGTGTCGTTGGTCTCGCCGATTCGCGCGATGCGACCGTAGACGTGGGCTCGGAAGTCGTTGTGGTCGTGCCGATTCTGCTGGGCTCCGCCGGTCGTGATGCAGTTGTGCAGCAGTGCCCGGAGAGTGTCGTACTCCTCTCGGGGCACTGCCGGCCACGAGTTGACGACAAGCCCGGTCAGCTGTTGTCGCTGATGAGCGCGCCTGACCCGAGTCTTGTCGGGATGAATCGTGAAGCCCTCATCGTGCGCGATCTGGGAGATCAGCCACAGCAGTCTGTCGACGTCGATGTCTGCACCACCGGAGAACGCCAGGTCGTCTGCGTATCGGCTGTAGCGGGCTCCGACAGATCGGGCCAGTCCGGTGGCTCGGATATCGAGTTGTCGTGCAGCGAGATTGGCCAACGCAGGAGACGTGGGCGCGCCCTGCGGCAGGTGGGTGGCGCGAAGCCGCGCCGCGGTGGGACGGTCCACACCGACCAATTCGCCGGCAGGGGTGACCGTCGTGCAGAGCGCGGCGAGATTAGCCGCGACCTTCCTGGGATAGCCGACCGTCTCGAAGATCGCGACCACTCGGTCGAACCCGATGGACGGAAAGAAGCGTCGGAGATCTACCGAGACCACCACATCGCGTTCGGCATGCGGGATCGCAAACGTCCGCGGGCTGCGGGCCTTCCGAAAGCCGTGTGCAGCCGGGTGAGCCGGGATGCGATCGAGTATGCGGCGCAGTATCTTTCGTTGGATCTCGCGCAACCTCGGCTTGGGCACCTCCAACAGCCGAATGCCCTGCCGCTTGTCGAGTCGCGCAGATCGGTAGTGCTGCAACGGGAACGGCGCAGTACGTAGCCGGCCCTGCAGGTCGGCGAACCATTCGATTTCGGAGATCGTCAGGTCGAGAGATCGAGCCAGCTGACCGGTCGTTTCGTACCGCGGCACCTCGAATCGCCAGGGTTTGTGGCCGGTACGCGCCCCCGGTCGCTGCGAGGACGCGGAGGGCTCCGAGATGAACGGAAGGTCGCGCAACAGAACGAAAATCGATGCCTCGTCGAACGGCGGACTCGGATACAGGTTGATGATGCGATCGGCCAACCACGACGCCTTTTCAGGCGTGAGACGCGCGAACGCGACCTCGAGGCCTGATCGCGTCCACTCGGCATCTGCCGCCAACCGAGCCAGTGTCGCAGCGGCCCTGGGCGTCAGTTCCCGTTCGCTCACAAGAACTGACCGTTCACACGCGGCAACCTGACATGCAACGGCGCGGGGCGACCGAAATCTTTCGTCCTCGGAGCTGCCAAGCACGCGTAGCGTGCCGAGCTGCTTCGGACGCAGTGCTCGATTCTCGTGATGTACCCAGGGGTTACCCCTGAGAGCGGTCCCATGGACCAACTCTCGCCCACGCGCCGCTGCATCCCTCCACCATGCCAAAGGGAAGCAGATCTGTCAGCGCCTTGCCCGCGGGACCGTCACGGCAGAATCGATTCGACTGCGCCCATGAAGTCTGAGAACCATGGCCGCACCTGATGGTTCACTATCGTCCACCGCGCGCAACTACCCGCCGATCGACTGCGATTCTGAACGCCCAGGTTCGAAGCGCAGGAAGTGGAACCATCACGGGCTCCGCCGCGTCCAAGGACGTAGACGTTCGCGAGAAATGGGTGAGGCAATGCGCAGGGCACGACGATGGATGCCGGCGATGGCGGTAATTCTGCTGGCCGCGGGCTGCTCGAGCACCACCGATGGCGACGCCCTTGCCGGCGCGACATCGAGCGCGACGGCAAGTACAACGCCCTCAGCGCCGACGCCGTGGGACCCATGCACCATCCCCGACGAGGCCATCGAGCAAGCGGGACTGAACGTGGAGACGAAGGAGTCGGGGGTGTTCGGCCGGGATCAGAATGGATTCAAGATTTGCAGCTGGGAGACGCAACCTCCGAGCAGCGAGTACACCTTCTCGATATTCGTCGGACTGGAGAGCATCGATTACATAGACGATCCGAGCTACTTCGACCGCCTCCAACCTGTTCGAGTGGGCACGCGTGACGCCACCCAGTACCAACAACTGTCTGCTGACGCGTCCCGAAACTGCGGTGTCGCCTTCGCGGCCGGGCCTGAACTGATCAGAGCCACGATCGTTACCAGTGCGTTGGTCAAAAACCCGCTGTACGCCCCGTGCACGGAGCTGAACTCTCTGGTCGCAGGGCTCGACTCGGAACTCCCCAGCTGAATCCACCGACCGAGAGATGCAGAAGTCGTGACCGAAGCCAGGCCAAACCTCATCGCACACTGGCAAGATCTCAACGCCCAAGCCGACGCCGGCACCATCACCATTCCCCCCGACGTTGCCGCGAAGTGCGACGCGGCATGCGCTGCCTACCTCGTACACCTCGCCAGGATGCAAGCTCGAGCAACCCAGTTGACCGAAGTCAAGTCCTGGGGCGACCTCAAGTCTGCCCAGGATTTGCAAGCCAAGTTCCTCGCGAAAGCCACCGGCACGGATCGGTCTCTCGACATCATTCTTCAGCAGCACATCGACGTCATCGAATCGATGCGGATGCTCTTTCGTCGCTACTTCGACGAGGCCGAGGCAACCGACACCCAGACGTCTGCGAACATCACCGCAGTCGCTCCGGGAAGCTAGCGCAACACTTTTCGATAGTTCGGTTCGGCGCACCATCGGACCCACGAACACCTCGGTCCACCCAGTATCAAATGCGCTCGTTCGAGCTCGGCCACGCGATCGTGGCCCTCGCAGTCGTCGACGATCAGGCCCCCAGGGCTCCTCCTCGCGCGCACGCGGAACCAATCGACCCGCCCACGATTCGACCGACAGAGACAATCCACGCCCCCCCCGCGGGCATTCACGCCCCGCGCACGCGGTGTGCATTACCGCCGAGGGCGTGAATCCCAGCAACCACGCGTGAATCCCAGCATCGGGGCACCTACGTGACACCTTGTCCGTCATTGCACGTGACAGTTGTCAACAGTTCGTCGTGACGGCCGAAACGACGTGCCATTTCGCGTTGACCTTGCCTTTCGCCCGCGTGAAGAGTCTGATGCGTCGCCGAAAAACACGGCTGAAGATCCGATGACGAAGGGCGAAGGGAATCGCAGATGATCACGCAGAATTCGACTCGCACCGAGGCTGTGGGTACCGAGACAGCACTCGCGGTACACGCCACCGGCGTCCACAAGTCGTTCAGCGACTCCACGGGCTCGAAGTTCCGCGCCGTTCGCGAGTTGAACCTCTCGATTCCCCGCGGGCATGTTGTGGCGTTTCTCGGGCCGAACGGCGCAGGCAAGAGCACGACGATCGACATGATCCTCGGACTCACCGAACCGGACGGCGGCACCATCGAGGTGCTCGGCACCGATCCGCTGACCGCCGCGTCGACAGGACGCGGCGCCGCGGTACTGCAGTCCGGTGGACTGTTGCCGGACGTCACTGTCGGCGCACTGGTCGCGATGATGGGCTCTCTGTACATCGGTGCCGATCCTGCTGCGGCGATCACCCGCGCCGGACTCGGTGATCTGGTGAATCGACGTGTATCGAAATGCTCTGGTGGCGAACAGCAGAAGGTTCGGTTCGCCCTCGCGCTTCTGTCCAACCCCGAACTACTACTGCTCGACGAGCCGACCGCCGGCATGGATGTCACTGCCCGCAAACACTTCTGGCAGGCGATGCGCGCCCAGGCCGCGAACGGCACCACGGTCATGTTCGCGACCCACTACCTCGAAGAGGCACAGGACTTCGCCGATCGAATCGTCGTCATCGTCGACGGCGCCATCGTCGCCGACGGCACGGTGGCTCAGATCGAGGCCACCGTCTCCAATCGGACCGTCGACGCCAACTTGCCACGCACCGAGGCCGAATACGTTGCAGGGCAGACCGGCTCGCGACTGCAGGAACTCGCCAACGGCCGGTTCCGCTTCGTGTGCACCGATACCGACCCCGTGGTGCGCGCACTGAGCACCTCGACCTCCGCGACAGATATCGCGATCGTGTCGGCCTCACTCGACGAAGCATTTTCGGCGCTGACCGACCGCACTCACCAGAACTGAGGACATCCGATGACCACTACGACCTCACTACGCCCCCGCCGCGGACTACACCCCACGTTCGTACTGCACGACATCCGCAGGCAGATCACCCCACAGAATCTGATCTTCACCGTCGCGCTGCCCGCCGTGCTCTACCTCGCCCTGTTCCGCGTCGTGGAACCCAGCGCCGGAGTCGATCTGCCGCACGGCAACTTTCAGGCCTGGATGATGATCGGAATCGCCGTCTACGGTGCGTCTATCGGCACCATCTCGCGGGCCGCGGGCATCTCGAACGAGAAGGCCAACGGCTGGCTGCGGACAATTCGCCTGTCGCCCTTGGGTGCCGGCGGCTACGTCGCATCGCGCATCATTGCCTGCCAGGTGTACGCGGCCATCCCGGTCATCGTGGTCGGCGTCCTCGGAGCACTCACCGGAGCCCGCGCCGACGCGATCGTCTGGATCACCGGCCTCGTCGTGGCCTGGATCGGATCTGCCATCTTCTCCGCTCTCGGCCTTGTGCTGGGAATGCTGCTGCCACCCGAGGTCGTCACCCACGTTCCTGGCGTCGTCATGACCGGCCTCGCCTTCCTGGGCAACATCTTCATCCCGCTCTCGGGCGGCATGCTCGCAGTCGCACAGGTGACACCACTCTATGGTGTGGCGACACTGGCACGGTACGCACTGACCGACGGCTACAACCTCGACGGATCTCACGCCTCACTGGCTGGTGCGCTCATCAACGTCGCGGCCTGGTTCTTCGGATTCTCCTTCGCCGCCGTCCGACGATTCGCTGGGGCAACCGGGCGCCAGTGACACACGGTCACGGTTGCCCAGCGCCTGGGCGTCGTCGATAGTGTGGGTTCCTCACCCGGAGAAAGTGACGCAGTGACCACGCAGAAAACCGATGCCCGACGCGACGAGCGGTTCCCCAGCGCGTTGGTCGCGTTCATTGCGAGTTGGTTCGTCGTCGCGTTGTTCACGTTCATTTCACTGACAACGGTGTTCGATCACCGGGAAAGCATCGGATACGGGCTTGCTCTCCTGTCCGCAGCGATGGTCGTCTTCATTGCGGTCATCCTGGTGCTGGCACAACGCATGTCGGTACTGGGACGCGTCGATTCACGGCTGACGGTGGCGGCATGGATCGCGATTCCGCTCGGCATCGTCCTCGTCCCGCTTTCCGAGGTCTGGGAGATGAGCGCGATGTCGGTGGCGATCGCGGCGACCTTGGTACGTGGGCGCTGGGCACCAGCCGTCGTCGGCGGTGTGTTCGTCATTGCGACCGTTGTCACTGTCGGCGTGGACCGCGCTGAGCCCCTAGAGGCGTTCGGAATCACGTTGTTCAACACGTGTACGACTGTGGTGCTGATCGTACTCACCGAACTTGCACTGGCACTCGACGCTTTGCGTGCATCACGTGAACAGGTTGCCCGGCTGCTCGTCGATGCTGAGCGCCATAGGATTTCGCGGGATTTGCATGACGTCATCGGCCGCACTCTGGTGACCGCGCAGCTACGCAATCAGGCTGCACTTCAGATGTTCGAGAACCAGCCGGAGAAGGCGCGCGAGCAGCTCGGGCACGTGCACGACGTTCTCAACAATGGTCAGGCCGATCTCAGGAGGATTACCAGCGGACCCATCCTCGACGACTTCGCGTCGGAGCTGGCAGCCGTCCAAGCGATGTGTGCCCGGCTGGGCATCGACTGCCTCACCTCGGTGGAAGCCCCGCCGGGCAGCGACGTGGACCGCATCTTCGCCGCCGTCGTACGCGAATCGTCGACCAACATGCTCAAGCATGCTCACCCGCGCAGGTGCACCGTTCGAGTCACCGCTGAGAAGGACTCCGACGTCTTCGAGTTCACCAACGACGGCGTCACACGTGAGGAGACCGACGCAGGTACGGGAACCGGGATCGCTGCACTGACCCGTCAGGTCGAGGACGTCGGAGGCAGATTCACAGCCGGCAAGACGTCAGCGGGTACCGAGTTTCGAGTCGTGGCCACCATCCCGAGGGCAAAGGCAGACGTATGACGATCACCGTGTTGCTCGCCGAGGACGTCGCTCTACTGGCCGAAGCCTTCGAGGTGCTGCTGTCGACCGACCCGGACATCGAGGTGGTCGGACGAGTGTCCCGAGGAGACGAAGTATGCGATGCCGTAAGTCGACTGCGACCGGACCTAGTCCTGATGGACATCGACATGCCCGGTATGACGGGTATCCAGGCTACGGCCGCCCTTCGAGCAATGAATGATCGCACCCCGGTGCTGCTGCTGACTGCCCTACCCGGCAGCGGGCATGTGCACGATGCATTGGCCGCTGGAGCGAACGGGTATCTCCTCAAGAGCACGGACGCGGTGCACCTTTTCGCCGGTATCAAGGCGGTGTTCTCGAAACACACCGTCATCGATCCGGCCTTGGCTGCCGAAGCATTGCGGGCGGGGCCGAATCCCTTGCGAGAGCGCGAACTCGACGTGTTGAGGCTCGTCGATCAAGGGTTGTCCACCAAGCAGATCGGCGAACGCTTGTTTCTCAGCCCCGGAACGGTGCGCAATTATCTCTCGAGCATCATCACCAAGTTGGACGCAAGCAGCCGACTCGAGGCAATAAAGTCCGCACGCGAAAACGGGTGGCTGTAGGCGTACCCGGTGGTTCACGATCGACCTCGATGCGCGGGAAGTCGCCGATCGGATGCGATCGTGAACCCTCAGGTCGGCTGAACGATCAGCCTCCGTGTGCCTCGACGGCCACGGGCTGCCATTCGCGCCAGTTGGCCAATCGCGACTCGTAGTCCTTCGTCGCGATCTGCAGCGGTGCGTCGCCGAAAAAGACTCGCAGTGGCGGCTTTTCGGCGTCGATGACCTTGAGCAGTGCCGACCGTGTTGCGCTCGGATCACCAGGAGTTGCCTGCCGGGCGCTGCGCAGCTTCGCTGCCTTGTCCCTGACCGGATCGTAGGCGGCGATATCGGTGGACTTCTTCGCAGACGGGCCGGACCAGTCGGTGGAGAACCCACCCGGCTCGATGAGCGTCACGTGGATACCGAAGTCCTCGACCTCCTGCGCCAATGCCTGACTGAAGCCCTCGAGAGCCCACTTGGAGGCGTGGTACGCACCGACATTCGGGAATGCGGAGATTCCGCCGATGGACGACACCTGCAAGATGTGGCCACTCCCCTGCTCACGCATGAACGGTAGCGCCGCCTGCGTGACCCACAGCGCTCCGAAGACGTTGGTCTCGATCTGCGCGCGGGCGTCCTCCTCGGAGATCTCCTCGATCATGCCGAACTGGCCGTATCCGGCGTTATTGATGACGATGTCGAGTGAGCCGAACTTGTCGTAGGCCTGCTGCACGGCCGCGAAGTCGGCCGCGCGATCGTTGACGTCGAGCTCGATCGGCAGGATCGCGTCGCCGTACTGCTCCACGAGATCCTTCAGAGTGTCGGTGTTGCGAGCAGTGCCTGCGACCCGGTCGCCACGTTCGAGGGCTGCGATCGCCCACTCGCGGCCGAACCCCTTGGAGGTGCCGGTGATGAACCACGTTTTGGCTGCCATGAATCTCGTCCCTTCGCTACACGGACAAAAGTAGGGACGACGTCCGCTGCAAACGCCTCTCGGCGAGTGGTCGCTCGAAGCGACAAATGGGGTGAGGCCCGGGGCTTGCCAAGCGAACGCCGTCGAAAGAGTCCAACGAGGTGCCCTCGCTGACTATTCCCCGCACGTCAGCTGTGTTCGGTGATCATCACTGCCATGGTGTTCGGCTCGAGCGCCTCGAAGATGTGCGGCACATCGCCGGGGTAGGCAACGTAGTCACCCGCAGACAGTTCGACGGCCTCACCCATCGGCCCCACCATGGCCCGCCCGGCGCTGAGCACCACATGTTCGACGACTCCGGGCGAGTGCGGGTCCGAGCGCCTCGGTTCACCGACGTCCGCGCTGATCAGATAGATGTCCCGTCGAGCGTTCGGTGGAGACGACGCCAGCAGCGTCGCCGTGTAGTCCGCCCTGTCCGACGCGAATCTCGGCCCCTCCCCCGCACGGATCAGGCGGACCGACTGCTTCGCGGGTTCGACCAGTCTGGAGAACGGCACGTCGAGGGTGACGCTGAGCGCCCAGAGGGTCTCGAGACTCGGATTTCCGGTGCCCGATTCCAGTTGCGACAGAGTCGATTTGGCAATGCCGGCTCGGCGCGCGACTTCCGCCAGAGACAGGCCGACGCGGCGTCGTTCCTGCTGGAGAGCAGCAGCGATCGCCGCGATCGGTGGACCGGTATCCGCCATTCGTTCACTCCATCGGTACATACGTTTGATTTGACGAACAGCTTAACATCGTCCACTATAACGACCATGCGTTCGACATGGCGAACCCTCAGGGTTACGAGCTTCGGCGGGGTCAACATCCGCGACATCGCGTTGGTCTGCCTGGCCGACGCCCTGGTCGGTGCGTCGTTCGGTGCGATCTCCGTGGCCGCTGACCTGCCGTTGTGGCTACCGGTCGTGATGTCACTTGTGGTCTTCGCCGGGTCCTCGCAGTTCATCTTCGTCGGCATTCTGGCGGCCGGCGGAAATCCCGTTGCCGCCGTCGCCAGCGCGTTGCTCGCCAACATCCGACTGGTTCCGCTCGGCTTCTCCATCGGTGAGGTGTTTCGCAACGTCTCGCCGTTGAAGCGGCTACTCGGAACTCACCTCATCACCGACGAGGCAGTGGCCTTCAGCGTTGCCGAAAAGGACGAGGGCAACCGTCGAACAGCATTCTGGCTGTGCGGGATCGGACTGTTCGTCACCTGGAACATCGGCGTCGTGATCGGCACGCTCGGCGGCGGCGCGATCACCGATACCGCCGCACTCGGTCTCGATGCCGCATTCCCGGCGATCCTGCTGGGACTGATCATGCCTGCACTCCGAGACCGGGCCACCCGCAACGCAGCCCTCGTCGGAGCCTGCATTGCGCTCGTCGCATCGATGTTCCTGCCCAGCGGACTTCCCGTGCTCCTGGCACTGATTGCCGTCGTACCTGCCATGCTCTCCAATGCTCCTGTCGCACAGAAGGAATCCGCATGAACCTCACGATTCCCCTACTCGCACTGGTCATCGGCACCTACGCGCTCCGCATCGCCGGCCCGGCACTCCGAACCCGAGTCACCATCTCACCTCGCATCGACAAGGTGATGACCACTGCCGTCGCCGTCATCTTCGTGGCATTGGTAGCCACATCGAGCCTCCTCGTGGGCAAGGACTTCGCTGGATTCGCGTTGCCCGCAGGAGTCGCTGTTGCCGCTGTACTGGCCTGGCGACGAGCGCCGTTCGTCGTCATCGTTCTCGCCGCAGCTGCCACTACTGCGGGACTTCGATGGGTCGGCGTCAGCTGAGTCTGCAAGACTGGGTTGGTGTCCGAGTCCCCTGTCCAGTCCGTCGACCGCGCGATCGAGGTGCTCGAATACCTTGCCGACCACGGTGAATCCGGCGTACAGGACGTTGCGGCGCACCTCGAGGTGCACAAGTCCACGGCTTTTCGCCTGCTCAGCGCACTGGAATTTCGCAGACTCGTCGAGCAACCCGGTGAGCGCGGCAAGTATCGCCTCGGCATCGGCCTGATCCGCCTCGCGTCGTCCGTATCCGCTCAACTCGACATCACCCGCATCGCCCGACCGATCCTGCAGGAACTCGCCGACACCATCGGCGAGACCGTCAACATCGCTGTGCCCGACGGCAACGTGACCGTCAACATCGATCAGGTCCGGGGCGGCTCGTCGATCATCAGTCACAACTGGCTCGGTGAGAGGTCGGCTCTGCATGCAACGTCGAGCGGGAAAGCCCTGATGGCGTACGACGACTCGCTCCTGAAGGCCGGCGTCGACGGTCATCTCGAACTGTTCACCGCGAACACCATCACCACCAAGGCCGATCTGCTCGACGAGATCGAGACGGTCCGTGCCACCGGAATCGCCTACGCACGCGAGGAGTTGGAGATCGGACTCAACGCGACGGCGGCCACGATCCTGAGCTACGACGGTTCCGCGGTGGGTGCGATCACCGTCTCGGGTCCCGCCTATCGACTGGACGAGGACCGCCTGACGTCGGCGGGGGTATCCGTTCTCGATGCTGCGCAGCGCGTTTCGACGCTATTGGGATGGTCCGGTCACGCGTGATCCGACCCAGTCCTGGAATGCCCTGATGTGATGCTCGGCGGGCACCAGAACGCCGCCGTCGCGATACATCCGTGACGACATCGCCGGCTGACACCGCTCGCACGCCTCGAAATCCTGCTCGTTGACGCGATGGAACAGCTCCACCGACTTGTCCATCGTCGCCGCACTGTGCGGATCTGCCACCACCGCAGGGGCATAGAGCCAATCGCATTCGACGACCGTCCGATCCGCGGACATCGGGAACATCCGATGGATGATGACGTGATCGGGAACCAGGTTGACGAACACCGTCGGCCTGATCGTGATCGCGTAGTAGCGGCGATCGCGATCCTCGCCCACCCCGTCCAGGGCGTCGAATCCGTGGGAGCCGTCGACGGTGAATCCGGCTATGTCGCTGCCGAATTCGGCCCCGTGGCCCACGTACGTCTGCGCGGCCATACCGTCGGCGAACTCCGGCAGCACCTCGGTGAGCTCGGGGTGAATCGTCGCGCAGTGATAGCACTCCATGAAGTTCTCGACGATGAGCTTCCAGTTGGCCTTGACGTCGTAGACGATGCGACGCCCGAGGGCGAGTGACTCCATGTCGTACGAATCGATGGCACCCACACCCCCGAGCCGTTCGCGAACGTCGCCCTGCACCGTCTCCTCAAAGGACGGAGCCTCCTCGGCCACGCACACCCAGACATACCCGAGCCATTCGTGGACGTGCACCTTACGGAGCCCGTACTCCACCCGATCGATCATCGGCATATCGATCAGGTTCGGAGCTGCGATCAGCTTGCCGTCGAGATCGTACGTCCATGCGTGATAGGGACATTGAAAGTTTCGACGCACCGTGCCCGACGCCTCGGTGCACAGTGTCGCGCCGCGGTGTCGACAGATGTTGAAGAACGCGGTCACACCGCCCTTCCGATTGCGGCTGATCAGAATCGACTCTCGACCGACCTGAACCGTGCGGAATTCTCCGGGTTCTCCGATGTCGTCCGATCTGATGGCACAGAACCACATCTGCTCGAAGATCTGCTCCTGCTCGCGGACGAAATATGCCGGATCGACGTAGGTGTCACCTGCCAACGTGGGAAGCAAGGTCGGCTCGGGATCCAACTCCGGCTCCAGCATCGTCATGCCGACACCACCTGGTCGGCACTCGATCGGCCGGGATCGAACAGCGCGATCGGATGCTTCGTCTCGCCGTCGATCGCGAGGTCCGCGAGGACTTCTCCGATCACCGGAACGAACTTGAAGCCGTGCCCCGAGAACCCGCACGCCACCGTCACATTCGCGTGGTCCGGGTGCTTGGCGACAACGAAGTGCTCGTCGGGCGTCGTGGTGTACATGCACGTCCTGGCGTCCAGGTGTGGCCCGGACAGCGCAGGAAACGTGGTGACGATGCGCTGCTGCAACCGAGCGATCTCCTCGGGATGCACTGTGCGATCGATGGTGTCGGGATCGCACGGCGTTCCGGCGCGGAAGAACGAGATCTTCACGCCTCCGCCCTCCCCGTCGATGGCCGGAAAGCCGTAGATCTGATCCGGCCCGTCCCCGCAGATGTAGACGGGGTGGTGCGAGCTGTCGAAGGCCGCTTCGCCCGACTCCGGGGTGATCCAGTGCATCACCTGCCGTTCGACCACCATCGGTACGCCGATCTCGGCCAGCAGCTTCGGCGCCCACGCTCCCGGTGAAATGACCAGTGCACCAGCGGTGTAGGTGCCGGCCACCGTGGTCACGGTCACCGAGGAGTCGGTGGATTCCCAACCGAGCACCTTTTCGTCGTAGCGCAGTTCGGCACCCGCAGCCTCGGCGAGATCGAGATGCGCGGCGACCGTCGTCTCGGGTCGCGCGATGCCCGCCTTCTCCTCGAAGAGTGCGAACTCGTCGGGCTGCAGCCGTACCGTCGGGAAGCGCCGCTGCGCCTCGGCAGGGTCGAGTACGTCGTGCTTCAGACCCCACTTCTCCGATGCCAACAGACTTCCACCGAACGTGAGCCCGTCCGGCCGTCCCACGTAGAGGCCACCGGTTTCGGTGAACACGTCCCGCCCACTGTCCGAGGCGAGGTCGTGCCACAGTTCGTACGCGCGCAGGAGCAACGGTACGTAGGCCGGGTCCTCGAAGTACGACTGACGGTAGATGCGGGAGCCACCGTGACTCGATCCGAGCGCATGCGCGGGTCCGAACTGGTCGATACCCAGCACCCGCTGTCCGCGTCGGGCGAGGTGACAGGCGGCGGCGCTTCCCATGCCGCCGATACCGAGGACGATCACGTCATAGGTCATATCAACACCTGATCTTGTTCATATCGGGATCCACCAGCGGTTCGGCCATGACCGTCGCGGGTAGTAGGTCACGGAAGTACTGCACTGCAACGTGTTCGCCGGGTTGCAACCCTGCCGGTAGCCAGGCGTAGGCCACCGTTTTGCCGATCGTGTAGCCGTAGGCGGCACTGGTGACGTAGCCAGCCACGGTGCCGTCGATCAAGACCGGTTCCTTGCCCATCACCACGTGCGACGGGTCGTCCAACGTCAGGCAGGTCAACACCGGTCCGTCGCCTCCCTCCTGCAATGCCGAGGCTCCGACGAAGTCGCCCTTGGCTTTTCGCACCGCGAACCCGAGACCCGCTTGATACGGATCGTGTTCGGTGGTCATGTCGGTGCCCCACGACCGGTAGCCCTTCTCGATCCGGAGACTGTTGAACGCACTGCGCCCCGCTGCGACCACGCCGTGCGCCTGCCCGGCGTCCCACAGGGTGTCCCACAGGCGCAGTGCGGTATCGGCATCGGTGTACAGCTCCCAGCCGAGCTCGCCCACGTACGACAGTCGCAGCGCCAGGACGTCGACCCCGCCGACGTGAATGGTCCTGCCGTTGAAGTACTTCAGACCGGTATGCGAGATGTCTGCCGAGGTGAGCGGAGCCAGTACCTCCCGCGCCAACGGTCCCCACAGACCGATACAGGCGGTGGCACCGGTGATGTCGCGAACGTACACATCACTGCCGGCATGGCGCAGCATCCAGTCTTCGTCGAGCGGACCGTTCACTCCCACCTGGAATCGATCCTCGGCCACCCGCGCGACGGTCACGTCGCTGCGAACACCGCCGGTCTCGTCGAGCATCAGTGCGTAGGTGACGCTTCCGACCTTCTTGTCGAGCTGGTTGGTCGTCAATTTCTGCAGCAGTGCCAGCGCGCCGGGCCCGCCGACCTCGAGGCGTCGGAGCGGGGTCATGTCGTACATCGCGACGGCTTCGCGAGTGCGCCAGGCCTCGACGGCGCTGATCGGTGACCAGAATTTCGCCGACCACGGCTCCCGTTTGGGTGCCTGCCACTGTTCCGGAAGTTGTTCGAGCAGAACACTGTTGGCTTCGTACCAGTGCGGTCGCTCCCACCCGGCACCGTCGAGGAACATCGCGCCGAGCTCCTGCTGACGACCGTAGAACGGGCTGACGCGGAGCGGTCGCGGTTCCACCTTGGGCTGCAGTGGATGGATGATGTCGTACACCTCGACGAAGTTCTGCGCACTGGTGCGTGCCACGTTCGACGGCACCAGGTCGGTCTTCTCGAATCGGTAGAGGTCGCACTCGTGCATGTCGATCTCGCTGTGACCGGTGATCATCTGCTCGGCAAGCGATTTCGCCACACCGGCAGAATGCGTCACCCAGATCGCCTCGGAAACCCACAGGCCCTGCACTTCTCGTGATTCACCGACGATCGGCGCGCCGTCCGGGGTGAAGGAGAAGATGCCGTTGAACGCGTGCTGAATCTTCGCTCCTCCGAGAGTGGGAAGGAGCTCGGTGCTGCGTTGCCAGGCGTCGGCGAAATCGTTCTCGGTGAACGGCATCGACGACGGCATGTTCTGTGCGGTCACGTTCTCACTGGAACCCAGGTCGCGGGAATCGACGGGCATGGGACGGTGGTGATACGAGCCGATTCCCAGGTGATCGCCGTGTTCGCGGTAGTAGAGCCGCTCATCCTGATGGCGCAGAATGGGCAGAATCGCTTCGGTACGCGCTCGACGCGACGGCAGGTCCAACTCGGACGTATGCGCGTACTGATGCGCCAGCGGCTGCAGGGGTACCCGCATGCCGAGGAGGTCACCCAGCTCCGGCCCCCAGAATCCGGCGCAGCAGACGACGATGTCGGCCTCGAACGTGTGCTCGCCCGCCCGCACGGCCGTCACTCGGCCGCTGCTCTGGTCGATCGACGTGACGTCCATGCCGCCGATGAAGCGCGCACCGCGGGCGGTGGCTTGCTCGGCCTGCGTCGCGCTGGCCTTCACGGCCTTGGCCAGCCCGTCGTCGGGGGTGTGCAGACCGGCGAGTATGCGGCCGCGATCGAGCAGGGGGTAGAGCTCGAGGCATCGCTCGGCGTCGACCACTTCCGATGTCAGGCCCCAGGACGACGCGAAGCCGTGGCGTCGATGCAGCTCGTCGACGCGCTCGGGCGTCGTCGCCACCTCGAGGCCACCGACGTCGAGAAAGCAGTCGAGGCTCTTGAACTTGGAGGCCGTGTAGGCCGCGAAGCGCGACATCGATCGGGACGAATTGGTGGCGAACACCAGGCCCGGCGCATGCGAGGTGGAGCCTCCGGTGAGCGGGAGTGGGCCCTTGTCCAGGACTGTCACGTCCGTCCAGCCACGAGCGGTGAGTTCGTCGGCGAGGCTGCAGCCGACGATTCCGGCACCGACGATCACAACCCTCGGGATGCTCGAGGACATGACACGCTCCTAGGGGGTGTACGTCGAGTTGATTTAGTTGCACAATACGAACTGCACTTCGTATAGCGCAACAGATTCACACGATCGAAACTCGAGCGTTCCACCGCCGCAACGGGGTGATCTCACGCTGGGTACAACACGAGCACTGCACACCCTCAGGTCCCCGGAGGCCCGACCATGACCGCAACGTTCTCCACCCGCGTCCTGCTCGACGTCGGTCGCGCCGAGGATCTCCCCGACGGCGAGGCCTTACGCGTCACCCCGGCCGGAGCACCGCCGATCGCGATCTTCAACGTCGAAGGTGAGTTCTTCGCCATCGACGACACCTGCACCCACCAGGACGCCTCACTGTCCGAGGGCTGGGTCGAAGGCTGCGCCGTCGAATGCCCCTTGCACACAGCATGTTTCGATCTCCGCACCGGTGCTGCACTCGGCGCGCCCGCCAAGGTTCCGGTGCGAACGCACGCCGTACACGTCGAGGACGGGGTCATCCGCATCGCGGTTACCCCGTGAAATCGGTGACCGTGGTCGGGGCCTCGCTCGCAGGAGTGGCCGCGGCGCGGGCACTGCGCGATCAGGGCTTCGACGGCCGAATCACGATGATCGGCGACGAAGTGCACCTGCCGTACGACCGGCCGCCGCTGTCCAAGAGCTTTCTGCTCGGGGACGAATCCGCACTGCCCCTCGACATCGACGGCCTCGATGTCGACTGGCGGCTGGGTTGCGTGGCGACCGGCCTGTCGGGGACCACGGTCTCGACCACATCAGGGGACATCGGTGCCGATGCGGTGGTGGTCGCAACGGGTGCATCCGCCGTCCGCCTGCCGGGGACCATCGGCGTCGACGGGATTCATGTGCTCCGCAGCCTGGACGATGCCCGTGCACTGCGGTCTTCGCTGTCGTCGGGAGTTCGGGTCACGGTGGTCGGAGCCGGGTTCATCGGTAGCGAAGTAGCCTCCACTGCAGTGGGACTGGGCGCGTCGGTGACAGTTGTCGAGGCCTCGAAGACACCGCTTGCCCGCGTGTTCGGTAGTGAGCTGGGCTCACTGATCGCCGGGTGGCATCGGAACGCCGGTGCGACACTACTGACCGGAGTATCGGTGGCCGGATTCGTCGTCGACGCGGGCCGGGTGCGTGCGGTGGAATTGGCGGACGGTTCAATGATCGAGTCCGACGTGGTCGTCCTCGGCGTCGGCTCGATGCCGAACGTCGGCTGGCTCGACGGATCCGGCTTGGAAATCCACGGCGGAGTGGTGACCGATCAGCGCGGTATCACCGCGAACCCGGCTGTCGTCGCCGTCGGTGACTGCGCTGCGGTGCGAGATGCCACCGGGGTGATTCGACGCGACGAACACTGGACCTCCGCCGCCACCCGACCTGCCGTCGCCGTCGAAGCGCTCCTCACCGGTGGGTCCAAGAGATTCACCGGACTGCCGTACGTGTGGTCGGACCAATACGCCGCACGAATCCAATTCGCCGGACATCACGGACCCGACTGCGTAGCCGACATAGTCGAGGGCGACCCCGCCACCGGACCCTTCGTCGCGATCTACCGACGCGATGATCACCCCGTCGCCGTGCTCGCGGTCTCCTCGCCGCGATCATTCGGCAAATGGCGCCGCCAGGTGGTCGATACCGCGAACCTGGTGACCTGAGCGTCCACAATTTCCCTCCCACCCCGCCGCCGCTCACCCC
>NZ_NOYU01000013.1:0-146399 GCF_002258915.1 Rhodococcus sp. 05-340-2
GGGTGGGGGCGGCCGCGGACGGGGTTGGCCCGCGGGGACCGGCCTACTCGAACAGCGTTGAACCCCAGTATTCGGATTCCTCGACGCCGGGTGGGCAGGCGAAGACCGCGGATCCCACGTGTTGGATGTATTCGTTCAGTGCGTCTTTACGGGAGAGCGCCAGTTGCATCGGGACGAACTGGGTCAGTGGGTCGCGGCAGTAGGCGATGAAGAACAGTCCGGCGTCGAGGTGGCCGAAGCCGTCGGATCCGTCGGTGAAGTTGTAGCCCCGACGCAGGATCTGGACGCCACCGAGGTTCTCTTTCGACGCCAGGCGCACGTGCGCGGTCTTGTCGATGAAGGTGCCCTCGGGGCCCTGGGATTCGAAGTCGAGTGCGTCGAATTCGTCCTTCTGGCCGAGTGGCGCGCCGGTTCCCTTGCTGCGTCCGATCACTCGCTCCTGTTCTTTCAACGTGGTGCGGTCCCAGGATTCGATGAGCATGCGGATTCGACGGGCTACGAGGTAGGAGCCGCCTGCCATCCATTCCTGATCATCGTCAGCAGAGACCCACACGTTGTCGTCGAGCAGAGTCGGGTCCTCGGCCTTGAGGTTGGCCGTTCCGTCTTTGAAGCCGAACAGGTTTCGCGGCGTTGCCTGGGTGGTCGAGGTGGACGAGGTTCGACCGAAACCGAGTTGCGACCACTTGACCGACACGGTGCCGAAGCCGACACGGGCGAGGTTGCGGATAGCGTGGACGGCAACCTGTGGGTCGTCGGCGCAGGCCTGGATGCACAGGTCTCCGCCGGAGCGTGCGGGATCGAGGTTGTCGGCAGGGAAGTGCTGTAGATCGGCAAGTGACGCAGGCCTTTTCGATGCCAGGTCGAAGCGATCGAACAGGCTCGGCCCGAAACCGATGGTCAACGTCAGCGACGACGCCGTCAGACCGAGAGCTTCGCCCGTGTCGGTGGGCGGGTTGTACTGACCGCCGTCGACCGCGCCGCCGTCGAACGTCTCCTCACCCTTGGTGAGGCGTTCGGCCATCAGGGTCCACTTCTTCAGCAGCGCAACGAATTCGTCGCGAGAGTCGGTGGTGACGTCGAAGGCGACGAAGTGCATACGATCCTGCGCCGGCGTGACGATTCCGGCCTGATGGTCGCCACGGAATTCGACGACATCCGAGGTGGGCACTTCGGCACCGGAGGCCGTCGCATGTCCTGCGATTGCCCCGACTCCGACGAGCGCAGCACCGGTCCCGACGGCACCGAGGAGGCGCCGTCGGGAGAACTGCCCGTTCTTACTGTCCTGCAACGACACCCTGCACCTGGCTCACTTCGGCGGACAATGCGTCGATCTTGTTCGAGAGTTCCTGGCGCTGAGGTTCGGTCACGGTGTCGTAGAAGACGAAGCCGTCGCCGCTGCGGTACTTGGCGAGTTCTGCGTCCAGTTCTTCGAAGCGTGCGTCGATGGCGGTGCCCAGTTCGGCGTTGCGTTCGTCGAGGATGGGTCGGACGGCGGCGATGGCGGCCTGCGAGCCGTCGACGTTGGCCTGGAAGTCCCACAGGTCGGTGTGCGAGAAGAAGTCTTCTTCACCGCTGATCTTGGTCTTGGCGACCTCGTCGAGCAATCCCTGTGCGCCGCCTGCCACCTGGATCGGGTCGATGGTGAAGTCGTCGGCCTTGATCTTGTCGGCGAGTTCGGTGATGTCGGCCTCGAGCTGATCGGCCATCGCGTTCGTGTCGGGCTGCAGACCCTGCGTCCACAGGTCCTTCTCGATGCGGTGGAAGCCGGTCCACTCCGCACCGGGCTCGACATCGGGCTCACGCAGGTCGATGCGCGGGTCGAGGTCGTCGGGGAAGCTCTCGGCGACGGGCTCGATGCGCTCGTAGTAGCTACGCGCGATGGGGAATTGAGCCTTGGCCGCGTCGACGTTTCCACTCTTGACGGCGGTGACGAACGAGGCCGTGGTGTCCTGCAGTGCGTCGATCTGGCTGACGACGTAGCGCTTGTAGCCGGCTGCTGCCTCGGCGAGGAGTCCGTCCTCGTCCGTGGTGCGCACCGAGTCGCCGGTGACGACGTAGTCGGCGCGGATACCGTCGCCCACCATGCCTGCCTTGCAGGCGGTTTGGTACGTGCCGGGGTCGGGCAGGGCGACGATGAGCTGACGCGTCAGGCCGGGTCCGATGTTCTCCACCTCACCCATGACGCGGTCGCCTTCGCCGTAGACGTAGAACTCGGTGACCTTGCTGCCGTTGTTGGTGATCTGGAACGTCGAGTTTCCGGTGGTGCCCTCGGAAGCGCCGACGTCGCAGGAGGAGTCGGTCGCGGTGACGGTGATGTCGCCCGACGCGGCTTCGGTGGAGGACTTCTCGGTGCATCCGGCCAGAGCCATCGGCAGAACCGCAACGGCGGCCAGAGCGTAGGTGGTACGACGCATGGTGGTGGTGCCTTTCAGGAGGATTGCAGAGCAGGCTCGGGAGTCGCGGGAACGCGGACCGGGCGGAGGAAGAGGTAGAGGACGACCACGATGTAGAGCACCCACGCGATCGCTTGGAACACAGTGGGTTCGGGCCGGAAGTTGAAGATGCCGGCGAGCACGGTGCCATACCAGCTCGAGGCGTCGAAGTGTGCGGTGATGTCGAAGGCGACGGCACTGCCGCCGGGCAGGATGCCGCCGATCTGCAGTGCGCGGATGCCGTAGGCGAGGATGCCGGCGGCGACCACGATGAGGAATACGCCGGTGTACTTGAAGAACACCGCGAAGTTGATGCGGACGGCACCGAAGTACAGGAACACCGTCAGCACGGCCGCGACGACGATGCCGAGCAGCAGTCCGAGCAGTGGCCAGAGGCTGCCGTTGGTGTTCTCGGCGTAGCCGACCATGAGCAACGCGGTTTCGACGCCTTCGCGGCCGACGGCGAAGAACGCCAGCGCCAGTACCGCTGCGGGGCCGACGGTCAGCGCCTTCTCCATGTTCGCGCGCAACTCGCCGGAGATGTTCTTCGCGGCGGTGCGCATCCAGAGCACCATCGCCGTCACGATGACGACGGCCACGAGCGATGCTGCTCCGGCGATGATTTCGGCGGTCAGCCCGGTGACGGTGGACGTGCCGTAGTGGATCACGAAGAAGATGGCGGCGACCATGGCGACGGCGAGGCCGACTCCGAGCCAGACCCACTTGAGCGCGTCGCGGCGATCGGCTTTGACGAGGAACGCCACGAGGATCATCACGACGATGCCGGTCTCGAGCCCCTCGCGCAGGCCGATCAAGCCGCTGCCGAACATTTGGGTGGCGATCGACGGCGCTGAGCCTGCGGCGGCGAGAACTGGCATGAATCAGGCTCCTGCGGTGCGTCGAACATTGGTACGCCTTCCCTCGCAAAGGGTAGGCGACCCTCATGCGTGAGGGCTGACCAGAACATACACCCTGCAACCCAGGCCGAATGCGCGTTGACCAGGGGTTATCTCGGTCTTTAGCTTTCTATTACCTTGCGTGTGCAGGATGGAGTGGTGATCTCCCGTATCTGCGTGCTCGCCACAGCGTCGGTCCTTCTCGCGTTGACCGCGTGCGGTACCGGCGAGCCCGAGCGTGAGATTCCCGAAGGCATCCCGCCCGGGCCCGGCACCGAAGTGCCGGCCATCGACTTCAACGCGCCCGGGCGGACGGCCGATCTGTTGCTCGCCTGGGCCGAACCGCAAACCGACGCGCTCGGCATCTCGGTGACCGCGTTGGCGTCGTACGGGCACGCAGCGGCGATCATGACCGAGACGGATGCCGATTGCGGAATCGCGTGGACGACCCTCGCCGGCATCGGGTACATCGAGAGCCGGCACGGCACCTACCAGGGTTCGTCGGTGGCACCCGACGGTCTCGTCGCACCCCCGATTCGCGGAATCCCCCTCGACGGCGGACCGGGCGTCGCCGAGATTCCGGACACCGACGGCGGCGTCATGGACGGTGACACCGAGTTCGATCGGGCCATGGGCCCCATGCAGTTCATTCCCGAGACGTGGAAAAAATGGGGCGTCGACGCCAACGGCGATGGCGTCGCCGATCCCGACAACATCGACGACGCGGCGCTGACCGCGGCGCGATACCTGTGTGCGCGAGGCGGTGATCTGCGGACCGCGCAGGGCTGGGAGACGGCGTTGATGGCCTACAACCTGTCGGGTCAGTACCTGCGGGATGTGCGCGATCGTGCGGCCGCGTACTCGGTGGGCACCAGGCCGTAGGACCTCCATGCATCGCGGGCAGTGCAGGGGAGCGGCTAGTCTTGCACCCGGCACAGTCCGTCGGTACCCGTTTATAGGAGAAGCATTCGTGGCCATCATTGAGCAGGTCGGAGCGCGCGAAATCCTCGATTCTCGTGGCAACCCCACGATCGAGGTCGAGGTCGCATTGGACGACGGGACGCTGAGTCGCGCCGCCGTTCCCTCCGGTGCATCCACCGGTGAGCACGAGGCCGTCGAGCTTCGTGACGGCGGAGACCGCTACGGCGGCAAGGGTGTCGAGAAGGCCGTCAATGCTGTGCTCGACGAGATCGCGCCGGCCGTCATCGGTCTGGACGCCATCGAGCAGCGCACCGTCGACCAGGCACTGCTGGATCTGGACGGCACGCCCGACAAGTCTCGCCTCGGCGCGAACGCACTGCTCGGTGTCTCGCTCGCGGTCGCGAAGTCCGCTGCCGAGTCCACCGGACTCGAACTCTTCCGCTACCTCGGCGGCCCCAACGCGCACATCCTCCCCGTTCCGATGATGAACATCATCAACGGTGGCGCGCACGCAGACAGTGGCGTCGACGTGCAGGAATTCATGATCGCCCCCATCGGCGCACCCACCTTCAAGGAATCTCTGCGCTGGGGTGCGGAGGTCTACCACGCACTCAAGTCCGTGCTCAAGGCCAAGGGCCTGGGCACCGGCCTCGGCGACGAGGGCGGCTTCGCTCCCGACCTCGCAGGCACCAAGGCTGCCCTCGACCTCATCCTCGAGGCCATCGGCAAGACCGGCCTCAAGCCGGGTCAGGACGTCGCACTCGCTCTCGACGTGGCGGCCACCGAGTTCTACACCGCAGGCACCGGCTACGCCTTCGAGCGTGAGACCAAGTCCGCCGAGCAGATGTCTGCGTTCTACGGCGAGCTCGTCGACGCCTACCCGCTGGTCTCCATCGAGGATCCGCTCGACGAGAACGACTGGGACGGCTGGGTTGCGCTCACCGAGGCCATCGGCGACAAGGTACAGATCGTCGGCGACGATCTCTTCGTCACCAACCCCGAGCGTCTCGAAGACGGCATCGTCAAGGGTGCCGCCAACGCGCTGCTGGTCAAGGTCAACCAGATCGGCACGCTCACCGAGACCCTCGACGCCGTGGATCTGGCGCACCGCAACGGCTACAAGACGATGATGAGCCACCGGTCCGGCGAGACCGAGGACACCACCATCGCTGACCTGGCAGTTGCCGTCGGCAGCGGCCAGATCAAGACCGGTGCTCCGGCTCGAAGCGAGCGCGTTGCCAAGTACAACCAGTTGCTGCGTATCGAAGAAGCTCTGGGTGATGCGGCGCGTTACGCCGGCGAGTTGTCTTTCCCCCGGTTCAATTACGAGGGATAGCGAACAGGCACGTATGGCACGAAGTGGAGAGTGAATGATGGCACGGCGCGGCAGGTCAGGGACCAGTCCAGGTGGACGTGATCCCCGACCCCGCGGCCGGGCCTCCTCTTCGGGTCGGTCCAAGGCCGGGGGTGTCTCTCGCGACGAGAACGCCTCCGGTCGGCAGGCCACCCCGCCGGAAACCTCCGAGCAGGTGCGCGACGCGGTGGTCGGCGGCAAGGCTGCTCCCCGGCGCGTCGGTGTTCGACGGCCCAAGATGCCCGAGCGGACGTTCTTCGGACTGTCCACCGGACGAGCCGTCATTCTCGGTGTTGTGGTGTGTGCGCTGGCGTTGACGCTGGCGGTGCCGCTGCGCACCTACTTCTCGCAACGCAGTGAGCTCGAATCCGTGCTGGCCGAGCGGCAAGCGTTGGAGAACGACGTGAGCCGCCTGCAGGTTCAGAAGTCTCAACTCGACGAGCCGTCCCGCATTGCGGCCGACGCTCGCGAACGTCTGCGGTTCGTCATGCCGGGGGAGACGCCGTATCAGGTGCAGTTGCCCGGCGATTACTCGCCGAGCTCCGAGGACCTCGCAGTGGACAACACTCCGACGGGACCGTGGTACACCGAATTGTGGAACACCGCGGTCCAGCCGCAGGGATCGGACGAGCCCGCTGAGCCGACGTCCGCACCGATGCCTCTCGTACAGCCAGAACCCGCACCGGCCGCGCCGCCGGTGCCAGAACCAGAAGGAGGACCGGTCGGGTGAATTCCTCGGCAGTCTCGCAGGAAGATCTCGATGCGGTCGCATCGCAGCTCGGACGTGAACCGCGTGGTGTACTCGAGATCGCATATCGATCTCCGGACGGCAGGCCGGGTGTGGTGAAAACCGCCCCGAAGCTGCCCGACGGCACGCCTTTTCCCACCCTGTTCTATCTGACGGATCCGCGGCTGACGGCCGAGGCCAGTCGGCAGGAATCAGCCGGCGTGATGCGGGAGATGACCGAACGTCTCGGTACCGATCCCGAGTTGGCCGCGGCATACCTACGCGCCCACCAGTCGTATCTGGCCGAGCGTGACGAGATCGAATCTCTCGGAACGGATTTCACCGGCGGCGGCATGCCCGATCGTGTCAAATGCCTGCACGTGCTCATCGCGCATTCGTTGGCCAAGGGCCCGGGTGTCAACCCGCTGGGTGACGAGTCGGTTGCGTTGGCAGCCGAGAACTCGTTGCGCGGCAAGGCTATTCCGGCCGATTGGCCGACCATCGAAGAACTACGTGCGGAGAAATCATGACCAGGGTTGCAGCAATCGATTGCGGCACCAACTCGATCCGCCTGCTCGTCGCCGACAACAACGGTAAGTCCCTGGCGGACGTCGCGCGCGAGATGCGAGTGGTGCGGCTCGGGCAGGGCGTCGACGCGACCGGCGCATTCGTGCCCGAGGCGATCGAGCGCACCCGGGTGGCATTGGTGGAGTACGCGGAAATCATTCGCAAGACCGGGGCCACCGCGGTGCGGATGGTCGCGACGTCGGCTACTCGTGACGCGTCCAATCGGGAGGACTTCTTCTCGATGGTGCGCGAGGTACTCGGCAAAGTCATCCCCGGTGCCGAGGCCGAGGTGATCACCGGAGACGAAGAGGCTCGGTTGTCCTTCGCCGGCGCAGTCGGTGAACTCGACGCTGCCGCAGGGCCTTTCGTCGTTGTCGATCTGGGCGGCGGCTCCACCGAACTGGTTCTCGGCGATGCGAAGGGCGTGAAGTCTGCGTTCTCCGCCAACATCGGGTGTGTGCGGCTGACCGAGCGCTTCTTGCACAGCGACCCGCCCACCGTCGACGAGATCAACGGTGCGCGTGAGTACGCCCGCGAGAAGTTGGCGGAGGCGTTCGAGGAAGTGTCGATCGGCGACGCGTCGAGCTGGGTGGGTGTGGCCGGCACGATGACGACCATCGCGGCCATCGCCAAGGAACTACCCGAGTACGACGCCGACGCGGTGCACCTCTCGCGAGTGCCGTTCGATCAGCTCTTCGAGGTGTGCGAGCGACTGATCGGCATGACGCATACGCAGCGAAGTGCGTTGGGCCCCATGCATCCCGGTCGGGTCGACGTGATCGGCGGCGGTGCAATTGTGTGCAGCGTATTGGCCGAGGAGTTCGAGCGACGCGGTGCCGTCAGCTCGTTGACGGTCAGTGAGCACGACATTCTCGACGGAATCGCGATGTCGATCAAGATTTGATCTGCATTTCTGCAGATGCGGTCTGCGGCGATGTAGGTTGCATCGCTGCGTGATTCGGTGAAGCCTTACAGGCGCTGTGGCCCACGTCACGGCTCCCTTCGAGGTGAGGACCACCGATGACGTCACCCGCCGAGCAGATACCGGCCAAACAGGCACCGGCCGAGAAAGGTTTGGCGCGCGTCGCGCAGATGCTCGCCAGGGGAACCGAGAAGTGGTTTCCCGACGCCTACATCTTCGCGCTCGTCGGTGTGGTGGTCGTTGCTGTCGCTGCCTTCGCCAACGGGTCGTCTCCGCAGAATGTGGTCGACGCGTTCGGTAACGGCTTCTGGGACCTGACTGCCTTCACGCTGCAGATGGCGATGGTCGTTCTCACCGGCTACGTCGTGGCCACATCTCCACCGGTCGCCAGATTGATCACCCGACTGGCGCAGGTGCCCAAGAGTTCCAGTAGCGCAGTCAGTTTCGTGGCGCTGCTGTCCTGCTCGGTGTCCTTCCTGAACTGGGGCCTGAGCCTGGTGTTCGCCGGTCTGCTGGCCCGAGCCATCGCGCGGCGTGACGATCTGCGGGCGGACTATCGCGCACTCGGGGCTGCTGCGTTCATGGGACTCGGAGCCGTGTGGGCACTCGGTATGTCGTCCTCTGCTGCTCAGCTGCAGGCGACGGCCAGTTCGCTTCCGGCGACGCTGCTTTCGGTGACGGGTGTACTCGACTTCGGAACCACCATCTTCACGTGGCAGTCGTTGCTGATGTGCGTGATCATCATCGTCCTCACCGTGGCCATTGCGCACTTCTCGGCACCCAAGGGCGCGGCGATCAAAACGGCCGAGGACATGAACGTCATTTTGGACGACACCGTGACCGAGCCTGCTCCGCGCAGTCGACCAGGGGAGTGGCTCGAGTACAGCCGAATTCTTCCCCTCTTCGTGGGCGCGATGACGCTGGGATGGCTTGTCTCCCAGCTGTTGACGCTGCCGGTGCTGTCGGTGGTCAGCAGCCTCAACGGGTACTTGTTGGTGTTCCTGATGCTCGGGCTCGTGCTGCACGGCACCCCGCGGCGCTTCCTCGATTCGGTCAGCAAAGCGGTCCCCGCGACTGCAGGGATCCTGGTGCAGTTTCCGCTCTATGCCGCGATGGCGGCCATGCTCACCGAAGCGGAGGGCCGGGGAGGCATCACGATCTCCGAGCATCTGGCGACCTTCTTCACCGAGATCGGATCCGGTGGAGGCTTCGCGGTGGTCATCGCGATCTACACCGTCGTGCTCGGACTCTTCGTTCCCTCCGGTGGTGGCAAGTGGCTGGTCGAAGCCCCGTACGTGATGCAATCGGCCACCGACGTGCAGATGAACCTCGGCTGGACCGTCCAGATCTACAACGTCGCCGAGGCCCTGCCGAACCTGATCAACCCGTTCTTCATGCTGCCCTTGCTGGCGGTTCTGGGTCTGCGAGCGAGGGATCTGATCGGATTCACGTTCCTGCAGTTCATCTTTCACTTCCCGGTGGTCCTGCTGCTCGTGTGGCTCCTCGGCATGACCTTCGAGTTCGTCCCGCCGGTCATCCCGGCGCAGTAACAGACCGATATGATCGTCACCGCTGGTGCGAGAGCCCAGCGGTGGCCCCTATAGCCCAATTGGCAGAGGCAGCGGACTTAAAATCCGCACAGTGTCGGTTCGAGTCCGACTGGGGGCACCATATCTCCCCAGGTAACAGCGTTAGCGCGCTGCAGTCCTGGTTCGAACACGCACTTCGGTGTCACAGAATGTCACAACTCAAATCAACTGCTCTGGATCGGCGCTCGAACATCCGAGTCCTGAAAATGCATTAACTTGGCTGGCGTTCCTGGTTGATTCAATCAACGAGCTGCATGACCGAGCTCGCGCGCTCGTGCGGTGGTGGCCGCCACAGTCTCACCTACGGGTCGCCGAATGAGAGGTGCTCGAAATCATTGGAGTGCTGAGAAGTTGCGGTAGTAGCGGTCCATGGCGGCTTCGGCAGACCGGGGATCGCTCGCGTTTGTCGATGCCTCGGCCGCGACAAAATCTCGGACTGTGTCCAGTGCTGATCTGACCCTGGTGTTTTCCGTGATCGGACGTACCGCAATCTCAGTTCGTGCGGCGGCATCCGACGCCGCCCGTCCGGCGGCGTCCAGTATTGCCGATGCCAAGTCCTCCGGTCGCTGGGCTGCGCCGGATGCAATCTCGATGTGGATCAGATGCCCGTACGAATCAGTTTTCGCAACGATCGTTCGGTCCGTGGATTCCCCTATCCCACGCACTGCGGCGAGGACGCGGGCCACGTCGGCTGCTGTCGCTTTGATCTCCGTGATCTCGTCTTCCAAATCTCCGTCGTCGCTCACAGCAGGTCCTCGAAGACCGCGACGAGATCGTCGCCGCTGCCTTGTTCGATGAAGTCCTTCTTGGCTACATCGAGCACGCTCATTGAGCCGAAGAAGCATTCGATTGTCTTGAGTGTCGCGTCGGCACCATGCTCGCGGAGCGTCTGGATGAGCGAAACACCAACGCCGGGCTCACGCATCCTGCGAACGAAGAGTGCAAAGTAAAGTGCTGGCTGGCCTTTCGAGTTGTGCGCGTTGGCATTCGCTCCAGCTTCGAGGAGCGCTGCAGCCACGTCGATGTGTGCAGCTTGAGAGGCGAACAACAACGGCGTCCACTCCTCGCTATCGCGATCATCGACGTCCGCGCCCTGCTCGATGAGTTGCTTTGCCTCCTCGAGTCGGCCATTCGCTGCGGCGTAGTGCAGGGCGGTACGCCCGTATTCGTCGCGATCGGTCATCATTTGTCCTCTCGAAGGTGGCTGCGGTTTCCGTACTTGTCCTCAAGGGCAAATCGGCTGGGGTCACTGTGAACGAAGTCGTTGAACTCGGCCTGAGTCATACCGCGTTGTTCGGCCTCGGCCAGCAGTTTGCGATGCTCGTAACCAGACAGATGGCCGATCTCCCACTTCGGATCCACCGGATACAGCGCTCGGTTCGCTTCATCGATGTAGTACTTACCGTTTGCGGTCTTGGGTAGCTCGGTGACCCACGGCTTGTCATCGTAGGTCTTGTTCGCGGGTACTTTGACATCTCGATCGGCTTGGACTGTAAGGAACTCGTCTTTTGTTCCCGCCGGTACGAATCGTTCTGCTCGTTCTACGACAGAGTCGTAGAACGGCTTGCGCAGCGCAGGCCGTCGAAGGGCGAAGACCGACGAGAGGGCATCGAACCCGGTACCCGCCCGCGATGCCGCTACCGCCGGCTCCGGCGAGCATCGGGCGAGCCCCGAGGAGCGGCATCAGCGCCTCGGCAGCCCGGGACATGCCGGTCGACGTCGCGGACATGCCCGCTCGATAGGACGCGGCGACAGCTCGAAGACCCTTGATGATTCCAGCGATACGGATTCCGTATCGGGCGAGTAGCGCGGCCATGACCGCCTGCGCTGCCACTCCTGTCGTTCCGAGCGATATCGTCGATGCCGCCCATCCGACGATCTGATCGACCGCGATGAACCCGACCAACTCGATCAAGGCCATGACGACGGCCTTTTTGGTGGTGTCGATTGCGCCGGCGTAGCCATCGCAGGATGTCGCGAGCGCCTGGCAGTACTCGGCCATCGCGTCGAACTGACTTTTCACCAGATCGTGTTGTTCGAGGATCGACGTGACTTCGGGGCTGATTTGCATCTCGATGAGCGGGCGGGCAATCGGAAAGTCGAATCCCGCCGCGGTGAGTGAGGTCGCCATTGCCCGCCATGCTGTGGCGGCGGCGCGTAGCTGATCTGGGTGACCGTTGGGCCACATCTCGCCCTGAACGTAGTCACGGACCAAACCCCAGCCTGTGGGTTCGGCATCGGTGCCGCCGAACATCGACGGTGGTTCCGACGGCTGGTAGATCGGGATCGAGCCCGGTGGAAAGACCAGTGCTCCGGGGTCGGGTGCGGTACCTGATTGCGTGTTCGCGTTCGCATGATTGGCTGCGGTGAACTGCAGGAGATCGTGCATCTGACCGCATGCCAGCGCTAGATCGCCAAGGGCGTCGATGCCGTCCCATGCTGCTGGGTCGTAGTCATTGGTCCATTCGCGGCCTGCGTTGTCAGAGCCTGCGCATGCGCCGGTCCCCGCGAGCACATCGGAAAGCGCGTCGATGCCGGTCGTGAGGACGCGGTGTATGCGGGAGTAGGTGACCGCGGCTTGGGCGTAGCCGGCGGGTGTGACTTCTACGGGTGCGGTCACATCAGCCACATCGACATATTGGCGTCGATTGCGTTGCTGTAGTTGGCGTGGGCGGTTTTAGCGACTTCGCGGAGCTCGGTGACGTTGTCCGTCATGTCCCGTGCACCTCGGACCCACCGATCCTGTGCGTCCTGATACGCGTCGGATCCGATGCCGGTCCAATCGACGCGCAGTGCAGCAACGGTATTGGAGACTTGCTCCAGGATCTCGGATGTGTCGTCGGTGAATTCCTGCATCGATGCGATGGCAGAGTCGAGTTGCTGCAAGTCGATTTTGAATGCGTCGCTTCCCAATGCAGGCATCAGATCGCGACCCCGGAGCGGGTTGCGTTGCTGACGGCGACGCTTGTCTCATCGTCAGCCTGCTCGTAGTCATCTGCTGCCGCGCGGAGTAGCTGCGCGAGATCGTGAAGGGCTCCGATGATGTTCTCGGCACCGTTGCGCCACTCGACCCAGCCTTCGTCGTAGGCCGATGCTGCGGTGCCCTGCCAACCGTCGATAAGGAGTTCGTTGCCGACGGTGACGTCCAGGTTCTGCAGGCGTTGCGCCAGCGTGTCGGCTTTGGCTTCGATCGCTGAGAAGGCATCGCGCATCTCCGCTGGGGACGCCTCGAGCTTGCTCACGATCTACCGGTCGAATTCGCAACGGTGCACACATCGGCTTAGACGCAGCGGGTCCGCATTCGGTTTCACCGACTTCGACGTCTCTTGCTCAAGTCCAGAGGGGTCTACGCGGTCAGTCGAACGACCTCGGTGCTGGAATGCCTAGGCTCCGTCAGCGACGCGGCCGCTCGTCACATCCGCCGTCGGTCGCTATACGCTGTCGGGAGTATCGGGGCGGAACTGATCTCGTCGTGTTCCGCGAGGGCCCAATGCCGCCCGTCCACCACTGTTTTCATGCGGTCGGATTAACTGGGGACCTCGACAGTTCGCGCAGAGATCCATGCACCCTTCGACGGGACATCAAGCCCGAGGTCCCGGGCAAATGACTTGTGAGGCTCGAGGTAGCCGAGTAGCACAATTCCTGCAGCCCGGACTCGCACGTCACGTTACGGGTGGGTCCTGTAGCGGCTTTCCGGGTTCCTGCCGAAACCTGTATGAGCTGTAGCTCTTTTGGGGGACCAGGCGGCGGCCGTCCTTCCGCTTCTTGGGGAGACCGACAATGGTGTCAGTGTCTTCCGCGCCGAGTCCCGCTGAAAGGCATTTGGCTCGCAGAGCCTCCAAAGTCACCGGTGCCCACCGCTCTGGAACGTTCATCATGTCCGCTTTGAGTTTGGCGACCTCGTTCCACTTCAGCCCGGTGCTGTAGCCGGCAGCCCAGTGGGCGATGTGGTCGATGATTTCATCGACGTCGGGTGGCAGCTCAGCGGTCATAGCTCCAAGTATGAACAGGCATACCGACACCCACTTGTACCGAATCAGTTTCGGACATGAGTTATGAAACTTTAGAGTTCTGGCGTCATAGACGAATCGGTTCGAGACGCACAGATGGTTCAGATTCGGTCGTTCTTGAACCACACTCTGAAAGCAAAACTCCCGGGTCGGCTTGCAGGACCTAGGCAGCGGAACCCAATAGGTGATGTATTTTGACGTTCGTGCATCTCGGAGAGGCCATACTGAAGTGACGGTAGCGCCCGACCCACCGCCCCGTGAGGGTGCGGACCTGCAACCAGTCGAACCGCCGGCTGCGCCCGCTATTGTCTCAGAGTCGTCAGATGGCTTGGCACGTGCAATGAGGATCGGGTCGTACATCCTGCTGCCCGTCGGTGGGATCTTGTTGCTTATGTCACTACTCCTGCAGTGGGACGTTCTTACCCCGGCGCAGGCGACGATCTACACCGGCGTTGGGGTGTTGACTGGTGGGTCACTGGCGTACCTGGCGAGCTGGCAGTCCCGCCAGCAGTCCTCTAGTCACTTTGCAAAGACTCAACTGGACAGTGAGCGGCACTTCGCTCAGGCGCAGAAGGATCGTGAGAACAGTGAGGCGGTTGAGCGCTGTTGGGATCGGTTTGTCTGGGCAGTTGAGCGCGAGAACACACTCGACCCAGAGGTTTTTGTCGGGCTGTTAGAGCGTCTAGCTGACCAGAGTCAGGAGCTCGACAAGGCCCTAGCCGAGCTGATCGAGGACTATCACTTGACATACCTTGAAGCAGCCGAGCTGCGACTTAGCAGCAGTCGAGATGAGGGCAATGAAGACAAGTGACCGGTGTCAAGCGCACAATAGAGTTGCAGCCTTTGAGGGAGGTCTGAATGGCTCCGCGAACGGACCGGTTCGACAATCTGTCGCCCGAAAAATATGAAGCCGTGGTGCGTCGTTCAGCACGGCTTGCTCAGAAGTTGGCGAGCAGGCGTGGCGTAGAGATGCCCCCGGCTGCTCGTAGGGTTCTGGACATACCCGAGGGCGAGATTGAATCAACGGTGACCGAGTCATCCGCCCAGAAAGTGCCGCTGAGCTGGGAGATCGATAAGGCCGCAGGGAGGGCGGACGTTACTCTGATTGCAAGTGTTGAGGTCGAGGGTTCGCGCGGTGGAAGTCCCCGGACGACACCTTCGGTAGCAAATTCCTCTGAACCCCTCCCAGGGTTCGTGGTCTACGACGGCAAGGCCGTCTTTGTCGGGATGGGTGAGCGTCCCTACCGTCCCTACCGTCCGGGCCCGCGTACAGGCTCAGAGAAAACGTTGTACGACCAGGTGAACCCAGCGCGGGTTACGGCATGGCCAATCCCAAACATGGAAGTGATTTCAACTGGCAAGTCGTTTGGGGTGTCCGCGTTGGCAGAGTTGATGGCAATGGTGGAACAGACCAAGCTATCCGCCAGCGAGCAAGCCTTGCTAAGGCAGAGGATCTCAAACAGAGTGGTTCGCCAAGGAAGTTTCGATGAGCGTGACGCGGTCCTGCGCGCCTTGGCGATCGAGCTAGAGAACGCTGTTCTTGAGGATGTACGACCCGACGTTGCTGGCTTCGCCGCCATGCTCGACACCTAGCGGTTACACCGGCTTGCTGGTTAGGTCGATCATGTTTGGGGCCTCGCTGGTGCGCGGGACCGGTTGGGCCCCTGTGAGGCGTTGACCTGCCGCTTGAGGGTTAAGATGGGTGCCAAGGTTTCCTGCTCTGCTTTGCTTAAGTTCTAAAACAGAGCTACCATCCTGATGTCGGCCGAACACGCTCGCTAGCTAAGTGTGTGACGTGGATATGAAGTCCGGCTTAGACCGTGGCTTCGCCCCCTGAAGTTGCTGATGACTGATGGAGAGCTAGATCGAGCGGGGGAAAATCTTTAAAACAACATACCTGTTCCCCTACAGCTACCTCCGGCCCCCTACGGCGATCACCGTCAGAACAACGACTTCTTGGGACGTAAGACTCGATCGTTTGGCTATGCCTCGCCTTTATTGGCGGGGCATTGCTGCTATCTACGGCCTCTACGACCCTTCCGTCGGTGTGAAGGCGTCCTCGGCTGTCGCTCAACCGCGCCGGCGCGGTTGCAGTCATACACCTTCGTGCCGGTGCTTGGGCGGATGAAGGCATTCGGATGGATATTGACGTAGTTCGTCACTCCTTCCCATCGTTCCCACCCGTTCGCAAGCGTCTTTTTGCCAGCCTTCAGCTGCACATCCCAGTGGAAGCCGAGTGGCAGCGTCGTACCCGCAACGTGAAGTAAATCGCGCGTATGCATCGCCTTTGCAATTCCCCACTCTTTCCCCTGGATGTCGGTCCACGGGCGCGCGTGAGCAGCTTTAAAATCGCTGATCTCTCGGTCGCGCAGACAACCGAAGCGATCGAGCCCCGCAAAGCAGACGGCCGGCAAGAGTCGTGGCTCGTCTGCCCAAGAACGTAGAACCGGTGGCTTCAGCCACCAGGCGAGTCCGTTGTCGATCGATCGCGCGGCTTCGGCGGCCTTCGTGACCAGCTGGAAAGACGCCTTTTGGCTCACGTAGTGCTCCAGTGGCTGACTGTCCTTTCGTGTTGGCCGCTCACTCGGGTCGTTCTGCACACGGACGCCTCCAGTTGCGAGGACGATGGTGCGACGCCGGTGCACAGTTCGGTAGAGCGTCTTGACGTCGCAGGCTTTCAGAACTGTGATGCGCTGTTCACCCTGAGGGTTCTTCAATTCGCCGACAACCTCTGTCACGGGACCAAGCCCGCGTTCATCAATCTCGGCGCGAAGTGCTTGTACTGTCTCAAGCTGCGCCCGAGATGGGTTAGGTACCCTTACCAGCCAAATTGAGAGCGGCCAATCGATGTCGCTGGGACTGTCGCCGGCGCGATAGCCCTCATCCAGGGTCGGGTCCTTTTCAATGTCATCCTCGGGCGCAGTGTTGGCTGGCGGGTTCGCCTGCGCCATCACCGCAGGTGTGCACGCGAGACGGCGGACGCGGGTAGTTGTAAGGCCTTGAGTTCGTCCTCTGTCATCGCCCGCACAACATCCAGTACCAACGCCAGCAGACTATGTGCGTCCTCGCTCACAGCGGGGGGTTCGGTGACAACAAGTGTGCGGCTCGGCCTGCGGCCCGAGAGGTTGGTGGCGAAAAGGTCATTAGGGGGGCTCAGCTCAGGAGACCGTCTAAACCAGTCCGTAAGGTGATCAACCACCAGCCGCTTCAGCTCGATGGCCCACTCTGCTCGTTTCGCCGGCAGGGCCTTAATTGCTCCTCGAGCGTCTGTTATCCAGCGTTCCGTTTCCTCGCTTGTGAGGAACTGGTCGCCGAAACGCTCCCGCGCCTGGTTCAGCTCCTCTCTGGTTATCTGTGGAATTCGAGTGCCATCTGCGGGTGGCAAGTCGGACTCCGCTCGAATTGCCTTGCCACCGATCCACCAATAGCCGCCCGGCGTCGTGTAGTCCAACGCCGCGCGCCAGAGGTCCTCTCGCACTCGCAAGTGTTCAAGGTCCAGCTCCGAAGTTGCAGCGGGCCCATGACTGGTCACGCGAGCGCTGCCCTTTGGTTCTGCGTTTTCTAGAGGCTGAGCTACTAGTTTGACGGTGAAAGGTGCTTTTGTTCCCTCTACGGTCACAAGATCATCGAGTGACCGAACCAACGAGATGAATGAACCGAAGCCGTAGACACTCTCGTTAAATTCGCGATCGGTCAGCAGAAGCAGAGTGTTCTTCAGTACTGCGGTCGTCATCGAGTCGCCCGATCGACCCTGGCTTGCGGCGAAAGCGAAAGCGTCGTTAATGAGGGCTGCCAACGGGGGCACATCATCGGTCGGGGCCACATGCGGGTCTCTGGCGGGGAGCGGTTGGCCGGTCAAGACGCAGTCCGCGGAATTGACTGGTAGTAGTCACGCATCACAACCGGTGAGATTTGGGCGTCGCTTCGTTCTCCTGCCTTGGAGGGACCTCGGGCAAGTCTCCAGGGGTCTTCGCGATGTGTCTGGTCACTCAAAACGCGTGAGGAAAGTGGCCCATAAGTCTCGACAACGGTCTTGACTACCGCAGATTCGCTGGTAGAGAGCCTTCCCGAGTCTCCGAGGGGCCAGACTGCGACCTCGAACTCACCCCGGTGATGACGATAGAGGGACACTGTGACCGGCCCATTTGCCCAAGCCTCGATTTGATCATCGAAGAGCGCCCGGTTCGTCCAAGCGAGGTGCCAAGCCTGCGAGTAGTAGACAAGCTTTTGCAGCTTCATTGTGCTCATCGGGCGACCGTGAAGCTCAAGGACTGTGGCGGCAACATCGTGCACATCTGCCACGATTGCGATCCCTCCTCTCAGTTCCGGAAATCGTACATACCCTCATATCGGGAAGTCGCAGCCTCCCTAGCCAACCGGCTTAAGTAATGGTGCGGGCACGGCATGGCGGAACCGAATCGGCTTGAGATCGGTGTCGGCGGGTGCCCACCCGTCGATCACCATGGCGGTCCCTGATGTGGTGACTACGTCGTCGCCGCTTCGGTGCCAGGTGATATCGCTGACCACGAAGAGATCGGTGGGCTGGAAGGTTCGAGCATGATCGACCTCGCCACGTGTCAGCTCGACATTGGTGGCAGGGCCGGTGGACCCTTTCACCTCGACGTGACGCTCAATGGGGAGATCGCCTGTGCCCGAAAGGAGTAGGTCATAGGGCTTTGACGATCCGACGTCCCTCCATCGATAGCCCAACGATGAGTAGTGCTGTATGGCCTGACTCACTGCTTGCATCTCGATCGCCCGCCGGACTTTGGGGTCGGAGATATAGCCGCCCTCACGTGCTTGTCGCCTATCGGATCGCGTGGTCGCCGAGGTCTCGGTGTGCTCGTCCGCATCTTCAGCCGAACCGGGGTCGGTTAGCTTTGCATCGTTCAGCTCGGGCAGGACATCGAAGAGAGCCGATGGGAATTTGGTGAGGTACCCGCCCTGCTTTGGCCGGAGTGTCCCGTTGTCGAAAAAGGCGAACGGGAAGTAGATGAGACCATCGACATTGGCTTGTAC
Source organism: Rhodococcus sp. 05-340-2 (assembly GCF_002258915.1). Lineage (NCBI taxonomy): Bacteria > Bacillati > Actinomycetota > Actinomycetes > Mycobacteriales > Nocardiaceae > Rhodococcus > Rhodococcus sp. 05-340-2. The sequence goes on from NZ_NOYU01000013.1 coordinate 18,438, forward strand.
TGCGGTCTCCACAGCCCGAATGCCGCTCAGTCGACTGTTCAGATCATCGATTGTGACGGTGGTTCTGAACTGGGTGTAGTCACGGAGGAGCGCTTCGCGACCGCTGGTTGGGCTGTTGTCGTTGTAGACGAGATTGTCGACGTCGTAGGGAACCCCGTCGATTCTCGACCACCCGGCGAATTGAGGCGGATGTCCGTCACGCTCAGTAGTCCAGTGCAGGACCACGTCACCGTCTTGAACATGATCCACAAGCTCCCAGTAGGGAGCTGCTGCCCCGTTCTTGTTCTTGAACGGGGCTCTGATGCCGTCGCCGAAATCACTCCTACGGATCGTCTCCATCCAGTATCGCTCGGCTGGGATCGAGGCCCACCACTCGTTGATCGCCACAGGGAGACCATCGCACGTGGGGGCACTCAAGTGTCGCGCCACACGCGCAACGCGTGCAACTGAGAACGCCGCTGGCGGCGGCCCCTTCAGCGCAGTGACTGACTCAGGTCCCCTGTTCCCGGCTTCGTACTCACTTCCGACGGAATACTCCAGCCCATTAGGACATCGAGGGCGGACGTGGCCGCCGTGGGTGGATTGATTGTGGCTTTCGATCCTGACGCCGTGAGAATTGCGTGGCAGTGCTTCAGTGCCCCCGAATGTCAGCGAGGACGCTTTCTCAGTCACGCTACGTTCGCTTGCTGTGACCACCCTTTGCCCACAAATGGTGGGGATTGACTGCCATCGGCCGAGGTCCAGTGATACTGAAACGCCTGTTCAGCGACACCGTGAACCTTTGACCACGTGGTATCGAAAGGGTTCGAGTCCCTCCGCTTAGGCGACTTGTTAGCATGGGGCCTTAGATTTTGCTTCAAATAGGCCGGGCTGCGAACGTACTGTCACCCTGGCGGATACAAAATGTGGTGCCCGCACCGCACGTCGATAGTGCTGCGGTGTTGATGGCTAGTTAACTACCCTTGCGGCACTAGACTGACGCGGTCAGTGGACCCACAAAAGCGGAGTTGAGCCTGCCCAGGCGGCGGGCGTGCAGCGCGATGCTGCGGGCAACGTGGTGTGCAGAAGCTGGCCGAGGCGCGGCGCCTCACGGCGTTCCTGGTAGAGCCCGGGTTTGAGTGCCGCTTCCCTGCGCGACAGCGTTATGCCGCACGGTAGCTGCCACCGTGCAGGGGAGCACGCTCGACTCAAAGGGGTGATTGCGCTGCAGGCCTTAGAACCGCTTGATTGACTCTCAACCCATCCCCTCGCAGCTTGGCAGCGAAGGTCCGCAACTCGTCGCGGGTCAACTGGGCGTTGCCTTTAGTCAGACTGTGGACTCGGGATCCGTTTGGAGACACGAGACGCAGTGTGGTCTTGCTGTTCTTCTTCACTGTCCATCCCTGGGCTTCGGCGTTAGCGCACAACAGCTCCAGTTCTGCCTCCAGAGAGCGACTCACGTCGGATGCGACAGCCGTGGAACCCGCACGCCGCGGCCCCAACTTCTCCACCTGCTTCCGGATCTGTAGTACAGCCGGCCCGACGGCAGCCTCCACGTTGCCATCCTCACGCATCGGGTACTTGAGAGTCGTGAGACCGAAGACATCCGACGGGATTCGCGCATCGCCCGTGAGCAAGAGATACGCACGCTCTCTGCCGAGCACACCGATGAAAAGGCCCAACTCCAGAATGACGTTGTCACGTACCGCGGGCGACGTACTGCCCCGGATGGTCGTCGTATCGTCTGGGGAGGCAACGAGGATCGCGAAATCATGGTTCCGCGCGACGTCGATCAGATTGTCGATCGCATACCCTCCAGGCGCGAACACGCCCTGATCCCACACAGTGGTTTCACAGACCCGTCGTTCTTGGAGCACGCTCTGCAAGTTGTAGGCGACGTCGCTTCCCTCGCGGGACGAACCTATGAATAGCTTGGGCAGACTCACGGACCCGATGCTATAGGTCACTCATGCGTAGCGTTCTGCGCACAACGCAGCGCCCAGGGGGGTGACTTAAACGAACGTTTCTGTCACCGCCCTGCTCCGCGAATCACCCGACTCGGCGACCAGCCGCCGAACTGTGCCACAAACGTGGGCCGAACTCCCGCGCGGCGATTTCCCAGGAACGAGTCTTCTAAGACCTAGCTGTGAGGTTGGAGAACAGCTGAGAACCTGAACCGAGCCGCACGATCGCAGCAGGTGTCACAGTGGGGTTGTCAGCGTCTGAAGCCGCCAGGGGCCCTGCGTGACTCGGTGTCGACGAACGGGGTGAACCACTCGGCGGGCGCGAGATTGGCTGCATTGGAAAACGGTTCGAGGTCGTTGTCGAACTATGTCAGCACATCGTGGTCCTGGAACAGGAAGTCCAGCGGACCTTCCCAGTCGTCGTTGTCGTGCGCACCTATGCCGCCGACCAAATGCAGTGGCGATCGGACTCGTCGGTGGCCATTGCCCGTGCTCGACCGAGGATCAGGTGTAGCGCCATCTCCTCCCCGTTGCAGACCGGATCGGGGTCGATACCTGCCTGTGCCTCGATCGCGAGATCGTCGAAGCCGCGGGCCTGCTCGCGCCACCATGCCGCCGGCTGCGTCCATGTCACAGGCGGTAAGTCACTGAGAATAGACGAGCTGTGTGATGCGGACTCCGGGCGTCGGTGTAGCTCTTCAATCGCGTCGTAGACATCGTCGGCCAGAGTCAACGCTGCGACTTCGACGAACCGGCGCTGCCGGGTAGTCAGTTCGATCACCAGACCCTCGAACACCGCGTCCTCGACGGGTGCGACCGAATTCGGTTCCCCACCGGAGCAGTGGGTGCCGCCGCGCCGCGAAGACCCGGCTCCGAAGACCACGGGAAGGACCACACCATCGCTGCTGTCGTCACCGGCAGGAAGGTCGCTCATGTCACTGCCTCTGTCCTCGCGTTCGTTCGTGCGCCGATCGTCGTCACCTGCGCCGCGAGAGTCCATAAACGCACTCTAGGACGCAGACCAGTGTCCGAGAGGTAGACCGCAATACCCTGCGCGCCGACATCCCCATCATCTTTTAGGCGGTCTTTGAAGCCGAGGGCTGCGGTCGATAGCAACCCGTCTGCTGCTGTGGAGGTCGACTACGTCGGGGCGAGCAGATGACGCTACTTGGCGGGGAGGTATTGAGGGCAATTTTTGTCAGATTGGAGAAAGCAATAGGCGCTTGGCGGCGGGGTGAAGCCTTCCGGCCATGAAGTGTCACGGTTGTAGTAAATCCCCGTCAAGTCCGCTTGCTCCAAATTTACAGCCAAGCTCAGGTCCGCACCGGCGAAGTTGGCGAACCGAAACGATGCACCTTTCAGGTCAGCACCAGCGAAGAGTGTTCGATAACCGCCTGGATCATGCATTATATTACTTTCGTCATTCAGTATTGTGCTCACTTTTGGGCTACTCAAAGTCCTCGAAAGCTCGGGGGGATTATATCTGTAGTAATAAATGGGATCAACCATGTCGACGCCGTCAAAGACAGCGTGATTCAGGTTTGCTCCCTTCATGCTCCACTTGAACAACTGCCTGGCGTCAGTTCCGCGGAAGTCTATGTAACTTAAGTCTGCGTCGTCGAACGTCGCGCCTGGGTCGATGTAGGCCCAGGTGAAGGTGAGGCTGCTGTTCACGTGACTTAGCTTGGCCCCACTCAGGCTCGCACCGGTAAAATCGGCACCAGTAATCGTGGAGGTTCCGAAATCCACCGAACTGAGAGATGCGTTCCTGAATGTGATTCCTACCAGGCATGATGAGCCGAAATCAGCATGAGTGGGTGAGTCATTTGGAAGCGATTGGGGTTGTTGCGCCAACACGGTAGCCGCTGCCTGCAAGTCTGAAGGGGGCTGGTACGCACTTCGGATCACACCCTCCGCATCGGTCTGCCTACCAATACCCGCCGCGTCCGGCATTGGCTGCTCTGTAAAAGGATTCATGCTTGGTCTAGGACATTTTTGGTCGGTTCCGTCCATGATTTCAGTTCCATCAGCGGAGAAAGTGCGCGCGAATGCGGACAATAATGATGTCACGACGGCTGCGCGTTCTGCGGATTCATCCTGAATGGTCTTGAGTGCGTAGATCCCACCCACTCGTGACGTGATGTCGTCGGACGACAGCAGTTCAACCGCGGTCGTGTAGCGTTCGCTTATTGCGATTTGGCCGCTGAGCTCGTTTTGGTCAGTCGACGCCTGAAGCGTCTTCATCGAAAAAAAGACCGTCGAGGCCACTGTGATGATGGTTGCCAGGGGTAGCGCTGTCCTCCAGTACCGGGATTTGGCTATGCGGTTTAGGTGGCGTTGGATGAAGTTTTCGTGTCTTGGCCGGATCGATGGAGAACCTCCTGCGACCCGCCTCCCTGGCACCGACCGTGGCGTTCCCATGAGCGCATCATAAGCTTCGAGCCGCAATTTGCTCGTCGTTCGCGTCTGCCTCAGAAACGACCGTTGCCGGGACACTCGCAGGTGAGACATCTAGTATTCGAAGCCCGTCAGTTGTTCGCGGCGTTGTGATGCGGTTACCTCATGACCTATGAAGGAGACAGGGTTGGAAGCGGGCGGGCGAACCTCTGCACTCCGTATGGCTGTTGTCACTGCTCATTCAGGGGGCGGTGTAGCGTTCTCGATTGAGGACGATCTCCGTATGGTCAAGTCCTCACTTCTCTACGCCGATTCGGTGACTCTCTTCTCGTACTCAGCGGCCATGCTCGAAGACTTCCGGGCCGCAGACCTCGCTGGCTACGAGCGACGGATGGAATACCTAGCTGCCCACACTGACGACGTACTCCGGGGGCTAGGACTCGACCCTTCTGTTCTACGAGGCTCGACTCTTACAGGTGCGCAACGGAAAGAGATACGCCGGCGCGCTCGGAGGATCAACCCCAGCATGATGGAGGCCCTCGAACACCTGCTGTCCATCCAGGAGCTGACACCCGACCTTCACGACATCGGCTCAGTACTGGAATCAGGGCACATGAAAGACCTTCAGCAGGCCATGGATCTCGGACTATTGACGCTCGCTCCGGATGGTTTCGCGCTCGACCCGACCCAGGACAGTGCTTCGGTATACACCGAAGCACTGGGCCGCCTGCTCAAAGACCGGCGCTTCCAACCGGTCCTGGACGAAAGAATGTCGCGGCGAGTCTTGAATGCGGAGTCTTCCAGCGAACCACTAACGGATGGCTACACTGAGGCGCGAGCTCGTAGAGCCGCCGTGGGCGCGGGGTTGATTGCGCAACTGCCCACGTTCCCAAAAGCGTCAATGAAGGATGTTTTAGACGCGCGAGAGCAGCTGCGCGAACCGTTGTTGTCCTACCGCGCGGAGATGAAAATCGCTGCGGAAACGATCAAGTCAGATGCGTTCGACTACTCCAATATGGAAGCTGACATCCAGGATCTGTTCAGAGACCAAGTCGAGCCGAAGTTGCGTGACTTTCAACGCGAGCTGGCCAAGACGAAGGTCGTACTGGATGCCGCTACGTCGATGAAGACCACGGTCGCCACCGTCGTCTCCGGCGTAGGCGCAGGGTCAGCTTTACTGCTGTCTAACGCGCCCATTGCTCTGTCCAACCTCGCCAGCATGGGCGCGGGTAGCGCTTTGGCGGGTGGCGTGATCACTAGTGGGTTGAGTGTCGCGAAGGCCCGCTTCGACGAGATCACCAAGCGCAATCAAGAGCCCTATTTCTATCTTTACAAACTCGTCAAACGACTGTAGCTACTTATTCTTGCCTGGTTCGAGAGGTTTGCCGCTGACACGCTTGACGCCAGCTCGATGCTGGTTGTGCCGCCGGAGAGCTCAACGGCGAGTCAGGATATGAATCTGTGCATGGCTATGCATGATCTTGCGTTGTATTGCTAACAAAGGTTTCCGAGGCGCGCCGATCCGTGAGGCAGGGGAGTAGTAAGCCGACGTTGGTGGCGTCGGGATCGTAAGGCCCGGGCGGCAGGGCCTCGGCGCATTCCTAACGCTCACGGAACTGCGAGAGGGCTCAGTATCGACTCACGACCAGGTAACGTGCGGTGGCCCAGTGAGAGCCAGGTCGTAGTAAACCCGGTACCCGTCAGCGAAATGCGTTGTGGCGACAGTTCTAGGTCCGGTTTCAGCAGAGATTGAGAAATTAGACGGGAGGCGGGCGTATTGCTCAGCCCGGACGCGCGTGAGTGCTTGACTCACCTTGTGCGTGAGCTCTGTGCGGTGATGAGTAACCACGACAGTGGCGCCGGTTACGACACGATAAGCTCCGATGACACTCAGTCTCTTGGACGTGGGCCAGTCGAAGAGCAGTGCAGAATGATCTTTTTTGATGAGGGTAATGCGAAATTCCGCGGCCTCCCCCCACGGTGGTTCAGCGGTCCAATGGATGGTCCGCATCTTCTTGATTTCATCGCCCGGAACATCTACGACGTCGACACCCGGAACCATGACAGTCAAGGCATCAGTCCATCCGTCGGCGAACGGTGGGTGTTGCTTCCATTGATCGATGATCCGACTGGACTCGTCAGGCAAATTTACCAAGCGAAGATCGGCACTATCGAACTTCTCGAATAACACCTGGCAGCGCCAATCGCCTGATTCATGTAGACTTACCTTCGCAAGGCTTTCGATTGATTGGGGCTGAACGTAGACATCGGCCGTATTCTTCGGAGACCAGATTCGCCATAATCCTGATCGACGACCGGGCGAGCCCACCGCAAACTTGATCGGCTTCTTCGGATCAGCCTTCCGAACTGGCGTGTCACGGTAGTTCTCGGGGCTGCTGTAGACCCGAACGACGGGACCCGAGGGCAGATTCATTGAAGCAATGGCGGCTTGCACAGGCCGATCCTAGACCGGCGACCTACGCTGCGACCGCGAGAACGTAACAGTCGAAATGTTTCGGAGCGGTGCATCAGAAATGTTCGTTTCTGGCGCATCGATCGGTGAGACACGGTCGCGGGCCGAACGAAGGCGCGATCGCACACCGCCGATTCGGTCCCGAACAGGGGACAGGAGCCGTTTAGCCCCCCGCCGGATCAACATTCGAGACTCAATCGTGATGTGTCTCAGAAACCTGTCTCACCCTCTGACGCGTCGCCTGTGCCTTGTCGGCCGTTTCTTAGACAGTCATCCTCGTGAGCGCCGTTTTGGGATACATGAGAGTCTCGACCACCGATCAGTCGCTGGATCTACAGAGAGACGCACTGACAGCCGCCGGCTGCTTCCGCATCTGGGAAGAAGTCGCATCCGGAGCAGACAAAGACCGCCCCCAGCTGCAACTGCTACTCGACAGCATCCGCGCCGGCGACGTGGTTGCAGTATGGAGACTCGATCGACTGGGTCGCTCCCTGAGTCACCTCATCGAAACCGTCAACCTCATCGAAACCAAAGGCGCAACACTGCGCAGTCTCACCGAAGGGATCGACACCTCAACCGTCGGAGGTCGACTGACCTACAACATCTTTGGCTCACTTGCCGAATTCGAGCGAGATCTCGTCAAAGAACGCACCATGGCCGGCCTCGCAGCCGCACGCGCACGCGGCCGCATCGGCGGACAGCCAGCCAAGATCGACGCCGACAAAGCCCGTCACATCCGCCGCATGCTCGACGACGGCACACCCAAAACCGAAATCGCATCAGTACTCGGAATTGGCCGAGCAACCCTCTACCGTCACCTCAGTTCGCTTGCGGGTTAGGCGATTAGCCAACGCACCGAGGCGGCGGCCCTATGCCGGTTCGCTTTGGCGCGACACTTCAACCGCGCCCGCCAGAAACGGTGCCAGGATGCCTGCGATCCGGTTTAACTCCGCTCTCGACGCAAGTGTCGCCAGCTCCGACTGGTGCAAACGCTGCTCGAGCTCGGTTCGCGTCGGGGTCGCAGCCAGTCGAAGTATGTCCAACTCCGGCTCGGCTACTTCTGGCACTGAATCGCTTGTAGCACTTGCTTTGTCCCGACGACTCTCGTGTTCTGCGGTGTCAGCCTCGGCACGAGCTTTCCGTGAAAGCTCTTCAGCTGTATTTGCTTTTGCTCGCGCAATCCGTGCCGCGAAATACTCATCCCGCTCACTTTTCCGCGCCAACGTCAGCATCAGCGACCAGACACGTCCCGCATCCTGGGCACCGTCCCGCGCACGTTTTGCCACGACCGCCGCCGTCGTCGCTGCCATCCCTGCCCCGCCCCCCGCGAGATACGGCCCCGCGGCGTCCCAGAGTTCCTGGAAATAGGGACTCCCATACTGGATGCGCCGCACGACAATCGGACCGAACTCGTCCCCAGCTGTTGCAGTAAGGACGCTGGTCCCGCCACCCCCGTCGTCCTCAGACAGCATCCGCTGTCTGAGCTCGACGCCGACGCGTTGCGACAGCTCCGCGATCACAGCGATCGCATCCGACAAGCGAACCAACTCGCCGGGGTCCATGCCGCCCCGAAGCTGCGGAATCCCAATCCGCACCGAGCCAGAAGCGGGCACGTCAGTCCCGCTGGTACCTAACGGCCGATTTCCGATGAGAAACCCACCGACATCCAAACCCTGTGTACTACGGGTGTCGCTGGACACCCGCAGGCCGCTAACAAACTCGCCGTCAAATATCGCGCCGGTGAGGTCCGCGCCGGTGAGATTCGTGTTGATGAGATACGCGCGGGTGAGGTTCGCGTAGGTCAGGTTCACGCGGGTGAGGTTCGCGCCGAGGACATGCGCGCCGGGGAGGTTCGCTTCGGTCAGGTTCGCGCCGGTGAGGTTCGCTTCGGTCAGCCTCGCGCCGGTGAGGTTCGCTTCGGTCAGCCTCGCGCCGGTGAGGTTCGCTTCGGTCAGGTTCGCGCCGGTGAGGTTCGCTTCGGTCAAGTTCGCGCCGGTGAGGTCCGCGTTGATGAGGTCCGCGCGGGTGAGGTCCGCGCCGGCGAAGTTCGCGTAGCTGAGGTTCGTGCCGATGAGGTTCGCTTCGGTCAGCCTCGCGCCGGTGAGGTCCGCGCCGATGAGGTCGATGTCTGGCGAGGGCACAGCGGCCCGAAATCGCAACCACGCCGCGCTGCCTGCCCGTAACGCTTCGAGAGCCCGCTCGTCCGCCATGACGCTGAAGACTATCGCAAGCCGGTCGGTCCACCCTCCTGCCATATCGCTGTTGAACCGCGACAGTCGAAGACGCGCAGAACACGGCCCGGCTAAGTACAACCGGTTGGAGCTGAACCGCCCCACGATCCAAAAACAGCGCTACCGCGACACCGAGCGTGGCCGGCCCCGTCGCTCCCGCACAATCACCCTGTGAGGTCGACGGCCGGGAGGTGGCCACCCCGCCGGCGTCGACGCGCGTGATGCATCCCGCCTGCCGGCGGTGCCGGCCACCCTGCGGGCGTCCCCCGAACCGAACTCCGCTGCGCTCCGCACCGCGAAAAGACATCGAATTTCTTGTCGCACATCTGGCTCGCGGCGTTTTGACCCAACTTGTGGCGTCCTCTGCCCTCGTTGAGTCAGAGACACCGGCGCTACGCCTAGGCACTGAATGCATCTCCAGTGCGGCCTGATCGCTACGGCTGTCGCTCAGGGTATCGATCGTCGGATCTGAGATCGTGCGGCAAGCCGGCTTTCCGGGCGATCGCCTCGACCCTGGCCAGATCCAACGAGTCCTCTAACAGCATCTCTAGCGCAGCCTTGCTCAGAACTGCTGCCCAACCCAGCGCCATATCAAAATCAGTCGGCGGCTTGCCTGAGCGAGGCTGTGAGTGAAGGGTGATCTCTCCAGTTCCAGCGTCGACCGCAACGTACTCTGTGAGGGTCGCGCCAGACAGATGCACGGCTCCAGTCAGGCTCCGGTACGTCGTGTACAAGAGCCCGGTTCCATCGAATCTCCCGCAAATCTGTTCAATCGGGGGCAGCAACGTGGCGCTGGGCAATGACAGTAAAGGACTGAGTTCAGGAGGAATCGATTGCGCGTGAGGCGCGATACCCTTCAGGACCGAAACTGTGCGACTTCTCAATTGTGTTGGCCAGCAGAGTTTCCGCTCCTGTCGTCAACACAACCCACTGCGCGATTAGCGCATGCTCAAGAGCGACACGCGCATTGGCCGAAGCTACAAAACTGCGCCCGGCGTCGTGCAGCACAAGCACCGCGTCCACTTGTGCGAGCGCGTGACGCGCAATCGGAAACATGGATCGATAACGGACAGAGTTCTCCCCGGCAACTACCAACGGCCCCGCGGAGCGACGATCCAGTTGGATGGTGAGTCGTGCCGCTTGCAGCCACCGGTCGTTCTTTTTATTGCAATCCATCGCGCCATACTCTCCCACCGGATCGACAAACGAGCATGATGCACCAGCTGCAATACATGGTTGCCACCTGCCAGGATGACGCTGCTAGCTAGTACGCAACCACATCCGAGACACCGGCAACGCAGGCTGACGGTCCGGTAACTGCCGGTTGGGTCGGGCGCATATTCTGCGGTCTCGCGCTTCAGTGTCGATAGAGGCACCAATATTTCCAAGTCACCCGCTTCGCCGTCGAACCTCCGCGCTTGTCGGAGACGCGACCACATGAAAGCGCACCAGTACAAGGCAGTCCCGCTAGCCCGGCCGACTTAGACGGACTGCGTGAGACTCTGAAAGACGGGTGACCCCAGAATTCGCCCGACACTACAGGCGAACTTGCGAGATCACCAGTGCGGCGATACTGAACGTGCGACCGTGGGCGTCAGTTTTAGAGACGCTCAAAGCCTGTGCAAACGGTGCCACGAGGTGGATACTAGCGATCTAGGATCTAGCTCTCTAACCGGGGGGATTGACTATGGGCGCAAGAATCGCGGGATGGGTTAGGCCAAACGCACCGGAGTCCGATCGGGTTAAGGCTGCCTTTACTCTGCTGGCCGGAGGCGTCCCGATCGCAGTGTCGTTAGCCGGGCTAGTCGGTTTGACTAGCGATGGGAATCTCGGGCGCGTCATGGCCTCTCACGGTACGCTATTCGGAGTAGCGGTTGTGCTTGTCGTCCTGGCCGTCTTCTTTGGAAGTGCCGGGTTCTTCGCCGGTGGTTACCAAAGGCTGATGGCCTTTTTCGGGGTGCTTCTCTTGGCAGGCGGGGTGATTCTTCTCGTTGTCCTGCAAGTCAACATTACGGCATCGTCGGATGCACCGACCGTTACGCTATCTGTAAAACGAGGCGATACCGGATTTACGGCGACGACAACTGTCTCGGCTGGTGAGATCGCTGCCAGCAGGTACGTCAGTGTCAGAATATTTGGCTCAAGAGCTGCGCTCACCTCAGCTCAGCCGCCCTTACGGCCCACTTCTTCTCCAGACGGTTCGGCGTGGGATTACCACGTCGAAACAATATATGATTCGTTTCTTGGCCCATCTCCTCGTGGGGACTTGGATATCTCTTTTGAGACCCCGTTTCTTGATCAATACACGCAAGTCACCGTTATTGCCGAGTACGTCAAAAATGTTGAAAGCATCAAAGCACCGCCAGATGCACTCGATACTTCAACTCAGCCCAGACCTGTGATGGGCACTCAGCCACCACAGTTCGACTGCGGTACTCTGGACGGGAATCGAGGGTGCGCAACAACCTCACTGATCCAGCTGTACGCGCCAGAATAACCAGGCGGGCTGTGGGAACGGCACAATACAATTCCAAAAAACCAGTCTTGGCCTGGACGGCCTCGGGCCTGTTCGGCTTGTTCTCTACCGCTAGGTCCCACAATCAAGTCAGTCGAGCGTCCTCCGCGACGGCGGCCGATGTCTACGCGCACCCACGGGCCGAACTCGTGCGGCTGATGGATTTGGGTCTGCTGCATCGGGTAGCGACGGGCTTCTAAGTGGCGGTGCCAGACGACCGGGTCGGGACCGAGTGGATGCCGGATGGAGGCTGCAGCAGCCGGTATCGCTGTCTCGGCGTACGGTCCCGATGACGCTGTCGTGATGGGTGCCAGCGCGGCCCGGTTGCACGGTGCCATTCTGCGGGCGTTGGCGACGGCTGTGGTGACGGTGATGCCGGGCGCGCGGCAGCATCGTGACAGCAGCACGGCAACGTGACGGCTGCCTGCGGCAATGAGCCAGCAGCGACTGTAAGGCCCGATTTCGGAGGGAGAGAGTGGAGCTGAACTGTCCTTACATAGAGTTGGCGGTAGCTGCCGCGTTGGCATCACGCTTGTCTACTTCGGTGTTTTTCAACGCTTCGGTGTACGGGTCGAAGGACGAATCCGATATCACCGGAACGTTCGGCAGGCCGCCCCCTGGCGCATCAGCATCCCGATGTGTTGTTCAGACACCAGGAACCCAACAACCCGTCCCTGGCCGAGCTAGTATCAGCATTGCCCAAGTTAACGGCCTCGAAAAGACTGTTTTCAGGCACGCAGCCATCGGGGTGGGGTTCGAGTTCGCACTTCCTGCGAATTTTCAATAATTGCTGGCAACCCTGAATATTGGCATTCGTCGTATTGTCTGGGGCTTACACCGCGCCGGGGGCAGCGGTCAACATCCACTTGACGGTGCGGAAACTGCTGTTCTACGTAACCACTCACTACTAAGAAAGCTCTGGTTCGGTTCGATAGACCGCTTTAGAGATGCGAGAATCCGCCCGGTTGCTTCCTGGTGGTGACGGACAACGCGGACTGCACGGGAACGCTGTCGCCCTAGCTAGTGCCCTTGCAGTTTGTCACGAATGCAGCCAGCTGGAAGTCATCGTTAATTTTAATAACGAGTGACAGAGTCAGTCGCAGGGCGGTGATGTAGGTGTCGAAGTGGGAGTTGTCACCGTCCGCACCGACCTGCACCCCGTGGAGGTACTTGTTCCGCAGTTGAGGTCCGTTGCTGAAGTCCACCTGATTGAGCAGATAGTTGAAGTACTTTCCTTCGGCATCGGTGAGCAACGCGGAGCGGCGAATCACCCAACCTTTCTCCACCATGGAATCGGCTATCGCGCGTCCCGTGTCACTCAGGTGGTAGTAGCTGGCAGATTCAGTGCTGTACAAGGATCGAAGGATGTGTACTTGTTCCCTGTCTACGAAGCGAACTCGGTTTCCTGCGTCGACAAGGATGTTGAGTCTCATGAGGTAATCGATGCTGGGCTTCTGGTAGTCCTCGAAGTCGCCGTACTCAACCAGATTTTCTTGGAGCAGTTCGGCTGCGTCGTCCGCACTGAGATCTGCGCTGATGTAGTTCAGTCTCGACTGATCAGAAAACAGCAGGTGAAGGACGCCATCGATCTCCTGGCCCGATGGGTAGATGTACTTGCCGTCTAGGAGGCTCGGTAGGTCCTTGTATCGCGTCGGCTCGGAGCTCATGGCGAGGAGCTCGCGGTCGAGGTGGCCGTCTGCAACGAACAGCGTGAATTGGTTGGCGACACTCTCCATCTCGGTAAACAGGTGCCTCGTCTTCTGAAGGTATGACGTAGACCCTTGGGACGGGGTGAACGAAAAATTGGCGGCCCCGAAATCCTCAACGAGGTACGACTCGAAGAACCACGCGATCACCTGCTCCAGGTCGATGCCTCTCGTCTGCAAGAAATCGCGGTAGAAGTGAGTCTGCAGTCGTGAGCGCATATCGATGAAACGAAAGGCGACACCAGTTTTGTACTCGGACTTCCCAGAGATCCCCATTATCCGTTCCATCACGCCCAGGTTGGCCCGGTAGGAGGGAAAGATCAGCAGTACTTGAAGGTCGACGAACCCGAACAGGTGCATGAAGTTGTTGAGAATGTTGGCGTTGTCGCAGGTGTCGTCGAGCCAGTGGCTGCTATAGGTGTACCGAGAGTCGGGTTCGTCTGATGTGGGTTCTTCGATCATTACCAACTGATCCTGAGATTCGGAAGAACCGACTTTGCATCCCATCCTGAAGCCGCTGTTGTCAGCGAAGAACGCCGCGGTCGTGTGGTCGTTGCGTCGTTTTGCGCGGAGCCTGAGCCTTGCGTCGATGCCGACTCGACGTTCGTCTCTGGCGGCCGCAATGAGCTTGATGTAGTTCGGGTTTGCGTCGGCGTAGTCGATGTATGTCGCGAGTAGCTCGCGGGCATCGATTGCGGTGAGGCTCTCGGGTAGATGGACTTGACTTGGAGTGTCTTGCTCCAAGAACTTTCGAACGAGGTGTTCTGCACCACGGGGAGACGAGAGTAGCTGGCTCCGAATCTGGGTGTCGTAGACTTTGACAAGTTTTTTGCTGGTGAGTAGCTCCCGGAGCTGCACACCAGCCGCGGCGAGCGCAGGAAGAGCGGTGCTGCTGTCGCAGCGTTCGAACGCGTTGTAGCGGCTGAGCAGTTCCACCAGGTCGTGGTGGTAGTCGCGGTTGACGCGAGCCACCCGGGTTGCGAAATTCGTTTCGTCGATGGTTGAAAAGAACCTCGCAACCGCTTTTCGAATTTCTGGAGCACGTGCTTGTAGCTTGGCGCAGGCTTCGTCGGTGTAGGCGGTCGGTAAAAGCCCTAGTTCGAGGTACTGCTGGACGTGGTGGAGTTCTAGGGCAGCTTCGGCGCTAGTCAGCGCTTCGTTCGGATCGAACAGCTCTGTAATTTCGACGACGCGCGGGACTTGCCAGCCGGTGGCCAAGTCGTGTGCCCCGTAGAACCGAACGCGTCGTCCGAGCGTTTCATCACTCACTTTGCAGACCTCACTTCGCGTCGAAATAGCCGCCACCGTCATCATGGCGCATGCGTCCGACAGTGTGTTCTCGCAAGGACTGCGTGGGCGAAGCGAATCGCCTGGATCGAATCCGAACCGAAGCTCGGTAGTGCTGGCCGTGTCTATTGCGTGAGGGCTGCACAGTCATGTGAGCCACGGCGGCGTCTCCATCGGTGCGGTTCCGTTACGCACGTACGGCCACTTTGCTGCGCTTTTCTCGCACGGATCCGCTGGATCATCGCTCGTCTTCAGATTGGATTGTCCACCTCGGTCCGTCCACATTCATGGACGCCCGGACAAGTGCGAGAACCGAATCCGACTGCAATTCGGTGTCACGAGAGTGTCACAAGTCGGTACGATCGAGCATGGACTCGTCCGGACGACGATGCACGAAAACCGTTGCAAATAAGCAAATATGAGGTCCATGGAATTCCCTGCAGATCCACTTCTAGGGACTTAAAATCCGCACAGTGTCGGTTCGAGTCCGACTGGGGGCACTGGTAGGGGCGTTTTGGGGAGGTGGGGTGGCCTGCCACCCCGGCCCCACCCCGGTGCGCGTTGCGTCCGGGGCTCGTCAGTACCGGTCGGTACAATCTCGGGGTGATCCGAAACGTCTTGAACTGGGTGTCCCGGCGCGAGGACGATCCCCTTCCTTTAGCGCTTACCGGCGGTGGACTAGCCCTGACTGGTGTCGGTATCGTGGGTGGCCTCATAATCGACGCAGCGGGGCTCCTCGCCAATGTGCTGTCAAATTTTGTCTTGCTGGGTCCTGCTCTAGTGATCTCCAACATTGTTGTGGTGCATGCCCAACGGCTCCGGGGTGACCATCGTGCTGCGCCTCTTCTTGAGCTTCTGGGCTGGGTAGCCCTCGACGCCGTAAAGGCCGCCAACGACCTGAACCGGTTACTGCGCGTCGCGGACCGAACGTCTGTGCCCGAGCGAATCCAAACAGAGTCGGTGACCAATCTCGCGCTCATTGCTGAAACGCTCGCATTGGCGGTGAGCTCTGTGCAGCGTGCCCTGGACACACCAGGGATAGAAAAGGGTGACTCGATCTACATCGATGGGCCTGAGATGACGTTGCCAAATTTTTCATCGATGGATAAACTTGTAGGCCTGCTCGATCGAGAGTACTCGTGTCCAATGGCAGTCCTCCTGGCGTCCGCTGCCGCTGATTGGGCGGACAAGGTTTCGGTCGATTTTGTTTTTGGTGCGTCGCGCTCGGAATTGGGCGATTCCCCGCAAGATCACAATTCAAACTTCAGTATTTACGATCCGAAAATCGGATTTGGTGAGATTGAAAGCTGGCTGAATAACGGAATAAGAAGACCGGGGGAGCTCAAGCTAGGCGCAATTAGCTACTTTACTTTTGTCCTGCAGATCCTCGAAAAGTCACAGAGAACAATCGAATCCGTATCGAAAGCGATGCCCGAGCGACTTCTTAAGGTTATCTGATGGCAGCGGAATGGATACCCGTAATCGCCAGCAGCGTAGTTGCGGTGGCCAGCTTGGTTGGCATATCCGCGACTCTGCTGGTTACTACTAAGGAAAATCAGAATGCACTGAGAAAAACCTTGGAGCAGAGCCAGAAAGGTCTAGACGCTGCTCGTCTGTTGGAGCTTGAGAAATGGCGTCGCGATACTTTGGTGCGTATTCTTTCTTCGGCGATCGAGACGACGATTGAGATTGGCGGCGATTTAGCGAAGTCGGTCGTGCTGACAGGAGAAGAACAAGCTATCGAGCATATGAGTCTGTTGGACGCAAATGCGCGAAAGTTGGGAGCGCTGGCGGGGAGCCTTAGAGTGATCGGAGCGCATGAAGAGGCGGATGCATGCGTCAAGATCAGGCATGTCGTGAATGAGTCCGTTGGGCCGGTTTCGGCATTTGTGGGAGCGGCGGAAATCGTGAAAGCCGGTCGGCAGGCCGACGATGAACTCGTGCGCTCGACAAAACAGCAGTTGAACCGCGTAATTTCAGATTTAGAGAGTGCGCGTGGTTACCTGATCGAAGTCGGTCAGACCAGCCTAAAGCAAACTTTGAACTAACCCGAGCGCTTCCCGAACAGCTTCACCACGTTAGACGGCTCTGATTCCTGCGCACCAGGTTGCGGGATAGCAGTTGGTGGTGGCGGGAGCAGGTTGCCAGCGCCGCCGTCTTCTTCGGGTATCCAGTCGCCATACGTATCCAGTGTGAGCGTGAACATGCTGTGGCTGAACCACTTTGAGACCTGCATAAAGTGCGTCCCGGCCATCAGCTGCATTGTCGCCATCGAGTGGCGTAGGTCGTGGATACGCACCCCGCGCACTGCTGGCGTCGCGCCGTCTGCCTGGGCGCTCGCCGGTAGGTCGACGGCGACCAACGCAGGCCGGAAGATTGTGTCGTAGAACGCTCGCATCGCCAACGGCTGCGACCAGTCCAGCGGGACCGCGTAGCGTTCGCCTGGCTTGCGAAATCCGCCGCCGTTCCTGGTCACAGCGCTATGTCGCTTCGGCGAGCTAACTCGAACCGTTGATCGCGAATTGCCTTGCAGTCCAACGCAACATGAACGGCAGTCCGGTCATGGCACCGATGAAGTGGTCGCCTGCCACGGGCTCGTAATGCACGTTGGCACCCTTGCTGCGCCACTGCTCGATCAGGGCAGTCACGCCGGCCTCGGGGATGAAGCGATCGCCGATCCACTTGCTCGCGGAGCCGTGGAAGAACGCGACCGGTGCCGACGGCGCGTCGGCACCCGGACGGTTCGCGGCGATCACCCGCCGCGCGATGTCGGAGTCGAACGGGTCGGGCTCGGACGCCAGGTCCTCGATTCGCATGCGTGCCAACCCGCCCAAGGCCAGGGGGAGGACGGACATGTCCTTCACCCAGGACGCCAAGAGCAGCGCCTTCGGGCCGAACAACTCCACCATCTCGGGGTGCTCACGCGCGAGACCCATGCTCGCCGCACCCAGCAGGCCGGCCGCGATGGTGCCGTTCATGGTGTCCAGCAGCATCGAGAAGTCGGTGGGCGTTCCACCGGCAATGGCACCCGCCAACCTCACGTCCGGCGCGTACTTCGGCTGCAGTTGCGCCGTCCACGTGGTGGCGATCGCGCCGCCGCTGTAGCCGTAGGCCACCACTGGGCTGTCGGCGAGCTCCGGGGCGACGGCCGTCATCCCGCGTAGTGAGTCCAGGACGGCGTGCCCGGCCATCGTGCCTTCGGAGTACGACATCCGCGGGCCTTGGTGATCGGCGACGAGGACGGCGTATCCGCGAGCGAGCCAGAGCGGCATCACCGGTGGGAGGTCGGTGCCGACACCGTGCACGAGCCGGTACGACGGCGTGCTCTTGGCTCCGAGGGAATCGATGGCCATGTTGTGGGCGACGACGGGCCGCGGTCCGCGCCCGGTCCACGGCCGCTTCGGGATCAGCAGTGAGGCGGTGACGCCGGCGGGGAGACCCCGCGCGTCGGTCGATCGCACCATGAACTGATGCAGGGCCGTTCGCGGCCGGGGCACCAGACCGCGGGTCGTGCGCTGCCGGATCACCGCACCGGGTGCGAGGTCCTCGATGCCGGGAGGGGTGAGGAAGAAGGCGTCGTTGTCGATCGGGGTCGGGAGGATCGAGGCATGGGGATCGTCCGGAGGCTGCAGAGGCAGTCGTCGAGTCAATACGCGATCGAGCACACCGAACAGAGTCATGATCCCCCGACATTCTTCCCGAGCCGTATCCATCCCCGCGGTCACCGTACACCGCGGGGCGATCGGTAGACGCAAGAATGGAGACGTCCCCGCGGGCCACCCCACCGGCCCTTGGCTCCCATGCCGAGCAGGTTCTGTGGCTCCGCCTCGTCGCTTCAGGGGAGTAGCGGGTGTTGTGAACTTCTGCGTATGTCTGTGGGTGTGAATAGACAAGTGGCGCAGCGGATGTGAAATCCGCTGACTGGCCCGAACCTGCTCGATCTCTTCTCGGTTGAGCGGCCGGTTTTCACTGCAGCCGATCGCGGAGTTGACGCAGATTGGCAAACGGCACCACCCTCCCGTGGTGACCGCGTAAGTCCGTCCACGGTGACGCCGCCGGGGCGATCGCGCACCGGCTCGGCGAGCACGTCGGATCGAGCTGCCTCACAGTGATCCCCGCGCGAGACCGTTGGGGGAGCCTTCACGGTCTCTCTGGACATTGAAACCAGCGGCCTCCGCATGCTAACGTTTTTATGTTAGCAGTTTGTGGACACGAATCGATCAGGAGAACGCCCATGTCCGTTCAGAAGCCGAGTTCGGCGCAAATCGCTTCCCTGGCAGCCGAAATCGGCTATACCGACATCGCCGAAGCTCCCGAGGAGTTCACAGCGATGATCTCCGGGATGGTCGGTGTGTTGGACGCCCTCAGCGCCATCCCGGAAACCGAGGTCCTGCGCAGCCGTGACGCGGTGAACTACACCGTTCCCACAGTCGAGGAAGATCCGCACCACGCGTGGGAGGTTCGTACATCGATTCCGGGTGCCGACTCGGGCCCACTCGCCGGTGTACGGCTCGGTGTGAAGGACAGCATCCTGGTCGCCGGGGTGCCTATGCGCAACGGGTCCAGGGAGCTGGAGACGTTCGTGCCGAAGGAGGACGCGACGGTTGTGACGAGGGTGCTCGCCGCGGGAGCAGAGGTGATCGGCAAGACGACCAACGAGTACTTCTGCATGTCGGGCGGATCCCACACGGCCGCAACGGGTGTCGTGCACAATCCCCACCGTATGGGGTATTCCTCGGGCGGATCCTCCAGTGGCAGCGCTGTCGCGCTCGTGACCGGCGATGCGGACATGACACTCGGGGCCGACCAGGCGGGTTCGATCCGCATGCCGGCTTCCTGGTCCGGCGTTGTGGGCCTGAAGCCTACGTATGGCCTGGTGCCCTACACCGGCATCGGCACCCTCGACGGCTACTTCGACCACGTCGGTCCGATGACCCGCACCGTCGTCGACAACGCCCGGCTCCTCACGGTCATCGCTGGCTCCGACGGCATCGACTTCCGCCAACGTGACATCGTCGTCGGCGACTACTCGAGCCGCATCGACGACGGAGTAAAGGGGCTGAGGATCGGTGTCCTCACGGAGGGCTTCGGAACCGAGAACGCCGAAGCAGACGTCGACAGGACGGTCCGTGACACAGTCGACTCCCTCGGTCGGCAGGGCGCGATCGTGGAGGAGGTGTCCATCCCGCTGCACTCGCTGGGTTCTGCGCTGTGGACCGCTATCGCGATCGAGGGCATGGCAGAGACCGTTCTTCGTAACCAGGGCTTCGGCTTCGGGCGTCCCGACTACTACCCGGTCGACATGATGCAGCACCTGTTCGACCACAGAGGCGACGTCGACGCGCACCCTGCGAACGTCCGGCTGTTCACCCTCGTCGGACGCTACGTCGACCAGCAGGCCGGCCGGTTGCACTACGCCAAGGCCGTCAACAGCGCCCGCACTCTCCGCGCCGCGTACGACGATGTGCTCGAACGTTTCGACGTGCTGGTCACCCCGACGACCCCGCAGACCGCTCGTCCGCTTCCCGACCCCGAGCACGGCACCGGCGCAGCGATCGCCGCGTCGATCGAGATGTCGACGAACACCACCCCGTTCAATGTCACGCACCATCCCGCGCTCAGCGTGCCGTGCGGCACCGTCGACGGCTTGCCGGTGGGCATCCAGCTGATCGGCAAGCATTTCGACGAAGCGATCCTCTTTCGGGTCGGGCAAGCGATCGAGAACCTCTGACTCGTCCGAGCCGGTGAGATCATGGACTCGAACCGTCATCCCGTCGGCACGGCTGTTCCCCGAGACGAAAGGAAAGCGTTGACTCGTTCCGAGGAGATGCGTCTCCGCATTCTCGATACCGCGCACGACCTTCTGAACGCCGAAGGCCGCGACGCCGTCACAACACGTGCGCTCACTTCTGCTCTGAACATCCAAGCTCCCACGATCTACCGGATTTTCGGCGACAAGCAGGGGCTCCTCGACCAGGTCGCACTCCACGGCTTCTCGGCCCATCTCGCAACCTGGACGGGATGGACGCCCGGTGCCGACCCCGTCGATTCACTCCGCCAGGGCTGGGACATGCATATCGAATGGGGGCTGCTGCACCCGCAGGTCTACTCGATCGCCTACGGCGAACCACGCACGGGCACCTCATCATCGGCAGCAAACGCCATCGATGCGATCCTCCGCACACAGATCGAGGAAGCCGCAAAAGACGGCCTGTTGGCTGTTCCTGTCGCCGATGCCGTCAACATGATCCGCGCCACCGGGGTAGGAGTCGTGTTCACACTCCTTGCCATGCCCGCGCATTCCCGGGATATGTCCCTGTCCACTCGCGCGCGCGATGCGGCGCTGACTGCGATCCTCGCCGAACCAGTGAGCAAGCAAGACCGGGATGGCGTCCCGATGCAACTCAAGCAACAGATCGACGGCGCAACGGCGTTGACGGCGAACGAGCGTGCCCTCCTCGGTGAATGGCTCGACCGCCTCGCAAAGTAGGCAGCAGGAGGCATTCGCTGCCAATCCGACATCTCCACGCCGCCTTCGCATCGAGTGTGCTCACCGGCGTGTCACGGGTCGATACGATCGGTGGTGAATTAGTCCGGGCTGCGTTGCACGAAAAACGCTGCAAATGAACAACTGTAGGATCCAGAGTAGTTCGAGTGGATCCACTTCCAGCGACATCGAATCCGCGCAGTATCGGTTCGAGTCCGACTGGGGACACCGGAGTCCATGTGAACGCTGTCAGCTGCAACACAACGCATTTCGAGCACCATCGAGGCACCGACGATTCGGCCGGCTGTTCCGTTGTGTGACAGCGTGTATGTGAACTTGCCACACAGCCAGGGCCTTCGGCCGATTCGAGTAATCGGTCATACCGCCGGTGGGACTTCGTGCAGAATCGGAATATGTCGATCGACCGATCGCAGGATCGTGAGCTCTCGCTCGTCGGTGTCGTGGATTGGGCATTTTTCGCCTATTCGGGTGTGGCGGCAATCTGGTTGGCCTACGTCCTGCTGCGCGACGGCGTGGTCGGTGGCTGGCAACTACCGCTGCTCGTGGTCTTCTGGCTCTTCGTCACCTACCTCGTACTTCCTCGGCTGCATGGCATCCTCACCAGCGTCTACGTGCCGAACTATTTCATCGGACGCGCGCGCACCAGCGATGGGCTGCTGGGCGACCCCGTCAACCTCGGATTGCTGGGCGACGAAGCGCAGATTCAAGAGGCTTTCGATGCCGCCGGGTGGACGCGCGCCGACGATCTCGGCCTCGGCACCTCGTGGCGACTGGTGCGTCGTATCGCGTCGAGGCGCAGTTACCCGCAGGCACCGGTGAGTCCTTTGTATCTCTTCGGTCGACAGCAGGATTTCGCCTATCAGCGCGAGGTGGCAGGCAGTCCTTCGAAGCGGCACCACCTGCGACTGTGGCGATGTCCGCCGGGATGGTTGCTACCGGGTGGCTTCCCGGTGCACTGGCTGGGTGCCGCGACGTACGACCGACGAGTAGGACTGTCGCTCTTCACATTGCAGGTGACGCACAAGATCGAGGAGGACATCGACGTCGAACGCGACTTCGTCGTGGGTACCCTCACGGAGGCTGCGCCGGCGGTGACGGTGCGGACGCTCGAGCGCTTTGCTTCCGGCTATCACACCCGGAACGGGGGAGGCGATCGCATCCTCACCGACGGCGATCTGCCGATCCTCGATCTGAGCGCCGTCACGACATCGTCGGTCCAGCACGATGTCCCGACAGACAGCCGGGACCGCCGTCCCGCGATGATCATGCTCGGATCGAGCTTGGCACTGCTCAGGGGTGTCTGCTACCTCACGCTGGCACTGCTGCTGCTCACGGCTCCGGACCTGCTTGTCCGGCTGGGAAGCCGCGACGTGGTGGATCTGACGAGCACGGTCACCGTAGGGACGGTGGTGGCCGTGCTTGTCTCGTTGACTGTGATCGATGTCTTCCTCGCCCTGCGGGTCATGTCCGGCTATCAGTGGGCCCGACTCGGCCTGATGTCCGCGTGTGCCTTGACGTCGTTGGTGGGTTTTGCGTCCACTCTGGGGAACCGGGCTCCGCTCGGTATCGGTGATCTCCCCGCCATCGGCGGGAGTATCCTTGTACTGCTGGCGCTTTCGAGTCCACGTTCGCGGGAATGGTCGAGTCGGCGCAGCCGAAGTGATCGGGTCGGCTCATGACGAACATTCGGTCGCGAGTCCTGATCGGGATCGGTCTGGTGGCCGCGTTTCTCTACGCCAACTTCCTGATCGATTGGGTGCTGCGTGACTTCCGTGGCCTGGGTGAGGTCGTCAGCGAATTGCAGGCCCCGGGGGAGCCGAACGCAGTGTTGTTGCGCGTCACCGACGTCGTGTGTGCCGTGCTTGTGGTCGCGCTACTGCCGCCGGTGAGGTCGGCGCTGCCCTCGGGGTGGTGGCGTGAGGTCGCTGTCTGGGCGACGGTGGTCTTTGCGCTCGGAGCAATCGCAGCCGCCGTGGTGTCGGCCCCGTGCGGCCCGAGCGTCACGTGTTCGTCACCGTCCGACCAGCTTCAGTTGCAGATTCACGATGGCGCAAGCCTGCTCTCCAACGTTGCACTGTTCACCGGTGTCGCTGCGGTCTGGTTCGCGACACGTACCACCGGTCCTCGATGGTTGAAAAGGTTCGCGTGGTGGACTTTCTGGATTGTCGGAGTGGTCGCCAGTCTCGTCTTCGGGTATTTCGACAGTGCCACCGAGCCGTCATCGGCTGTGGGTGTGTCCCAGCGCATTCACATCGTCGGCATAAGCGCCTGGATCGTCTGCCTCGGGGTGGTCGCGGCGCGGGGCCGACAGTAGGCGCTCACGTCGAGGGTGCCTCTTCCTCGATTTCTCCATGACGAGCGAGGCTGACCGCTCCGGCGACAGCCAGGACAAAACCGATCGCAGCAACGATTCCCCATCCCGGCCGTGGTGCATCGCCCAGCAGAGTGAGACCGACGATCGCAGGCGCGATGGTCTCGCCCACGACGACGGGGGCCGTCGCCTGCGTCACGGTGCCACGCTGCAGGGCCACCGAGTAAGTCAGGAGCGCGGTCACTCCGCCCAGCACCAACGCCCAGGTGGCGGGGCTGGCGGGGATGGCCGCGAGGTCGTCGGGCAGCATCCGCGCTGCCACTGCCGTTGCCCCGAAAGCCAGGCCGGCCACGGCACCCATAGCCGTCGCGCCCGCGGCACCGTTGAGCCGCCCTGCGGGGATGGCAAGCACCACGAGCATGACGGTGGCGATGAGGACACCCCAGGTCTCGGCCGCCGATACGGCGACCTCGGCGTCCTCGGCCGCCGAGGACCCGACGAGCACGAGGCCGATGACGACGACCGCGATACCCACCTTGTCTCGGCGCGAGAGGGGCATTTTCAGGAAGATCGCGCCCAGGATGGCGGTGATGGCGAGGAAGCTCGCCACGATGGACTGGACGACGAACAGCGGGAGGGAACGGACGGCGACGAGACCGAGCAGGAACCCGAGGCCGTCGAGGCCCACTCCGAGCAGATATTTCCAGGATCTCAGGAGCCGGACGAGCAACCGCGGATCGAGTCCCTCGACCTGGGCTGTGCCGCGTGCCGCGGCTGCCTGCAGGATCGACCCGACGCCGTAGCAAATGGCGGCGACAACAGCAGTGGTGAGACCGAGGGTCATAGGGACAGTCTGCCGCATTCGCAATCAGGTTGTCGCCGTTCGGCTCTGGCGGTTTCATTTAGGCATCGCAGCTTATCGCGGTGCAATTATCTGAGTCCGCCTACATTGTTCGGCAAAACAGGCATTGTGAATCTTTTCGCTTTCCGCATCATGACGACGTCCACATTCGGATACGCTCGATTCGGCGGTCGCCCAACGTGATCCGACGGCCGACGTGCAGGGGAACCTTGCCCGCGCGAGCATCTTCAAATGGCATGTCCGGAAAAGAATTGCCGCCCAGGGGGCGGCTCGTTCGCGGGAGGTATCCCTTTCATGACTGTGGAGCAAAAAGAGGAACGCGGCGCAATCCAGACTCAGCGGCCATCCCCCGACCGTTGGCCCGACCTGTTTGCCGCGGCTGCTTTTCTTTTCGCGACCTTTGTCCTGGTGATCACGCTGGTACCGCCGTGGTACCGCTACTTCGCAGCGGACGACGACATCGTGTCGCTCTTACTGGTGCCCGTGTACCCGGGACTCGTCTACGCCGCGCTGCTGTACGTGATGGGCGTGGCCCTGCGGCGACGACTTCGACCTGCCCTCGTGCTCCTGATCGCGTGGTGGTTCGTCATCCCGAGCATCGGTCGGGTCTGGAACATCGTCGACGGCGAACACGTGGTGCCGAACATCCTCGGAGTGCTCGTCAGCCTCGCGCTGGTGGTACTGGCGTGGCGGGTACGGGCTCAGTTCGTGGCTCGTCGCGTGCCGGGGAGCCTGCGCCGAGCCCTTGCGGTCTTCCTCGGCGGAGGCATCGTGATGCTGCTGCTCGGCTCGGTATTGGTGCGTGCGTTCGGCACTGCCGACGGCATCGGCAGTGCCGCAACATACGTCCTGTCGACGATGTTCGCCGATGTCGGGCGTGCCGGAACGGATCTGGTCTCGGGAGTCAGCGCGCCCATTTGGGTACGCGCCATCGTGGGGTTCGTCGGGGCGGTCGTGGTCATCGGTGCCGCAGGAATTTTCTTCGGTGCACCGCGCAAGATCACGACTCCCGAGGCGATCGACGAAGCCATCGTGCGCGGAATGCTGCGGGATCACGGTGACGAGGACTCGCTCGGCTACTTCGCGACGCGTCGCGACAAGGGTGTCGTATGGGACTCCGGCGACGCCGGAACGGCGCACGCCGGTATTTCCTACCGTGCGATCGGTTCGGTATGCCTGGCGAGCGGAAACCCGGTCGGTGCCAGAGAGTACTGGCCCGGGGCCATCGAGGCCTGGCGACGGTGGTCTCGTGAACAGGGCCTGTCCCTCGCGGTGATGGGGGCCGGCCACAGCGGAGCCGAGGCCTACGCCGATGCAGGCCTGACGATGCTCGATATCGGCGACGAGGCGATCGTGGACATGGCGACGTTCTCGTTGAACGCCCCGGGGATGAAGGAGGTGCGGCGGTCGGTCGATCGACTGCAGCGGCGTGGGTACACCGCCACTGTTCTGCGGCATTCAGCGCTGAGCGCCGATGACTTCGCGGCGCTCGCGGACGCAGCAGAGCACTGGCGCGGAGACGGTGGCGACGAGCGTGGGTTCTCGATGGCACTGGGCCGACTTGCGGATCCGCTCGACGGCGACTGCGTCCTGGTGCGGGCGAACGACGAGACCGGACGGTTGCGAGGGTTCCTGAGCTTCGTCCCGTGGGGCAGGACCGGTCTTTCTCTGGACCTGATGCGTCGAGACCCCACGGCCGACAACGGACTCGTCGAGTTCCTCGTCGGTGCCCTCGCGGCACAGGCCTCGCGCATCGGCGTCGGCCCGGTCTCGCTCAACTTCGCGATGTTCCGCGAGGCCTTCGAGCGTGGTGCGCAGGTCGGGGCAGGGCCGGTTGCGCGGGTCTGGCGGCAGGGCCTGCTGCTCGCGAGCAAGACATGGCAGCTCGAGTCGCTGTACCGATCGAATGCCAAGTACCTACCGGACTGGCAGCCGCGCTACATGGGCTACGAGTACGCCTCCGACCTGCCACGAGTGGGCACGGCCGCCGGTAGCGCCGAGGGCTTCCTGACGGTTCCCTCGATCGACCTGTTGCGCCGCCGAGGCCGCGGCGACGACGGTCTCGCCACCGGACACGAGGAGTACGCCGAGCAGGTCCGGACGCTGATTCCCCCGGCGCGGGACGTGGTCGCCGAGGCCCTGTCGATCGACCGGCTGCCGGATCAGATGCGGGTGCGACGGCTCAAGCTCGACCGACTCCGCGAGGAGGGCGTCGACCCCTATCCGGCCACTGCGCCACGGACTCACACGTTGGCGCAGGTCAGGGACGAGGCGGGCGAGCTGCCTGTCGACACCGAGACCGGCACGGTCGTCTCCGTCGTCGGACGGGTCGTACTCAAGCGCGACATGGGAAGCGTCGCGTTCGCCACGCTGCGCGACGGCAGCGGCGATCTGCAGGTCATGGTCGACGTGCAGCACCTCGGGGCGAGCGACCTGCACTTCTGGGAGCATTCCGTAGACCTCGGCGATCAGGTAGGAGTCACGGGTGAGGTCGTGACCACC
Organism: Rhodococcus sp. 05-340-2; assembly: GCF_002258915.1. Classification (NCBI taxonomy): domain Bacteria; kingdom Bacillati; phylum Actinomycetota; class Actinomycetes; order Mycobacteriales; family Nocardiaceae; genus Rhodococcus; species Rhodococcus sp. 05-340-2. The sequence goes on from NZ_NOYU01000013.1 coordinate 45,173, forward strand.
CACAAGGGAGAGCTGAGCGTGCGGGCGACGTCGGTCATGATGACCAGCAAGTCCCTGCGCCCTCTTCCCGACAAGCACAAAGGCCTCATCGATCCCGAGGCCAGGATTCGCATGCGGTATGTGGACCTGATCGTTCGACCGGAGGCCCGAACTGTGGCCTACCAGCGTGCGACGGTGGTGCGCAGTATCCGCGACTCACTGCAGAGCCGGGGATTCACCGAGGTGGAGACGCCCATCCTGCAGACCGTGCACGGTGGGGCGAACGCACGTCCGTTCGAGACCCACATCAACGCCTATGACATGGATCTCTATCTGCGTATCGCCACGGAGCTGCACCTCAAGCGGCTGCTGGTCGGAGGGATGGAGAAGGTCTTCGAAGTGGGTCGGCAGTTCCGTAACGAAGGAGCGGACTTCAAGCACAACCCCGAGTTCACGTCCCTCGAGGTCTACGAGACCTACGGCGACTACAACACCATGCGCATGCTGACGCAGCAGCTGATTCAGGAGGCTGCGATCGCCGTTCACGGTGAGCCGATCGCTCGGCGTGCCGACCGTGACGGCAAGATGGTCGAGTACGACCTCTCCGGCAACTGGCCGGTCAAGACTATGTGCCAGGCCGTGTCCGAGGCGCTCGGCGAGGAGATCACGGCGGATACCCCGAAGGTGGAGCTGCTGCGACACGCTGAGAAGGTCGGTGCCGAGCTGGTCGAGGACCCGACGTGGGGAGCGGCGCTCGAAGGCATCTACGAGGAGCTCTGCGAGGGGCAGACGACGACGCCCGTGTTCTACACGGACTTCCCGAAGGAGAACGCTCCGCTGACCAGGCCGCATCGCAGCGATGGACGGCTCGCCGAGAAGTGGGACCTGGTGATCTTCGGAGCCGAGCAGGGCACCGCCTACTCAGAGTTGGTGGACCCGGTCGACCAGCGTGAGCGTCTCGTCACCCAGTCGTTGCTGGCTGCGGCCGGCGATGCGGAGGCGATGCAGGTGGACGAGGATTTCCTGGAAGCGCTGGAGTACGGCATGCCGCCGACCGGCGGAATGGGGCTCGGCGTCGACAGGCTCGTCATGAACCTGACCGGTCTCAGCATTCGTGACACGATCCTGTTCCCCATCGTTCGCCAGCAGCACTGACCCATGACGGGTACCGCGGAACAGGCGGACCGCAAGGTCAACGTGACCACGTTGACCGCGATGGTCATCGGGTCGATGGTCGGTGGCGGGATCTTCACCCTCCCCGGCGGTTTCGGCTCCGCGACCGGGGTGGTCGGGTCTCTCATCGCGTGGGCGATTGCCGGATCCGGAATGCTCATGCTCGGACTGGTGTTCCAGTCGCTCGCCCTGAGGAAACCGGACCTCGACAGCGGGATCTACGTCTACGCCCAGGAGGGCTTCGGGAACTACGCAGGCTTCAACGCTGCGTGGGGATACTGGGCCAGCAACATCGTCGGGAACGTGTTCTTCCTGACGTTCGCCATGGCGAGCATCGGCGCTTTCCTCCCTGGTCTCGGAGCCGGAAACACGGTTCTCGCAGTGATCTGCGCGTCAGTGATCATCTGGGTCGTTCACCTGCTCATCATGCGGGGGATCCGTCAGGCGGCGATCATCAACAGGATCGTGACGGTGGCCAAGCTGCTGCCGATCGCCGTCTTCGTCGTCATCTGTGTGGTGGCCTTCGACCCCAGTGTATTCGCCCAGAACTTCTGGGGCCGCGATACAGGCGAGAGCCTGTTCACGCAGGTCACCGACACCATGCTCCTGACCACCTTCGTCTTTCTCGGCATCGAGGGGGCGAGCGTGTATTCACGGATCGCCCAGAAGCGCGCCGATATCGGCCGGGCAACCCTGGTGGGCCTGCTCAGCACACTTGCCCTCTTCGGCTCGGTGACGACGGTGTCGTACGGGGTGCTTCCCCGAACGGACCTGGCCGACGCCGCCGCCCCGTCGATGGGCGTCGTACTCGAAGAGGTCGTCGGGCCCTGGGGCGGGACGCTGATCGACCTCGGGGTCGTGATCTCCGTGTTGGGCGCGTACCTCGCCTGGACGCTGCTCAATGCCGAGGTCATGTTCATGCCCGCGAGAACCGGGATTCTGCCGAAGAGGCTCGGCCGAGAGAACTCCGGTGGAACACCGGTTGCAGCCCTGCTTCTGACGAACATCAGCGTGCAGATCTTCCTGCTGCTCGTTCTGGTCGTCGGCGACGCGCTGGACTTCATGCTCTCGCTGGACACGGCCCTGACGTTGATTCCCTATCTGCTGGCGGCGGCCTACGCGGTGAAGCTGACTCTCACTCGCGAGACCTACGGTCCGGGCGATGACGACGAGCGACGCCGTCAACTCGTCATCGGGATCCTGGCGGTCGTGTACTCCGTCTTCCTGCTGTACGCGGCAGGCGTGGAGTACGTGCTGCTCGGCTGCCTGGTGTACGCGCCCGGAACGCTGCTCTACGTCGTGGCGCGGCGCGAGCACTCGGGTCGGGTGTTCACCGGCCCGGAACGCATCGTGTGCGGATTGCTCACGGGCGCAGCAATTCTGGCGCTCGTGCTACTCGGCACGGGCGACATCACGGTCTGACGACAGGGTGAGTGCAATGTTCGACAAACACAGAGAATCGAGGAACAACGATGGTCTCTGACAGCACAGCAGCGCTCGACGAAGCGGAGCTGGACGCTATCGATCGGTGGTGGCGAGCAGCGAATTATCTGTCCGTCGGACAGATCTACCTTCTCGACAACCCGATGCTCGAACGTGAGCTCGTTCCGGAGGACGTCAAGCCGCGTCTGCTCGGTCATTGGGGGACCAGTCCCGGGCTCAATCTTGTGTATGCACATATGAATCGGCTCATCCGCAACCGCGACGTCGATGCCATCTTCTTGGCCGGCCCCGGTCATGGCGGGCCGGCTCTGGTGGCCAACGCGTACCTGGAAGGCACGTACAGCGAGGTCTATCCACACATCGGGGCGGGTACCGAAGGCCTGCGAAAGCTCTTCCGGCAGTTCTCTTTTCCCGGCGGGATCCCCAGCCACGTGGCACCGGAGACGCCGGGCTCGATCCACGAGGGCGGTGAACTCGGGTACGTGCTCTCCCACGCCTACGGTGCGGCGATGGACAATCCCGACCTCGTTGTCGTCGCGGTGGTCGGTGACGGAGAGTTCGAGACCGGGCCGTTGGCCGCGTCGTGGCACAGCAACAAGTTCCTCGATCCGGTCCACGACGGGGCGGTGCTGCCGATCCTGCATCTGAACGGCTACAAGATCGCCAACCCGACCGTTCCGGCGCGCATTCACCGCGAGGAACTGGAGAGCCTGCTGCGGGGCTACGGCCACGAGGTGATCACGGTCGAGGGCGACGACCCGGCGCACGTGCACCAGCAGATGGCCGAGGCCATGGACAGGGCTCACGATCTGATCACGGAGAATCAGCGCGCAGCGCGGGTGGACGGCGACCTCGAACGGCGTCCCGGTCCGATGATTCTGATGGTCACCCCCAAGGGGTGGACCGGCCCGAAGGTCGTCGATGGGCTGCCGGTGGAAGGTACGTGGCGGGCCCATCAGGTCCCGCTGGCGGCGACTCGCGAGAACGACGAGCACCGCGCTCAGCTCGAGCAGTGGATGCGGTCGTATCGGGCCGAAGAGCTGTTCGGGACCGACGGGGTACTGGTCGAGTCGCTGCGCGCCCTCGCCCCGGTGGGGGAGCGCCGAATGAGCGCCAACCCGCATGCCAACGGAGGCCTGCTGACCCGTCCACTTCGGTTGCCGGATTTCCGAGACCGAGCCGTCGAGGTCAGCGAACCTGGAGGCTCGATCCACGAGCCGACACGGGTCCTGGGCGAGTACCTCATCGATGTGGTGCGAGACAACCCCACGAACTTCAGAATCTTCGGCCCGGACGAGACGGCGTCGAACCGGCTCAACCCGGTGTACGAGGTCACCGACAAGGTCTTCGCCGGAACCATCGTGGACACCGACGAGCACCTGGCCCGCTCGGGGCGTGTGGTGGAGATACTCTCCGAACACACCTGCCAAGGATGGGTCGAGGGCTACACACTGACCGGCCGGCACGGAATCTTCAGCTGCTACGAGGCGTTCATCCACCTCGTCGACTCGATGTTCAACCAGCACGCGAAGTGGCTCAAGACCACCCGCGACATCCCGTGGCGACCGCAGGTGCCCAGCTTGAACTATCTGCTCAGCTCACATGTGTGGCGTCAGGATCACAACGGATTCTCGCATCAGGATCCCGGCTTCATCGACCACGTGGTCAACAAGAGAGCGGAAGTCGTGCGCGTCTACCTGCCGCCGGATGCGAACACGTTGCTGTCCACCATGCAGCACTGTCTGGAAAGTCGGCACTACGTCAACGTCGTCGTGTCGGGTAAGCAGCCGTCGTTCGACTGGCTCACCGGGGACGAGGCCGATCTGCACTGCGCTCGCGGAGCCGGTATCTGGGAATGGGCGTGCAACGACGAGGGGCATCCGGACGTGGTGATCGCTGCCGCAGGCGATGTCCCTACCCTCGAGGCTCTGGCTGCCGTCAGCATCCTGCGGGAAGGTCTGCCGGATCTGAAGATTCGGTTCGTCAACGTGGTCGACCTGATGCGGTTGCAGGACGAGACCGAGCATCCGCACGGGATGCCACAACGCGAGTACGACAGCCTCTTCGGGGTGGATGTGCCGGTGATCTTCGCCTATCACGGCTACCCGTGGCTCATTCATCGGCTGACCTACCGCCGAGCCAACAACGCCCATCTGCACGTGCGCGGCTACAAGGAGGAGGGAACGACCACCACGCCCTTCGACATGGTGATGATGAACGACATGGACAGGTTCCATCTGGTCATCGATGTCATCGACCGCACGCCAGGACTCGGCTCGAGGGCGGCGTCGCTACGACAGGAGATGGTCGACACCCGCAGGCGGGCTCGACAGTGGACTCGCGAGCACGGTGACGACCTGCCCGTCGTGCGGGATTGGCAGTGGACGACGCGTGGGGAATCGCCCGAGAAAGGCAATTCGCCGTCGGTCACCGCTGCTGCCTCCACGAGCGCCGACTTCTGACTCGGACGTCATAGGGCCGGGACAGGAAAACCGGTACCGCCCGAAACACGTTCGGGCGGTACCGGTTCTGTTCGATTGTCGGTCAGCCGGCCTTGACGCGCAGACGCTCGACCTCCGAGCGAGAGTGACGCACGGCCTCGGTGTCGGCTCCCTTGCCGTCGGCAAGGTCGTGGGCGAGGTCGAGAATCGCGCGCCGAAGGTGCTTGCGTGCTCGACGGGACTTGTGATGGGGCGCGGACTTGATGAACGCCTTACGCGCCTTCTTCTCCAGGATGCCATCCACCTCTGCGTCGGTCACTGTCCCCGCTTCGACCTCGGGGGCGAGGATGTCGCGGACGAACTCGTATTCACGCGGCGCTGCGCGTCGAAACGCGATGGTCAGTACGGTGAAACCGAGAACGAGGGAGGCGATCATGACGGGGAACGTCAGGATGCCTCCCTGGCCCAGGCCGGTGGCGTCGTCCCAGGTGAAGTGCAGAAACATGCCCAACAACACGAATGCCAGTCCGCGCCCGATCCGGCGTGGCTGGGCCGCGGTGCCGATGAGGTAGATGACACCCGAGCAGACAAGGGCGCTGAAGAGGGGGTGCGAGGCGAAGCTGACCGCGATACGGGTGAACGACATCGACACGGCCTGACCGACCGGATCGGTACCGAACGCCCGTGCGGTGGAGTTGGCGGCATATTGGAAGTCCTCGAAGACCGCGAACCCGAGTCCGATGAACGCGCCGACGATCAAACCGTCGTTTGCGGTGCGGATCAAGCGCGGGGCAAGGCCCATCAGGAGTACGAATCCGCACAGCTTTGCAGCCTCCTCGGTGAATGGTGCCGCGGCACCCGCCGCCCAGTCTGCAACCCACTCTTGGCCGAACAACTTGGTGTAGATGCCGAGCAACGCGTTGTTCGCGGGCAACGCGAATGCGAAGGTGGCCGCAACAGCGCCCCACAGGAGCGCGGCGACGATGAGGCGGCCCGGTTGACGTTCCCACCGGTCGATGTGGCGGAACCAGGCGAACCACGCCAGACCGCACAGTCCGCAGAGAACCGCCGCTGCCACGAATCCATCTGCGTAGAACCCGGCCGTCGGTTCGAAGAAGGACCACGTCTGAAAAACGCCGAATCCGACCAGCAGCACGTACACCCAGAACGAGAGGTTGTGAGGTTGTACGAAAACGAAGCGCTCACCCCAACCGGAGACCTCGAGAGCCCGAGCCTGTCGTCGCCGGGCGTCGGGGCTCACGCCATGCGTCGTTGCGTTCGTGTCGGTCTCGCTCATGAGTTGTTCCCCTCTACGGTCCGGATGCTCGCGATCATGGTTTGGATGGCGTCGTTAGCGGCCGTCATCTGAGCCGGAGGACCGTATGCGGCGATCTTCAGACCGGTGCCGTCGAGAACGAATGCGGCAACGACACCGTCGCCGTTCACGCTGCCGTACGGCTGAGCGACCCCGGTCTCTCCGGTGAGCGTTGTGAGGGTGGTGCGGTTTCCGTCGACCCGGAAGGTCGGGTCGTCGGTGCGGGACGTGACTTTCTCGACCTGATCCAACAGTGCGTCGGGAGTGCCGTCGAATGTGTCCGTCGAGATTTCGAAGGACACGCCGCTATCGGAGATGGTGGCGTCGCCGTGTCTGCGCCCGTCGTCGGTCACGCGGAAGCCATCCTCGACATTCCAGCCGGTGGCCGGGGTGAAAACGATGCGGTCGCTGATCGCGAGTTGCTCCCCTGCGAGGACGGGGTCCTCCAAATCGATGGCTGCGTCGACACGCGGTATCACGAAGATCATGATGATGAAAACCGCGACGACGAAGAGCGCCGGTGGAAACGTGCGTCGATCGAGTCCGAGCACGCGATGCTCCGGCGGCACCCGATGTTTGTGTGTCGCAGCGTGAATCTGTGTCACGGGTACTCCTTGGCCCTGATTGGTGTTCATGTCTTCACGGACCTTGTGGTCGATGAAGTCCAGAAATACGCGATGAACAGTCTCGGTACGATTTTGGACCCGGGCGTGTGTCGGTGCGAACCAATAAACTTCGAGAGTAAATCTGGTTTCCTGGTGCGATTGAGTTACAGTGCCGTACCCGGCATCGCCGGCAGGCTCAGGACGCGGGCGCGTTCCCGTTGTCCGCGCTGCCCGTGAACAGCTGAGTGAGCAGGGCAAGAAGGTTCAGTTCGAGTTCGCTGGACGAGAACATACGAAGGGCTCCTCTGTTCGAGTGAGTGTGAGGCAACCATTCGTAGTTGCATCGGTGTTTTATTGATATCAAGGCAGGTGCGTATCCGCTACAGCACCGGTCGAAAAAAACCGAAAGTACATTTGGATACAAGAAACCAGAACATCGCCTACGTTCTCAGGCTGATATTGCTCATCAAATTCGATGTGACGAGGCCAGTCCCGTTCCAGGACTGCGTCATTGCCGTGACAATGCGTAATACAATTAAGAATTTGGGTGCGGGGACTCGAATTTCGATAAAAGCGTCTGGCTCAGCCGTCGTTCTTTGTACGGTGAAGAGCATGTCCCGGCCAATGGATATCAAGTCGAATGCCGTTCAGGGGGATGCAGCCAAGGCTCTCCTAAACGTCGGCAAGTTCTTCACTCGCTGGGATGAGAGTGACGACGGCCGGATGGTCTTTCGTGAGGGTGGCCGAGCAGGTGACGTGTTCTACCGCGACCGGTGGAGTCACGACAAGGTCGTTCGATCCACCCACGGCGTCAACTGCACCGGTTCCTGTTCGTGGAAGGTCTATGTCAAAGACGGCATCATCACGTGGGAAACGCAGGAGACCGACTATCCGTCGGTCGGGCCGGACAGCCCCGAATACGAGCCCCGTGGGTGCCCTCGTGGTGCTGCTTTCTCCTGGTACACATACTCACCCACGCGTGTTCGGCATCCCTATGCCCGTGGGGTACTGGTGGAGATGTACCGGGCCGCGAAGGCGCGTCTCGGTGACCCGGTGCTTGCTTGGGCGGACGTGGTCGGTGATCCCCTGCGTCGGAAGTCGTATCAGCAGGCACGCGGCAAAGGCGGGTTGGTACGCGTTTCATGGGACGAGGCGATCGAGATCGCGGCTGCCGCGCACGTTCACACCATCAAGACGTACGGTCCGGATCGCTGTGCCGGATTCTCGCCGATCCCGGCGATGTCGATGGTCTCGCATGGCGTAGGCACCCGCTTCGTTCAGCTCATCGGCGGCGTGATGACCTCGTTCTACGATTGGTACGCCGACCTGCCGGTTGCCAGCCCGCAGGTCTTCGGAGACCAGACCGATGTTCCCGAATCCGGCGATTGGTGGGACGCCACCTACTTGATGATGTGGGGATCGAACGTTCCCGTCACGCGTACTCCTGATGCGCATTGGATGGCCGAAGTACGTTACCGCGGAACCAAAGTCGTCACCGTGAGTCCCGACTACGCCGACAACAGCAAGTTTGCCGACGAATGGCTCCCGGCTCAGGCGGGTACCGACGGCGCGCTCGCGATGGCGATGGGACACGTCATCCTCACCGAGTTCTTCGCTCGGAGATCGGTGCCGTTCTTCGACGACTACATCAAGACCTACAGTGACCTTCCGTTCCTCATCCATCTCGACGAGCACGACGGTGCCTACGTGCCCGGAAAGTTCGTCACCGCAGACGAACTCGCGGCATTGCCCGACGGCGCTGCCACCGAAGACGACGTCTGGAAGACGGTCGTACTCGACGGGCGGACCGGAGACCCAGCGGTGCCCAACGGATCGTTGGGGTTTCGGTTCTCGGCATCGGGAGAGGGTCGCTGGAATCTCGATCTCGGCACGATCACGCCCGTGCTCACCCTGCACGGACGCAGCGGGACCGAGAACCTGGAGATACTTCTTCCTGCATTCGATGCCCCCGATGGTTCGGGCAGGGTACTGCGGCGCGGAGTCCCGGCGACCCGGATCGACGGCGCTCTGGTCACCACGGTCTTCGACCTCATGTTCGCGCAGTACGGCGTTGCCCGTGACGGAGTACCGGGAGAGTGGCCCACCGGTTACGACGACGTCGAGGTGCCGTACACACCCGCCTGGCAGGCCGAGATCACCGGTGTTCCGGCCGAGGCCGCCGTCCGTGTGGCTCGCGAGTTCGCCACCAATGCAATCGATTCCGGCGGGCGCTCGATGATCATCATGGGTGCAGGCATCTGCCAGTGGTTCCACGGTGACGCCACGTACCGCGCCATACTGTCCCTGCTCATCCTCACCGGGTGCATGGGCCGCAACGGCGGAGGCTGGGCGCACTACGTGGGTCAGGAGAAGTGCCGTCCCATCACCGGATGGATCTCTCTCGCCAATGCACTCGACTGGTCGCGGCCGCCGCGGACCATGACCGGTACCTCGTACTGGTACATGCACACCGACCAGTGGCGCAACGACGGTTACTCGACGGCGTCGTTGGCCTCGCCGTTGTCGAAGAGCTCGATCACCCACGAACACACAGCCGACGCCATCGCGCAATCGGCGCGGATGGGGTGGATGCCGTTCTACCCACAGTTCGACCGCAATCCGCTCGATCTCGCAGACGAGGCGAATGCTGCCGTGGAGACCGGGGACGCGTCCACGGTCGGCAGTTTTGTTGCCGAGAAACTGCACGACGGCGGCCTCACCGCTGCGATCACCGATATCGACGCGCCCGAGAACTGGCCGCGCACACTGATTCTCTGGCGCTCGAACCTGATGGGCTCGTCGGCCAAAGGAAACGAGTACTTCCTGCGAAATCTGCTGGGCACCCACCACAACGTATTGGGCACCGAGAACCCGAACGCGCCGCGGCCGAACGACGTGAAGTGGCACGAGGAAGCACCCGAGGGCAAGCTCGATCTGATGGTGTCGGCAGATTTTCGAATGACGTCCACAACGCTGCTGTCCGACATCGTGTTCCCGGCTGCGACCTGGTACGAGAAACACGACCTGTCGTCGACCGACATGCACCCGTTCGTGCATGCCTTCTCACCCGCGATCGACCCACCGTGGGAAGCGAAGTCGGATTTCGATCTGTTCCACTTGCTGGCCGACAAGCTCTCGTCTCTGGCAAAGATTCATCTCGGGGTGCGCCACGATCTGGTCAGCGTGCCGATGCAGCACGACACCCCCGGTGAGACGGCACAGCCGCACGGCAGGGTGGCGGACTGGCAGGGTTCGCCCAACCCGGGGACGCCAGGCAAGAATCTTCCGAACTTCGTTGTGGTCGAGCGCGATTACACGGCCATCGCGGACAAGCTGGCGGCCGTCGGACCACTGGCGGACACGTTGGGTTTCGCGGTCAAGAACGTGACCTACGACGTGGCCGAGCAGAGTGACCGATTGGCTGCGAGCAACGGCGTGATGCCGTCGGGTCCTGCCGAAGGGCGACCGGCCATCGACACGGACGTCAAGATGGCCGAGGCAATTCTCACCTATTCCGGTACGACCAACGGCGCGTTGGCGAAGGACGGTTTCGAGAAGCTACAGAAGCGCGTCGGGAAACGCCTCGACGACCTGGCAGCGGGCGCGGAGGACAGGCGCATCACCTTCGCCGACACCCAGCGCGGCCCGGTTCCCGTGCTCACCTCGCCGGAGTGGTCAGGGTCCGAGACCGGGGGTCGGCGCTACTCACCGTTCACCGTGAACATCGAGCGGCTCAAGCCCTTTCACACCCTGACGGGACGAATGCATTTCTACCTCGATCACGACTGGATGATCGACATGGGTGAATCGCTACCGATCTACCGACCACCACTGGACATGCACCGGTTGTTCGGCGAGCCGAGGCTCGGCCCCGACGGCGCGCAACAGATCACCGTCCGGTATCTCACTCCGCACTCGAAGTGGTCGATCCACTCCGAGTACCAGGACAACCTCTTCATGCTGTCGCTGTCCCGAGGTGGGCCGACGGCGTGGCTCAGTCCCGAGGACGCTGCCGCGATCGACGTGAAGGACAACGACTGGATCGAGTGCGTGAACGCCAACGGCGTCGTGGTTTGCCGTGCGGTCGTCAGCCACCGAATGCCGACCGGCGTCACGTATGTCCACCATGCTCAGGAACGAACCATCGATGTTCCCAAATCCGAAGCCACCGGCCGCCGCGGCGGCATCCACAACTCGGCCACTCGACTCTTGGTGAAACCGACGCATCTCATCGGCGGATATGCCCAGTTGTCCTACGCCTTCAACTATCTCGGTCCCGCAGGTAATCAACGCGACATGGTGGCCACCATTCGCAAACGTAGTCAGGAGGTGACCTACTGATGCGAGTGATGGCCCAAGTGGGCATGGTGATGAATCTGGACAAGTGCATCGGGTGCCACACCTGTTCGGTGACATGTAAGCAGGCGTGGACCAACCGTGCCGGCACCGAGTACGTGTGGTTCAACAATGTCGAGACCCGCCCCGGGCAGGGGTATCCGCGACGTTACGAAGACCAGGAGAAGTGGCGGGGTGGCTGGCATCTCAACGCCAAAGGCAAACTGCGCCTGCGCACCGGAGGCCGACTGCAGAAACTGCTCACTCTGTTCGCCAGTCCCGTTCAGCCCACGATCGCCGACTATTACGAGCCCTGGACCTACGACTACCAGACGCTCATCGACGCACCACTCGGTGACGATTTCCCTGTGGCCCGGCCGAAATCGCTGTTGACCGGCAAGGACACCAAAGTCAGCTGGTCGGCGAACTGGGACGACAACCTTGGTGGTGCAACGGAATACGGCGACCTCGATCCGATCGTCGCCAAGCTCCGCAGCGAATCAGAAGAGGCCGTCAAGTTCAGCTTCGAGCAGACCTTCATGTTCTACCTGCCGCGAATCTGCGAGCACTGCCTCAACCCGTCGTGCATGGCTTCGTGCCCGTCGGGCGCGATCTACAAGCGCAGCGAGGACGGAATCGTCCTCGTCGACCAGGACCAGTGTCGTGGCTGGCGGCAGTGCATCACCGGATGTCCCTACAAGAAGATCTATTTCAACCACAAGTCGGGCAAAGCCGAGAAATGCACGCTGTGTTACCCGCGACTCGAGGTCGGCCAACCGACGATCTGCTCCGAGACGTGCGTCGGTCGGCTTCGATATCTCGGAATCTTCTTGTACGACGCCGACGCGGTGACCGACGCGGCGTCGACACCGGACGAGAAGGACCTGTACGAGGCACAACTCGATCTGCTCCTCGACCCCGAGGATCCGAGTGTGATCGCGGCGGCGCGCGCCGACGGCATTCCCGACGACTGGATCGACGCGGCCCGACGTTCCCCGGTGTACGCGCTGGCCAAGAAATACAAGGTCGCGCTTCCGTTGCATCCGGAATATCGCACGATGCCGATGGTGTGGTACGTCCCACCTCTGTCGCCGATCGTCGATCTGCTGGCCGAGCAGGGACATGACGCCGAAGGATATGGCACGTTGTTCGGGGCGATCGAGGCGTTGCGCATCCCCGTCGAGTATCTGGCCGAACTGTTCACCGCAGGCGACACCGATGTCATCGACACCGTTCTCAAACGACTCGCCGCCATGCGCGCCTACATGCGCGATATCACCCTCGGTCGTGAGCCGAACGCCGACATCCCCGCTTCCGTTGGAATGTCGGAAGAGGAGATGTACGAGATGTACCGGCTCATGGCGATCGCCAAATACGAAGAGCGCTATGTCATTCCGACCGCGCACCATGAACAGGCCGCGAAACTCGACGAGATGGCCTGCTCACTGGACTACGAGGAAGGCCCCGGAATGTTCGAGTCCGGTGCCTTCGGTGAGGCCAGCGGTCGTCCGGCCCCGGTGTCGGTGGAGACCTTCCACGCTCTCAAACACCGGCAGACCTCCGATACCGCGGCGGGAGCCGACAGTCTGGCCGGTCGAGTCAACTTGCTGAACTGGGACGGAAACGGCGTGCCGTCGGGAATGTTCCCCAAGAGTTCGGAGACGCCGTGAGATGGTTGCGGGGTCGACGAGAAGTCGACCAGCGGGTGATCTACCAGGCCGCAGCCTGGTGCCTGACGTACCCGGATTCCCAGCTGTTGGCCCGAATCGGTTTGCTACGAGAGGCGCTCGGTGAGCATCCCGACCGTACTGTCGCTGCGCCCCTGGAGCGTTTCGTCGACCACCTGGCGGGCTCGGATATCGACAAGCTGCAGCGCGAGTACGTCGACGTGTTCGATCTTTCGAGCAAACGCACGTTGTATCTGTCGTACTGGACGGACGGAGACACCCGCCGCCGCGGCTCGGTGCTCGGCGAGTTCAAACAGCGTTATCGCGACAGCGGCTATCTGGTCGATCTCCATGGGGAGCTACCCGACCATCTTCCGGTCGTGCTCGAATTCTGTGCTCGCGACCAGCCGGCCACGGCGGTGGAGCTGTTGACGGTCTACCGCGCAGCGCTGGAACTCATTCGGTTGGGCCTGGTCGATCTCGGCACCCCGTACGCCGACGTGATGACCGCGATCTGTGCCTGCCTTCCGGGGGAATCGCCGACGGATCGCCAGTCCGCGCTTGCCCTCCGGGCGACGATACCCATCGAAACGGTGGGCCTGGAGGCTTTCGATCCGCGTCTGCTACCCATCGCCGAGACGAGGTGACGACGTGAATACGATTCTGTGGGGCGTACTTCCGTATCTGGTGCTGACGCTGCTCATCGGCGGCACCATCTGGCGCTACCGGTACGACAAGTTCGGATGGACCACCCGATCGTCGGAGTTGTACGAATCGCGGTTGCTCCGTATCGGGTCACCGCTGTTCCACTTCGGCATCCTGGTCGTCATCATCGGCCACGCCATCGGTCTGCTCGTCCCGGAGTCGTGGACCGAGTTCTTCGGGATCTCCGAGAGTGTCTACCACCTGAATTCGGCATTCTTCGGGTTGATCGCCGGTGTGTGTACTCTCGTCGGTCTCGTCATTCTCGTGTACCGACGTCGACGCGTCGGGCCGGTGTTCATGGCGACCACTCGTAACGACAAGGTGATGTACCTCGTCCTGACCGCTGCTCTGCTGCTGGGGTTCTACGTGACCCTCCTCGGTGCTGTGCCCGGTCAGGAAGGGGTGAACTATCGAGAGACGGTCTCGCCGTGGTTCAGGTCTCTGTTCTATCTGCAGCCGGATGTCGAGGCGATGAGCAACGCGCCCATGCGTTTCCACATCCATGTCCTCGTCGGGATGCTGCTGTTCGCCATGGTGCCGTTCACTCGGTTGGTGCACATGTTCACCGCGCCGGTGCATTACCTGTTTCGCCCGTACATCGTCTACCGCAGCCGCGACAGGCACTCGTCGCCAGGAAATCGCCAGTACCGGCCCGGTTGGGCACCGGTCGGAACGAAGGATCGTGATCGATGAGCACTCCTGTCGAGACCCCACTCGATCGACGCGCGCAATCACTGAACCTCGCTCTTGCGACACTCGCGTTCACGATCAGCTTCTGGGCGTGGAACCTGATCGGCCCGTTGGGTGTTCGATACGCGTCCGACATGGAACTATCCGCTACAGCGAAGTCGGTGTTGGTGGCGATACCGATTCTGGTCGGCTCACTGGGGCGCATCTTGACCGGTGCGCTCACCGACCGCCTGGGCGGCCGAATCATGTTTCCGATTCTGCTGCTGGCGTCCGTGCCGTTCGTCTTCCTCGTCGCTCTCGGCGGACACCTGGGCAACTACACGATTCTGCTCGTGGCCGGATTCTTCCTCGGAATCGCCGGCACCTCGTTCGCGGTCGGAATCCCGTTCGTCAACGGCTGGTACGACAAGTCTCGCAGGGGTTTTGCGACAGGAGTCTTCGGAGCCGGTATGGGCGGCACCGCGTTGTCGGCGTTCTTCACACCGCGGTTCGTTGAGTGGTTCGGGTATGTGACCACCCATGTCGTCATTGCGGTTGCTTTGGTTGTCACCGCCGCAGTCTGCTGGATGTTCATGCGTGATTCTCCGCGGTGGTCACCCAACCATGACGCGGTCGTACCCAAACTGGTCGGTGCGGCGAAATTGCCGATCACGTGGCAGATGGGTTTCCTGTATGCCGCCGCGTTCGGTGGGTTCGTCGCCTTCTCGACGTATTTGCCGACGTACCTGAAAGATGTGTACGACTTCGACCTTGCGGCGGCCGGTACCCGCACGGCCGGGTTCGCGATTGCTGCGGTTGTCGCCCGGCCCATCGGGGGTGTGCTGTCGGACCGCTTCGGTGCGCGCCTGATCACCGCGATTTCGTGTGGTGGTGCCGCGGTGATGGCGGTCTGGATGATCACTCAACCTCCCCTCGAGTTCCTCGCCGGACTGAACTTCGTGTTGACGGCCGTATTCATGGGCCTGGGTTCGGGGTCGGTGTTCAGCTGGGTGGCCAAGGAAGCGCCACAGGAGCGGGTCGGCTCGATCACCGGTATCGTCGGTGCCGCAGGCGGACTCGGCGGCTTCTTCCCTCCGCTGGTCATGGGTGCCACGTACGACTCGGTCGACCACAGCTACACGATCGGCCTCGTTCTGTTGGTGGTCACCGCATTCGTGGCCGCGTTGTTCACGGTGTTCGGTGTGCGAGCGCGCAACACCGACGAACGCCTGTCGACATGAATTCGGCAGAGCGCACTGCTCGAGATGCAACCGACATGTGGGGTTCCATCGGCACCAGCCAACCGAGGAGACGAATGACAATGCATCGGAACAACGAGAGCTTCGGCGCCTCGGCTCATCCGGCCGTAATCCGATTCCACGTCGCGGTGGTGCAGCATGTCGCGTGAGAGCAAAGCCAGGGCGGGGGCACAGGCGGCCGTGGGTGGTGACCGAATTCTCGATGTGGCTCTTGCGGTTCCACGCGGCACGACTTTCGCTGGTGCCGTGGGAATGGGTCTCGGTGCCGGAATCGGCGGCGGAGGTAACTCGACGACCGCATGGGAGATGGGTGGGCTGATGGCGGGGCGTGCCAGCGCGGCTCGACGTCAGAAGATGCCTCCGTCGGTGGTACTCGCACTATCCGAGACGACGCTGTACGCACTGGGGCGCAAGCGATCCGGGCTGTTCGGATCATGGAAGAAATTGGGGCTGTTGACCCGGATCCCTCGTTCGCACCTGACCGTGGCGCACAAACGGCGCGGAACCGTTCTGCATTTGACGTTCACGGACACTACGTCCGGAGTACCGCTGGAGGTCGAGACGACTCCGGTGGGAAATCTGGGGATCAACGACTTCCTGAAAGCGCTCGACAGCAGACCGCAAGGCTGACCGATTGTGCGCCTGCGGTTCGATCAGGCGACGAGAATGGACGAGGGTCCGGTGTCACGCGCTGTCCCAACATGCCCTGAAAATCGGCACTGCTCGCTCTGTCAACATTCACACGACGGTGGCCGCGTATGCCACGAACACCACGAACATGGCCGCGCCGCCGAGGGCCGCGCCGATCATGGCCTCGCGGCCATTGGTCGCCAGGCCCTTCTCGTCCCGGCCCACGCCGACCCACCCGCACACCACCGCGGCGACACCTGTTGGGACAGCGACAAAATCCCCGATGAAGGGTACGAACGCGCAGACCAGGGCGATGATGCCCAGGATCAGCGCGGCACTGCCTGCACCGTTGCGAAACAGCGGCCGGGTGGTGAATTCCTCGGCCATGCCGCCTCCCTCTTCATGATTCTGATCCAGTGGCTCGATGCACGGGTCCGTCGCACGTACGCGACGACCAGACCCACCAAAAAGATACCCTCGTTATGCTCGGAGGCGCGATGGCATCGATGCACCGCACCTCGCCACTTCTGTGCCCTCGGGTCGAGGACGCCAGCTAGGCTCGTTCGGTGACGGACTCAACGTGGGACGGGTATGTACGTGTGCGCGGCGCTACCGAACACAACCTGGCCGCTGTCGATGTCGACATACCTCGCAATGCCTTCGTCGCGTTCACAGGGGTGTCGGGGTCCGGAAAGTCGTCACTGGCTTTCAGCACCTTGTACGCCGAAGCGCAGCGACGCTACTTCGAGTCGGTTGCCCCCTACGCGCGTCGACTGCTTCAGCAAGTGGGCGCTCCCCATGTCGCCTCCATCACCGGCCTTCCGCCGGCCGTTGCGCTGCAGCAACGTCGGGGTTCGCCCAGCTCGCGCTCGAGCGTCGGCACCATCACCACCATGTCCAACCTCCTGCGCATGCTCTACTCCCGGGCCGGTACCTATCCCGACGGTGCGCCGCTGCTGTCGGCGGAGGCGTTTTCACCCAACACCGTCGCCGGGGCCTGTCCGCGATGCGGCGGGTTGGGCGAATTCCATGACGTGACAACGGAACTGCTCGTTCCCGACCCATCGCTGAGTATTCGTGAGGGGGCGATCGCGGCGTGGCCGGGTGCCTGGCAGGGCGCAAACCTGCGCAGCATCGTCAGCGGCATGGGTATCGACATCGACGCGCCGTGGCGCACGCTGAAGAAGAAGGACCGAGACTGGCTTCTCTTCACCGAGGAGCACCCCAAGGTGTGGATCGAACCCGAAGAGGGCCGCGTCGATCACAGTTACGAAGGTAAGTTCTGGAGCGCCCGAAGCCACGTCATGCATGTTCTGTCGGACTCGAACAGCGAGCGGATGCGGGACCGCGCGCTGCAGTTCACCGAAACCGTCCGCTGCCCGATGTGCTCCGGGAGTGGACTGCGCGCCGACGCGCTGGACGTCACCATCGCCGGCCGCTCGATAGCCGAGATCAACTCGCTCTCGCTGACAGAACTTGCCGCAGTACTGCGCCCCATTGCCGAACAGTCGGGGGAGACCACGGAGGTGGCGGTACGCATCACCGCCGACCTGCTGGCCAGAATTGACGTGCTGCTCGAGTTGGGCTTGGGGTATTTGGCGCTCGGGCGTAGCTCGACGACGCTGTCACCCGGCGAGACCCAACGGTTGCGGATCGCCACTCAGCTCCGTTCCGGACTTTTCGGGGTGGTCTACGTGCTGGACGAACCCTCCGCGGGACTGCATCCCGCGGATGCCGAGCCACTCCTCGACGTCCTGGACCAACTGAAGGCGTCGGGCAATTCCTTGTTCGTCGTCGAACACGACATGGACGTGGTCCGCCGCGCCGACTGGGTGGTCGATATCGGTCCCGCAGCGGGTGAGGGCGGCGGACGGGTTCTGTACAGCGGCCCCGTCGCCGGCTTGGAGGAGATCGAGGAGTCGGTCACCAGTAGGCACCTCTTCGGACGAGCGGAATCCGAGCAGCGGGAGGCGCGCCCCACCCAGGGCTGGCTCACGCTGACCGGAGTCACTCGGCACAATCTGCGGGAGCTGACGGCGGAGTTCCCACACGCGGTGCTCACGGCGGTGACGGGCGTATCGGGCTCCGGTAAGTCGACGCTCGTCAGCCAGGTCTTGTTCGAGGTGGCGCGTCACCGACTCGAGACCGCGGCAGACGAGGACGAGGACGCGCAGATCGAGGTCGACGTGGCCGAGGTCTCCGGATTCGAGACGTTCACCCGCCTGGTCCGAGTGGATCAACGCCCCATCGGCCGAACCCCCCGGTCGACACTGGCCACCTACGTCGGAATGTTCGACATCGTCCGCAAACTGTTTGCCGCCACCGATAAGGCCAAGGCCCGCGGATGGGCGCCAGGACGGTTCTCGTTCAACGTCGCCGATGGACGATGCCCCACGTGCCTGGGCGACGGTTTCGTCGAGGTGGAGCTGCTGTTCCTTCCGGGCACCTACGGGCCTTGCCCCACCTGTCACGGTGACCGGTACACCCCGGAAACTCTCGAAATCACCTGGCGCGACAAGACAATTGCCCAGGTATTGCACATGTCGGTGGACGAGGCTGCAGTGTTCTTCGCCGACATCCCGGGAGCATCCCGCAGTCTGGAGACTTTGCGCGACATCGGGCTCGGCTACCTTCGGCTCGGTCAACCCGCCACCGAGCTGAGCGGTGGAGAAGCGCAGCGCATCAAGATTGCCACCGAATTGCAGCGCACCCGCCGCGGCACCGCCCTCTACCTATTGGACGAACCGACCGCAGGGCTGCATCCCTCCGACGTCGCCCTGCTCATGCGCCAACTGCACCTGCTCGTCGACGCGGGCAACACCGTGGTGATGGTGGAACACGACTTGGATGCCATAGCGTCCGCAGACTGGGTCATCGATCTCGGTCCCGGCGGCGGCGACAA
This sequence comes from Rhodococcus sp. 05-340-2, assembly GCF_002258915.1. Lineage (NCBI taxonomy): Bacteria > Bacillati > Actinomycetota > Actinomycetes > Mycobacteriales > Nocardiaceae > Rhodococcus > Rhodococcus sp. 05-340-2. The sequence goes on from NZ_NOYU01000013.1 coordinate 64,296, forward strand.
CGGGGGCACCGTCGTTGCCACCGGCACTCCCGCCGAAGTGGCGGCGTCCCCGGACAGCATCACGGGACCATATCTGGCCCGACGGCTCCAATCCTGAACGGCCGCTTCGTCTTACTCCAGTGCTGCTGCTGGCCTTCGGCCTCGGAGCACTGAACACCTCGATAGGCCGACGAGGGTAAGTGGTGATGCCACTGTCCTACATGACCGGGATACTTCGATGAGCGACGGTCGCACCGCGCGGAGGGCGTCAGAGGCGAGCATCTTCACCTCTGACGCCCCGTCGGCCACCTGCAGAATCATTGCCGGTGCCCGGCTTTTCTATTCAGCGAACTGGTCCTCCAACTCTTGTACCAGCTGGTCGTGAATCGGTGATTCGTCATTGATGAACGCGATCCGCTGCGCCAGCGTCAACCCCGGGTCGGTGAACGGGTCCACTGGCATGCAATCGGCCGACTCGGACTTCGGACTGCCATCCGGATCGACGAAGTCAGCGCAGCTCGGCAAAGAGCCGGGATCGAAGGACGCGGGTGATGCGGCCGCAGGGGCGGCAAAGCCTCCCAGCACGGCACCGGCGGACAACACCCCTCCCGCAATCCCGGTCATGATCCGATTTCGTCGTGAAATGTGCGACAGCACCATTACTGTTCTCCTTCGGCTTTTCGGTCGCGCTCTCTGCGCGACATCAACGACCCTGCCTGTCGAATGTCACGGCTACGTCCCTGGCGTGGAACAATCCGTTCCAATTTCCCGGCCACGTCCGCACAACCCTCGTGGTACTCAGGAACTGCATGAGTTCGGTTCGTACCCAACGTATTCGGGACTGTCTTTGCCCCGATACCGCGCAGGAGTCGGCACGCCGTCTTCGCATCTGATGGGGTTGACCGCAGTAGCGGCAACGGACTGCTACCGGCCGACGGGTTCCGATTGGGACTCGTGTTCGCGACTTGTGTGGACAGTGTCCCTGGTGCTCCTGGATCCGACCGGTACGCGGAAGGTCGCCGATCCCGTGCAGTCGAAGCGACCGTCGATATCGACGGATTGTGCAGCAGTGCAGAGGGTTCCGATAGAAGTCACCGTTTCACGCAACGGGAGAAGACGACCCCCGTGTTCGATCGGATTTCGGTAGCCCCGTCAACGTCAGCAGACGCGTGAGGAGTTCATCCCGCCACGCACACGATGACCAGGCGTGGTCGGCACCTGAGATCGCTGTGAAGGTCGCGTGAGGCAGAAATTCTGCGTAGCGGCGTCCGTACTCGAGTGGCACGATCTGGTCATCGGTGCCATGGATGATGTCGACGGGACCGCTGTATCCGGCAGCTGCGTCGTACACGTCGAGACCGTCGCGGACATCGTCGATGAAGGCTTGCCCGAGCCACATGCCGCCGAAGTCGAGGCCCCCGTTCTGTGCGACAGTATCCAGCGGCTGGCCCTGGATCTCGTGTTCGACGGTGATGTCGTCGACGACGACGCCGGCAGGCGACCACAGTGTGAGGGTGGCCACCAGGTCGGGGTGGCGTGCGGCTGCTATGGCCGACTCCACTGCGCCGAGGCTGTGAGCCACGATGTGGACCGGCGCAGATCGATCGGTGCCGAGGGCTTCGATCATGCTCGACACCTGTTCGACCTCGTCGCGCAGGGTGATGTCCTCGAACTCGCCGTCGCTGACGCCGTGGCCGAGTCGGTCGTACGCGCGTACGAACGCTCCCGCTTTCGCCAGCTGCCGAGAGGTCTGCACGAACAGGCGCTGTGGTCCGACGCTGGAGTCGCTGAAGCCGTGCACGATCAGAATGGACGGCGCTGTTTCGTCGGCGTTCATGGGTCGATACTCGCTGCCACGAATCACCTGGCCATGATGAGAGAGCGTGATCGGGGCCATCTCAGGGTTCTGGAGGCTCATCTCAATTGCCCCTGTCGGCGAAGCCTGCCGGTAGATCGGCGGGCGCGGTGTCGATCACGGTCTCGTCGTCGATGCCGACGAACTCGAACAAGGTGATGTGCGCGAACTCGGGCACGACGTATATCGGATATGTGGGGCCTTCATCACGGAATCGGCGCATCTCGTCGAGGTGGTCGTTCTGGAACAGGACGGTTTTCGACCCGTCCAGTTCGACCCAATGGGGGAAGAAGATGGTGCCGTGCAGAACGCGATCCTCGGGTACGACGTTGACGACGACGCTCGTGCCGGTGGGTTCGTTCCACGAGATCTTGTAGACCCCGCGGCCCAGTCCGACGAGGTCGACTTCTTGCCCTTTGACCCACCGGCCGCCGACCATTCCCGAGTGGATGCGGTAGTCGATGGTGGTGGCGTTCTTGACGTACATCTCGTATTGCCACCCGTTGGCGTAGGTGTAGATGAACCGATGGCCGACTATCGAATTCAGGGCCTGTTCGGGGGCGGGCTCGGTGATGCTGGTGTGAATGTCCATGGCAACATCTTCACCCGGAAGTACGTTTGTTGCAAACCTAAAATTTGGCTGAGTAGTCTGGTTCGGTGGACGATTCCGACAGCGCACCCGGTCTCGCCGATATCGCACGTCGCCTGAGTGCGGAGATAGGTCCCTTCCGGCGCGTGCTGCTCAACACCTCCCGCTCGCGCGCGGGGCTCGCGGCTCTGCCCGACGCGCAGATCGAGATTCTGCGACGGCTCTTCCCGGACAAGTGGGAGGGGCCCACAGTGCTGGGGCGTCAGCTGGGGTTGGCTCGACCCACGATCAGCAACCTCGTCCGAACCATGGAATCGGACGGTCTCGTCGCTCGCCGCCCCGACGGCTCGGATGCGCGAAGCATGCGCGTCGGCCTCACAGATCTTGCTCGCGAACAACTTCGCATCTACGACGTCGCGGCGGAGGGGCTTCTTGTGCAGATACTCGCCGACCTGACGCCGGCCGAGCAACGCACCCTCCGTGACGCCACCGCGCTGCTCGGCCGAATCCGCGCGGCGCTCGAACGCGGCGACGACCTGCAGCGGCGACAGAGTACGTGAGGGCTCGACGCGCAATTCACTTCGATCCTTCACTTCGCGTGCACGTCTGAATCGGTCATTCTGTTCTCCTGTCCGCCGAACGTAAATCGACAACGATTCAAGTAATTCGGCCACATCTGCACTGGGTGTCATATAACGTCGATTCATGTCCCGCAAATCGGACATACCGCCGCGAACGTGCTCGGCCATTCGTCGAATCGTTCTGCGCTCGTGCCGTTTTCATCCGACGATCAAGGAAGTTCGATCATGGGAAAGCTCGACGGGAAAGTAGCCTTCATCACCGGTGCCGCACGTGGACAGGGGCGTAGTCACGCGCTTCGTCTCGCGCAAGAAGGTGCCGACATCATCGCAGTCGACATATGCGCACAGATCGATACGGTCGCGTATCCGATGGCCACCTCGGAGGACCTCGCGCAGACAGTGAAGGAAATCGAGGCTCTCGATCGGCGCATCGTCGCCAAGGAAGCCGACGTCCGCGATTACGACGGGCTGAAAACGGCGGTGGACTCCGCGGTGGCCGAACTCGGTCCGATCGACATCATTCTGGCGAACGCCGGGATAGCACCGCAGGGTGCCGAGAACCCGGACCAAGTGAAAACTTTTCGCGATGTTGTGGAGGTCAATCTGTTCGGTGTGTGGAACACCGTTCAGATCGGGGTTCCGAGCATGATCGACAAGGGTCAGGGCGGGTCGATCGTGTTGACCAGTTCGACGCAGGGCCTTTCCGGTGCGGGCGGCAACGGGTCCGGTGCCGGTGACGGCTACGCGGCCAGTAAGCACGCGGTCGTGGGTCTGATGCGCACGTTCACGAATTGGCTTGCCCAGTACTCCATACGCGTCAACACCGTGCACCCGACCGGAGTGAACACGCCGATGGTCGTCAACGATGTCATGCAGAAGTTCCTCACCGAAAACCCCGACGCCGCAGCCATGCTCGGCAATTTGCTTCCGGTACCGATGATCGAAGCGATCGATATCAGCAACGCGATCGCATGGCTCGTGTCCGACGATGCCAGGTACGTCACCGGCGTCACCTTGCCCGTCGACGCCGGCTTTCTGGCGAAGTAGGAGACGGACATGGGAAAGTTGGAAGGTAAGGTCGCGTTCATCACCGGTGCCGCTCGCAGTCAGGGGCGAAGTCACGCGATACGCCTCGCTCAGGAGGGTGCGGACATCATTGCCGTCGACCTGTGTGGACCGGTCGACACCATCGAAATGTATCCACCGGCAAACGACGCAGATCTGGCCGAAACGGTGAAGCAGGTCGAGGCGCTCGACCGACGGATCGTGGCCACCAAGGCCGATGTTCGCGACTCGGCCGCGCTGAGGAAGGCCGTCGACGACGGCGTCGCCGAACTGGGCCGCCTCGACATCGTCCTGGGCAATGCAGGAGTGTTCGAGATCGCGCCTGCTCTCGACATCACCGACGACGCGTGGCAGAACATGATCGACGTCAATCTCACCGGTGTCTGGAACACGTGCAAGGTTGCACTGCCGCATCTGATCGCAGGCGGTCGCGGTGGTTCCATCGTATTGACGAGTTCGACGGCCGGACTGAAGGGCACGCCGAACACGGTGCACTACACCGCGACCAAGCATGGTGTCGTCGGCATAATGCGCACTCTGGCAAACGAATTCGGCCAACACAGTATTCGCGTGAACACGGTCCACCCGACCGGCGTGGACACCGTCATGATCCAGAATCCCAAGACATGGGGGTTGTTCGCGCCCGATGATCCGAACCCGTCCCGAGAGAAGTCGGCGCCGATCTTCCAGAGCACCAACACATTGCCGGTTCCGTGGATCGAGGCAATCGACATCTCGAACGCCATAGCGTTCTTGGTCTCGGACGATGCTCGATACATCACGGGTGCAACGCTTCCGGTCGATGCGGGGTACACCGTCAAATGACCGGCACTGCGTCGATCGGTGAGGTGCGCCGCCGGATTGCGGCGCACCTCGTCGGTCGAGATCGTGAACTCGATCTCCTGTTGGCAGCGGTCGCGGCCGGGCGAGACCTGCTCCTCGAGGGTCCGCCCGGCACCAGCAAAAGCACTCTGCTCGGCGCGATCACGTCCGAGTGGGCCATTCCACTGTTCTTCGTCGAGGGCAACGCCGATCTGACACCGGCTCGAATTGTCGGTCACCACAACCCGGCTCGGGTTCTTCGCGAGGATTACAGCGAGGACAACTTCGTACCGGGACCGCTGATTGACGCGATGCGCACCGGCGGTTTCCTCTACATCGAAGAGTTCAACCGCGCACCCGAGGACACCCTGAACACGCTTCTCACCGCGATGGCGGAACGACGTATCGTGATCCCGCGCGTGGGAACCGTCCACGCGTTACCGACGTTCCGCCTCGTGGCATCGATGAATCCCTACGACAACGTCGGCACGACGCGGCTCTCGACGAGCGTCCACGACCGCCTCTGTCGCCTCGCCATCGGCTACCAGGATGCCGAAGCCGAACGCGGCATCGTGGGCCTACGCAGCGAATCCGACTCCGTACGAATCGTTGCCGACGCGGTGGCCATCACCCGGATGACGCGTGAGCACGAGGACATCGTCCAGGGCAGCAGTGTGCGCGGGGCAATCGATCTCACCCTCGTCGCACAGCAACTGGCAGAGCTGCGGGGAGTGACCGTTCCCCTCTCCACCGACATCGATCCACCCAGAGACCTACCCGAGGACTACCAGCAGGTGATGCTCGACGCGATGTACGTGGCCCTCTCCGGGCGCATTCACGTCGACGAGACATCCGACGTACCAGCAGAATCGATTTTGCACACCATCTGGCAGGACCACTTCGTGTTGCACCCCGCCGCGGCGGCACCTGGTTGAAGAGCCGTCGAGGTCGAATCGCCGATCACACGACCGGGGACCCGTCGGTCGTCGGGGACTCTGAAGCCGTTGCGACGCAGGCCGAAACAGCTGACGGAGTCACCGTCGGTGTTCCGTCCGGGCGGCGGGAGCGGTGCGGTGCTGATCGCCGAGGGGCGCAGCAAGCCGGGTAAGGCTGTCGGTGAGAACAACCCGTCGGCACCCGGGTTCACCGAGGAATCGGCCGAAGTGATTCCGCTGAACGACGCGACCGAGAACGAGTCGACTGCCGACGCCGCGACTCGGGCCCGCGCCCGGAAGATCGCGGCGCGTTTGGCAGTTCGACGTCCACGGCTCGATGCACGCGCGCGACGTGGTGCCGGCGAGCTGACGTCTCTGCGCTACCGAGGTGGCAGTGACGAGATCGATCTCGACCGCACTCTGGACGTGTTGGCGGCAAACCCGATACCCGAAGAGGATGACATCGTCGTCCGAGAACGCCGTCACACCAAACGTTCCATCGTGCTGGTGGTCGACATCTCCGGGTCGATGAAAGGTGAACGGGTACGGACTGCGGCCGCGACCGTCGGCGCTCTGACCGGTGAGATGAATCGAGACAACCTGGCCGTCGTTGCGTTCTGGTCCGACGCGGCCGTACTGACTCGATTCGGCGACTCACGGACCCTGCTGGGAATTCTCGACACCGTTCTCCGCATCCCGGCGCGGGGCCTGACCAATGTGCAGTTCGCGCTCGAGACCGCGGCGGGGCTCCTGCGCACGGTGTCCGCCCCTGATGCGCGGGTTCTTCTGCTCTCGGACTGCGTCCACAATGCCGGTCCCGATCCGCGACCGACCGCGGCGAGAATTCCGCGCCTCGATGTATTGCTGGATACGTCAGGGGAGAAGGACGTCGACCTCGGACGGGATCTCGCTCGCATAGGTCACGGACGTATACGGACCATCAAGACCTACCGCGACGTCGGACCGGCGCTGAGTGCACTGTTCGGTGGGTGAGGTGTGGAAGTGGGCCCGATCGAGTCGTGCGGCCGATCGGTCGTGATTGCGGACCGTTACTGTCCGCGATGACTTGCACGATGACATCATGACAATCACCGCGCCTTCCATCCCGTTCGTCGTCGACATCCCGCAGTCGGAGCTCGACGACCTGTCCCGTCGTGTTCGCGACGCACGTCTACCCGAACCCCTCGGTGCAGATGACTGGACCACCGGAGTGCCTGTGTCCGTGCTCCGTTCGATGGCCACCACCTGGGTCGACGACTTCAGCTGGCGAGAGGTGGAGAAGCAGCTTGCGTCGTTTCCGCAGTACATGATGGAGATCGACGGTCAGCGCATCCACTACCTGCATGCGCGGTCCTCGCGAGCCGACTCCACTCCTGTTCTGCTGTGTCACGGGTGGCCGGGGTCGTACCTCGAGTTCCTCGACCTCATTCCACTGCTGACCGAGCCTGAGGACGCCGGATCTCAGGCATTCGACGTGATCGTGCCATCCGTGCCAGGATTCGCCTTCTCCACGCCGCTGTCCGACGACGGGTGGAGTACCGATCGCGTCGCCCAGGCGTTCGTGGAGTTGATGAGCTTCCTCGGATACGGCTCCTATGTCGTGCAGGGCGGTGATTACGGTGCCGGAGTCGCACCGGCGATGGGTCGTCTCGATCCCGACCACTGCGCGGCCATTCATGTCAACGGGTCGATCGGTGCGCCCTTCCAGGAACCCGACGAGGCGGAACAGAAGCGTTGCACCGAAACCGAATTGGACCGCTACCGGCGTGTTGGCGAGTTCATGGAGTCCGAGTTCGGGTACATCTCCATCCAGTCGACGCGTCCGCAACTGATTGGTGCTGCTCTGACGGACAGTCCCATCGGTCAGTTGTCATGGATGCTGGACAAATTCCGCGCGTGGACCTACCCGTTCGACGAGGAACCGGACGGTGCTCTCGGCCGCATCCGGATTCTCGCCCACGTCACCCTGTATTGGTTGACGCGGACCGCCGGTAGCGCCGCCTACACCGTGTACGCCGCGGATGGAGGGGCCTGGGGCGATCAGCAGGCAAAGCCGTCGCAACCGGTGGGGGCCATCATGTTTGCGCACGACATCGGCATCAGGCACCTTGCGGAACAGGAGTTCGACATCGTGCACTGGACCGAGGTCCCCGATCACGGTGGTCACTTCGCGGCGATGGAGGAGCCGGTGCGCCTCGCGGCGGATCTGCGCCAGTTTCTGTCCACGTTATCGTCGGCCGGTTGACCGACCGCTGGGGGTGGGGACACTCGCCGGGGCGGCCGACGAACGCCGTCCGGTTGGCACCAGAATCGTCACCCCGGCACCGATGATCGCCGGCAAGGCGAACGCCAACAGCTGAGTGCTGGTTCCCGCGCCGGCGGCAACGAACAGTCCGCCGTACGTGGGACCGACGATCGCGCCGAGTCGTCCCACCGCGAGTGCGACGCCCAGTCCTGTGGTCCGGCACGACACGGGGTAGTAACTTCCGATGAAGGTGTTCAGCAGGATCTGCGTCCCGGTCGTTCCCATTCCTGCGATCAGCACCAGAACGTACACGATTCCGATCGGGGGAGTGGTCGCGATCAGTGCCAACGACACTGCTGCACTGAGGAATCCGAGGGTAGTCACAGGTTTGATTCCGAACCGGTCCGCCAGGTAAGCGCCACCGAGTGCACCCACTGCACCGCCCACGTTGAGCACCAGCAGGAACGACAGTGCTGCGCCGAGCGGGTATCCGGCCGATCGCATCACCGCAGGCAACCAGGTCGCGACGCCGAACAACACCAGGAGGCACAACAGGGTCATCACCCAGAAGGACAGTGTCACTCGCGCACGGTTCGCGGTGAACAGCGCACCGATTCCGCGATCTGTCGTTGTCGCGTCACCACCGGGATTCGTCACAGCTTCCTCGAGGCTGTATCGCGTCGAGATCGCCTGTGCCGCCCCGATCCTGCCCTGCGAGTTCAGGAAAGCGGGCGATTCGGGGAGATATCGGACCATCATCGGCAGAATCAACAACGCCGGGATCATTCCAGCCGCGAACATCGCTCGGAAGCCGAACTCCGGAACGAGCCACAGGGACAGGATTCCGGCCGCGATACCGCCGACACTGGTGCCCACGAATCCCAGTGCGACCGTTCGTGCCCTGGTGTCGAGCCGGGAAAATTCGATCAGCATCGACGCCGCGGTCGGCATCAGAACTCCTGCCCCGACGCCGACGACAAATCGCGCTGCTCCGAACATCTCGGGCGAGGGCGCAAGTGCACAGCATCCCATTGCGGCCGAGAACAAAGCGACCGCGGCGATCAAGGCACGTCGTCTACCCCAGCGATCTGCGATGCTGCCAGCGGCCAGTGCCCCGACCAACATGCCGACGCCCACCACGGATCCGAGGACACCGACGGTCGCCGGATCCAGATCCCACGGCTCGTACGCCAGCAGCGACGGCACCACCGTTCCGTACATCAGAAGGTCGTACCCCTCCAACGTCAAGGCCGCCAGGCACAGCGCAACGACGGGAGAAAAAGTGTTACGTGACATGATATTCCGCTCGCGAGAGGGTCAGATGAAGTGTTGGGACAACCAGGCATCGATGTCGGCGGCGGCCAGAGAAGCGCCGGTGGGCGCGCCGTCGCGAATGGGGCCACCGAAGTGGGTGCCCTCGATCGCCACGCGGGACTTGTCCACTGAGCCCAGAGCCTCGACCATCCTCGACGCATCTTCCGGGAAACACGCCTGATCGCCGGTCAATTCGACGAACAACGACGGGACCGTCACCGACGGTGCGCACCGAACGAAATTGGCGTTGGAGCTCAGACCGGACCACGTCGACAACCAGGCATCCGGCGTCGACAAGCGTGCAAAGCCGACGAGACCGAAGTTCGTCAGATCCGGCCGTCGGCCGAACAACGAACCATAGGGGCGGGCGTTGGGGCTCAGCGACAGGTCGGTGAATCTCAGGTCCGCGTCGGTGCGATAGACGGTCAATATGCGAGGTGCCAACGCATCTCGACGATCGGCAGGATTGCCGCTTGTCTCGAACCGCCGTCGGGCAGCGGATGCTTCGGCGACCCGTGACCGCGCGATCGCGTCGAGCCGAGCGACTCGCTCGAGCTGAGCGGCGCGATACCTCTGAACGAAATCGGTGGAATAGGTGGAGCTTTCAGGTGCGTCGACGAATCCGTTCGCCGTGTCGAAGGGATCGAGTGCCGGGTCGACGGACATGGGGTCCGATTCGTCGACGACGGACGGATCGATCAGTCGCAGCAGCAGCGCACCCTGTCCGGGGTGCGGAGCCATGAATATCGCACCGTCCGGCACTGGCATCTCCGCGGACGCGAGGTCGATCGGTCGACCTGCAGGCGTTGCCGCCAGCCGATCCCCGGGCGCAAGACCGGCTTGCTCGTGGTAGAACGCGAACAGGGTGCCACCACCCGAGTGTCCCAGCGTCACAACATGATCGAAGGAGCGCGAGCGTAGGAACACCTGCCCGGCGGCGGCGTCGAGCAATGCCTGCTCGTGCACCAGGGAGATGTCGTTGTTCACCGATCGCGTGCCCTGAGTCCACACTGCGTATCCGCGGGCGAGCAACTCGGGTACGAGAACGTGATGCGTCAGGTCCTGTCTCGGGTGCATCAGGGCAACGACCGTCTCGGCACCGGGGACCGTGCGCAACACACCGCTGACCTTGGCGCCGTCCGCGGTGGTGAGCTCGTGCGCCGAGGTCACCGTGTTCGACGCAGCCTCGGCGGCATCGATGTACCGGCCTGCGCCGAGTCGGGTCCGAGTCATGACTGCTCGACGCGCAGGGCGTCTTTGTCCCACTGTGTGATTCGAGACTGCGACAGCCCGGAGACGCTGCTGTACCAGACGGCGTGCCTGCATCCGGTGGCCCGACGATCGATGACGATGTCCCCGTCCGAGACTATGCGGAAGTACGGGCCGACGTGGTCGACGCGTACGGCTGGGTCGACGTCGGCCACCGCTGCGATAGTGGTGTTCTCGGGAATGTCGAGTACGTACAACGTGGTCACGAAACCCCCACCTCGTTCTCGGCCGACCAGTCGGCCGCACGTTCGACGATCAGTTCGGCCTTGCGGGTCAACAGGTTCGCCATGCTCGGGTCGGGTCCGCGAACGACGTCGATCAGGGCGTCGATCGTGAGGTTCGCGTCGAGGTCTTCCTGCGGCGTGACCGGACGCATCGCGCGGGTGAACTCGATCATGTAGCCGTTGGGATCGTGTGTGTAGATCGACTCGATCGTCTCGTGTTGGATCTGCATCTCCACGGGCCAGTCGCTGCCGTCCAGCCGCCGCCGGTATTCCATCAGGTCTTCTTCGCTGTCGACGTGGATTGCCAGGTGACGCGAGCGGATGAAGAAGATCGGTACGTCCTCGGCGAAGCGTGAATAGGAATCACCCTGTGGTCCACCGTCGAACGGTTCGAGGCCGAAGTAGTAGAAGAACGCGAGTCTGTCGTCGTTGCCGATGTCGAAGAAGAAGTGAATGAAGTCGGGATGCTTCTCCGGGCCCCACCCTGCGGCGCAGATGGAGTGCACGACGGGGAAGCCGAGCACGTCGCGATAGAACTCGACCGTTGCCGCCGGATCGAACGTGGGGTAGGCGACGTGGTCGACGCCCCGGACCTTGTGTGGCAAGTCGGACATGAAGATTTCCTCTCTACGAAAGTGGCGATCTAGGAGGTGACGACGGCGTCTGCCCGGAGCAGTGAGCCGGCGTCCGGGAGATCGACGGGTAGGTCCAGCGCACGGAGCAGGCTGTAGGCACCTGCCGTCGCGGCCGACAGAACTGAGATGCCGAATTCGTCCTCGGCAGCCTGGACGAGCGGTAGGGACGGCATCTGTACGCACGCGGAAATCACCAGGGCGTCGGCACCTGTGAGATCCAGGGACCGTGCCGCGTCCATGACTCGTTCGCCTGGGATGCAGCCGACTTCGGCGTTGTCCGAGACCTCGAGTGCACGCCAGTCGAGGACGCGAATGCCCTCGGCCTCGATGTACTCGACCACCTTCTCCGCGAGCGGTCGCATGTACGGCGTCACCAGAACGATGTTCTTCGCGTCCAGAGCCCGCAGGCCTTCCACGAGAGCGCCCGCGCTCGACCTGACGGCTGCATCGGATCCACCCGTGGCGAGTTGTTCCGCGATCAGCCCCTCGACCCGTTGGTGTTCCCCGGGTCCCGCGACCATGAGGGCGACGAGGCACGCGTAGAGAATTGCGTCGATTCCGGCATCGCCCAACTCGAGGATGCATCGTTCGCGCTGGGCGTTCATGGCCCGCAATTGCTCCGGCGACACGGCCTGCATGCGCATGCGCGAGGAGTGGAACGAGAAGCGGGCATCTCGATGTCGCGCCAACAGGGCGGGCATCTCCGTTTCAACGGTGACGTTGGAGCTCGGTACGACCAAGCCCACACGATGAATACTCATGAACTGCCTTTCGGTAATTGACGCTGATGACGAGTATTCGACGTTTGCGATGATTCGTCAAGAGGCCCGGAGCTGGGGAATCGAATCCGGGTGTCCGGTCGGGCAGTATCGAGGGAAGTGGCAGCACTCACATTGATGCTTGACATGTCGTCGGTGACGTCGAATACTCGACGCAGACGTAAGCAGTGTTCGAGGGTGTTTCGCTCTCACACGCCAGAACGTCTTCGACTCGGACCTAAGGAGCACACCGGCATGACCTATGTGATCGGAGTGGACGTCGGCGGAACGTTCACGGACGCAGTACTCGACGACAGTTCCGGCACCGTGGTCGCTGCAAAAGCGCCCTCGACTCCACCCGACTATTCCCAGGGGGTCATCGACGTTCTCGAAGCGTTGGCCGAACAACTCGGATGCCCGGTGCAGGAAATGCTCGCGAACACCCACCACATCGCGCACGGCACCACGTCCTCGCTCAATGCTCTGGTGATGGGCAACGTTTCGCCGGTCGGATTCCTGACCACCAAGGGGCATCGGGATTCGATCTACATCATGAACGTGGAGGGCCGTTACCTCGGTGGCTCTCCCGAGCAACTGCAGAACGTGTTGGGACAGAGCAAGTCCCACGGTCTCGTCCCCAAGCGACACGCACTCGAGGTCACCGAACGCCTCGACCGTGACGGCACGGTCGTCGTCGCGCTGGACGAGGAGTCCGCGCGCGTCGCCATCCGAAGCCTCGTCGACGACGGCGTCTCCGGCATTGCGGTCTCGCTGCTCTGGTCGTTCCGTAACCCTGTGCACGAGCAGCGCATTCGCGAGCTGGTCCACGAGATCGACCCCGACATGTTCGTCTCGCTGTCCTCCGAGGTGAGCCCGCGCATCCGTGAGTTCGCGCGTAACGCGACGACGATCATGAGTACCCAGATCGGCCCGGGATTGCGCGATTACCTCGGCTCATTGGAAAAGAAGCTTCGCGCCCTCGATCTCGCCGGCCCACTCCTGGTGATGCAGAGCAACGGCGGTGCCGTTGCCGCAGCCGAGGCCCCGAAGAACGCCATCAGCACAGTCGGGTCCGTGTTGACCGGCGGCGTGGTCGGTGCGGTATCACTCGGAAAACAGCTCGGTCACAAGAACATCATCGCCACCGACGTCGGCGGCACCACCTTCCTCGTCGGCCTCGTCGTGGACGGTGAGCCGGTGCGTGCGTCGAGCACCATCATCAATCACCACCCGATCAACGTGCCCACCCTGCAGGTGCACGCCATCGGCTCCGGTGGCGGTGCCATCGCGTGGGTGGATGCCGGCGGCAATCTCCAGATCGGGCCGCACAGCGCCCAGGCGGTACCCGGACCTGCCTGTTACGGACAGGGTGGCACCGAACCCACCAATGCCGACGCCAATCTTGTCCTCGGCATCCTCCCCGAACGCGGACTGCTCGGCGGACGTAAACCACTCGACAAAGAGCTGGCGCGCGAGGCCATTCGACGCCGCATCGCGGAACCGCTCGGTCTGTCGATCGAGGACGCAGCCGCCGCGATCTATGCCGTCCAGAACGCACAGACCGGCGACCTTCTGCGCAAGACCGTCGTCGAAGCCGGGCACGATCCGCGCAACTTCGTTCTCTACGCATTCGGTGGAGCCGGCCCGTCGCATTGCGCAGCCTATGCCGCCGAAGTCGGCGTCAAGGAAGTCATCGTTCCGCTCGGGCAGGTGGCATCGGCGTTCTCGGCCTACGGTCTTGCGTCGTCGAACATCGTCCTCGCGGCCGAGCTGTCCGATCCGGCGGCGATGCCGCTCGATCCTGCTCGCGCAGAAGCGAATTTCGACGGCCTCGAGAAGCGAGTCCGTGAAGCCCTCGGTCGACAAGGACTCAATTTCACGGCTGTCCAGGTCGAACGTGAAATCGACATGCGGTACACGATGCAGTTGGCAGAGGTTGCCACCACCATTCCCGAAGGCTCGCTCGACTCGTCGAGCGTCGCACACGCGTCCGACCTCTTCGAGCAGCGCTACGCAGACTTGTACGGGAAGGACAGCGGTTTCCGTGAAGCAGGTATTCAGGCGATCACCTACCGCGTGCGTGCAACCGGCGTCCTGCCGTTCTCACCGACGCTCCCCGAGCTGAAGTCGGCCGACTCCGCCGACGCCTCGGTCGCTCGCATCGGCACCCGAAAAGTCAACTTGGACGGCCGAATCGGCTACGTCGACACCGACATCTACGACTACAGCAAGCTCGCCGCCGGGCACGTGCTCGCCGGCCCCGCCATCGTCGAAGTCCCGACGACCACAGTCGTCGTCCCGCACGGCACCACCGGAACTGTCGACCGCCTCGGCAACCTCAACATCGTCGCCGGCTGAGACCACAGGAGAACCGAACCATGACATCCGCAATTCCCGGGTCCGAGATCTTCTCGTCCCGCCCCGTCGACCCCGACGCCCTCGCCCGCACCCTGCCACCGACGCTGCCGGTGCACACCGTCACCCAGCAGCAGATCGACGAGCTCGACCCGCTGACCTACGAGGTCATCCGACACCGACTCTGGTCGGTCACCGACGAGATGGGCGAGGCACTCAAACGAATGTCGGGCTCACCCATCGTCACCGACGCGAACGATTTCGACTTCGCGATCAGTGACGAACTGGGACAGGAGGTTCAGGTGGGCCTCTACAACACCATGCTCGTCGGAGCCGTCGACCTGGCGATCTACTGGACCTTGCAACACCGTGCCACCAACCCCGGAATCGCGCCGGGTGACATGTTCCTGTGCAACGACCCATGGGTCGGCGGGGGACTGCATCAGAGTGACGTCATCGTCTACCAACCCATCTTCCACGAGGGCAAGCTGTTCGCCTGGACCAGTGCGATCTGCCACGAACCCGACCTCGGTGGTTCCGGCCTGGGATCGTTCGATCCGTCGGCGAAAGACGTGTTCTCCGAATCGCTTCCGACTCCACCGGTCAAGGTGGTCCGCGATTACGAGCTACAACGCGACATCGCGGATCTCTGGGTTCGACGCTCCCGCGTTCCCATGCTGGTCGGGCTCGACCTGCGCGCCAAGATCGGCGCGAACACCGTCGGCCGCAACCGCATGCTTGCGGTCATCGAGCAGTACGGTGCCGACACCGTCAAAGCCGTCATGAAGCGCATGATGACCGACGCCGAAGGACGACTGCGCAGCAAGCTCTCCTCGCTCCCCGACGGGACCTGGAAGGCCACCGGCTACCAGGACCAGTCGCACACCGGTGACCGCGAGGTTCACAAGATCACCGTCGCGATGAGCAAGACCGACGACCATCTCACGTTCGACTTCACCGGCACCGACAAGCAGACGGGTGTCATCAACTGCACGTACGCAGGTATGCGCGGCGGGGTCATGCTCGCGTTGCTTCCGATCCTCGCCGGTGACATTCCCTGGTCTGCAGGCGGATTGATGCGATGCTTCGATCTGGTCTCCGAAGAAGGAACCATCAACAACGCGAGCTTCCCGGCTGCGGTCAGCCGTGGTCCCATCGGACCTGCTTGGCTGACCGGAACACTCATCGCCGAATGCCTGTCGCAGATGCTCGACAGATCGGTCGACCTCGGCAAGAGCGTGCAGGCTGCGTGCTGCGGTACCTGGGACACCGCCGTGATCGCAGGCCTCGACGAACGCGGGGAACAACCCGTTCCGTTCCTCAACATCATGATGGAACCGATGGCAGGCGGTTACGGCGCACGCCCGACGGCAGACGGCATGGACACCGGCGGACTCTTCTGTATTCCGATGGGGCGCATCCCCGATACGGAAATGACCGAGTTCCTCTACCCGCTGCTCACCCTGTGGCGTCGCGAAGAGCCCGACTCCGGTGGACCCGGTCGTCAACGCGGAGGCGTCAGTGCATCGCTCGCTGTCACGCCGTACGGCACCTCACTCCCGATGGGCCTCGTCCTCGCCTCGGCGGGTAAAGCCGTGGCGCAGAACAACGGCCTCGCCGGCGGATACCCCGGCAACACCGGACTCGAAATCCTGGCGCGCAGTACCGACGTCATCGAGCAGTTCGCAGCCGGCAAGATTCCCGGAGCCCTCGACGAGCTCGGCGGCGGAAAGGAATTCGGCGCGTGCTACGCCGAAAGCTATGTCGCTCCCGGTGAGGTGCTGTACATGCATTGGCAGGGAGGCGGCGGCTACGGAGATCCGCTGCACCGCGATCCGGCGGCTGTGGTCGTGGACCTGCGCGAGGGCAAGGTCACCGCGGAGGGGGCGAACGTCGTCTACGGCGTGGTGATCGACGCGGGAAAGGTCGACGAGGCAGCAACTGCACGACGACGTCGAGACATGATCGACGAACGGCGCACGCGTTCCACTGAGCACTCCGATGCTCCCATCATGGATCTCTCGCTGGCCAGACGTCTCGACGACAACCTGTCCGAGGTGACCGTCGGAGACGTTCGGGTCATCGCCTGTGCACAGTGCGGTCGTTTGCTCGGTGACGAGAAGACCAGCGGCGTATTGGATCTGGCTCGCTACGAGGGACCGTCCTCGACGGCGGGGCCCCAGGTGACGTCGGATCCGTCCATCTACGTCGACACGCCCATCGTGTTCCGTCAGCTGTGCTGCCCGGGATGCTGGACGGCCGTGTACTCGGGAATCGTCCCGGCCGATCACCCCGATCATTCGTTGGAGATCTCTCGATTGCTTCCAGCGGTGGCCGAACGATGACGGTGACCACCGAGGCGACCCACTCGGACTGGGACGGCCGGCTGGTGGGATACCCGGAGGATCGCGCGCAGCACTACCGCCGGAGTGGTTCGTGGAGTCCACTGCCCACAGGTCGCAGGTTCCACGACATCGCTCTCCGGTATCCCGACCGGCTCGCGATCATCAGCGCCGACGGTTCGATGACGTTCGCCGAACTCGACCGTCGTACCGACGCCGTCGCTGCCGGATTGATTCGACTGGGACTGGCGCGCCTGGACCCTGTGTTGTTCCAGATGACGAACCGGCTCGAGACGGTTCTGGCCTGGTACGGCTGCATCAAGGCCGGACTGGTTCCGGTCGCCACGCTGGCCGCGCACCGAATGCACGAGATCGCGCACATCGGTGCGGCGGTGGGCGCGGTCGCGCATGTGGTCGAGGCCGGCCTGCCGTCGTTCGATCTGGTCTCGTTCGCCCACGAACACGCCGCGGGCAGCGAGACCGTTCGCCACGTGGTGACGGTCGGGGCGGTGGAGACCGACGAACTGCGGCTGGAAGACCTCGGGCGCGGCATCGATCCCACCGAGGCCCGAGCTCTCGTCGAGGCCATCGAGGCGGAGACGGATCCCGAGGATGTGGTTGCATTCCAATTGTCCGGAGGGACAACGGGAGTGCCCAAGGTCATCCCACGGATCCATGCCGAGTACTGGAACAACGCACTCATGTACGCCCAACGGCTCGAGTGGACCGCGGACAGCCGCGTCGCCCATCTGATCCCCATCGTGCACAACGCAGGGATCGCCTGCGGTCTGCACGCCTCGCATTCGGTGGGCGCGTGCCTGGTACTCGCGACCGCCGACGTCGGATCGGCGTTCGACCTGATGGAGCGCGCGGAGGCCACCGAGGTGTTGATCGGCCACGGTCACTACCAGGCCGTGTCGAGCCCCGAGTTCGATCGCGTGCGTGAGCGTCTGCGGCACGTGATCCTGTCCGGTGCCAAAGTCTCACCGGCACTGATGGACCGCGTCGACGACGGCGGAGATCATTGGGCGGGTCAACTGTTCGGGATGTCCGAGGGGCTGCTCACCGTCACCCCGGTCGCCGCCCCTCGCGACGCTCGAATCACCACAGTCGGTACTCCTGTCTGCGCCGAGGACGAGGTGCGCATTCTCGATCCCGGCACGGAGATCGAGCTACCCGACGGGGAAGTCGGCGAATTGTGTTGCCGTGGCCCGTACACGATCACCGGGTATTTCGGTGCCCCCGAGCACAATCGGACTGCCTTCACCTCCGACGGCTTCTACCGAACCGGCGATCTGGCGTCGATCTCCGTCGTCGACGGCGAGCGGTACGTCACGATCGAGGGTCGCATCAAAGACCTCATCAACCGCGGCGGCGAGAAGATCAACGCCGAGGAGGTGGAGCTTCTTCTGCTCGACCATCCGGCCATCGTGGGCGCGGCCGTCGTCGCGATGCCCGACCCTCGACTCGGCGAGAAGACGTGCGCGTATCTCGTCACCGACGGGGCCCCGTTGACGATGGCCGACGTGCAGGACCATCTCACGGGACTCGGTGTGGCCAAGTTCAAATGGCCGGAGCGCCTCGAGTGGCTCGACGCGCTTCCCCGAACCAACGTCAACAAGATCGACAAGAAGCGTTTGCGGCTGGACATCGCCGCGAAGCTCGAGAGGCAACAATGAAACTCGACCGCGTCGCAGTCATCGGCGGGGGCCCCGGTGGCCTCTACGCCGCGCGGCTGCTGAAACTGTCCAATCCCAACGCGGAGATCACCGTCTACGAACAGAGTTCACCGGACACCACGTTCGGGTTCGGAGTCGGCCTCGCCTCACGGACGCAGCGAAATCTACGTCAGGCCGACGCTGCATCACTCGATGCAATTGTCGCCCAGTCGTATTCACACGAGATGTCGATGCAGGTGGGGGATTCGACCGCCCGCTTGGCCCACGGTGATCTGCTCGCTGTGGCACGTACCTCGCTGCTGTCCGTCCTGCAGGAGCAAGCGCGTGACGCCGGTGTCCGGCTCGAATTCGGCGAACGCCGTGAACCGGGCGATCTCGATGCCGACCTCGTCATCGCCTCGGACGGAATCAACAGCGCAACGCGAACGGCAGACCCGGGTTTCGGCACCGACATCACCACCGGGACCGGCCTCTACCTCTGGTGCGGAACGGATTTCGCACTGGCAAGCGCCATCTTCGTACCCGTCACCACCGAGCACGGCACTTTCGTCGCGCACGCGTATCCCTATGCGCCGGATCGCAGTACGTTCCTGATCGAGACGGATCTCGACACGTGGCATCGCGCGGGCTTCGACGTCACGACAGCAGCCACCGACCCGACCGACAGTGACGAGGCATCGTTGCGCTACCTCGAGTCTGCCTTTGCCGACACCCTCCAGGATCACAGGCTCATCGGCAACAGGACCCGGTGGATGCAGTTCCGAACCGTCAAGTGCCGCAAGTGGTCCGTGGACAACGTCGTTCTTCTCGGGGACGCCGCCCACACAGCCCACTACTCGATCGGATCGGGAACGAAGTTGGCCATGGAGGACGCCATCGCGCTCGACGCTGCACTGGCGTCGGCTGCGACCGTCGGCGAAGCCCTCACCGAGTACGAACGGGTGCGTCGCCCCGCGGTCGAACACCTTCAGCAGATTGCCGTGCGAAGTGAACAGTGGTGGGAGTCCTTCCCGCAACGGATGGATCTGCCCGTGGAGCAACTGATGGTGGCGTACATGACGCGCGCCGGAAAGGTCGGTCTAGAGCGGTTTCTCGAATCTGCCCCCGAGGTGGCGTGGAAGGGAATCGCGAGCTACGCGAAGGTCCCTGCGGACTCGGAGGTTCCCGTCGATGTGTCTCGGTGGATCCTCTCGCGCCCCATCGAGCACGGTGGCCGGTCGTTTCCCGACCGATTCGCCCCGTCCGATCTTCGCGAAGACCCGACGACGACGGTGGTCTCCGTGGACGTCGAATCTGCGTGGAACGAGAAGGCGACGGCCATCGTCGACGAGTCCAGGGCAAGCTCCACGGTGTGGCTGACCGGGTCCGGCGAGCGTGATCGCGTCCTGACCCGACTCGATGTCGCGGAGCGAATGATGCGCAGCACCGGTGCACTCGTCGTCGTCGACGTGCCGGAGGAGTGGATGCCCGACGCGGTGGCAGGTCTGGTCGGTGCGCGCACCCACCTCGTGTCTGTCCGTCGTTGACAGGAGCGACGGTTATTCTTCGGTCATGACACGCGAGGACTCACAGCGGGGAGCGGCGAGGAATCCGCGTCGGGAGCTGGTCGAGAAGCAGATTCTCGACCAGGCCACGCGGTTGTTCGCGGAGAAGGGGTTTGCCAGTACGACCCTCCAGGACATCGCCGACGCAACGGGCCTCACCCGGCCGGCGCTCTACCATTACGTCGCGAACAAGGACGAGTTGCTGTCGCGTCTGATCAGTGAGAGCACCGAGACGCCTGCCGCAGTTCTGCACCAGATCAACGAGCGATCCGATCTCGGTCCCACCGAGAAGCTTCGCAAGATGGCCACCGCGATCGCCCTGAACCAAGCTGAAACCGCCGACCGTTTCAAGCTCATCATCAGGTCGGAAGCCGATCTCCCCGAGGAGATTTCGCGGACCTACCAGCAGAGCCGTCGGCACGTGCTCAAGGAGTTCGTGACGGTCGTCGAAAGCGGCGTCAAGGCAGGAGAGTTCAGGCCTGTCGACCCGCGTACTGCGGCACTCGGCATCATCGGAATGCTCAATTGGGTTGCCTGGTGGCATCAGAGCGGTGATCCCGACGCCGATCGGAGCGTGGCCGTCCAACTCGCCGACATGGCACTGCGCACCGTAGCTCAGGAGAGCGGCAAGCCCGTCGTACCCGAGGGACCCGAACGGGCCATCTCCATGCTCCGGGAAGACCTCGACTACCTCGAACGCATCTTGGCTCGGGATCGAACCTAGGCAAACGTCAAAGAGCGGCTCCGTAGTGCGACCGTTCGCCGCTCGTAACGAATCAGCTGGTCATTCGCCTCGCAGAGCCCGATCGACGATCGCTCCGACAGCGGCAGCACCGACGGACGTCATGATCGTCCCGGCGTGATCGAGCCCCGGCATCGGGGTGATGGACGTCAGATCGAGTGCGTCGATGTCCTGAGGCGAGTACATCGGGGCAGATTCTGCACCAACGCTCCACTGCGCGTGCAGGAATCGAATCGGCATCGTCAGTTCCCGGAACCGCGAAGCGCCGAAGAACACGTCTGTGGCGTCGGCGACGACCGCAGCGGACGACAGTCGAATCGATCCGTCGGCCAGATCGTGTTCGGCATACGTCCGTAGCAGCGGGTCGCTGCGGTCGAGCAGCGGCAACGAGGTCGACACCAAGAACTCGATGTAATCCTCGATGTCGTTCCACCGCTGCTGAGTTCGAGCAATCTTGTCCGCGAAAGCGGCCGCGACGTTGTCCTGTGTGAGACCGGCGGGCGGTGCCACCGGAACGCCCCCGTCGACGAGAACGAGGCTTTTCACTCTGGATGGATACCTGGCCGCGAATTCGACCGCCACGAAGCCGCCCATCGACATTCCGCACACGTGCACGGCGCCCAGTTGCAGAGCATCCAAGACGGCGTCCAGATCGTCTGCGTGCTGGGTCAACGACGACGGTCCCGTGACGTCCACGCTGTCGCCCCTGCCGCGGAGATCCGGTGCGACGAGAGTCAGGTGCGGCGACTCTGCGCGTAGCCAGCCCCACAGCATGCG
Source organism: Rhodococcus sp. 05-340-2 (assembly GCF_002258915.1). Classification (NCBI taxonomy): domain Bacteria; kingdom Bacillati; phylum Actinomycetota; class Actinomycetes; order Mycobacteriales; family Nocardiaceae; genus Rhodococcus; species Rhodococcus sp. 05-340-2. The sequence continues at coordinate 86,006 of NZ_NOYU01000013.1, forward strand.
CTGGCTCGAGACCCCGTGCACCACGAGAACGGGCTCGCTGGTCCCGGTGTGTGTTTCGACGACAATGTCTCCGCCGGATACCGGTACTCGATCGATGGTCATGGTCATGGTGCCGACAGTATGGGAAGCCAATACTGGGGGGCATGGGTTTTCTCGACACTGTGCGAGCGAAAATATGGACGGATGATCCGTGTCCGACGAGGTGCTGCGTCACCGTGGGACACCGCCCGACACCGTCGGAAGCTCGCCCGCCGACCGTATCCGGCCGCGGTGCCGTATCCGGCGGTCCAGCAGGCGGTGTGTTTCGAGACGGTACGGTCGAGGCGTGAAAACTTCGATCCTCGGCACCGGTGCCTTGTGAGCATCTCTTCGAGCGACCGTGCATTCCTGGCCCGTGCTGTGGATCTGGCGGCAGAGGCGGCGCGCACGGGCAACGATCCGTTCGGCTCGGTTCTGGTGTCGGACAGCGGCGAGCTGTTGGCCGAGGACAGGAACAGGGTCGGTGACCTGAACGATCCCACTCGGCACCCCGAGATCGCACTGTCTCGGTGGGCTGCGACCAACCTGGACGCCGATCAGCGCCGATCCTCCACGGTCTACACCTCCGGCGAACACTGCGTGATGTGCTCCGCGAGCCACGGGATAGTAGGACTCGGCCGCATCGTCTATGCCACGTCGACGGCTCAATTGCTCACGTGGCTCCAAGAATTCGGTGCTGCGCCACTCGCAATCATGCCATTGCCCATCGAACGGATCGTCCCGGGCATCGTGGTGGACGGGCCGGTGGCCGAGTTCGGCGACACCGTTCGCGAACTTCACCGGCAACGCCACGCGTCTGCGTAGTCACGCACTCGAGAAAGACAAGGGAGAAGACCGTGCCGGACGGCATCGAGGTCGGAGCAGTGCGCCGTACGAGCGCGAGGACGACTGCGCTCGCGGTCACCGGCGGCGTCAGCGTCGTACTCGCATGGCTCGAGTTCGTCCTCATCCGTCAGCAGCTCGCTGTGGGGTTGTGGATAATCGCCGCGGCAGTCGTGGCAGTCTGTCTCGTCGCTTCCGATGCCAGAAAGCACGTAGCCGTAGGAACGTCGCTCGGGTCGGTCACCGTCGTGACCCAGGTGGCATGGCTGGTGACGGGATTTCACACCCTGTGGGTCATAGCCTTGACCGCGGCCGTTGCGCTCGGTTTCTATCTGCTCGCGTCGGCGTGGGCGGGCCGTTCGGCGGCCTCCACTCGTAGGGTTGCCACCGCCCTCCCGGCCGGCCTCGCCGCAACGATTGCATTGGTGGGCTCCGCCGCGGTCGTCGGCATGGCGGCCGATCCGGCACCGCTGGTCCGATCGCTGCATGCGTTGGGGCAGAGCAATTCCTTCGAGCCCGACGCGCAGACAGCGACGACGGTCGTAGACGGTGCACGACTCACCAACGACGTCGAATACGGCTCGACGCTTCCGAATTCGTTTCTCGACATCTATATTGCCGACGACGATCCATCGGTCGGCCGGCCCACGTACGTCACTGTTCATGGCGGTGGCTGGATCGTCGGTGACAAAACGGATGGTGCTCCCAGCGCAGATTCCGGCGGTGCATCGTGGGCCGGCCCCATGCTCGACGCCGGCTACAACGTGGTGTCGGTGAACTACGCGTTCGCGCCGAGCTACCGATTCCCCACGCAGACAATCCAACTGGGCCAGGCCATGCAGTTTCTGGAAGCGAACGCCGACGGGTACGGACTCGACATGAGTCGCGTCGTGCTCGCCGGAACCAGCGCGGGTGGCCACATCGTGGGCAACTACGCCACCGTGCAGACCAATTCCGACTACGCGCGAGCACTGGGTATGGAACCCACCATGGACCGAAGTGCCTTGAAGGCGATCGTGTTCGAGAGTGCTGCCCTCGATGTCGGTAGAGCGGGCGCACCGCAATCACCGAGCCCGTCGAACGGTTTCTTCTTCGACATCGCCGCCCGAAATTACCTCGACACCACCGACGCAGCAGTGCTGGCGCAGGCGAACGTCATCGACAACATCACAGCCGACTTTCCGCCCAGTTTCATCTCCGACGGCAACACCGGTACCTTCCCCGACCAGGCAGCCGAACTGAGCGCCGGACTGGACAGAGTGGGCGTCGCCAATCGCCTGAACCTGTACAGCCAGAACGAGGCAAGACTGGACCATTCGTTCATGTCGGTGAATTCGGAGTGGACCGACGAATACAGCCGCCTCAAGATCGAATTCCTCCGCGGCATCGTCTGATTCACCGCACCTCAGCTCGGTCCGAAACGCTCCGTTCGGATGTTCGCTGCCGAGTGCCCCCGCTCCACCAGCATGTCGGCCACAGTGTCGACGAAGCTCGTGGGGCCGCAGATGTAGCACCGCGGCTCGAACTCCGCCGGCCATCCGTGGGCGTCGAGGTCCTCGATCGTGATGCGGCCGAGTGGCCGTGCATTGCCGGCAGGGGCACGCCGCGTGTGGATCATGGTGACGTCCACGCCGGCCGGAGGGCGAGCCCACTCGTCGGCGAAATAGACCTCCGCGGGTTCGCGTACCGAGTACAGCACCCGGAACGGCACCCGTCCGCCGGTTGCGGACGCCTGCGCGCGCACCATCGCGCGGAGCGGGACGATGCCGGAACCGCCACCCACCAACAGGATCGGCGGAGACGGAGTCTCGGAGGGCTGGGACGGCCGCCAGACGAACCACCGACCCACAGGCCCGCGGATCTCGATGCGATCGCCGACCTCGACGGCCTCGACCAGGTAGGGAGACACCTCACCGTCGGCGACGTTCTGCACCGTGATCTCGATGCGCGACGTGCCGTCGGGTGCCGACGCCAAGGAGTAGCTTCGCTGTGCGCTGTAGCCGTCCTCGGCGGTGAGCTTGACGTCCACATGCTGTCCGGCGAGATGGCCAGGCCATCCGTCGACGTCGAGAACGAGGGTGGACGCGGTGGGTGTCTCACGCCGCACGGTCGCCGCCGTGGCAACGAGCCAGGGTTTCGCCCCGGCTGCCGATGTCACGTCAGTCGCCCTGGTACCGCTGCTCGCGCCACGGATCTCCGTAGTCGTGGTACCCACCGCGTTCCCAGAAGCCTTGCTCGTTCGCCACGGTGAGCTCGATGCTCGAGATCCACTTCGCCGATTTCCAGAAGTACAGATGTGGAACGAGAAGCCGTGCGGGACCACCGTGTTCGCGAGTCAGGGGAGCGCCGTCGAACTCGGTGACCAGCCAGGCCTTCCCATCCCTGAGATCTTCGAGGGGAAGATTGGTGGTGTAGCCGTCGAAGCCGTGCACCACCACGTAGCCGGCATCGGTATCGAGACCGTCCAGCAGAACGTCCAGGCTCACACCCTTCCATGTGGTGTCGAGCTTCGACCACTTGGTGACGCAGTGGATGTCGACGGTCGGAGTCTCGTGCGGGAGAGCCGCGAATTCGTCCCAGGTCCAGCTGCGAGTGTCGCCGCGTTCGGTGGTGACCGAGAACGACCACGTGTCGGTCGCGACGACGGGCGCGGGCCCGATCGCGAGGACGGGAAAGTCCTTGGTCAGATACTGACCGGGGGGAGTACGCCCGTCGTCGCCGCGTCGCCGGCCCACGAAGCCCTTCGAGATCAATGCCATGGTGGCCAATTGTGCGCTCGTGGTCGGGAGCCTGACAAGTCCGGTGACGCGGTGCAGTCGGATCGACTACGCGGCTCGACTACGCGGCTCGAGTCGACACGGCAGTCCCCGGTCTCCAGGAGTGCGATGGTCCACTCCAACCGTTCGGGGTGTACGACGACGAACGGTACACGCCACTCCTCGACGTACTCCGAGATCGGCCGATGCATGTCTTCAGGGTGGCATCGCACCTCGAGCACAGTGCAAGGGTGGTCAACCATCGTCTGAACCACAGTCCGCTACCTCGTGACCCGCAACACCTAGCCGTCGAAATCGATCCGCACTTCGGCGCTGGTGGGGTGCGCTTGACACGCTAGGACATAGCCGGCGTCGACTTCGGACCGGCGGAGTGCGTAGTTGCAATCCATCGATACTGTTCCGCTCGATACCTTTGCTTTACAGGTGCCGCAGGCACCGCCCATGCAGGCGTACGGAGTATCACTGCGTTGGGCGAGTGCTACGTCCAGTAGCGTTTCTCCCGGCGACAATTCGGCGCTGTATTCGGAGCCGCGAAGTCGGAACTGCACCGACGCCGACCGAAACTCGTTCGACTGTGCTTCGACTACGTTCGCCGGAGCGTGAAATACCTCCGAATTAACATGCTCGGAGTCGACGCCGTAGCGGGCGAGGGTGTCGCAGATGGTCTTCACCAGTGCTATCGGCCCACAAACGAACCATCGATCGACCGTTCCCGGGGCAAGTGCTCCTTCCAGCCAGGTGTCGAGTTTGGGAGCATCGATGCGGCCGGAGAGCGCGCCGTCGCTGACTACCGCTTCGCGTGACAGAACGTGAACTACCTCGAGTCGACCGTCGTAGCGCAACTGCAAAGAATCGATTTCTGCTCGGAACATCGTCGAATCGACAGTCCTGTTGCCATAGATGAGGGTGAAGCGGCTGTCCTGCTCCGTGCCGAGGGTATCGGCGATGACGGACATGATCGGCGTGATTCCACTGCCCGCCGCGAACGCAACGTATCGCTGTGTCGTCGTGGAATCGGCTCGATACCCGAACTGTCCGGTAGGAGAGGCCAATTCGAGAATTTCGCCGGGTCTCAGACTGTGATTGGCATACGTCGAGAACGCGCCGCCCGGTATCTCCTTGACCGCGATCTGCATCCGCGATTCTCCGTCTGTGGTGCAGATGGAGTAATTCCGTCGTACTCGACGCCCGTCGATGGTCGCTTGCACCGGCACGTGCTGACCCGGGAAGTAGCGAAAGTTCTCTTGTAGCTCAGGCGGTATGTCGAAAGTAATTGCCACGCTGTCGATCGTGACGTTTTCGACTACGGCGACGGGGATGCGGTGGAAGTCGGGTCGCGGTTCTGCGTCCGTGCTCCGCGGTAGCCCACGGCGGTTCCTGAACTCGTCGGTGGTCAGCCGGACTCCGTAGTAGGTCCCGATTGCGACGTCGCGATTCAGATACTGGTCTTCGTTCCGACGCCATGTGGCGATGTAGCGGTAGAACGGAACGGAAGGATGCAGGTGATGAACCAGGTGATAGTTCTGAGAGAACATCGCGGGGGTGAGCAGCCATTCCATCCCGACGCGGATGCGCGTTGCGCGATAACGATTTTCGCGCTGCGTGGCTTCCAGACCGTGGTGCGGGAGCCAGTCGAACCACCAACCGAGGAACAGAATCGAGATTCTCTGCGGAACGAAGTAGACGGTGGCGACCATCCAGATGTTGCCACTCGCGACGGCCCATGCGAGGCCTGCCACGGTCGACACGAACAGGGCCATCGTTTCGGTCACTTCGGACACCGGTCGAGTGCGAAGCCGCCGGAGGTAGAACGGGACGTACGCCACGTCGAGTAGTGCCCACCGCGCAGGTAGCTGCCACCAGGCTCCATGCGTGGCAAAGGTATCCGGGTCGTTGTCCTCTTCGTTGGCGTACCGATGGTGCTCGATGTGTATGTAGCAGAAGGAGACGAAGGAGATTGCCGAGGATACGAAGAGCATCGACACCCGCCCCAACACGCTGTTGACGAATCGATTTCGGCTGATCGAGTGGTGGCTGGCGTCGTGGACGACGGTGAACATCGCGAAGCAGGCGACCGTGTTGACCGTGATGGTGACCCATGTCGGAGCGACATCTGCCCACGCAACCCACGTCCCGATGCCGAATGCCGCCAGGGCGGTGAAAAATACCACCAAGGTGGGCCGCGCAAGGCGAGGCGTCGGCTCGCCTGGATCGGGAAGGACCCGAGTCGACAGAGGCCGGGAAATCGAATGCTGGGTGCCATTGGGCATGGGGAAGCTCCTGATCCTTCGAATTCTGTTGTAGGACAGGCACTCTCTGTACCTTGTCTCGGAGCGGGTTACCGTCGCGAACTCGCACGTTGGATGCCGTCGAACCGGACCGGGCCTTCAGGCCGAGATGCTGCGGGTGTACCTGCCTGGCTCTGTTCGTTTCTCGGTCTATGGTGATCACACTATTGCCGCGATGTGGGTTCGGCCATAGGCTTCGGCTATGATTTCTCGGCCAGGCTTTGTGCACTGCGCACGAAAATCCGATCGCGGGAGCGTTTGCGCGATCGTGGCGTGTGCCCTGGCCGGACAGCCGGGGCGACGAGGACAAGGATGCGGATGGATTCACAAATCCGGGGCGTGATGCCGCAGATTGCCGTGAATATTCTCGACGGCGATCTGATCGACGAACTCGTCACTCTCGTGCGGTCCGAGATCGCAGAGCTCGACGATGGCCCCGGCCTGAGCATGCTTCTCGAAGTCTGTATCGATGCCAATGTGAAGGCCGCCGTGAACTTTCTGGTCAGCGACGTCGACGAGCCGGAGCTTCGGGTGCCTGTGGTCGCGATCGACCATGCACGGGCTGTGGCGAGAGCGGGGATCGAGCTTTCGGCGCTACTTCGTGCGTACCGGATCGGGCATTCCCGATTCGTGCAGACCGCGATGGCCGGAGTGACGAATCTGGAACACCCGAACGGCAGCGTCGCCATCGTCGAGATGGTGACGCACGTTGCCGAATACATCGAGAAGGTGTGTGCGCAGGTCGAGGCTGCATATGTGGAGGAACGGGAGCGTTGGCGGGGTAGTCGGAACGGTGTCGTGTGGGGTTGGGTATCACGGTTGATGGACGACAGCGTTGTCAATACTCGGACGGCCGAGCGGGCACTCGACTACCGGGTGAACGGTCGCCATCTGGCTGTTTGCATCACAGTCGAAGACGCAGGCTCTGCGTCCACCGACGTGCACGTCTCGACAGGCGGCGATCGAGCATCCGCGGGTGTGGCAGAGGACGCTCGTGACCTGTTGGCCTCGCACCTTGGAAGCGCTGCGCCGCCACTGACCGTATCGACCGGAGATGGCGAGATGTGGGTGTGGTATCCCGTGGCGCATGGGTTCGTTCTCGATGTTGCCGCGGTCGCGAGGGAGGTCGTGGCTGCGAAGAGCAACGTGCGCCTGACATTCGGCAATCCGGCCTCGGGTAGAGCTGGGTTTCGACGTACATGGGAACAAGCGCGCGAAGTAATGCGAGTTGCATCTGCCGAGGCCAGGTCTCTGCAACCTGTGATCGCTTATTCGCAGATCGCTTCCACCGCACTCATGTCCGACGATCGTGCCCGGTTGCGCGAATTCGTCGTCGATGTACTCGGCGATCTTGCCCTGTCGACCGAGAAGGCGGAGCGATTGCGCGAGACATTACGCGTGTTCCTGATGAACGGCCGGAGTTTCTCGGCCGCAGCATCGAGACTATCGGTGCACCGCAACACTATTCAGTACCGTGTGGAGCAGGCCTTGGGTGAATGTGGACGCAGTCTCGACAGTCCCGACGACACACTCGATATTCAGATCGCGCTTCGAGTGTGTCAGTGGCACCGCTCGTCGGTCCTGGTCGAACGATGACGGTGGATCCCCATGTGGAGGCAGACCCGTGGCGATTCGAGGTGCGGACCACGACTCCGTTGTTCGGCCGAACACAGCGCAGATCGGACGAGTGGCGGCAGGCCTATTCGGGGCCCTCACCCAACGCGTCCGCGAGCATATGCATGGCCGCCGTGGTCGACAGCGAACGCACGCTTGCCCTGTCGCCAGGGATATGAAGCGTGTGAGTGATGGTAGGTCGGCCCGTGACGGCGATACCGAAGCAGACGGTCCCGACCGGTTTGGTCTCGGTGCCACCGCCCGGTCCGGCAACGCCACTGGTCGATACCGCGATGTCGACGCTGAGCCGCTTCAGTACGCCTTCGGCCATCAGCGCCGCCACCGGCTCGCTGACGGCTCCGTGCCGATCGATGACCTCGGCTGGGACGTCGAGCAGACCGGTCTTCGCCTCGTTGGCGTAGGACACCACCGCGCCGATGACGTACGCCGACGATCCTGCACGGTCGGTCAGGCGTGCGGCGATCATCCCTCCGGTGCACGATTCTGCCGTCGCGATTCGATGCCCGGACAAGCGGTTCGCGACGATGTCGTCGATGGTGGAGCCGTCGGTGGAGAAGACCTGTGCACCATGGATTTTGTCGATGAGATGTTCGAGTTCCGTGTATGCGGTTCTCGCTGATTCGGCGTAGCGGGTCACCATCTCGAGCTCGCCCCGACTCAGGCAGGTGGTGATCTCGAGTTCGCCGAATCTCGTGATCTCGCTTTCGGCCGTCCGCAACGTCGCGGCGAGATCGGCTTCGGACAGTCGATAGCCGCGAATGGTGTCCTGACGCATCTGTGTGCGGCGGGCGAAAACCTCGGCGACGGGTGTGCTGTCGAGCGCTTCCGGCCACATCGCCTGCAGTTCGCGTGGTGGTCCCGGCAGGATGAGGACGGCGGGCAGGGACCTGGACTCGTCGGCTGGTATCGCGACCCCGGGTGCAGTTCCGGTCGGTGGAATGGACTGCGCACCTTGGGGAACCATCGCCTGCTTGCGGATACCGGCCCGTAGCGGCTCGGAGTCGGCTGCAGAACTCATGCGGCTTCGCCACCGTTGCACGATCGCGTGGATGCGATCTTCGAGCTCGGCGTCCAGCGTCAATTCGCGGCCGTACAACGCGGCGACGGTCGGAACGGTGAGGTCGTCGGCGGTCGGACCCAAACCTCCGGTGGTGACGATCAAGTCGACGCGTTGATCGGCCAGAAACCGAACCTGCGCAGCCAGATCGTCCGGCCGATCACCGCAGACGGTGATGTGGGCAACGTCGACCCCCATCTCGAGAAGTCGCTGAGCCACCCATGGGCCGTTCCGGTCGGTGACCCGACCGGCCAGAACCTCGGTTCCCGTGACCACCACACCTGCTCGCACAGTCATGCTTAGACCTTACTGACTGGGGCGCGCCGGTGACTTTCTCGGTTGTACCGGGTCCAAGAGGTGGCATCGACCGCTATCGAGGAGACAACCATGACCACCACTCACACCAGCACGCCGAGGAAGATCGCTCCGCGGATCGGCCTCGTTCTACAGCTCCTCGTGATCGTCTTCCTACTGTTCGACGCGATCGGCCACATTCTGAATCTGCAGGTGGTGAAGGACGCATCGGTCGACCTCGGCCTGCGGGACGAGATGGCTCCGATCACCGGCATCGTCATGCTGGTCATCGTGGTTCTCTACGCCGTTCCCGCGACGTCGATCCTGGGTGCCATCGTGCTCACCGGCTATCTCGGTGGGGCCGTGCTCACCAACTGGCGTGTCGATAAGCCTCTGCTGAGCACCGTGTTCTTCGCGATCTACGTGGGCATCGCAGCGTGGGGTGCGCTGTACCTACGGGACGAGCGGGTGCGCAGCATCATTCCATTGCGCCGAACGTAGGGATCGGCGTTCGAGCGGTCCGCGCCGCTACTCGACTGCTCAGGTGACCGGATTGTCCCTGTTCTCCGCACTCGGGCGCGTCTGCCACGAATTCGGGTGTTCCCGGAACAACCTGCACCCGGAGCGAATGAGACCCAGCGATGTCAGGCCACGGTGAAGCGCACGGTATTACCGGCGGGGTCGAGCAGGGTGGTGTTGAGTGGAGAGTCCGTGGTCACCGTCAGTCCCGCTCTACCGGAACCGATGTCGATGGCGAGTTGCTTGCTCCACTCCCTACCTTCGGGCGGAACCGTACCGACGGCGGCGGAGTTCAGGTGGACCATCCACGTGCCGCCGGTCGGCTTGGCACCGCTGTACGGGTCGACCCATGGGGCGTCGAAATTGTTCATGTTCACGAACACGGTGAGCGGGCATCCGTCGGTGAAGAACGTTCTCCAGGTCAACGTGATCACCGCGATACCCGGTCGGTCGTGAGGCGTGTACACGTCGCCGCCCACCTCACCCGCGCACGGCAGTGACAGTTCTCTGCCCAAGGAAAGGTTGTACGGGAACGGCGTGAATTCCTGGTGGTGTGCTGATGCCACACCCGGTGCTCCGACGAGAACTGTCGCGAGCGAGGCGAAGACAACTGAGATTCTGACGGTCCAGGGTCGAGTCACGAACAGGACAATACGGGAATTGCGTCGAGAGCTCAGTGTCGTCGGTCGTCGATGTGTGCGAAGTTGATTCGCCTCGGTGCGTTGGGGTCGCGTGGGGGTGGCTTCTGCCGTTCGGCAGCAGCGGCGAACCAACCGCCTTCAGGAATCTCGACTTCGGGAGTCTCGCGATTGTCCATGTCGATCTGCGCTGCTGTCTCCGGATCCGGCTCGTCCCACAGGGCGGTCACCTGGTCTGCGGCGGAAAGGAACTCGTCTGCGTCGATTGTGAACCGGGTCTCGTCGATTCCGAAGTACGGCCATGCGAAGTGGACGTTCATCGGGCCTGGGGCAGGCAAGGCAGTGAGTACGAGACCGATCCGGCCGTGAATGCCGCTTCCGTTCCCGCCGTTCGCCTGCAGGCCTGTGGGTCGGCCGGGGAGATTGGTGGATACAGTGCCCTGCGCATCCTCGAAGCCGATCAGCATGGGCGGGGTACGGCCGGACTCGGGCTTTCCGAAGCCGTACATACCGAGGAAGCGATCCGTGGTCGGGACTGCCGCATCGACCGACAACGTCACGCAACGGCTGTAAATGTGTGCGCCGGTGAGCCAGACCGCGATGGTGTCGGTGTGTGCGAGTACGAGTCGCAAGGGCACCATGGCCGGAATCTCGTTGACAGGTACGCCCAGAAAGCGCAGCGGTGCTGGGTTCGAGCCGGGTTCATTGCTCACGCCAGCCACCTTGCACCAACGCTCGCAGGTGCGCAAGGAAAGGGATTCGGTGCTGGTGACTCGGATGGCCGAGACGTCCCGAGTCGAAAGCTAGGCTCTGCGAATGCGAACCGATATGCGACGCGGTGGGGTGTGGATGGACGTCGCAGTGGTCGTAGCGATCGTGTCCGTCGGAACCGTGGTTGCCGGAGTCCTCGAAGATCAGCGGCCCTCCGTCGGGCCCATACCCGGCTGCGACTTCGTTCTTCCCGCCGAGGAAGGCTTTTCTTTCTCGATCGGTTCTTACGGGGGTCGGTACGACAACCCCGACTATCCGTGGCTGACGGCAACAAAGGCGTCGGCAATGTCGACTGCGTTGATCGAATCCTTGCCCGCCGATGTGGAATTGGAGTTCGCTCCGCCGTCGAATTCTTTGGTGTTCCAACCGATGCAGATCTATCCCGAGGGCGTCGAGATTGCGGAGGGCGTCACGGTCGAGGACATCAGCGGTGACAGTACGGCCTCCGGCGTCGTCGGTCGCGGAGATGTGCTGGCGCCCCTCGGAGTTTCGGTCGAAGAGTGGGACGGGGAAATTCCGCCGTGCGTCGAAGAGCGGGTCGACGAACGAACGACCCTGCCCGACGGCACTGTTGTCGACACGTTGGATGCGGTGTCGGACTTCAACGGAGGGGCGACGCGTCGCCGCACTGCGGTCGCGTATTTCGCGGACACTCTCGTACACGCGAGAACGTCGAACGACGGTAGCGACGTGATGCTCCCGCTGGAGGTGGACGAGCTTCGCGGCATCGTCGCGAACCCCGAATTGCGCGTCACCGCAGGGGTTCCCGACGGAACACCGCCACCGCCTCGTGACTGTGGTTCGTACCGAGAGTATCCGACGCTCCCGCTGTCCGAGGACACGGTCGAACGCATCGGCGCGTCACTGGCCGACCAGTGGGCAGTCGTCTTTCCTGATACGCAATCCGATCGGCCCATCGGCGATCTGGTGCTCGGGTCGTCCGGAAGTGGAAGTGCGTGCACCACAGTGAACGTATCGACACCGACCGGATCCACGGAATTGAGTATCGAGATATCGACCGGGGACACCACTGGGTGGCGAAACACCGACGCGCAGGACAGTTCTGGTGTGAACCGATCGACTCTGCCCGACGGCACCGTTGTGACCCGTCGCTCTGACGAGAGCCCGCGAGGTGGTCAGTCGAGCGAGTGGTTGAGTGTGCTCCGGCCGTCGAACACGCTCGTGCAGTTCAGCTTTGGAGACGGAATCGACGTGGATTCACTCGTCGAGCTCGCGTCGGCTGCAGGATTGGATCTGTGAGCCCCAGCGATCGATGGGTGAGGCACTCGATCCGGGCCGGGGGGTACGACCTCGAAATCGACGGTCGCCCAGCGCCGGGGCGACGACTGGGCCGACCGGCGACATTGCTCGGCGGACGGGTTCGTGACGATGAACCGATCACGCCGTCGACCCGTGGATCAGCTCTGCTCGGTTCCGTTCTCGGGAGGGTGGGGCACGTTCTCGTCGTCCACGTGCGCGCCCTCGATCGCGTCGGTTTCGGCCGTGTGTTCGCGCGGGCCGTCGTTGCTGCCGTGGGACGGGACTGCATCGCTTGCATCGGTCGGCATCGTCATGAAGTCTCCACAAAGTCGGGGCGAGGGGTCGCCGAAGGTTGGACAATGTGGGTGTGCCCCGCTGCGCGCAGAACTACACACCGAGAGGGCAAGGACTGTATGAAATCGACAGGCGCACGTGGCTCGGTGTGGTCGACGGTTGCGGTGATCGTCGGGATCGTCGCCGGCGGCACGGTTGTGGCCGGCCTGCTGCACGAACCGCAACCTGACCCAGTGGTGATTCCAGGTTGCGAGGAGGTCATCCAGCCAGAGGACTCGGTGCGGGTGAACTACGCATTTATCGGCGGAGGTGACGTCGACGTTTCCGAGGTGCCGTGGAGGTTCGAGGCCAAAGCACGAGCGATGACCGATGCCCTGATCGCGGCACTACCCACCGGAGCGACCGTCGAACCCGAACCGTTCGCACCGACCTTCGGCTTCGACGCGGTCGCGGTACGGCAGTCGTTGGACGGCGAGGCCGACGCGCTCGGAACCGTCACCGCCGGCGATAGGACCGGCACGCTGACAGTCACCGTCGGGTTGTCCGATCAGCCCGCTGGTCCGTGCTTCGCGGGCGTCGTCGACGAGCGCTCGACGCAGGCCGACGGAACAGTGCTCGACATTCAGGACAGCAAGGACACGAGTCGCGTCATTGCGCGCGCGACCGACGGCACCCGTATCGATGTGAATGCCAGGGGCGTGTTGACGCGCGAGCAGGTCATCGATATCGCTCGTGCACCCGGTCTTCGCGCGAGCGCCCCTGCCTGACGAACTGGGTGCGCCCACGGGCCGCACCTGAGCGTTCACTACCGTCGCTCACCGGCGGCATCCCGCGCATGACACCCGATTCTGAACACTGACGTCCGCGCGCGCGTGCCGACCCGTAGCCAACAGCACTCGTCCAACCCGATGGTGGCCTATCTTGAGGTCGATGCGTATAGCTGTGGTTGAGGACGACGACGGGGTCGGTGATGCGTTGGTCGACGCGTTGACCGAGGTGGGACACGCGCCTGTCCGCATGCGTCGAGGTGCCGACCTTCTGCTCGGCTATCACGAGATGGACGTTGTACTACTGGATCTCGGACTACCGGACATGGACGGCCTCGATGTTCTTCGCAAACTACGAACCCTCAGTTCGGTCCCGGTGGTGGTATTGACTGCACGGGACGACGAGCGCTCGGTGGTACGGGCCCTGCGCGGCGGCGCAGACGACTACGTCGTCAAGCCGGCCCGATTGGGGGAATTGCACGCGCGACTCGAGGTGGCCGCGCATCGACGAAGCGCGGCCACCGAACCCGCGGCGGACAGGCTGACACTCGGTGACGTCGTCGTCGATCTGTCCGGTCGTGCCGTCGAAGTCGGCGGACGCGATGTTGCGCTGACAACCAAGGAGTTCGACCTGCTGGCCCATCTCGTGACGCGACGCGGCGAAGCAGTGAGCCGGGAACAGTTGATGGACGCCATCTGGGGTGACGCCTATGTCGCGATTTCACGAACGCTCGACGTCCACATGACGGCATTGCGTTCCAAGCTCGCTCGCCCGGGTGCCATCGTCACCATCCGCGGCTTCGGCTACCGCTGGGATACCTGACGTGCGGCGGCGTGTCCTGTTGGTGTTGATGATCTACTCCACCGTCGTCGTGCTCGCTCTGTCGGTTCCCCTCGCACTGTTGGTCGGCCGCGAACGGGCCCAACGGTTCGGCGAGAATCGGGCCGCTGCAGCATCGTTCTTCGCAGAACTGAGCTCGCGAGAAGACGAATCCGGCGTAGCACGTATCCGAGAATCGGTGCAGCGCTACAACAGTCTGTACGACGAGGGCGTTGCCGTCGTCGATCGCACCGGAGAGGCGCGGGCGGTGTCCGGCATGGACTTGCAGAGTGCCGACGTTCAGCAGGCGGTGGCAGGAGCGTTGCGTAATCAGCGCGGCGACCTACCGTCGAGCCTGACGCCGTGGTCGGAGTCCTCGGTGTTGATTGCCGCCCCGGTCGGTGGGGGAACGCAAGTGGACGGCGCGGTGGTCCTCGAGGCCTCCACCGATTCTGCGCGCAGGGACGTCGCACTTGCCTGGGTGGTCATCGCTGTCGGTGCCATGCTGATTCTCGCGACGGTGGCGGCGATTGCTGTTGCGTTGTCACGCTGGGTCGTTCGTCCGCTCGGTGCATTGTCCTCCCGAGTCCATTCGTTCGGCGACAAGTTCCACGATCAGGTGTCTATCGAAGGATCGCAACGCCTCGAGCCGGTGCCCTACGTCGGACCACCGGAGGTGCGTGAGCTGTCCAGTGCCTTCGAGGCCATGGCCGACGACGTCGAGGCCGCCACCGCTGCGCAACGTCGACTGGTGGCCGACACCGCCCACGCTCTCCGGAACCCACTGGCAGCATTGCGAATTCGGATGGACGTGCTGGGAATGCGGGTGCCGGATTCGGCAACCGATGCGCACCAACGGACCACCCTCGAGGTCGATCGCCTGAGCTCCGTGGTGGAAGACCTGCTCGTTCTCGCAGCTGCCGAAACACCGACGAGCACCCGATCTTCGGGGTGTGATCTCGGTGCGGTTGTCGCAGATCGCGTCGAATTCTGGTCGAGCACGACAGCGGTCGCCGGAATGACTGTCCACGTCTCGAAGCCGAATGCCGAGACGGATGGTCGAGTTGCGATGTCCGAGGACGACCTGACTCGAATCCTCGACGCTCTGCTGAGCAATGCAACCAAGTACGCCGGGTCCGGCTCCGGCATCGAGATCGGCTACCGAACCAGTGACGCGGACATCACGATGTGGTTGTCCGACAACGGACCCGGTGTGCCCGAAGCCGAACTCGGCAAGGTCGTCGATCGGTTCTATCGAGCGTCGAGTGCGCACGGGGACGGTACCGGTCTCGGTCTGTCGATCGTCCACGCCCTGACCGAGCGAGCAGGTGGATCCCTTCGAGTCATGGCGCGTCGGCCAGTGGGACTGCGGATCGAGCTGCGGCTCCCGAAGGTCGTTTCCTAAGGGAGTGTTAGGAAATCCGAAACGGCTTGGTTCCGGGCTGTGCTTGCCGTCACAGTAGGGAGGCTTCGGTTGCCGATCGTTGACCGGCAGCCCAATTGCCCGCTGAATGTGGAAGGACCAAACCATGGCCAACGAGGCCACCTCGATCACCGGTTCGACGCTCCCGAGTCCACCCGTTTCCTCTCGCGCTGCCACCCGCCGTGCCGTCTTCAACACACTGCGGGGGTCGTCCGGAAATCTGGTCGAGTGGTACGACGTGTACGTCTACACCGTCTTCGCGACGTATTTCGAGAATCAGTTCTTCGACTCCGCCGACAAGAACTCCACTATCTACGTGTACGGGATCTTTGCGGTCACGTTCTTGATGCGACCGGTCGGGTCGTGGTTCTTCGGCCGCTACGCGGACCGCAACGGGCGCAGGGCTGCACTGACGTTCAGCGTCTCGATGATGGCGGCGTGCTCGCTGGTCATCGCGCTCACTCCCGGACGGGAGAGCATCGGCGTATGGGCCGCCGTGATCCTGATCCTGTGCCGGCTGGTTCAGGGCTTCGCCACCGGTGGTGAGTACGGTGCGTCGGCGACGTACATGTCCGAGGCCGCCACGCGCGAGCGCCGGGGATTCTTCTCGTCGTTCCAATACGTCACCCTCGTCGGTGGGCATGTGCTCGCACAGGTGACTCTGCTGCTGATGCAGGTGTTCCTCGAGCGCGAACAGATCGAAGACTTCGGTTGGCGCATAGCCTTCTTCATCGGCGGAGTCGCGGCAGTGGTGGTCTTCTGGCTGCGCCGCAGCATGGACGAATCCTTGACCAAGGATCAACTCGACGCCGTTCGCAGCGGTGCGGACAAAGCCTCCGGTTCCTTGAAGGAGCTGGTCGCCAACCACTGGCGGGCGTTGCTGATCTGCTTCATGGTGACGGCCGGTGGCACCATTGCGTTCTACACCTACAGCGTCAACGCACCCTCGATGGTCAAGACCGCGTACGAGGACCGGGGGATGACCGGTACCTGGATCAACCTCGCCGGCCTGGTCTTCCTCATGCTGCTGCAGCCCATCGGCGGAATGATCAGCGACAAGGTGGGCCGCAAGCCGCTGCTCGTCTTCTTCGGTATCGGAGGCGTGCTGTACACCTACGTGCTCATCACGTACCTGCCGACGGCGACGTCGGTGGTGCAATCGCTCGCACTGGTGTGCGTCGGTTACGTCATCCTCACCGGCTATACCTCGATCAATGCGATCGTCAAAGCGGAGCTGTTCCCGTCGCACGTGCGCGCACTCGGTGTCGGCTTGGGATACGCACTCGCCAACTCGGCCTTCGGCGGTACAGCACCACTGATCTATCAAGCCGCGAAGAACGGCGGGCACGTGGGTTGGTTCATCTTCTACGTGACGGTCGTGATCGCCATCTCGCTGCTGGTGTACATCTTCGTACTGCGCAACAAGTCCGAGACCGTGCTCGACCGAGAGCAGGGTCGAGCGTTCCAGTGACCTGCGACGCCTTACAGTGACTGACATGGCCGATCCCGCAGCGTCGTTCTCGCGTAGAACGGCGTTGCAGGCCGGTCTGTTGGCCCTGAGCACTGCCGTCGTGGGTGCCTGCGCCTCGGACCCGCCGATGCAGCTGCGCCTCGCGGCAGGCGAGGTCGGTGGCTTCTTCTGGGAGTTCGCCGGATTGCTGTCCGACGCTACCGCGAAAACCGATGCAGCGCAGATCGTTCCGCTCACGTCGGCCGGCTCCGTCGACAACCTCGAGGCGTTGGGTTCTCGGCAGGCCGAGCTCGCCCTGACGCTCATGGACGCCGCCTACAGTCACCCGAGTGGAGATCTGGCGGCGGTCGGGTGCGTCTACGAGAACTACTTTCAAGTGGCCGTGCGCGCGGACTCGGCCATCGAGTCCATGGACGATCTGCGAGGGCGAAACGTCAGCATCGGTGCCCCGGGATCCGGTGCCACCGAAGTATCTCAGCGAGTTCTCCGCGCAGCGGGTGTGGCGGAAGCAGGTGCCGTGGGACAGGTTCAGCTGTCGATGAGCTCGGCGGCAGATGCCCTGACGACCAACGAAGTCGATGCCGTGATGTGGGCGGGCGGGTTGCCGACTCCGGCGTTTGCCCAGCCTCGAGCCGCGATTCGTCTACTCGATCTGGGCACCGTCGTCGCCGATCTCAGACGCGAATTCGGTACCGCGTACGAGGCAGTGCTGGTACCGGCAAACGTGTACGGCGAACATCCGGAGGTGACCACCGTCGGGATTCCGAATCTTCTCCTGGCGCATCCGGAGGTTCCGGACCGCGTTGTCGCCGCGCTGGTGAGTGTGCTTCTCGATCAGTCCTCCGGCTTGGTTCCCGGTCAGGCGATCGGCAGCCAATTTCTCGACGCGCGGTCGCTCGTCATGACCGGCAGCATCCCACTGCACCCCGGAGCCGAACAGGAATACCGACGACGGCACGGGTGATCGATCATCCTGTGTTGCACTATCTTCGGAGTGAGGACGGTGGCAGCGCACGGCCGGATGCTCCGAATCCCGAACGTAGGTGGTCATGAGTCGGGGTCAGCCGGCTCGACGCTCGACCAGCCGACCCCGACTCCGATTCCTCGTCGCTTTTCGATAATCAGACGGACCTGGAGCCGATAGCATCGTCGTGGAGACCCTGGGCGTCGGTACCGGGCCGCTCTGATTCGAACTCATCGAGCGCTGCGGTCGATGAGTCGGCGTCGCCATGAGAGATGGAGGCTGCGATGACGGCCGAGACTGCGCAACCGATTCCGAGGTAGGCCGCCACCAGGTACCAGCCGCCATCGTTGATGCCGACGAGAAGGGCGGCAATGAACGGAGTGAGGCCCCCGGCAATGGCGCTGGCAACCTGGTAGCCGACTCCGGCACCGCTGTAGCGGTATTCGGCACCGAACATCTCGGTGAACAGTGGCTGCTGAGCGCTGACGACCGAGTCGTGGCCGATATTGAACAGGACTACGGCGAGTATCGCCGTACCGACCAGAGAGTCGTTGTCCATTGCCATGAAGAACGGAGCCGCACAGACTGCACCGACCACAGAGCCGAATACGTAGATCCTCTTGCGCCCGTACCGATCCGACAGGTATGCGAACGTCGGAATCGTGACGATTCCAAGCGCACCGACCACAAGGATGATGTCCAGCATGAAGCCGCGGCTGATCTCGGTGTGGTTGGTGGCGTAGCTCAGTGCGAAAGCGGTGACGATGTAGCCGATGAACAGTTCGGCGAAGCGCAGTCCGATGATCTTGAGGAATGCGGTCGGGTGTGCTTTGAGGGCCTCGAGAAGCGGAATCTTTCTCTGCTTCTGGACATCCGAATTCACCACCTTCTCGGTGAACTCCGCTGTCTCGTTGACGCTGGACCGGATCCACAGGCCTATCGCAACGAGTATGATGCTGGCAATGAAGGGAATTCGCCAGCCCCACTGGTTGAAGTCCTCGTCGCTCAGTGTTGCACTGAGAATGGCTACAGAACCCGTTGCGATCAATAATCCCACCGAGTACCCAACCTGTACGCCGCTGCTGTAGAACGCCTTCTTTTTCGGGGGCGCGCTCTCGACCGCCATCAATGCCGCCCCGCCCCACTCACCGCCGACCGCGAATCCTTGAATTGCTCGGAGCACGACGAGCATGGCCGGGGCCCACCATCCAATGGAGTCGAATGTAGGGAGTAGGCCTATTCCGGTCGATGCCAGTCCCATGACCAGCATGGTGATCACGAGCATCCTTTTGCGTCCCAGTCGATCCCCGAAGTGACCGAAGACAATGCCGCCCAGCGGACGGAAGAAGAAGCCGACGCCGAACGTGGCGAATGCGGCAAGGGTGCCGATCGCCGGGCTCACGTCGGGGAAGAAGGCGGTGTTGAACACGAGCGCAGCGATCAGTCCGTAGAGGATGAAGTCGTACCAATCGATGACGGCACCCGCAAAACTGCCGAACGCGGCCTTGCGTGCCTGCCGTTCCTGTTCGGGAGTGAACGATGTTTCGGTCATGTGGGTCTGGGGTCCTATTCGTGAACGAACGCCGTGCGTTCAGGCTTCATGAGGCGTGGAGGCTCTCCACTCCACAACATGGATCCCGCAACTGGGATACTAGATGAGTGTGACACGGAGCACCTCAGCCCGCAAGCGTCTCTTCTACAGCGCCTGAAGTTTCTGTCTCATGCGGTCCGCGCGAGAACCCGAGTGCGCGTGGGTGCGCTGCGCTAGAGCGACCAGGTACATCTCGCGGGTTCGCATGATGTGCACTTCGAGTAGTGGTTCGAGATCGCCGGCATTACCCGAGTCGAAAATTCTGGCCATGTGTTCATGCTCGGAGAACGACCGCTCGGGTTCGGTGGGGGAGAGAAACGTGAGATGGGTGCGGAGCGCAGCAACTCGTGTGAGGTTCATGCGATATGCGTTCTGCAGGTATCGATTTCCGCAGTTATCGAAGAAGGCCTCGTGAAAGCATGTATCGGCTTTCCCGTACCGCTGTGAGTCCCGTGAGGGGCGGGCTTCATCCATGTCCTCGATGGCGGCGCGAAGGTCGACGAGGGTAGCGGCGCGGTTGCGCTCGAAGGATAGGGAAGCGGCGCGAACTTCGAGTGTCGCGCGAAACTCGCACAGCTCGGCGATTTCGTCCTCGGTCGGTTGGAATACATACGTTCCCGATTTCGGCACCACCGTCACCAGGCCCTGGAGTTGTAACAGCCTCATCGCTTCCCGGACCGGAGTCCGGCTGACGCCCAGCGCTTCGGCCACGGCGTCCTCGGACAGCGCCTCTCCCAGCTCGAACTTGCCATCGATTATGGACGCTCTGAGGGTGTCGGCCACCGACGATGCCAGTGATGGAGCCTGTGATCGCACTGCACGTGCCATGAACTCTCCCGATTTCGCTGCCTGCCGCCTCGACTGTACCGGCATGTACGTCAGGTCGACCACCTGTCGGCATGCAAGACTTGCATTCCAATTGACGTCAATCTAGTGTCCTAGAAACCGGGAATGCAGCTCACGCGGCGGTCCCCCTCTCGCGGTTCTCGACCGTCCACCACCGACCACATCAGGAGCACATTCGTGCATGCAGCCGACACACTAGGAACTCTGATCTCACCCGGTGCCCCGATCGTCCGCGCCCCGGGCGCATTCGACTCGTTTTCGGCGCGACTGGTCGAGAGCGCGGGTTTTCCGGCGGTCTACATGACTGGGTTCGGTGCGACAGCATCCCGGCTCGGGATGCCGGACATCGGCCTGCTCACGCAGACCGAGATGACCGAGCATGCGCGAAACATGGTGCGCAGCACGTCTATCCCAGTCATTGCCGACGCCGATACCGGCTACGGAGGCCCGTCCAACATCGACCGGACCGTTCAGGAATACATCCAAGCAGGTGTCGCCGCCATCCACCTCGAAGACCAGATTGCGCCTAAGCGGTGTGGTCAAATGGCTGGCATTCGTCTCATGCCGATGGAAGAAAGTGCTCGGCGTATCGAAGCGGCTGTCGCGGCCCGCAAGGGCGGATCACTCCTGGTGATAGCGCGGACAGACGCGCTGGCAGCCACGGGCCACGAGGACGCGATCGCCAGGGCGAAACGATACCGAGATGCCGGTGCTGACCTGGTCTTCGTGGATGGGGTGAAGACGCGGTACGACGTCGATTACGTGGCCGAGAATCTCGCCGGACCGAAGGTGGTCTCTCTGGTGGACGGCACCGAGGCCGCAACTCTGTCGGCGTCGGATCTCGAGGAGCGGGGGTTCTCGGTTGTCTTCTATGCCCTGACTGCCCTCTTCTCGGCAGCGACAGCGATGCGAAAGTCGTTGCTCGACCTGCACGAGACCGGCGTGATCACCGCCGGCAACGACGCAATCACCTACGCGGAGTATTCCGACATCGTCGGGCTGCCGTATCACCAGAAGCTCGACAACGAATTCGGCGCTCTCTGAATCGTTTCGACCACACCGAGGAGTCAGACCATGCCGAAGATCGTCATTACCGACTACGAATTCCCCGACCTGAAACCAGAGTTGGGTGTGCTCGAAGGTCACGACATCGAACTCGTCGCCGGCCCGTTCGCGTCTCGAGAAGATCTGATAGCTGCGTGCGAGGACGCCGACGCTGTCATCAACCAGTACGTGACAATCGATCAGGAGTTCATCACGCGTCTGAGAAACTGTCGAGTGATCTGCCGATACGGAATCGGAGTGAACACCATCGACGTGGCGTCGGCGACAGCAGCCGGAATCATGGTCGCAAACGTGCCCGACGGGTCGCTCGACGATGTGTCCGATCACGCTGCGGCCATGATTCTGTCACTGTCGCGGGGCTTGGTTAAGTACGACCGGGCTCTTCGATCGGGGGAGTGGAACTATCAGGCCGCGGCACCACTGCACAGGTTGCGCGGTGGACTCCTGGGTTTGGTCGGGTTCGGCAACATTCCCCAGCGGCTCGCCTTCAAGATGCGGGCCTTCGGTATGGAACCCATTGCTTACGATCCGTACTTGACGGCTCAGCGGGCGGAAGAATTGGGGGTTCGACCGGTGGATCTGGCCGAATTGATGCGGCTGTCGGATGTGGTCTCCGTTCACGCCCCACTGACCGACTCCACCCGCGGGCTCATCGGAGCCACCGAGTTGGCCTCGATGAAGTCCACTGCCTTCTTGGTGAATACGTCTCGTGGAGGCATTTTGGACGAAGACGCGTTGGCCGTCGCTCTGCGCACGGGGTCGATCGCCGGTGCAGGACTCGACGTGTTCGCACAGGAGCCGCTTCCGGTGAACCACGAATTCGCCCTGTTCGAGAACACGGTTCTCTCGCCTCACTGCGCGTGGTATTCCGAAGAATCCGAGGTCGAGATCCGCACCAAGACCGCACGTAATGCAGTCGAGACCGTGACGAACGGACGGCCGGTCTACCTGGTCAACACCGACGTCGAACCGCGACGGTTCGACCGAGTCGCCGGCGGAATCGTCTGACTGGTGTCAGGCGCTACAGTCTGGCCGCGAGTCGGTGGTATGCCGCGTTCCAGCGCAGTGTCTGTTGGAATCCTCGTGTCGTGGTTGCGGAATCGATGGTGAGCAACTCGACCCCGATCATGTCCGAGAATGCCTCCAGCACAGGCAAACCGATCGCGGTACTCAGCACTGTGTGGTGGGGTGCCCCGGCCGTCAGCCAGGATTCCGCTGACACCGCGAGTGAGGGCTGCGGTTGCCATACGGCGCAGGCGACCGGCAGCTTCGGGAGAGCCTCGTCGGGCTCGACGACGTCGATCACGTTGGCGGTCAATCGGAATCGCTCACCGACGTCGGACAGTCCGACGACAACGCCGTGTCCTGGATCGGCGGTGAAGCGCAGGCGGACGGGGTCTTCGCGGCCGCCGATGGACAGCGGATGGATCTCCAGGGTGGGCCGGGAGGTGGTGATCGAGGGGCACACTTCGAGCATGTGTGCGCCGAGGATCTTCTCCGCCCCCGGGACGAGGTTGTAGGTGTAGTCCTCCATGAACGACGTTCCACCGTCGAGGCCCTCGGCCATCACCTTCATGGCGCGCAACAGCATCGAGGTCTTCCAGTCGCCCTCACCGCCGAAGCCGTATCCGTCGGCCATCAGGCGCTGCACCGCGAGTCCGGGCAATTGGCGAAGCCCACCGAGATCCTCGAAGTTGGTGGTGAAGGCCTTGAATCCACCCTGGGCGAGGAACTGCCGCAGTCCGGCTTCGACGCGGGCACCGTACCGAAGCGAGTCGTGGCGGTCACCGCCCTTGTCGAGGCTCGGTGCGATGTCGTACAGCGACCGGTATTCGTCGATGAGGTCCGATACGGCCGAGTCGCTCACGCTGTCCACGACCTCGACCAGATCGTTGACTCCGTAGGTGTTGACGGACACCCCGAATCGCAACTGCGCTTCGACCTTGTCGCCCTCCGTCACTGCGACGTCGCGCATGTTGTCGCCGAAACGAGCCAGGCACAACGACCTCAGCTCCGCGCGACCGAGAGCTGCTCGCACCCACTGCTCCGCACGCTCGATCACCGCGGGATTGTCGACGTGGCCTGCCACGATCGTGCGCAGAACGCCCACCCGAGATTCGACGTGTCCGAACTCGCGGTCGCCGTGGGCGGCCTGGTTCAGGTTCATGAACTCCATGTCGATCGTCGACCACGGCAACGACATTCCGGCTTGCGTGTGCAGGTGCAGCAGCGGAACGTCCAACGCGTCGAGTCCGGCAATCCACATCTTGGCGGGGGAGAAGGTGTGCATCCAGGTCACGACGCCCACGCATTCGTCGGCGGCGTTCGCCTCGCGCATGCAGCGCAGGATCGACGACGCGTCGAGCAGCACCGGCTTCCAGACCACCGAGACGGGCAGTGCCGCATCGAGTTTGTGCGCGATCTCGCGAGACTGAACTGCTACCTGCTCGAGGGTCTCGGGGCCGTAGAGGCTTTGGCTACCGGTGAGAAACCATATTTCGGACATGGGGGTACCTCCGTGGAAAGAGAATTCGGCGCGCCGGTCAGCGCTGGCCGTAGACGTTCTGGTAACGGTCGTAGAGTGCGTCGACCTTCGAGCTCGGAATGGGAAGTGGTTGTCCCAGTTGATATGCCAGGTGTACCGATCGGGCGACGTCCTCGCACATGACCGCGGCCTTCACCGCGGATCGGGCGGATGGACCGACCGCGAAGACACCGTGGTTCTGCATGAGGATCGCCGGAGATCGACTGTCGGCGAGGGTATCGACGATGCCGCGTCCGATCGAGTCGTCGCCGATCACCGCGAAGGGGCCGACCGGAATGTCTCCGCCGAATTCGTCTGCGCACATCGTGGTGACGACCGGAATGGGTTCTCCTCGGGCCGCCCACGCCACCGCATACGGCGAATGTGTGTGCACCACACCGCCGATGTGTTCGAGGTGCCGGTAGACATAGGCCTGCGCCTCGGTGTCCGAGGACGGTGCATGGTCACCCTCGACCACTCTGCCGTGCAGATCGCACACCACCATGTTGCCGGGCGTGAGGTCGTCGTAGGAGACGCCACTGGGCTTGATGACCATCAGGTCCCGGCCGGGGACCCTCGCCGAGACGTTGCCTGCCGTCCACACGACCAGTCCGTATCGCACCAGCTCGGCGTGCAGGGTGCATACGTCGCGGCGGATCTCCTCGATGACTTCGCGTACGTCGTCGACGACGGTCATCATGCATCCACCTTTCGCGTCAGTGCGTCACGTCGGAGCGCTCGGAGGCGGCGCATGGTCGGCACGTCTCGGCCGAATCGATCGTGTAACTCCAGATAGATCTCGAAGAGTGCGTCGTAGGCTTTCGATCGCGATTCGTCGGGTACGAATGCGGCCCGACGTACCTTGCCCATCGATTTCGATGCGACGGGCACATCGGAATAGCACCCTGCCGCCACCGCGGCATGAATGGCGGATCCCAGGGCCGGGCCCTGGGCGGACGCGATGACCGACAACGGCATTCGCAACACATCGGCGTAGATCTGCATGAGCAGCGGGTTGCGGGCCAGGCCGCCCGCCACCACGAACTCCTCGACCGGAACTCCACTGTTGCGGAACGTTTCGACGATGACGCGGGTTCCGAATGCCGTGGCCTCGAGCAGCGCTCGGTAGGTGTCCTCGGGACGTGTCGCCAACGTGGTTCCGATGACGAGCCCGGAGAGTTCGTGGTCCACCAGGACCGACCGGTTCCCGCTGTGCCAGTCGAGCGCGACGAGCCCGTGCTCACCCACGTCCTGCATCTGCGCGAGCCGAGTCAGGTGTTCGTGTACCGACTCACCTGCCGCGGCCGCCGCCTCGCTGTAGGACGCAGGTACCGAGGTGCGCGTGAACCATCCGAAGATGTCACCGACGCCGCTCTGGCCCGCCTCGTAGCCGAAGGATCCGGCGATGATTCCGCCGTCCACCACCCCGCACATGCCGGGAACTTCCTTCAGAACGGTCGAACTCATCACATGGCATGTCGAGGTTCCCATGATGGCGACCATCCGCCCCGGTTCGACCGCGCCGGCCGCGGGTGCCGTCACGTGCGCATCGACGTTGCCGACAGCGACGGCGATGCCCTCCGGCAGTCCGGTCCATTGCGCAGCCTCGGCGGTCAACGTACCTGCGCACGAACCCAACTCGCCCAGCGGCTGATCGAGTTTGTCGGCGACGAAGGAACCGAAGTCCGGTGCCAGTTCGGTGAGGAAGTCCACGGACGGGTAGTGCCCGTCCTGATAGATGCCCTTGTATCCGGCGGTGCACGCGTTGCGTACGTAGCGTCCGCAGAGCTGCCAGACGATCCAATCGGCCGCTTCGACCCATCGGTCCATCGCGTCGTAGATCTCGGAATCTTCCTCGTGAATCTGCAGCGCCTTGGCGAACTCCCATTCCGAGGAGATCAGTCCGCCGTAGCGAGGGAGCCAACTCTCTCCGCGACGCGCAGCGAGATCGTTGATGCGGTCCGCCTGCGCCTGTGCTGCATGGTGTTTCCACAATTTCACGTACGAGTGCGGTCGATCGGCGAAGCGCGGATCCTCACACAACGGAGTGCCGTCGGCGTAGGTGGGGACCATGGTGCACGCGGTGAAGTCGGTACCGATGCCGACCACCTGCTCGGGTTCGACGCCGGCGGCAGCCAGCGCAGCCGGGACCGCACGACGCAGGACGTCGCGATAGTCGTCGGGCACCTGCAGTGCCCACGCGTCGGGCAATCGGACCGTGCCGCCAGGCAGTGTCTCTTCGAGCACCGCGTGACGGTAATCGTGCACGGCAGAGGCGATCTCGGCACCGTCCGAGACCCGGACGACGACGGCCCGGCCGGAGAGCGTGCCGAAATCGACTCCCACCGTGTAACGGTCAACCGGCATCCAGATCTCCTTAGTAGTGCCACCCGCTGTGACGTGTGCAACACAGTGTGAGCGCTAACATCGCGTTGCGTCAAGTGCGTGGGACGCATCGGTTCATCGAACGCGAGGCGAAGAGTCTCGCGGGGTGTCCGCTCGCGTCGATTCGAGTTCCTCGACAACGCACTTATTCGGATCTGTGCATACTGGTGTGACACGGGCCACACGAGCTGATCGGATCCATGATCCCGGCCCGCTGGTCACCCAGCTCACTCGACGAAGAGGAGAACTCATGGCAGACAATCGCGCAGTGACGTACGCCGGACCGGGCAAGGTGGAGGTTCAGGACATCGCTTTTCCCGGCCTGGAGTTGACCGACGGACCTGGAGTGAACCCGGCCAACGTCGGACGCAAATGCGAGCACGGAGTGATCCTGAAGGTCGTCTCGACCAACATCTGCGGTAGTGATCAGCACATGGTTCGTGGGCGCACGACTGCGCCCGAGGGACTGGTGCTCGGTCACGAGATCACCGGCGAAATCGTCGAGGTCGGCCGAGACGTCGAATTCCTGAAGGTCGGCGACATCTGCTCCGTACCGTTCAACATCGCGTGCGGCCGGTGCCGAAACTGCAAGGAGCGCAAGACCGGAATCTGTCTCAACGTCAATCCCGATCGACCGGGCTCGGCATTCGGCTACGTGGACATGGGCGGATGGGTGGGCGGCCAGGCCGAGTACGTCATGGCACCCTATGCGGACTTCAATCTGCTCAAGTTCCCGGATCGCGACCAGGCCATGGAGAAGATCCTGGACCTGACGATGCTGTCCGACATCTTCCCGACCGGATTTCACGGAGCGGTGACTGCCGGAGTCAAACCCGGTGCGACGGTGTACATCGCGGGTGCAGGCCCGGTGGGCCTCGCTGCCGCGGTCGGCGCGCAACTTCTGGGCGCATCGGTGGTGATCGTCGGCGACATGAACGCCGATCGTTTGGCCCAGGCGCGAACGTTCGGTTGCGAGACCGTCGACGTGAGCAAGGGGGCTCCGCAGGATCAGATCGAACAGATCCTCGGGGTGCCCGAGGTCGACGCGGCGGTGGACGCGGTGGGCTTCGAGGCCCGCGGTCACGGAGGAGATTCGTCCCACGAAGCACCGGCAACCGTCCTGAACTCGCTGATGGACATCACCACGGCGGGCGGGGGCATCGGTATTCCCGGACTGTATGTGACCGGGGACCCCGGCGGTGTGGACGAGGCTGCCCAGCGCGGCGCACTCTCGCTCAGTCTCGGCACCGGTTGGGCGAAGTCACTGTCGTTCGCCACGGGGCAGTGCCCGGTGATGAGCTATCACCGTGAATTGATGAATGCGATTCTGAAGGAACGTGTTTCGATCGCGAAGGCAGTGAACGCAACCGTCATCTCGCTCGACGACGCACCGCGGGGCTACCGTGAATTCGACAGTGGAGTCGCGCAGAAGTTCGTCATCGATCCACACGGCATGATCGCGAGCTGACGGAGTCGGGGCCCCTAGGCTGGTGTCATGTTCCTTCTCTTCGGCTTCGGCAGCAAGCGTAAACACATCGGCCAAGGGGCAACCCGCAACTGTCCGCGGTGCCACAACACCACCCAGTGGGCGCGGATGAAGCAATACCAGCAATTCACGCTGTTCTTCGTTCCGGTCGCGCGCTGGAAGCGAGTCGAGTTCGAGGAATGCGGAATCTGCGGCAACACAGCTCAGGTCTGAAGTCTGCACGTCGAGCCGGCCGCCTGCGATACGCGGGCTGCCGGCTCGACGAATTCAGCTCATGCAGGAGCCAGTACCACCACCGAGTTGTGTCCGCCCATTCCCAATGACGATTTCATGGTCAACCCTGGCTCGGCAGTGGTGAATCCGTCGAGCAGCAGGGGATGGGCATCGGAGACCTGCGGGGCGGCAGGCACGAGTCCGCGCTCGAATCCCATGACCGCAGAGATGGTTTCGACAGCCGACGCCGCACCCTGGCAATGTCCCGTCAGCGGCTTCATCGAATACACCTGCGCGTGGGAGTCCAGCACCGTCTCCAACATGGTGGTTTCTGCCGCATCGCACTGTGCGGTGCCGGGTCCGTGGGCGTTGAGATACCGCACCTGCTGGGCAGTGACGTCCGCGTCGACCAACGCCTGCTCGAAGCAGGCCCGCACCTGGGTGAGCGCAGGGTCGATAGACGTGGCATGAAACGCGTCGTGTGTCATCGAGCCGCCGAGCACCCGTGCGTACGAGGCCGAGCTGCGCGTCGACAGAACGAAGGCCGTCGCGGCCTCGCCCATTCCGAACCCGCGGCTGCCTTCCTGGAACGGTCGGCAGCCATCCTGCGGCTCCACGTCGACCACACCGACGCCGAGCTCGACGAAGTGGTCGATGTTCTCCGGAGTCAGGGACAGATCGGTGGCGACGAACACCACGTCGTCGACGAACCCGGTATCGAGCCACATCTTGGCGGTGAGCAGACCCGCATTGCCCGACGCGCACATCGCCGAGACGTTCATGGCCGGGCCGTGAAAGCCGTATTCCTGCATCAGCAGGGACACCGGGGTGGACGGCATCAGCGTCAGATAGTCACGAACACGGCGTTCTCCGCCGTCGCGCAGATAGAAGTTGCGCCACTCGTCCACTTCACCCAGGACGACGGCATGGATGAGACCCACTCGTCGGCCGGGCTGCCAGCCCCGCGCCATCGCGTCGTCGATTGCCTCCCGCGCTGCCCCGCGCAGTGCCCGTCCGAATCGGCTGGTGCCGTCGCTCCGGTCCCCGCCGTCGGGGACCTTCGCCAACCAGACCGGATTCTGTCCCGGTCGGGTGAGGTCGTGGTGCAGCGTGGCCGCCGCTTTGCCCGTGGACAGGCCGTCCCACAAGGCGGATGCGCCCCAGCCGTAGCCGGACAGTGCGCCGATCCCGGTGATGTCGATGCCATGAGAGCTCATCGTGGAAATCCGTTTCTTTCGAGGTTCGCGAAACCGGACTCGGCTCGCTCCTTGATTTAGCCCCCCAAACCGGCATCAGGTCCAGTCGGAAAGCGGGACATACAGTCCGAAAAGGACGTGAGTCGCCAACGGCACGTTGGTAAGTGGTTCAATCGGGTGTCGACCGTCCGTCTACGATCGCGAGGACCGAGCATGGCTCCAGGGGAGCGTGATGGCGTCGACGACCCTCGATCGCGTCCCGCGTCGCCCGGACTCGCCGATCGCTACCGGGTTCTCATCGAGCATTCACCGGACGCGATCGGCGTACATCGACGAGGCATCCTCGTCTACCTCAATCCCGCCGGGATGCGGTATCTACGTGCCGAGGATGCAGCGGACGTCATCGGGCATCCGATCACGAAGTTCATCGCCGCGGAATCGGTCGGCCCCATGCTCGAACGGATCTCCGCCCTCGACTCTCACGGCGCCGCCAGCGCCGCGTCGGAAGCAACGGTGCTGGCCCTCGACGGGACGACGCTGACGATGGAAGCGGTATCGGTGCGCACCGTGTGGAACGGAGAGCCGGCGTACCAGGTCATTCTTCGGGACCTCACCGAACACAAGGCCGCGCAGAAGGCGCTGCAGAAGCAAGCCGCGCTGGTCGAGCACGTCAGCGATGCGATCATCGGTGTGTCCGCCGACGGTCTGGTGTCGAGCTGGAATCCTGCTGCGGAGTCGGTCTACGGGCGACCGGCAGCGGACGTGCTCGGTCGTGAGGTCTCGACGGCCGTCGGGGTGCCATGCGACCCGGCCGCGATTCTCGCTGTGGGCGGGCGGCTCTGCGATTCCCATCGGCGTGCGGACGGGTCTGCGCTCGCGGTGATCGTGTCCGCCGCCCAGATGCCCGACGGCTACGTACTGGTCTGTGCCGACCAGAGTGCCGTGCGCAGAGTCGAGGATCATTTCACCGCGGTCGTGGAATCACTGGAGGCGGGTGTCGTCGTTCTCGATCACACCGGCCGAATCGAATCGGCGAATCTGTCTGCGAAGACCATTCTGGACATCCAGGTCGGAGTGCCGACTGCAGGACAGGCGTCGGTTCTTCCGTTCCGGGTGTACGGCACCGACGAAGGGCCGATCCACCCGTTCGAGCATCCCGTCGCCGTCACCAGGAAAACCGGCGAGCCCTGCCAGGCGGTGATCGGGATCGAACGTCGCCGGGACGGCCGGAACTTCTGGCTGTCTTTGACCGCGACGATGCTCACCGCGGGCGACCCGAACCCCTCCGTCGTGGCGACGTTCGTCGATATCACCGACACCTACCGGATGAGCATGAAGCTCGAGCATGCCGCGACGCACGACGACCTGACCGGACTGCCGAACAGACCGTTGATCCTGGCTCGCCTGGACGAACAGCTGGCCAAGCCCGATCGCGAGGACTCCATGGCCGTTCTGTTCATCGACCTCGACAACTTCAAGACCATCAACGATCTGCACGGTCATACCGTCGGCGACGCCGTCCTGGGGGTGGTCGCACACCGTCTGACGCGTGCTCTCCCCGCCGATGCCTTCGTGGGTCGTATCGGGGGCGACGAGTTCGTGGCGGTCGTGTCGAGTTGCGTGGGTACCGAGGCCGACGATGTTCGTGCCGAATTCGCCACACCCATCACGACCGCGGGGCGGGTGTTGACGGTGGCGGCGAGCATCGGTGTCGTCACCGTCGACCGTGACGACACTCGAAGTGCTCTGGACATCCTCGACGATGCCGATCACGAGATGTACCAGGCCAAGCCCGTTACTCAGTACATTTCGCATTCATAACAACATCGGTAGCAATCTGTTGTATCTGTTACCAAAGGTACGCATGGTGCGTATGCGTCGGACATACTGCTTCGGTGATATCGACCGTGCGCAGGTTCCTGCTCGTCGTACCGATGGTGATCCTGGCTGTCGCCGGACTGCTGTTCTCCGCTGCAGGAACCGGTGCCGCTGCACCCTCCGCGTGGCGCTACACGATGGTGGCCTTCAGCAACGACAGCGATCGAGACATGGATGTCTACGAGTCCAGCGACGGCACCGATTTCACAGCACTGCAGACATCGGCCTACCGACCTCCGTCCGGGGTGGTTCGCGATGCGAGCATATTCCGGCACACCGACGGGATGTACTACGCGACGTACACGACCGGCGGCGGCGCGAACGTCGGCTTCGCGCGCAGCAGTGACCGCGTGAACTGGACTTTCCTGCAGAACTTCCCGATCCCGTTCTGCTGCGCCTTCCTGCCGGGCACCGGAGCCGGCACGGGATCGGCCAGCCCTCCCGGATTCAGCGGATCGGCCGGCTTCTCGGACGGACCGTCGTTGTCTCCGTTCACCACGAAGGCATGGGCACCCGAGTGGTTCGTCGAGGGCGACCGCGTCAGCATCATCGTCTCGCTGTCGACCGGCGGCGGGTTCGTGCCGTATCTGATGACGGCCATGGATCCGGGCCTGAGGATGTGGAGCTTCCCGGTTCCGTTCGTCGGCATCGGAGCGGACCACATCGACACCACGGTGGTCAAAGTGGGGCCGACCTACCACGCGTTCACCAAGAACGAGACCCACAAGGTCATCGAGCATTGGACGGCACCGTCGTTGATCGGGCCGTACACCGTCGTTCCCACCCGCGATTTCGGACCACTGAAAGAAGGTCCGGCGGTCATCGAGTTGCCCGACGGCACATGGCGGTTGTACTACGACGACTACACCAACCGGAAGTACTTCTACTCCGACAGTACGGACGGGTTGAACACCTGGTCCGAGCCTCGCGAGCTTCCTGGTGTGTCGGGTACCGTCCGCCATGTCGGCGTGATGAGAGAGCCCGCCTGACAGAGGGTTCCGCGTCAGTCGGTGGTTCCTGCGAGTGCTCGTAGCCCGGCTGCGATGAACTCCCCGGTGGCCTCCGCGGCCTTGCCTGCACCGGCCCCGGTGTCGGAGCCCGACAGCGCGCGGTAGGTGATTCCCTCGCCGATCACTCCGAGCTTGAAGTTGGCGAGGGCGAGGTAGAAGCCCCAATCATGAAGTTCTCGACCGGATTCCACTGCATAGTGTTGCGCGAGGTCGGCCGCGGAGGGGTACCGATCGCTCGTCCACGCAGCGTCGGCGCCGAGGACTGCATCGAAGACCGGTTGGCGGTAGATGCACATCAGAGCAACATCGGTCAGTGGGTCACCGAGCGTGGACATCTCCCAGTCCACCACCGCAGCAACGGAACCGACGTCATCGACGGCGAGAATGGTGTTGTCGACCCGATAGTCACCGTGCACGATGGACGACGCAGATCCTGCCGGTACCGACGCTTCGAGCGCACGATGCAATCGTTCGACATCGGGCAGGTCGCGAGTCTTGACTCGCTCCCACTGCCGAGCCCACGTGGCGACCTGCCGCGAGACGAACCCGTCGGGTCGGCCGAAGCTGCCGAGGCCCACGGCGTCGGGGTCGACGGCATGCAGCCTGGCGAGCACTCGGACCAACTCGGCGGCGTTCTCGGTGACCTGCGCATCCGTCAGATCGCCAAGATCCTCGCGGCTACGAACGACTCGACCCGGGACGAACTCCACCACGGTCATGGGCGCACCCAACGCAGAACCGTCCCGATCGAACGCGACGGTCGTGGCAACCGGAACATCGGTGGATGCAAGGGCTTCCGTGACGGCCCACTCGCGGGCCATGTCGTGCGCCGAGGGCGTCAGCCCACTCGTGGGAGGGCGGCGAACGACCCAGGTCGAGGAGTCGTCGTACGCCTTGTATGTGAGATTGGATCGGCCACCACTGATCATCTCGACCGACAGTTCTCCGTCGACCTCGATACCGTTGCCTCGCAGGAACCGTTCCAGCGCATCGCGATTCATGCCCGGCAGTTCGCTCACGACTGTGCCTCCCGCGCTGCGCGCTTGGCTGCACCGATCGTCCGTTTGGCGATGGCCCACCGGTGAACCTCGGACGGGCCGTCGTAGACGCGGAACGGGCGCACTTCGCGTGAGAGCCTGGCCAGTGGGAGATCGTCGGACACCCCGAGGCCACCACACATCTGGATGCTGCGGTCGACGATGCGGAAGATGGCCTCGGCCGCGAACGTCTTCGCGATCGACGTCTCGTTGCCCGCGTGCCCACCTCGATCCAACTCGAAGCACGCCACCATCAGGAGCGCGCGGGTGGCGGCGATGTCGATCTCGTTGTCCGCGACCATCTTCTGCACCATGCCGAGATCGCCGAGCTTTCCGCCGAACCCTTCACGCCGGGCCACCTGCGCGACGGCGATGTCGTGCGCACGGCGGGAGGCCCCGAGCCAGCGCATCACGTGCGTCATGCGGGCGGGCCCCAGACGTACCTGGGCGTAGGCGAATCCCTCGTCGACGGCCCCAAGCACGTTCTCGTCGGGCACGAACACGTTCTCGAAGAACACCTCGCAGTGACCGCCGATCATCGCTTTGTCCAGAGTGCCGATGTGCCGGCCGACCCTGATGCCCGCGGTGTCGGCGGGGGCGAGGAACATCGTTGCCCCGCCGCGATCACCGGGCGCGCCGGAGGTACGGGCCATGATGATGAAGAAGCCTGCACCGTCGGCGCCGGTGATGAACCACTTGTGTCCGTTGATCTTCCAGCCGCCCTCGACTCGCTCGGCGGCGGTGGTGAGTGCCGCGGGATCGGAACCGGCACCCGGCGCGGGTTCGGTCATCGCGAACGCAGACCGCATGTCGCCGCGCGCGAGCGGAGCGAGAAACTGCTCCTTCTGCGCTGCCGACGCGATGTGAGCGAGCATGTGGACGTTCCCCTCGTCGGGGGCACCGAGGTTGAGGGCGATCGGGCCGAACAGCGAGTAGCCGGCTTCCTCGAACACCGGCGCGCGGTCGCTCATCGACAGTCCGTGACCGCCGTATTCGACCGGCGCGTGCGGCGCGAACACGCCCGCGTCCCTCGCGGCCGCTTGCATCTCGATGCGCAGCTCGTCGCCACCGGCGTCGGCGATGTTGCCCAGGAATCGGTCTTCGATGGGAAGCACGTGATGGCGGGTGAACGTGCGCGTCCGATCGATCAGCTTCTCGATGTCGGGGTCGTACGTCAGATCGATGGCCACGATGCGCTCCCATTCCGGTACCGACCGAGCACTCGCTCGGTCTCTGGAAGGTTGACACAATCGCTCGGTCGGGTCAAGGAGTCCGGGGCAGCTACTCCTACTCGCCGGTCGCTGCTCCGACCGTACGACGGGCAATGTCGAGATAGACCGCCACCAGCTCGCTCGGAGGCAGTGGCCCGTCGGGGCGGTACCAGGTGGCGACGCCGACGCACATCGTCGTGACGGCTCGACTGGCATCCCTCGGGTGCGGAGTGTCGAACAGGCCTGCATCGACACCGGCGGCGACGATCGCGTCGAGCAGGCGTTGCTCCTCGTCGCGTTTGGAAATGTAGGCGTCGCGATTCGCCGGATCCAGGCTGCGGATTTCCGTCGAGCACACGAAGGCGGCGTCGCGCCTGTGGATGTGGAACAGCAGCAGGGATTCGACCACTGCGTCGAAACGGTCACTCGGCGACGAGCCGGCACCGGCCTCTGCCGATCGAGTTCGTTCCAACAGCTCGTCCATCGACGCGTCCATGATGCCGACCAGTAGAGCCTGCTTCGACGGAAAGTGGTGGTACAGACCGGGAACCGACAGTCCGGCTCCCGCCGCGATCTGCCGCACCGATGTGCCGTGGTAGCCCTGTTCCACGAACGTGTTCAACGCCGACGACAAGGCAGGGGAGAGGTTCGAGCCCTCGTACGTTCGCCAGGTGGAGGTCGCGGTCATGCGCCCACCGTAGATGGCCGGGCGGCGGGTGTGGTCCCGGAAGCACCCGGTTGACACTTGTTCTGTGATCCGTAACACTACGGAGTGTCGACCGAGCGAGTGCTCGGTCGGTCCATCTCGGCCAGGCCAACGTTCGATCGAAAGAGTCCTCGATGCCCCTCACCATCCTCGATGCCTGGCGTGCCCGCGTGCTCCGGTCGCCCGATCGGCCCGCGCTGGCGTACTTCGATGGCGTCCTCACCGCCCGCGAGGTCGACGAGGCCTCCGACGCTCTCGCCGCCGCGTTCGTGGACCGCGGAGTCACCCGCGGCGACCGCGTCGGCATCTATCTGCAGAACGTTCCCCACTACGCCCTGACGTTCTTGGCGCTGTGGAAGATCGGCGCCGTGGCTCTGATCCTGAATCCGATGTACCGCAACAGAGAACTGCGCCACCTGCTCGACGATGCGGAGCCCGTCGCCCTCGTGTGCGACGAGTCCGATCTCGTCGCGCTCGAAACCTCTTTGCAGGGCAGCACGATTCGGTTCTTCGTGAGCACCAGCGGACTGGATCTACAGACTCGCAACGATCCGCGTGTGTTCGACGCGACGACGCGCATCACGCCGACGCCCGAGAACGACCTGCTCGGCCTCGTCGAGGCCTACCGAGGTCGCGTGATGGACGAATTCGCACCGCAGCCGGACGATCTTGCGCTGTTGGCATACACCTCCGGAACCACGGGGCCGCCCAAGGGTGCTCGGATCTCGCACGCCAACGCGTTGGCGACAGCCACGGACTTCGGTGAGCGTGTGGGAATGGAGGACGGCGACGTCGTGTTCGCCGTCGCCCCGCTGTTCCACATCACCGGGGCCATGCTCGACGCTGCGGTGGCTCTGGTGCGCGACTGCTTGCTCGTGTTCGCTCACCGCTTCCACGCAGGCGTCACGTTGGACGCGTTCGTCGAGCATCGGGTCACCTACACCATCGGGTCCATCACCGTGTTCAACGCGATCTCCGAGAGCCCGGGCGTGGACCGCAGACATTTCGCCTCGGTCAAGGCGCTCTACTCGGGCGGTGCGCCCATCCCTCCGGCCACCGTCTCCGCGTTCGAGGCGAAGTTCGGGTGCTACATCCACAATGCATACGGAATGACCGAGACCACCGCAGGCGTGATCGCGGTGCCGCCCGGACTCCGGGCACCGGTGGACGCGTCGAGTGGCTCGTTGTCCGTCGGACTTGCGCTTCCTCGCGTGCAGCTGCGCACCCTCGACCCCACCGGGCTACCCACCGAGCCGGGAGTCGCCGGCGAGCTGGAAGTGTCCGGGCCGCAGGTGGTCTCGGGCTACTGGCAGAACCCGGAGGCATCGGCGTCGACGATGCCCGAAGGTCGCCTGCACACCGGAGACGTAGCGATCATCGACGAACAAGGGTGGGTCTATCTCGTCGACCGGCTGAAGGACCAGATCAACGTCTCCGGATACAAGGTCTGGCCCCGGGAGGTCGAGGACGCCCTCTACGAGCACCCGATGGTGTTCGAGGCAGCCGTGGTCGGTCGTCCCGACGCCTATCAAGGGGAATCCGTCGTCGCGTACGTGTCGGTCCGCAGTGGCTCGGCCGTGACCACGGACGAGCTGATGGCCTTCGCGCGCGATCGGCTCGCTGCCTACAAACGTCCGAAAGACATACACATCATCGACGAGCTGCCCAAGACGCAGACCGGCAAGATTCGCCGCGCAGCACTCAAACCTGTTTCAGCACAGACTCACTCGAGCGAAAGTGGAACCTCCTGACCGTCGGATCACCCCGCGACACCCGCTCGACACCGGACATCTCCTCGCGGAAGAAGTCGTTGTTCGCCAGCACGATCGGCAACGTACTCGAGTGGTACGAGTGGAGCGCCTACGCGGTCTTCGCACCGTTCATCGCCGCGGCGATGTTCAGCCAGACCGATCCGGTCTCGGCCCTACTGTCCACGTTGGCGGTGTTCGCCGTCGGATTCCTGATGCGCCCGCTCGGCGGCATCGTGTTCGGCCGGATCGCAGACAAGAAGGGGCGCAAGTTCGTTCTCGTCACCACCATGCTGATGATGGCGGCCGGAAGCCTGCTGATCGGCATCATGCCCACCTACGGTGCCATCGGGGCCTGGGCATCGGTATTGCTGTTGCTCGCACGCGTCATGCAGGGTTTCGCGCACGGCGGCGAGTCGGCGACGGCCTACTCGTACGTCGGCGAGATCGCGCCACCGAACCGACGCGGGATGTGGGGAAGCGTTGCATTCGTCGCAATCTTCGGTGGCTCGGCGCTGGCATACACGGTAGGTGGCGTCATCACCTCGACACTGTCCGAATCGGCTGTCGGCCAATGGGGTTGGCGTATTCCGTTCTTGCTCGGCGCACTTCTGGCACTGTTCGCGTTGTACCTGCGAAAGAACATGGACGAGAGCGACGTCTTCGATTCGGAGCAGAACAAGGTGAAGCAGGCACCGATCGCACGAAAGACGGTCGTCAAGGCAATCGTGTTGATGATCGGGATGACGTCGGGAATCACAGCGGCGCATTACACCTGGACTTCGTACGTGTCGACCTTCGCCATCACGCAGCGTGGAATGAATCCGGACACCGCGTACTGGATGCTCGTCATCGCTCAGTTGATTGCGTTGGTGTCCTTGCCGTTCTTCGGTCGTCTCTCGGATTCGATCGGTCGCCGGCCGATGCTTGCCACCTTCGCCGTATCGATGTTCGTTCTGCAGATCCCGCTGACGATGATGATCTCGACGCAGTGGTGGACGTTGCTGCTCCCGTCCACGGTCGCACTGCTCGTCATCGCAGTCCCGGCTTCGATTCTCTCGTCGACACTGTCGGAGAGCTTTCCCACCCGACTCCGCACGCAGGCGATCGGATTCGCCTACTCGTTCTCGGTAGCGGTGTTCGGCGGAACTGCGCCCTATCTCAACCAACTCTTCCTCGGCCTCGATCTGGGCTGGGTGTTCGGCGTGTACATCATGTTCCTGGCCGCCTTGACCGGTGTCGCGTGCTTCTTCATGAAGGAAACGAAGGGAATTCGACTCGAAGACGTGTGATCCGACCACGGCAGATCTTGCTCCTGACGCGACGTGAGGTTCTACCGTCTGGTTCATGAACAGCAGAGGTCCGATCACCTGGGGAATCGGTGACGTCGCGCGTCGAACCGGCGTCACCGAACGCACGTTGCGGTACTACGAGGAACTGGGTTTGCTCGCTCCGGACCGAGACAGAGGGGGTAGGCGTCGGTACGACGGAGGAGATATCGATCGGCTGTACCGTATTCGACTGCTCCGAGAATTGGGAACTCCGCTCGCCGATGTCGATCCGGACGTGGCGGATTTCCAGCACCTGACTCGGCAGCATCTGGCAGACCTGGACCGTCGGATGGCAGACCTTGCTCGGGTGCGCGAACGGGTTCGTGCGGTCGAGGACCGACTACTGCACGGTGCTCTTCTCGGCGACGACGCGCTGTTGGATCTACTCTCGTGCCTGTCGACCGAAGAGCCTGCGGTGACCGGTCGGACCACGTTGTTGGTCTACCGCGACATCGCAGCGGCCCACTCCTACCTCGTCGACGTGCTGGGCCTGGCTCCGGGACCGATCGAATACGACGGTGACCGAGCAGTCCACGGAGAGGTTCACGCCGGTGACGGTGTTGTCTGGTTGCACCGCGAGGCTCCCGAACATCGAATGGTTTCGCCCCTGACCAACGGCATGGTCACCGCCTCGCTCGCGGTCCTGATCGACGACGTCGACGCCCATCACGCTCGAGTGGCCGCAACCGGGGCAGCGATCGACTACGCGCCCGCCGACATGCCCTACGGCGTCAGGGAGTACGGCGTTCGTGATCCGGAGGGGCACCTGTGGTCGTTCCAGACGCCGATCGAAGAACCGGTATCGTCCTGAACCCGCTCTGCCCCAGCGGATCTATCGGTGATCGAGCAGTGACGTCGATGCCGTGTCGGCGAGGTCACTGCCTCCCAGCAGCCGCATGAGCAGAAGGCCGTCGAGCACAGCCACGGCAGCGGCAGCCTCTCTGCGTCGGTAGTCCTGGTCCCCGACGACGAAGCCGCCGAGCCATTCGATCCAGCCCTCCACCAAGTGCGAGGCCGCGGATTTGTAGGGCTCGATTCCTGCTGTTGCTTGTCCGATGGCCTCGAAGTAGAGCCCGAACAGCGGATCGCACTCGGGCTGAGCCACCACCGGCCACGCCGTCGCGACCAGTGAGCGGTGGTCGTTCGTCGGCACCGAGAACGCCGCGGCCAACACGTGTTGCAGTCGATCTCCGACTACCGACAGAACGGACGTGACGAGCTCGTCCTTCGTCGGGAAGTAGTAGACGACCATGCGATCACTGATCTTCAAACGCGATGCGAGTCTGCCGAAGGTCAAGCGGCTCAGGCCGTCTTCCAGGGCGGCCTCCAGTGCCACGGACAGCATCTCTTCGCGTGAATGTTTCTTGACCACACCTTGATCGTAGTGGTCACTACAGGTACCTTCTGTTGTAGTGACCACTACAAATCGAAGGAGACGTCATGCGTACACGTTCGACTCCCTTGCTCGCACTGTCGGTACTGCGATCGACCGCCGGACTGATCTCGTGGGCGAGTCCCGCACATTCGTGGCGTGCCTTCGGCCTCGGACCCATGCATCAAGTCGGAAGTGCGGGGGTGGCGACGCGCCTGTTCGGAGGCCGCGATCTCGCGCTGGGAATGGCGCTGCACCACCCATCCGCGGACGTTCGCAAAGCAGCCGTGGAGGCCGGGATCGCGATCGATGCCCTCGACGTCGCGGCAAGTGTGATCGGTCGTCGGGCAGGTGCGCCGGCTGCGAGTCTGGCCGGAGTGGCGGCAGGCGCAACGCTGTTCGTCGTAATGGGCGTGGCGATCATCGCGGACTCGGCCGCTTCGTGATCATCCGCATCACCGGCGTCTCGTTCGGGCCGCTGTACCCTCTGGTGCGCGGTGAGGGGCGGTACCGCGGTGTTCTCGCCGTGGTCCATCCGATGATCTAGCTTTGACGGCATGCGTCGGCTCGGCGCGGTGGACCTCTGGCAGAAGGACGCACTCCCATGACCGATGACACGCTGGCCGACTTCGAGCGAACCGAGTTCACCGCGGACGGGCGGACGGCGCCCGTGTATCGCATCGGAACCGGGCCGGCTGTGATCGTGATGTCGGAAATGCCGGGCATCACTCCCAGGGTCGCGGACTTCGCGAGAACCGTCGCCGGAATCGGTTGTACGGCCGTCGTTCCGCACCTGTTCGGAGTCGACGGCAAGGATCCGCTGGCCGCGCCACTGGGAGCGCTCGGCACCGTTGCCACCATGTCGCGTGCCATGGTGCCGGCGTGCATCAGTCGAGAATTCACCATCCTCGCCACCGGTAAATCGTCGCGCATCGTGGTGTGGTTGCGCGCTCTGGCAGAGCAGGAGCACGAGCGCTGCGGCGGACCAGGCGTCGGTGCCATCGGAATGTGCTTCACCGGAGGATTCGCTCTCGCCATGGCGGCGGACGATCGACTGATCGCACCGGTGCTCTCGCAGCCCTCACTTCCGTTCGCGGCATCGAAGTCTCGCGGTAGATCCATCGACATCACCCCGGGCGACCTGGACAAGGTGAAAAGTCGTTGTGCAGCAGGGGAGCTCACGGTCCTGGGAATGCGTTTCGAAGGCGACAAGATGT
Organism: Rhodococcus sp. 05-340-2; assembly: GCF_002258915.1. Classification (NCBI taxonomy): domain Bacteria; kingdom Bacillati; phylum Actinomycetota; class Actinomycetes; order Mycobacteriales; family Nocardiaceae; genus Rhodococcus; species Rhodococcus sp. 05-340-2. The sequence goes on from NZ_NOYU01000013.1 coordinate 126,661, forward strand.
GCCCGCCCGCACGATTCCAATGGCTGCGCGAGCAGCTCGGCGACGCATTCGTCTCGGTGGAACTACCCGATTCCTCCTTCAACCCGGAAGCATTCGGACCACCGCATTCGGTCGTCACCGAAGGACTGATCGACGAGCCGGGGGAGCCGACACGGCAGGCGCTGGATCAGGTACTCGATCTGTTCCGTAGGCGGTTGCTCACGACAGATTGAGTATGCGAACCCCTGCTGAGTGACCGAGCAATTCGGTCAGCGAGCCCCGGATTCACGACCACGGAACGGTGGCCTGTAGAACCGCCTCTTTCAACGCGCTGGTCCGCAGTGCCGTCACCGCCTGATAATCGGGATCGGCCACCATTTCGCTGAATGCCTTGCGCGAGGGGTACTGCACCAGCAGGACCGCATCCCAGGCCTGACCGTCGTCGGCTACCAATGCCGTCGAGCCGTCGCCCGCATACAGCACCGTCGCGCCGTAGCGCGGAAGGAACGTCTCGTCCAGCGCTTTCGCATATTCTGCGTACGAATCGCGGCCACCGTCGGCGAACCGCAGCAGGTTGAGCATCACCACAGGCCCACCGGGGTCTTCTTCCAGATAGCGCTTCAGGTCTTTTCCGCGGGGATCTACAGCCATCGATCGAGTATGCGTCAGCCGACGATCCGATGGAGCGGTAATTGCACCCGCGCACACACCCGCGACGGCACCAGCTGTGTGGCACGCAGCCGCTCGCTGATCGACCTCGGCATCGGACAGGTAGAGCGGCAACCCCGAGGGACAGATGTCCCCACGGGCGCAGCAGCCGTGGCCCGGGTAGCCGGTCGGTGTCCAATTTCTCCATCGTGAAGCCGGCGTCCGTCACCAATTCGGGGACGTTGCGAACGAGGTGGCATCCGCCGGCGACGCGTTGCTCGATGCCGTCGAGGCGACGCTGCCACGCGGCAACGCGGGGGTCCGGGGACAGACCGTGCTCGAGGAAGAACAACTTGCCGCCAGGACGAAGCACGCGTCCGATCTCGCGCAGTGCACGAGCGGGGTCGGGCACGGTACACAGCGTGAACGTGCTGACCGCAGCGTCACAGCTGTTGTCGGGCAGGGGAAGCGACTGTCCGTCGAGTCCCACGAAATGGACCGGAATCGATGACGCAGCAATGCGGTCGGCTGCCAGACGCCGCGCGCCGCGAGACGGCTCGACGGCGGCGACGGACGTCACCGCACTCGGGTACACCGGAACGTTGGTGCCGGAGCCGAACCCGATCTCCACGACGTCGCCGCTGAGCCCGGAGAGGGCGCGGGCCCGCAAGCGGTGTACGTGGGACGCGTCGAGCACGACGTCGATCAGTCGGGGGAGCAGGCGGTCGGACCACAAGGCCACGGTGTCCGGCTTTCGTCGTCGGTGCGGTGTCTGTCTGCTCACTGCGTCGGTTCCTCGATAGTGTCGAAAATCCTGCACGGACGGCGGCGAAGGGCCACCGGATACGGATACAACCGACAGTATCGGTGACACCCTGGGCAGTTGGCCATGTCGCTGCCTTGGGGAGCGCGCTCGATCTCCTTCGCCGGCCAGCAGCTCCTCGGGGAGACTCGACCGCTCGTTCAGCGAGTCGATCCGTTGTTGGACCCCGAGGCGGTGGTTCCATGGTCAGCGGTAGAACGTGCAGAGCGGGAAAGCCAGTGACTCGATGAATGGGAAGTGTGTCGTCCATGATTGACGTTGAGAAAGTGACCGTATTCGGAACTGGAGTGCTCGGTTCACAGATCATGATGCAGGCTGCGTACCACGGAAAAACCGTTGTTGGATACGATATTTCAGACGAATTATTGGCCAAACTGCCGGATCGCTGGGAATGGATGCGCGGATACTACAAGCGTGACCTGAAGACTTTCGACGAGGCGCGATTCGACGAGGCCATCGAATCCATCACGACCACCACCAGCGTCGCGGAAGCCGTTTCGGACGCCGACCTGGTGATCGAAGCAGTTCCGGAGGATCTCGAGCTGAAGAGAAATGTCTGGTCGGATATCGCCGCGTCGGCCCCGCCGAGAACTATCTTCGTAACCAACTCGTCGTCGCTACTGCCCAGCAGTTTTGCAGAGGCTACCGGGCGGCCGGAAAAATTTCTTGCATTGCACTTCGCCAATCTCGTGTGGCGGTACAACACAGGCGAGGTGATGGCAACTGCTGCAACAGATCCCGTCTACTTCGATACAGTTTTGAACTTCGCTTCGGAGATCGGCCTCGTTCCCGTTCCGGTCCGAAAGGAAGTTCCGGGATACGTGTTGAACAGTCTCTTGATTCCGCTGTTGCAAGCAGGAGCCAACCTCTACGTCGGCGGGGTTGCCAATCCGGCGGACATCGACAACGTGTGGCGAATAGCCACCGGGGCTCCCGCCGGTCCGTTCCAGATATACGACACGGTCGGCTTCAACGTCGCAGCACACATCGCGCGCGCGAGCGGTGTCGAGGATCAAGTCGAATTCGCCGATATGCTGCAGAAGGGTATCGACGCGGGAAAGACAGGCCTCGGGGACGGAGAGGGCTTCTACACGTACGATTCCGACGGCCGGCGACTCGATGCTGTCGAGTCGTGGAACATCAACTGAATCGCTCGATCACTGTCCCATTCAGGTGGACGAGACCGCGCAAAGATTCATGCATGGGTGTCCGGGTTTTCGATGTGCCCGGCATTGCTGAACACCGGATCAACCGAGTTGCCGCAGTTGAATCGCAGTGTCCAACGCCAGTCGATGCCACGCAGATCGCGGATCCCGGCCGGTCAGTTCCTGGGCTCGGCGCAGTCGGTAGCGCAGAGTCTGCGGGTGTACATGCAACTGTGACGCGGCGGCCGTTGCGGTGCCGGTGGCGATGAAGGCCGAAAGCCCCTCGAGGATGTGCGCATTCGCCGACTCGGTGAGCGAGCCGAGAACGGTGCGCACCACCTCGCTCGTGTCCGCGGTGGGCCGCGCGGTCAACAGTGCCAGCAACTGCCCGTCACCGGTGTCGAGCACGGCACGGCCGTCGAACGCGTGATCCGGTGCAGTGTCCAGAGCCTCCGACGCGAGTCTCCACGCGCTGCCGACACCGGCTACGGTCGATCGCTCCATCAGGCATCCACGCACACCGCTCGCTCGAGATGCTACGTCGACCTGGGCGCGACCGATCGTCGACGGCAGCAGCAGGATCGCCCGCTGCTCGCGCCGGGTGCACAGATGATTCCGCGTCGTCGACGGCGCGGTGCGATCGGGCGGAGCGAGTCCCAATGCGAGAACGAGTGATTCGACGGTGTCGTCGGTCAGTGATCTGCCTGCGCTGGTCGGCTCCACCACCAGCAGATTCGGGTGACTCGGCAGTTCGAGGTCGAGCTCGCGGGCGCGATCGGCCACTGCTCCTGGCGAATTGTGTCTGCCTGCAAGTAGGTCGTCGAGCAAGAGGGCGTGAGCCTGCGCCCGATTGGATGTGAGTTGTTCGCGCGCAACGATGTACGCGCCGATGATCTCCTCGGATATTGCGTCGATGGCGTCGAGCACGCCCAGGCTGAGATCGGCGATGTCCGGTGGATCGAGCGCATCGAGGTACTTCGTCGCCACGTGCCGAACGAACACGCTCGACGCGACTCGGTACGCTCTCAGCACGTCGGCCAACGGCCGGCCGTCGGCTGCGCGAGCGGCGCCGATCGCGCGGAATCGACTGTGATCGCGTTCGTCGATAGCGGGGTCGCCGCCCGCCCACAACGTCATCAGGCGACGCAACGACCAGTAGGCGATCGCCTCGACGTCCGCCAACTGCGGACCGTGCAGGTTGTGATAGACCGGGATCGCATCCCGTACGCCCTGCACTGCCGACGCCACCACAGCGACCAGTTCGGCTTCGATCTCGGCTACCACCGCGGCCCTGGCTCGGTACACCGCGGCATCGTCTCACATTTATCAGTCACTGATAAGCCGTATCGTCATTGGAGCAACTTTCCTTGAGTTCCTGCACCGACGACAGCACAGTCGAGGGAGACAGTCGGTCGAGCAGAAGAGTGGGGCAATGGACGCAGACGTGATCGTGGTGGGTGCAGGCTTGGCCGGACTGGTGGCGACCGCCGAACTGGCCGACGCCGGAAAGCGGGTGCTGCTCCTCGACCAGGAGCCCGAGCAGAACCTGGGCGGTCAAGCGTTCTGGTCACTGGGCGGTCTGTTCATGGTCGACACTCCGGAGCAGCGACGCATGGGCATCAAGGATTCTGCTGAGCTTGCGTGGCAGGACTGGCTCGGCACCGCGACCTTCGACCGCGGCATCGACGATCCCGCAGGCGAGGACTACTGGGGGCACCAGTGGGCGCGCGCGTACCTCGATTTCGCGGCGGGGGAGAAGCGGTCCTGGCTGCACGCGCAGGGTGTGCGCTGGGTACCCATCGTGGGGTGGGCCGAACGTGGTGGCTACCTCGCCGAGGGACACGGAAACTCGGTTCCGCGGTTCCACCTGACCTGGGGAACCGGGCCAGGAGTCGTCGCACCGTTCGAGCGTCGTGTGCGTGAGGCCGCCGACAAAGGGTTGGTGCGCTTCGGTTTTCGCCACCGCGTCGACGAATTCATCGTCAGCGCCGGAACGGTCGAGGGAGTCCGCGGTGCAGTTCTCGAACCCAGTTCCGCGGAGCGAGGTTCTGGCAGTACCCGCGTGGAGGTGAGCGAGTTCGAGCTGCGTGCCGGAGCCGTGCTCGTCACGGCGGGCGGCATCGGAGCCAACCATGACCTGGTGCGCGAGAACTGGCCGGCACGGTTGGGTACGGCCCCGAAGTCCCTCATCTCGGGAGTTCCCGAACACGTGGACGGCCGCATGCTCGGCATCACCGAGAAAGTCGGTGGCCGCCTGGTCAACAAGGACCGGATGTGGCACTACACCGAGGGCATCAAGAATTGGAATCCGATCTGGAAGAACCACGGAATCAGAATCATTCCCGGCCCGTCGTCCATGTGGTTCGACGCGCGTGGGCGACGGTTCCCCGTTCCCAACTTTCCTGGATTCGATACCCTTGGAACGTTGAAAGCCATCCAGGACAGTGGATTCGAGTACTCCTGGTTCGTTCTGACGCAGAAGGTAATCGAGAAGGAGTTCGCGCTCTCGGGATCGGAGCAGAATCCGGACATCACCGGAAAGAACCTCAAGCTCGTTCTCGGCCGAGTGTTGCCCGGTGCGAGCGAACCGGTCGAGGCGTTCAAGAAGAACGGAGAGGATTTCGTCGTCGCCGACACCCTCGCCGAACTCGTCCAGGGAATGAACAGGGTCTCCGGCGAGGATCTGATCGACCTCGCCGATCTGAAGCGGCAGATCGAGGCCCGCGACCGTGAGGTCGACAATCCGTTCACCAAGGACCTGCAGATCTCCGCAATACACAACTCGCGTCGTTCGCGCGGAGAGCGCATCGCCCGTACGGCCTCACTGCACAAGATCCTCGATCCCAAGTCGGGTCCGTTGATCGCCGTGCGTCTGAACATCATCACCCGGAAAACGTTGGGCGGCATTCAAACCGACCTGCAGGGTCGTGTCCTCGACGGAGACGGACACGCGATCGACGGCCTGTGGGCGGCAGGTGAGATCGCCGGTTTCGGCGGCGGCGGTGTGCACGGGTACCGCTCGTTGGAGGGAACGTTCCTGGGTGGGTGCATCTTCGGTGGCCGGCAGGCCGGACGCGCGCTCGCTGCGCAGGCGTGACAGTGGCCAGGAGAATCGGTCGTCCCGCGCTGCCCGGTCCGACGGAGATCGCCACCACGGCGTCGGCGGGTCCGCGGTCGCCGGTGACGGTGTCGTTCCTCGGTGTCAGCACGGTGCTCTTCGACGACGGCGAATCGGCGATCCTCACCGACGGCTTCTTCTCGCGACCGTCGCTTCCGAAAACCCTTGCCCTACCGCTGCGGTCGGACATGCAGCGCATCGATGCGGCCCTGCGCAGAGCAGGGATCACCACGCTCGACGCTGTGCTGTGCGCTCACTCGCACTACGATCACGCACTCGACTCGGCGGCGGTAGCGCTGCGCACCGGTGCCGTTCTGGTCGGCGGTTCCTCGACCGGTTTCATCGGGCGGGGTTCGGACCTCCCGGACGACCGCATCGTCGTGGTCGAGAACGGTGGGACAACGGCGCACGGCAACTTTGCCGTCACGTTCGTCGAATCGGTTCACTCGTATCCGGATCGGGCGCACGGAACGATAGACCGGCCACTGACCCAACCGGCTCGGGTGCACGAGTACCGGTGCGGTGAGGCATGGTCGATGCACGTCGAACACATTCCGAGTGGCCGGACCGCACTCGTTCACAGCAGCGCCGGTTTCCGGTCCGGCATGCTCGACGGTCGCCGTGCCGACGTGGTCTACCTCTCGATAGGACAACTCGGCCGCCGACCGCGCGCGTTCGTCGAGCAGTACTGGCAGGAGACGGTCGTGGCGGTCGGTGCCCGGCGCGTGGTCCTGACGCACTGGGACAACTTCTTTCGGTCCCTGGACGAACCACTGCAGGCGCTCGCGTACGCCTTCGACGACATGTCTGCCTCCATCGATGTGCTGGACGCCTGCGCGCGAAGAGACGGCATCGCCCTCGAACTACCGACCCTGTGGCGACGCAGCGACCCGTGGGCCGACCGAGGGCGGGTGTGATCCGGGGCCGTCTCAGCGCAGGTCGGTCAGAGATCGTCGAGGGTGACCAAGCCGTCCTGCAGCGCCCGGGCCACGAGCGAGGCTTTGGTGGGTGCCGCTCGACCGACCGTGGCATACTTCGCGCGAATTCGAGACAGGTGGGTATTCACCGTGCCGAGCGCGATGTGCAGAACCGCACAGACTTCTTGTTTGGAGTCGCAGCGCAACCACGCACCGAGGACTGCGATTTCGCGTGCGGTGAGTCCCGGATCGGCAAGCGTCGACGCGTCCTGCGGTGAGGTGGGCTTGTCGGTGCCGGAATTCGCGGCGGTCCTGGCCCGCACCGTCGATGCACTGCGGCGCGGCGCGAATCGCTGCGCCGGGTGAATCGAGGTACCGGGCGGAGCCTGAATCGTCGTGGTCGACAGACCTGTACTCGTCACTCGCATTGCATCCGACCCCGCTGTCCGACTTGGGTGTTTCGAACATCCGACCACGCCGGAAAACATGAAACAACACCAAAGGGTTCGAGGCCGAGCACTGCATTGGAGATAGTTGTCGAATCGGCTTTACACACTTGTAAAATCAGGGGCCGACGGAACCATTGCTATAGTTCGTAATCCACCGGATCGAACATCGTAGGCGGTCGTCGTTGAGCCCGAAATTCACACCCCGCGAACAACTGCTCCGGGCGGGCTCACGGTTGCTGACCGATCTCGACATGTCGGTGCTGGCCAGGTCTTTGTCGATTGCCTCGGTCGTGGAAGAAGCCGGGCTGTCGCATCAGACTTTTCACAATGCGTACCCCGGGTCCTCCCGTGCCGGGGAGCGTGGTGGCAAGGAAGCGTTCGTCGAGGACCTGCTCGCGCACGTGACCCTGCAGTACGCGAAGCCCGACGACGCAGGGCATCTCTCGTCGGATCTCGCGTCCTACTTCGAGCAACTGACCTCCGGCCTGCTGCGCAGGAGAATGATCGGCGCGATGATCGCCTCCGACCACGCCGGAGCCCGATCGTCGCTGGCACCCGAATTCGACGCCATGGACGACGCCGTCGGGGACGCTCTCCGACTCGAGCTGCGTGAGCTCGGGGGTTCGGTGAGAACGCCGCTGACGGTGACCGGACTGTCCACGGTCCTCGTCGCTCTGCTCGACGGGCTCGCTTTCCGCGAAACCCTCAGCCCGGGAACGGTGCCCACGTCTCGAGCGTCCGCGGCCGTCGAATCGCTGCTGGATTGGGCTGTGGACCCGGTTCACTCGGATCGTCGTGAACGCATCGCGCGACCGGCGGACGCGCCTGCATCTGTCGAGGCTCTCGATCATTCGAGGGCCGACATCGAATCCGACGTCATCGCGGCGACCGAGACGCTGTTCGCGGCGCACGGATACTTCTCGGTCACCCTCGCCGACATCGCAACTGCGTCCTCGCTCACCGTTGCCGATCTCAAGCGCCTCTTCCCGAGCAAGGTCGACATCATCGTCGCCGCACTGACGCCGGAGTTCGAGCGCGTCCTTCGGCTGGGGCGCGCCGACGCCCGACTGGAAGTGGAACCGATTGCCGCACTGGAGCGTTCGGTCAATCGGCTCGCGGAGTTCGTCGCGCGCAACCGCTCGATGAGCTCGGGAATGCTGCTGGCCCTGAGCTTCGAGCAGTTTCACGAGCCGAGCACCGTCACCACCATTCGGGAGCAACTACCGCTGCCCTCGGCGCTCACCCCGATCCTCGAACGTGGCCAGCGGCGAGGCGACTTCGGTACGGAGGCGTCGGCGAGTGAACTGGCGACGATACTCGCCAACAACGTGGTCATCAGATCCGTCTCCCGGTCCGAGGAAGGCCCGGAACAAGTGTCCGACTACGTTCTGCGGGTGTTCCTCTCGGGAATTCGCGCTCGTTGAGCGAACCCGCGGACTCGGCCTCGACAGTTACGAGTCGGCGTCGTCGCGGGGTACCTCGAAGGCGAGCAGAGCGACGTCGTCCTGCAGGCCGTCCCCGAAGGACGCCAAGAGGGAAGTCAGGTCGTCGACGATCTTCGGTGCAGTCGTCGAACCCTCTCCGGCAGCGAAGGATTCGAGGCCACCGTGGTCGTCGAAGCGCGTCCGTCCTGGTCCGACGATCGCTTCGGTCAATCCGTCGGTGTAGAACACCATGACGTCGCCTGGTCGCAGGGTCACCGATGCCGACGCGAAGTGCGGCTCGGCCAATGCTCCGACCAACTGGCCACCGGTGGTGTCGACGAAGTCCACGACGGCGTCGTGTGTGATGCGCAGGGCCGGCGGATGCCCGCCGCTGGCGAGATTCACCACCGCGCCGTCCGGTCCCGGGGTGATGGTGCCGAAAACCACCGTGCAGAACCGTGGGTCATCGCCGTGAAACTCGTGGTGCAGAACGGTATTGAGGTTTTCGAGCACCGATATCGGGTTGCGGTCGAAGACGGCGGCGGCCCGCAGGGTGTACCGGGTCAGTGAAGTCACGGCGGCGGCTCCGGCCCCCTTACCGCTGACGTCGCCGAGGAAGAATCCCCACGTTCGTTTGTCGAGGGGAAACACGTCGTAGAAGTCGCCGCCGACCTCGTCGAGGGATGCGGGGTGATAGTGGGCTGCCACGTTCATGCCCGTCGGAGCCGACAGGATCGGCGGCAGCAGAGTGCGTTGCAACGTCGAGGCCAGGATCTGCACCTGCGTTCTCTCCGCCTCGGCGAGCTTGCGTGCTTCCTCCGACGCGCTCAGTGCGTCCTGCGATCTGTCCAGCGCGGCCTCTGCGTTGTCCTGGGCTGCCTCCGCGGTGTCGCGGGCGTCGACCAGGTCCCTTTCGCGCACGTTGCGTTCGGTCTCGTTGTGCAGCGTCATCGTCACCGTCAGGGCCCCCGCGGGCGTACGCAGGCTGTTGGCCAGAATCGATACGGCAATCGCGGCACGTCGATCGGTCGCAACGGTCAAGTCTGCGGTCGCTCCGATCGGTGCGTCCGATCCCGATGTCGACGCGACATCCAGCAGAGCCGTCAGCATCGGCTCGAACTCGACCGTGAACAGCTCGGTGACGGTCGTTCCGACGAGCGCCTCGCGGCTGCGCGAGGTGATCCGTGCGGCGGCCGTGTTCGCGTAGAGGATTCGCAAGGTGGCGACGTCGACCGAGAAGACGCCACAGGGTGCCGTGTCGAGTAGATCAGCAGCCGGGGCAGACATGGGGACTCCCTTCGGTCATGACGAGCGGGTGGCGGATCTCGCGCGGTCGGTCGTGACCGGATCGGTCCACACGGCAGTCACCACGGTGCCGTAACCGGGTCGATGGTCGACGAGGAGTTCGTCGGCCACCGCGGCTGCCAGTTGCAGACCGTGGCTGCGATTGGTCGCAGGCGTCGGTGGACGCCATGTTCCGGTGTCGGAGATCGTCACCGTCAGCGTCCGGTGTTCGTATGAAGCGGTGATGGTCATCGTTCCGGGCTCTGGCACCGAGTGATAGGCGTGTTCGACCACGTTCGCGAGTGCCTCGTAGACCCCGAGGACGATGTCGTCCACCAGATCGGTCCTCACGCCGAGTTCGACGGTCCAATGGTGCAACCGGTGCCTGATGACGGTTGCCACGGCGGGCTCGGCGGGCGCGGTGTGGCTCCAGCGATGGGGGAGCGCCGTGGGGCTGCTCTCGGTCATGAAAGGTGTCCGAGTCGGTATCGGCGAGTCATCGGTCGACCTCCGCGTCGAGAGATGCCGACCGAACATGATCCACCGCGTCGGGCACGGTCGTGAATGTCGCCATCACCCGATCGATCCCACTGAGCTGCACCGGCCGAACCACGACACCGTCGACCGCCACCAGTGCCATGCGCGAAGCGTCGGGTAGTCGATCGCACACTCGAACCAGCACTGTGATCGCACTGGACGAGAGGAAGCTGACGTCCGTCAGGTCCACCACGAGTCCACCTCGTGCGGTGTCGGCAGCCGGGAACGCGACGGCCGACAGTTCCGGGATGGTGTCGAGATCGAGTTCGCCTCGAACGGTGAGCACGGTCGTCGCGTCGTGTGCTGCCGCCGCGATCTCGAAGGGTGCTCCGGTCGGCTCGTCTGGCATGTTTTCGACGTTACCTGTTAGCGAGTCCGATTCACGACCGAAACGTGTCGGCGAACAGGCCGCCTGCACCCAGTACCTCCAGGACCATGCGCACCGACCGTGCGGGTGCGAGTACGGCGATCTTGCCCGGATGTACGTAGGTGGCGTCGATGATCGCGTTGGCGACGCCGGAGTACATGAACGACACCTCCGACAGATCGACCGAGACCCGATCGGACGCGGAGGCCAACCGGTCGAGACTGTGGACGAATTCGGCGCGAGTGGACATGTCCAGCTCGCCGAAGGCGCGCAGAGTGTTGTGGCCGTTCGAGCCCGTGACCGTCTCGAGTCGGAACACGCCCTCGTCATCGCGAATGGAGCGTTCCATGGTTGCGGTGTTGGTCAACATGCTTACCTCTTCCCCGAAGCGATCGTTCCCGGCGGGTGCCCCCGGTTGCGAGACGCTGAGTTGTTGTGCTTTCAACAATGCCAGTGTCCGATTTCGGAAGACTCTGTCGGAGGTCTCGAATCGGTAACGAAGGATCTCGGTCCGATAACGGCGCTACCGGGTCAACAAGTCGATGAGCGAACCGGTGATCTTCTTCTTCACCCAGCCACGTACACCTCGCTGGCCGAGCGCTGCCCGGGCAGCATTGAGGCCGGCTGCCCCGTGCACTCCGCCACCCGGGTGCGCCGATGCCGAACCCAGGAACAGGCCCTCCACCGGCGTTTCCGATCGCCCCAGCCCCGGCGTCGGACGAAAGATCAACTGCTGCTGCAGCTGCGCGGTTCCGCCGTTCACCGCACCACCGTGCAGATTGGCGTCGGCACCGTGCAGATCGCTCGGGCGCTGTACGACCCGGCCGACGACCGAATCCAGGAATCCCGGGGCGTGAGCGTCGAGGACTCGGTCCACTCGATCCGCCACTGTGTCGGCAGCCGCGTCGTCGACGACGCCTCTCGGCAGATGCGTGTAGGCCCAGGCGCTTTCGGTGCCCTCCGGCGATCTGCTCCGATCGGCAGTGGTCATCTGGCCGAACAGCATGAAGGGGCTCTGCGGGAGAACCCCGGTGGTGAGGTCGGCTGCCCAATGCACGAGACCGTTGTCGTCGGCCCCCAGATGAACCGTGCCGGCATCGGCCAAAGAAGGTGAGTTCCAAGGAATTCGACGATCGAGTGCATAATTCACCTTCACCACCGGGGTGTCCCACTCGAAGGTGCGCAGGTCGTCGTGGACGCGGCGCGGAACGGCGTCGAACGGAAGCAGTGAACCGTACAGAGCCGGTGCGGACACGTCGGCCACGATGGCCCGGCGCGCCCGAAACGTGCTTCCGGCCGCAGTGTGCACAGCACGAGCGCGGCCGCCGCGCACCTCGATGTGCTCGACAGCCTGACCGCATTCGAGCACCGCACCCGACGCGGCCCCACGGCGTATCAACGCGGTTGTCAGCGCGGACGATCCGCCCACGGGGGTAGGAAACCCGACGTCCTGGGCCAGCATGGTGAGCAGCCAACCCATCATGCCGCTCACCGGGGCATCGGTCGGAACGTCGCCGTGCATGGCGTTGCCCAGCAGGAGGCAGCGAGCGGCCTCGCTGTGGAAGAGCTCGTGAGCCATCACCCGAGCGGGGAGAGCAGCGAATCGTGCGAAGCGCAGTGTCTCCGGCACTCCCAAGGTGCGGACGAGTCGAGCCGCGGGGACGGCCGGCGGAAACGGTCCGAACAGCGAATTCATGAAGGGCTCGCGAATGCGTTCCCATTGCTCGAAGAGCCGCAGCCAGGTTCGGCCGTCTCGCGCGTCGTGTTCCGACAGCCGCGCGGCGGTGGTCTCGACGTCGTGGTGGACGACCGGAGCGTCGGTGTCCTGCGGTGACCGCGCATGGCCGTACACCGCGGGGGAGTGCGACCACTGCAGCCCGTGGCTTTCCAACTCGAGTGCCTCCATGGCAGGCGAGGCGAGCGCCAGCGGATAGAAGGCGCTGAAGAGGTCGCTGGTGAAACCGGGAACGAGTTCGGCGCTGCGCACAGCGCCGCCTGGGTGTTCGGCGGCCTCGAGGACCACGACGTCCCAGCCGGCGTCTGCCATCGCTGCCGCCGCGACCAAGCCGTTGTGGCCACTGCCGATCACGATCGCGTCGACCTCGGTGGTGGTCATGAGACTGCACTCCTCTGTTCGGTAGCGGTCTTGCTGGTCAGCAGGTTACCGACGAAGTGCGGCGCGACTTCCACACCGAGAGCGGGGCTTCCGGCACCGTGAACGAACACGAACAGCACGTTTCCCGAAACCGATTGCCGCAGTGGTGTCTTGCTCACGGTGCAGTGGACCGCTCGGCCAGGAGCGCGAGCCTGCGTAGCGCCTCGGCGTTGCGAGGATGCGCCAGCAGGTGCTGTACCCGATCCGGCACCAGATCGAAGGGCGCGGTGATCGCGTGCTCGATGATCTCGATACGGCACCCTGTGGCGACAGGATGCAGGCGCACTGTGATCGACGCCTTTCCGAACGGCAATGCTCGTGCCTCCAGCACCAGTTCGCGACCGGCGTGAAGTCCCACCGAGCGCGTGACATCACTGAGCACCGCCGGCCACGCACCGACCGAGTGATGGATCGAGCTGCCGACAGCGGGCCAGTGTCCATCGACCGCGCGGATGCGGGATGCGCCGACGACCCAGGTCGCATAGCTCCATCCGTTCGCCAGGACGTTCCAGACGTCCTCGCAACTGGCTGTCGTACTTCTGCTGGTGGGCACGATTCGGCCTCCGAACTCTCGTCGTGGTGCGTGATTGCACGATCGCCGATCGTGCGCCGCTGCTCCTGGGCTCGAAGTCGATGTACTGCGCGGTGTCGTTGCTTGGTCGGTGGAACGAACGAAATCGACGTATGCCCCGAAACCGCCGGACCCAATCCGGTGGCGACCACTCGCGTCGGTGCGGATCGGCGATTGTCATACTGAGGTCATGTCGACAATCGCGTACGTCATCGCTGGTTCGGAAGCCACCGGCGGAGCCGGTCTGCAAGCAGATCTCAAGACCTTCGAGCGGCTCGGGGTCTACGGAGTCGGCACGATCACGTGCATCGTCTCGTTCGATCCGAAGGCGGGCTGGGGTCACCGATTCGTACCCATCGACAGCACGGTCATTGCCGATCAGATCGAAATAGCCACTGCCGCACATGATCTCGATGTCGTGAAGATCGGCATGCTCGGCACCCCCGTCACCGTGGACACGGTAGCGACGTCGTTGCGTCTGCAGCCGTGGCGGCATGTGGTGGTCGATCCGGTGCTGATCTGCAAGGGCCAGGAGCCGGGCGCCGCACTCGACACCGACAATGCCCTGCGGCGCGACATTCTTCCGTTGGCCACCGTGATCACCCCCAATCTGTTCGAGGCGCAGACCTTGTCCGGAATGGACGCCATTGACACCGTCGACGACCTGGGTGAGGCCGCCAAGAGAATTGCCGATCTCGGGCCTCGTTTCGTGGTGGTCAAAGGCGGCGCGGGTCTGCCCGGCGACGAGGCCGTCGACGTCGTCTACGACGGGTCCGAACTGACGGTGCTGCGCGCCCCCAAGGTGGGCGAAGAACGCGTGTCGGGTGCCGGCTGCGTGTTCGCCGCAGCCATCACCGCTGAGCTCGCGAAGGGCACAGACGTGCTCGACGCGGTCGCCACCGCCAAAGATTTCGCCCACGCCGGCATCGTCGGTCGACTGACGAGCCACGCTCCGTTCGCTGCAGTGAGTTGGCACGACTGAGCCTCGGTCGCATGTTTGTGGACGGCGGGTTCGGGGAAGAGCGAGGTGCAGGCGGCGAACGCTTCTCAGGACCGGCTTGCGGTCAGTGGCCGTCGCACATCATCTCGAGAGGTCCGCATGGAGCACGAGAACATGAGCGAAGCCGACGCCGGTGCCACCGATGACGACCGGACAACCCGCGGCCACGCCGGTGAGGCAATCGTCGACACCCGCAACTGGCCGGGATACATCTGCATCGGTCTGGCATTGGTGAGCCTCGGCCTCACACTCACCGCGGCCGGGTACGGGTTCGGTGGCTGGACGTGGATCGGGGCGGTAGCCGCGCCGGTCCTCCTGATCGCCGGAATCGTGCTTGTGCTGCTGGAGCGCAAGCGGGTGAAGGCTCAGGAAGGCAAGTCGCTGACCGACCCGGCAGGACACTGATCGTCGCCGTGCCGGTCGGTACAGCTGGTCGACGCGCTCGTCGACCGGTCTAGCGAAGGGTGTGCTCGGACTCGCTATCCTTGCTGCCCTGCGACTTGTACGCTCGCCGTTGTGCGAATCTGCCTGCCGACTTCAGACCTTTCGATACGACGTTGTCCTTTCCCGTTCGCTTTTCGAGGCTCTGACCGGCGAACGCCAGCAGTCGGGCGAGAATGGGGAGCCCTATCGCGACGATGAGGTAGCGGTACAGGTACTTGCGTGCGAGCAAGGGAATCATCGGAGGAATCCTGTCGTGTCGAAGTCGGTCAGCGGACTGCGCGTCGAACCTTCAGTGCGGCCGTTGCGGCGAGCGTGATGACGGCGCCGACGACAGCGGCACCGAGCAGGGACACACCCTGAGCGAGTTCGAAGTTCCAGCCGAGGAAGTTGATGTTGGTGTGAATCGTGTTCTGCAGCACGAAGATCACCAGTGCTGCGACGAGGACGAGCGTGATGAGGAGGGCGAGCTTCGAAGCGAATCCGCCGCGACGCTTGGTGGTCCCGGCCGTGTCGGTCGATGAGGTCATGAGGGGAATCCGTTCTCTGGTGTGAAGAAGAGTGGGGTGAAGAGCGAGTGCCGCCGACCATCGAGATCGGCGGCACTCGATGCGATGGAGTGGGTTACTTGAAGGTGTCCTTGATGTTCTCGCCGACCTTCTTCACGCCTGCCGAACCCTGGTCCTTCTTGCCCTCGGCCTCGAGGTCCTTGTTGTCGGTGGCGTCGCCGACAACTTCCTTGGCCTTGCCGATGGCGTCCTCTGCTGCGTTCTTGGCCTTGTCGATGAAGCTCATGGTGAACACCTTTCAGGTGGCTGTGAATGTTGGTAACGGATACTTAGTCGGTTTCAGTCGCCGAAAACAAACGCCGCTGTGAGGTAGCTCACGATGGCACCCGGTTGGGGATCAGGTGAGGGAGACCAACTCGGTGATGTCGTCCTGGGGGAGCTCGCCGTCGACCACGGCGGTGACGACAGAACTGTTCAGGGTGATGGCACCCTTGTGGTTGTCCAGGAAAGCGGTGTCGGCAGCATCGCGACCGACCGAGATCCGGACCAGCGTCGAGCGAGGTGCGAGGCACGTGGCATCGACGACGCGCCACTGGCCGCCGACGAACGCTTCGGCGACCGCGTGGAAGTCCATCGGATCGCAGCCGGGTGCGTACACCGCCACCAGGCGGGCCGGAACGTTGACCGCACGCAGCATGGCGACCACGAGGTGTGAGTAGTCGCGGCAGACGCCCTGTCCGGCGAGCAGCGTGTCGACGGCTCCGTCGATCGGATCACTGCTACCCGGAACGTAGCTCAGGCGCGCGCCCACCCATGCGGAAATCTTGGCCAGCAGTTCCTCGGAGTCCGCGTAGTCGCCGAATTCGGTTGCGGCGAATCCGTAGAACTTGTCGGCCTCGGCGTACCGACTGGGTCGGAGGTAGAGCGACATGTCGTAGTCGGTGACCGGTGCCGGGGTGGTGTTGCCCAGGATCGTGGCGTCGTACGACACCTGCAGGTTGCCCACGTCGGCAGGCATGACGTGAATTCGGTTGCCGTGCGGCCCGCTCACTTCCTTTGCCTCGATGGGGTTGCCGTCGAGAACGAAGGACAGTGATTCGGTGACCGTCGTGCCCGGATGTGGCGCGATCGCAATCTGGAATTCGAGCGTGGTGGCTGCGGTGATGTCTACATCGAGGCGCGCGGATACGTCGCGTTTGAGCATGGGAACTCCTGGCAGGTGGGGGTGGGTGAACTCGCTGCCAGTACCCACGTTCGCCGAACCCAAACGCATACGCTCACCAGGTGATCAACGCCACCCCAGCGCCGGAGCGACGTCGCGGAGCAGAGTCTCCAATACGTGCGCGCAGTACTCGACGCCCAGCTGATTGGGGACGGTGAGCAGCAGAGTGTCTGCGGCCGCGATCGCTTCGTCTGCAGCGAGCTCCTCGATCAGCCGATCGGGCTCACCCGCGTACGTCTTGCCGAATCGAGCTTTGCCGCCGTCGAGATAGCCGACCTGGTCGTCGCCAGTGCCCTCCCGGCCGAAGTAGGCACGGTCGAGATCGTTGACGATCGGAAAGATGCTGCGGCTCACGGACGTTCGCGGCGCGAAGTCGTGTCCGGCGTCGCTCCACGTCTTGTGGAATCGCTCGATCTGCTCGGCCTGCAGTTGATGGAACGGCACACCGGTGTCTTCGCTCAACAGCGTCGAACTCATCAGATTCATGCCCTGTCGCGCGGTCCACTCGGCGGTCTCGCGGGTGCCGGCACCCCACCAGATTCGCTGCCGCAAACCGGGGGAGTGCGGTTCGAGGCGCAGTAGTCCGGGCGGGTTGGGAAACATCGGCCGTGGATTGGGCTGCGCGAAGCCCTTGCCTTCGAGGAGGTCGAGGTAGATACGGGTGTGCTCGCGGGCCATGTCGGCATGATCGGAGCCCTCGGCCGGGGTGTAGCCGAAATAGCGGTAACCCTCGATGACCTGCTCGGGCGATCCTCTGCTGATCCCGAGCTGCAGCCGCCCACCCGAGATGAGATCGGCGGAGCCCGAATCCTCGGCCATGTAGAACGGGTTCTCGTAGCGCATGTCGATGACGCCGGTGCCGATCTCGATGGTGCTCGTCCTGGCACCGACGGCGGCGAGCAGAGGGAACGGCGACGCGAGTTGGTTGGCGAAGTGATGGACGCGGTAGTACGCGCCGTCGGCACCCAGTTCTTCGGCTGCGACCGCCAGGTCGATGGACTGCAGCAGCACGTCCGACGCGGACCTCGTCTGCGACTGTGGGGACGGTGACCAGTGTCCGAAGGACAGGAATCCGATCTTCTTCATCACGTGCTCTTTCGTTGAAGGATCAACTACATTCACTGTACTTCAGCGTGTGTCGGGGTGAATCCATTCCCGGCGTCGGGGCTACGCGCCGATGCCTGCGGTCAAGAGCTTCGCCAGTTCGAGATAGGCGTCGCCATCGCTCAGTCCGGTCAGGCGGAACACCTCGCGAGTCTGAATGCGAACCATGACCGAGGAGGCGACGTCGCCGACGAAGGCCGCGTGCACGTCGCGCACTTCGCCGCTGGCCACGCCCTCGCTGATCAGTTCCTGGACGCGGCGCGCGGCGATCGCAGTGTTGCGTTCGTACACCGAGCGGGCCGCCTCCAGTGATGCCAGGTCGGTCATGAACTGCTCGGACGCCGATTCCAGAGCTGCGCCCACCGCGGTCAGATATGTGGTGATGCGATTGCGGGTGCCGTCGACCTCGGCGACCGCGCTTTCTACCTGCGTGGTCATGGACTTGAAGTAGTGCACGGTGGCACCGCCGACCAGCTGGTCCTTGCTCGACGCCAGTGTGTACAGGGTGGACTTGGAGCATCGGAGGCGGGCCGCGATGGTGTCGAGCGTCAGGTGTGCGAAGCCCTCCGCCAGAAACAGGCTCACGAGCTGGTCGAAGAGTTCGGAACGGCGTGCCGTCGCATGCGAGGTCACGGGTGCGTTCACATCAGGGATGGTACTGCATCGCCTTGTGCAGTACTCTGCATCAGTACTGCGGATCATCCGGCAGTACTGGTCCGAACTTTCCGGAGGTTTTTCACGTGCCCGTCGATCGTCTGTTGCCCACTGCCGAAGCGCGCGACCTCATCGCGCTGACCCGCGACGTGGCAGACAAGGTGCTCGACCCGATCGTCGACGACCACGAACGGCGTGAGGCGTACCCCGACCGCGTGTTCGCCACCCTGGGTGAGGCGGGACTGCTGAGCCTGCCGTACGCGGAGGAATGGGGAGGTGGAGGCCAACCGTACGAGGTCTACCTCCAGGTCCTCGAAGAACTGGCGTCGCGCTGGGCGGCAGTGGCAGTCGCAGTGAGCGTGCACGGTCTGGCTTGCTATCCCGTGATGGCGTTCGGTACCGACCGACAGAAAGCCGACAAGCTTCCCGACATGCTCGGTGGGGCACAGATCGGCGCCTACTCGCTGTCCGAGGCGCAGGCAGGTTCGGACGCTGCCGCATTGAGTTGCAAGGCCACCCCGACCGAGGGCGGCTACACGGTGAACGGTTCGAAGGCGTGGATCACGCACGGCGGAGTGGCCGACTTCTACAACCTGTTCGCTCGAACAGGCGAAGGATCGAAGGGTATCTCGTGCTTTCTGGTTCCGGATGGAACCGACGGCCTGAGCTTCGGTCGGCCCGAGGAGAAGATGGGACTGCACGCGATCCCGACGACCTCGGCGCACTACGACAACGTGCACGTACCCACCGAGTGGCGAATCGGCGCGGAGGGGCAGGGACTGCAGATCGCCTTCAGTGCACTCGATGCCGGACGGCTCGGAATTGCCGCTGTAGCAGTGGGAATCGCCCAGGCGGCACTCGACGACGCGGTGAAGTACGCGCAGGAACGTACGGCGTTCGGCAAGAAGATCATCGACCACCAAGGCCTCGGTTTCGTGCTGGCGGACATGGCGGCGGCAGTGGACTCCGCCCGCGCCACCTACCTCGATGCTGCCCGTCGGCGTGACGCCGGACTTCCGTACTCGCGCAACGCTTCCGTGGCCAAGCTGATCGCCACCGATGCTGCCATGAAGGTGACCACCGATGCGGTGCAGGTGTTCGGCGGCTACGGGTACACCCGCGACTTCCGCGTCGAGCGCTACATGCGCGACGCCAAGATCACTCAGATTTTCGAGGGCACCAACCAGATTCAGCGTCTGGTGATCGCGCGATCACTCGCAACCAGCTGACATCAGAACCATTCGACACGTCCGAACAGCGACCGTAGGGGACACCTTCATGACAACGACCGAACCCGATATTCATACGACTGCGGGTAAATTGGCCGATCTTCGTAAACGTCTCGCGGTTGCGGAGATTCCCTCCGGTGAGGCGGCGGTGGACAAGGTCCAC
>NZ_NOYU01000034.1:0-130488 GCF_002258915.1 Rhodococcus sp. 05-340-2
CGCGGCGACGATGATCGTCGACAGCGACATCAGGATCGCGCCGATCGACATGGGCAGCACGAACCCGACCGGCGCGAGCACTCCTGCCGCGAGCGGAACTGAGATGAGGTTGTATCCCGCTGCCCACCAGAGGTTTTGCTTCATCTTCCGGTACGAGGCGCGCGAGAGTTCGATCACCGACAACACCGACCTCGGGTCGTCGCTGGCGAGGATCACTCCGGCCGACGCGATAGCAACGTCGGTACCCGCGCCGATAGCGATACCGACATCGGCCTGCGCGAGAGCCGGTGCGTCGTTGACTCCGTCACCGACCATCGCCACGGTGCGCCCTTCCTGTTGAAGTTCAGCAACGTTGTGGGACTTGTCTTCCGGTTTCACCCCCGCGAAGTAGCGGTCCACACCGAGCTCGGTGGCGACGGACTTCGCGACGGCTTCGGCATCACCGGTGATCATCACCACCGCGATACCCCGAGCGTGGAGCGCATCGACTGCCGTGCGGGATTCGGGCCGGATCTCGTCGGCGAGCGCAAGGGCACCGATCACAGCACCGTCGGCCAGGACGTGCAGGATGATCGCCCCGTCGCCCCGCCACCGGTCGGCGACAGCAAGTTCGGATCCGCGCTCCTGCTCGAGCAGCGCGGGCCCGCCGACCTGCACGCGGGTGCCGTCGACGTCCGCAGCGACCCCGACAGCGGGAGACGACTGAAAACCGGCTGCAGCCGGGACGGTCAGGTTCCGCGCGCGTGCGGCGCCGACGATGGCACGGGCGAGGGGATGTTCAGAGTCGGCTTCTGCGGCAGCGGCCAAAGCGAGGACCTCGTCGGCGGTGCGCCCGTCTGTCACCTCGATTGCGGTGACGGTGGGTTCACCCTTGGTGAGGGTGCCGGTCTTGTCGAAGAGCACGGTGTCCACCGTGCGCATTGTTTCGAGTGCGAGCCGGTCCTTGACCAGGACACCGCCGCGGGCTGCGCGTTCGGTGGCGATGGAGACCACCAGCGGGATCGCGAGTCCGAGTGCGTGCGGGCAGGCGATGACCAACACGGTGATGGTGCGGATGACGGCGTCGTCGGGCATCCCGAATAGCGTCCACACCAACGCGGTGATGATCGCAGATCCGAGAGCGAACCAGAACAGCCAGCCGGCGGCGGTGTCGGCGATGCGCTGGGCCCGCGAGGTCGAGTTCTGGGCGTCGGCGACCAAGCGGCCGATGCCTGCGAGGGCGGTGTCCTCCCCGACTGCGGTGACCTGGACGCGCAGACCGGAGTCGGTGGCTACCGTGCCGGCGACAACTTGGTCGCCGTCGCTGCGGCGGACGGTGCGTGATTCGCCGGTGATCATGGACTCGTCCATGCTCGCCGATCCGGAGACGATGGTGCCGTCCGCCGGTACTCGGCCGCCGGGGCGCACGACGACGACATCACCGCGCTGCAGCTCGGCCGGGGACACCGGCACCACATCGTCGCCGTCGACGCGTTCGGCGGTGTCCGGAAGCAGCGCCGCCAACGAGTCCAGAGCGGAGGTGGTCTGCGCGAGGGATCGCATTTCGATCCAGTGCCCGAGCAGCATGATCACGATCAGCAGCGCCAGTTCCCACCAAAAGTCGAGCTGATGATCGAGCAGGCCGAGGCTCGCGCCCATCGACGCAATGAATGCGACGGTGATCGCGAGGGCGATGAGCAGCATCATTCCTGGTGCACGTGAACGGATTTCGCCAACTGCTCCGGTGAGGAAGGGAGATCCGCCCCAGGCGTACATCACGGTGCCGAGCGTCGGCGAGACCCAGGCGATCCACGACGCGTCCGGCAGTGAGTATCCGAGAAGCATCGCGAACATGTTCGATGCCACGATCACCGGAACGGCGAGGACCAGCATGATCCAGAACAGACGACGGAACATGCCGACGTGATCGCCGTGACCGGCATGGCCACCGTGCCCGGTATGCCCTGTGTGTCCTCCGTGTTCGGAGTGCTCGCCGTGTCCGGTGTGGCCTGCGCTGCGTTCGGACGTGTCGTGCCCCGACTGCGCGCCAGCTCTCTTAGCCGTTCCGACGTCAGAATGCGTGTGGTTGTTCATCGCGAAATACCTCTTCCTGCAACGACTTCAGCGGTTACGCGGTAGGCGAATCTGCGGTTTGCGGTTCGGCTGCGTATCCGGCATCGCGAACGGCGGCAATGACCCGGGCGTGGTCGGGCTCGCCGATGCTCGTCACCGTCAGCGTTCCTGCCGACGCTGATGCTTCGACCGTGTCGACCCCGACCACAGCACCGACTTCTTCCCGGACCGACGCTTCGCAGTGGCCGCAGGTCATGCCCGTGACTTTGTAGTGCGTGGTGATCATGTCGCGCTCCTCCGACTGTCTGCATACCCCCTAGGGGTATCTGGCTAACGTGTCGACCATACCCCCTCCCCGTATGTTTCGGAAGGCCGTTGGCTGCGTCGAGCGGTTTACGAACCTGCGGCGACGACCGGTCCGTTGGCTGAACTTCGAATCGAGTCAGGGTGCAGTGGGGTCTACGTCGAATCGGCCAGGGTGCGCGGTCCTGACATAGCGCACCGCTGTGGTGGTGCCGATACCGAACACGGTCATCAGGGCAACTGGGTCGCCGCTGTGGGCGGCCTCGTCGAGGATGCGATCGACACGCAGTTCGCGGGCGGTGATGCCGAGGTCACGGAATGGGCGGGTGATGTAGTGGCGACTGCCCGGCAGTGCGGTAGGCGCAGTTATCCGGGTGATCAGCAAGTACGGATTCGTGCTGGTCGGCCACCGCAGCTGACGGTAGATCAGCCAGTCGCGGAGCACCTCGGCGGTGAACTCGTCCAACCAGAACGTGTGGCGGGTGTGTGGACGGGTGACGGTTGCTCGTCCTGCCGAACGGTCGAGATGGTCGAGTCGGAAGCCGATGACCTCTTCGATCGTCAGCGCGTGGACCGCGACGAGCGCCAGAATCACCCGGTCATCGGGCCTGGTCAGCTGATCGAACAGCCCATGTACGCGATCGGATCGTAACGGTCTGAGGATCCTGCGGGTGTACCGACCAGCGACCTCTCGGGCAGGGTCGGCGAAGATGCGACGTTCGCGTTTGAGTCCGCGAAAGAGCGACCTCAGGGCCGTGTGCACGTTATGTCTCGACTGCCCTGAGTGACGGCTGAGAGCGCGCTCGATGTCGACAGTATCGACAGATCGCAGACTTTGGTGTGTCTCAGCCCATTCCTGCAAGACCGGTAGCGCGAAATTGAGATAGAGGGCAATCGTCACTGCCGTCAACGGTCTGGATTTACGTCGACCGCGGCCGCCCAGCGCAGTGACACACGCCTGCACGTCGTCACGGAACTGCGCGGGTGTCTGCTCGATCATCCGTATCGTGCGCTCGGTGTGCCGGGCGGCATTGCGTGCCGCCACCCCATCGGCAGGGTTTCGTCCCGACATCAGTTGGGAGGTGGAACGCGGCGGGCTCCGCGCTTCCGGGCCCCGGCAGTGGGTGCGGCAGGGCCCGACCGATCGCCGATTGCGCGTGCTGGAGCTGCGTCGAGATCCGCGTCGTGAACAGCTTCCGCCAGCATCAGATCACCGACAGTGCAGTTTAACGCCGCACAGATCTTGTCCAGGTCATCGAGTCGGATCGTGATCGGCGCCGAAGACCACAGGGCCGCAGTCTTGCTCAATGACGGATGGAAGTCGACCTGCTCGAATGCTTTGAGTAGCTGCGTCGGACGCCAGATGTCGCGTTGCGCCGCAACCATGCGCAAATTCCATTTCATCTTCTAATTCTCCGTACTCAAGCGCCGCACGGCGCGTTGTGTCGACTCGATGACGGACCGTTCCGGGTCGGCTCCTGCCGACGCCAGATAGCCCACAGTGGTGCTTGCCCATTCGTGACCGAGCATCTTCTGCACATCCCACAAGGGCATTCCTCGTTGGTAGTTGTGGGTAGCGCAGGCATGACGCAACAGATGGGGGTAGAGCTCGCGCACCGGGCCGTTGAGGTGATGGTGCGATGCAGCTTTGAGATTGCGGCGAAATGTCGAGGGTTGAATGGCGGGTGCAACGGCGAGGTTGAGCGCCGCGACGGCGGTCGGCAAGCGTTCCGATGGCCACAACGGTGCGCCCGCGTCGGTCGGGTCGTCGCAGAACTCGCCCCGGACCTGCTCGAGATACCACCACAGCAGCTCTCTCCCCTCTTCGAAGAGAAAAGCTTGCCGTTCGCGTGGACCCGATCCGCGGGCACCCTTACCCACGACGACGAAGCGGCCCCACTGTCCCGCTTCCCAATGGATGTCGCCGATCTTCACCGCACACAGCTCCGACGCCCGCACCCCGGACAAGTACGCAATCTTCGCCATGGTGTAGTCGCGTGCGCTCACGTGGTACTTGCGAGAGCGTGGCAGGGCGTCTCTCCAGTCGGCAAAGAACGCTGTCATCGCTCGTCGAGTGGGAGGAATCCGCAGCGCGAAATCACCCCTGTGCCTCGGCCGGTTGAACGGGTCGACCGGTGACTCGACACCGACGCCGAACGCTCGGAGCAGCTCGCCAGCGTAGCGGTGCTCGAGGAATCGGTAGTAGTTGTCGATCTGAACTGTCTTTTTCCGGATGGTCGCGTGACTGCGTTTGCCGGGACCGGCGAAGTACTGATCGAACTGCTGCTGGGTCAATCGCCATGGCACGCAATCGAAGTAATCGCATATCTCGATCACGGGATACATGATTCTCTGCAGCGTCGCGGGCTCAGACCCGCCACATCTCTGGCCCATCCGTATTCGACCAGCGTGTTACGGAAGAAGTCGTGTTCGTCGTCCCCCGACGCCGACGCCAGCCGCTGCAGCGATTCGACGTCCGCAAGTTCCCCGCTGCCGACCCCCGCGGCACTCGATGCGCCGTCGGCAGCGATGCGCTGCTGCCGACGAGTAGCGAAATCTGACACGAACAGTGAACTTATGCGAGGAACTCGCAGAATCCACGAGTAACTGATGAAATTTGAGCGACCACGGAATGAAGAAGAATCGTTGCTCTGACCAGGAACCCTGGGCTCACACCGGTTCCTGGCAGCCGATCGAACCCGCGCGGACTCCAGTGGCCAACGCGGGGTCTGCGTTGTCGGCGGCACATCGTGGGTGAAGCTGTTCTCGCGCAACGGAAACGACATCTCCGCCTCGTTCCCGGATGTGGCGGCTGCGTTGTCGGACACGACTGCGGGTCGATCGGTGACCCTGGACGGCGAGTTGGTGGCACTGGATTCGGGCGGTCGGCCCGATTTCGGGCTGCTGCAACGCCGAATGCATGTCGCGCGCCCGTCGGCGGCGTTGCTGCGGTCGACCCCGGTGACGTATTTCGTGTTCGACGTCCTCGACATCGACGGCGAATCTGTCCGGACGCTCCCCTACACGCAGCGCCGTGAGCTGCTAGAGGGCCTCGGCGTGGCCGACGGGCGGCGAGTGCAGGTGCCGCCGAATATGACGGGAATCGACGGGGAGACGTTGATGGGCATTGCCGCCGACAACGGCATCGAGGGGGTCGTGGCGAAGAAAGCGGAGTCGGTGTACCGATCGGGGATCCGGTCGCCATCGTGGGTCAAGGTTCCGATCCGGAACACACGCGAAGGCGTGATCTGCGGATGGGTTCCCACTGGCGGGCGCGCCGGTGGGACACTGGCGGCGCTGCTACTCGGAGCGTACGACGAGGCGGGCGAGTTGGTCTACATCGGCCGTGTGGGAACGGGTTTCACCGATCGGATGCGCCGAGAGCTGCGAAGCACACTCACCGAGCGCACCCGTCCGGACAGTGCGCTACACGGTCCGGTTCCACGCACCGACGCAGTCGGAGTGTCCTGGGTGACACCGGAATTGGTGGCGACCGTGGAATACCGAGAACAATCGGCAACGGGGCGTTTACGGCATCCCGCATTCAAAGGAATCCGATCCGATATCACTCCCCGCGATGTCGTGACATGAAAGGGTGCAGCTTGTCGTCGCATTCTTTGGTTACGCTGGCCGGTACCCGAGTCCGTGACAAATGTGTGTGATCGAAAGGTTTTCCGGCTGTGGCCAAACGAGTGACAACCCAATTGGTGGACGATATCGACGGGTCGGTCATCGACGACGAATCCGGCGAAACGATCGAATTCGCGGTGCGCGGTGTCGAGTACTTGATCGACTTGAAAGCGAAGAACGCCACCGAGTTTCACAAGAAGCTCGACCACTACATCCAGCACGCGACGCGGGTCGGTGGCCGCAAGCGTAAGCCCTCCCCGAGTTCCGGGTCGACCGCGGCCGGCGGATCGGCCAAGCGCGATCCGGAGCAGACACGCGCGATCCGGCAGTGGGCGTTCGACCAGGGCTACGAGATCAGCGAACGTGGCCGAATTCCGGCCGACATCGTTGAGGCGTACAACGCCGCACACTGACGGGCGGTGAGCCGCCTGCGCGTCGTGAGCAGTGCGGTGGTGGGGCGTCGAGCGGGGGAGCTCGAGGGCGGCGGCAGCCCCCTCGACCCGGACCGGGGACGAGGCCACCGGCGGCGGGCACCCGGAGAGGTACCCGCCACCGATGCCGGTTCTAGTCGGTGATGCTCTCCTCGCTGGGTGCGGTGAGTGCGTCGTATGCCTGCTCGGGGGTGAGCGTTCCGGCCCCGACCTGTTCGACCACGGTCAGCACGTGGCCGTGCTGGTCGAGAAAGCCCAGGTAGTTGTCCTGGTTGGAGCCGCCGACTCGCTTCCACCAGTCTTTACCGGTCCCGCTCATCCGCGCTTCGTAGGCGGCGAGGATCTGCGCGAGCGCGATCACCTGTGCGCGTGCGTCGCTGGCCGTGTCGATCACCGGAGCCAGAGCGGTACGGGCGGCGCGTTCTTTCCAGTCGCCCCACAGGTGGCCTTCGGGCTTGCCGATCGTGATACCGAGCAACTCTGCGAGGTGCTCGGACGCTTTGTTCTGGGTGAGCAGTCCAGGCTCGTCGACGAGTGTGTCGGTGATCCACTTCGCGGCACCCTTCGGCAGGGTCTTGCGGGTGAGGAACTTCGCGAGCCATTCCTTGCGGACGATCGTGGCGGCGGCGCTGGCCTTGTTGAGTGCGATGGTGCGCCGACGTGCGAGCTTCTCGGCCTCCTTCGCCGCGAGCACTTTCTGTGCTGCTTCCTGCTCGCGCACTCTCTTTGCGGCTGCATCGGAGGACTCGTCGGCGGCGGGTTCGGCCGATGCGGCGGCGAGGATCGGACCCAGTTTCACACCGGCGGCATCGGGGTCGGCGGTGAAGTACTCCGGCACCCACACTTCGACGGACCCGACGTCCTTGTAGTGGTGCAGTCCCTCCTCCGCGTCCCCTGACAGATCGACCTGGGTGTCCCAGTCGATACTGTCCTTGTCGATGAACTCGCCCGTCGCGACGAGGGTGAGCTTCTCCTCTTTCGTCAGCCACACCGCCCAGTGCTCGGCCGCGGCCTCGATGATCGCTTCGGTGATCGGGTCTCCATCTGTAGTCACCAAGTCCTCAGCGGCGGTGTAGGGGTCGCCGTAGTAGGGCTCTTCCTCGAGGACCGTCAGTCCCTTCTCGGCGTATGGTGCGCTTGCTGCGGTGCGGGCCTTGCGCTCGGCGCGGTCGGCGAGCAGCTGCTGCGCTTCGGACCGGAACCACGACCCGGCATTGAGCAGTTGTGCGACGGCGTCGGTGTCGCCCTCGGCGTCGAACACGGCCACGATCGCGGCCTGGTCGAGGGTGAGCTGTCCCGCGTCGAGGGCATCGATCGCAGCCTGCGACCGGCCCGCTGCCCCTGCTGCTTTGACGGTCTCGCGCTTGACCTGGACGGCCTTGGCGATCTTGGGCACCGAGACACCGAGTTCGAGCATGTCGGTCACGGCCTTCGCCCGCTGGCCTGCGGTGAGGTCGATACGGCGGTCGTTGGCGACGACCTGCCGAGTGAGACGCTCGATTTCCCGGTCCTTCGCTGTGCTCGCGTCGGGCCGGATCAGCACCGGCACGCTCTCGGCCCCGGCTTCGATTGCGGCGAGGGTGCGAACCTGGCCGTCGATGACCACGATGAGGTCGCCGTCGCGGCGCGCGAGAATCGGTAGCAGCACTCCGTGTTCGATGATGGAGGCGACCATGTTTCGGAATGCCGTTGTGTCGGTGACGACCTCGTCGCGGACGTTCGGTCCGACCTCGAGGGCGGTGGGGTGCAGGCGGGCGTACTCCTCGCCCGCCCCCACGACCGGCGTGGTGCCGGTCGTGGGGGCTTCGGTTGCGGCGGTGGTGGTTTCGATGCTTGCGGTCATGGTGGTGTCTCTCTCCCTGGTAGATTCTTCGGTTGGAGACACCGGGCAGTTAGGAGCTGTCCGGTGTTTCTTGTTTTCCGGGGGCGGTGTGGGCCTCGGGGGTTACTGCCGGGCGGTGGCCACGTGGTGGTGGCCTGCGAGCCGTGCGGCGTGGATTTCGGCCTCACTGGCTCCGTGTTCGCGGGCGGTGCATGCCCAGAACGCGGCCCGCTCGAGGTGCGCGTCGACGGTGGTCGAGTTCGCGTCCGATGCGGCTCGGTTGACCTGCTCGGTGTAGGCGGTGACCTGTGCGAGTGCGTGGGTCTTGACCTGTACCGGGACTCCGGCGATCGCGGTCATGATCGCGGTGCGCAGTCCCACCGTCCTCGGTCCTGTGATGGTGTCGTGCATGTCGTGACGTCCCTTCTCAACTGGTGGCCTGGCCCTTTGCCCTGCCACGTTTTTCGCCGTTTCTGGCGTGAGGAGAGAAGTCAGCGCACGGGGACGACGGGGCAACCCCTCGGCCGGACAGTTTTCGTGGGAGCGCAGCGACTGCTCTACGAAAAGTGTTCGGAGCCTTCGGTCGTAGCGCAGCGGAGCGAGGGGTTGAGGCGGCGGTCACGGGTGATGGATGCTCGCCGGTAGCCAGAACCGCAGTGAAAAACGTCTTTGCTCTTCCACGGTGCGGAGCGCAGCGGAGCTCCATCCAGGGGACGCCCGCAGGGTGGCCGGCACCGCCGTCAGGCGGAATGCACCCAGCTCGTCGACGCCGGCGGAGTGCCCACCTCCCGGCCGCGGAGCTCGCGAGGCGATTGTGCGGGAGCGACGGAGACCGCCACGCTCGGTGTCGCGGTAGCGCTAGGGCGTCGGCTCCACGACGGTAGGTGGCCAGTCGTGTGGTTTGACGTTGTCCGGTTTGGATCCTTCGGCGGCGTAGGGGACTTCGGTGTCCCAGTCGAAGTAGACGTTATTCCACGCTCCCGGCGAGTTGAATAGCGTCTCACCGTGGAACTGCGCCTCGCTGAACGTCGTCTCACCGTGGAACTGCGCCTCGCTGAACGTCGTCTCACCGTGGAACTGAGCCTTTCCGAACGTCGTCTCACCGTGGAACTGCGCCTTTCCGAACGACGCCTCACCGTGGAACTGCACCTCACCGAACGACGCCTCACCGTGGAACTGTGCCTTTTCGAACGTCAACGCACCGTGGAACTGCGCCTCACCGAACGACGCCTCACCGTGGAACTGCGCCTCACTGAACAACGTCAACGCACCGTGGAACTGCGCCTTTCCGAACGACGTCCACATACCGTGGAACTGCGCCTCATCGAACGACGTCCACATACCGTGGAACTGCGCCTCGCTGAACGTCGTCTCACCGTGAAACTGCGCCTTTCCGAACGTCAACGCACCGCGAAACTGCACCTCACCGAACGACGTCCACATGCCGTGAAACTGCGCCTCGTCGAACGTCGTCTCACCGTGGAACTGCGCCTCACTGAACGACGTCCAATCACCGTGAAACTGCGCCTTGTCGAGGGTGGTTGTGCCGTAGAAACGGGCGTCGTTGAAGTCGGCGTTGTGGAAGTACGCGCCGGTGAAGTCGTAGTTGTAGTTGCTCCAGTTGTGTTGGTGGTCGGGTTTCAGGTGGGTGGCGATGGTGCGGGTGATGGCTTGCCGGACCGTGAGGTCGTCATGGGGGTGCTGGTAGGTGCTTTCGACGGTGGTGGCTGCGTCGACCGTGACGACGGTTTGGCGTAGGTGGGGGTCGTGGGTGGGTGGTGCGTATGGGCGGGTGAGGTAGCCACAGAGGTAGTTGATGCAGGTTTGGGCGTCGGTGTTTCTGTTGTGGTCGATCCAGTCGTTGGTGAGTGCTTCGAGGGCATAGACCCCGGCGAGTCGGACTTCGGGAGATGGGTCGGCGAATTGTGCTGAGGTGGTGACGAATCGCCGGCGTAGCTCTTGAATGTCGGCGAGCGTGTGGGTTGCTTTGTGGTGCCGATCTAGCTGTCTGCGACTGAGATAGCCGATGATGAAGGTTATGACTGCAGCGACGATGATTCCGACGCTGGCGAGAACAGTAGCGGCGGGTTGTGTGAGGTTGTCGAGGAACCACACGCCGATGCCTGGCGGGTCAACTGCTTCGACCGGCACGGTTGGAGTGGCCGGGGCAGGGGCCTGGGCGTGGAAGCTCACGGGGGTGACAGTAGCGGCTTGACCGTAGTTTTCCTGGTGGAGTCAACGCCGGTCGCGTACTGCTGACCGAGGCCGTGGCGGAGGGCAATTGCGCGGGCTGCCTGTTCGGCTATTTCGCCGGGTAGTGGTGGTCCGTCGAGGGTTCTGATTCGCATGGTGCCGAGTGTGGCAGTGGGTACCGACAGAAATGGTTCTCTTGCAACGACTTTAGCGGGGTCCGCGGCCGCACGGTTCTAGAGGTAGAGCAGGTGGGTGGCGGTGCCGTCGAAGTGTTCGAGGTTGTCGAGGACGCCGGTGTAGTTGGCGGGTCGGCAGGCTCCGAGGCTGACGATGAGGGCGCAGGCTCCGTCGATGGTGACGAGGTAGGTCGGTGGGGTGTTGGTGGGGCTGGCATCGGCGTGGGCCTGGGCGTCGAGGAGGGCGTAGCGGACGGCGTCGGCGGCAGCTCGTTTCGCCGCGTCGAGGCTGGGTTCTGCTCCTGCGGCGGTGATGGTTTCGGGTCGTCGGTCGGGGCGGGTGGTGACGGTCCAGGTGATCATCGGTGTCGTGTTCCTTCGGTGGGTGAGCCGGGCGACCTGCGGGTGCGGGGGTTCTTCCAGCATCGCGTACCGAGCGCCAGCGAGGTCCGCGATGCACAGGCATTTTCCGGAATCTGGGGATAGAGAGTTTCCCTGTGGATGGATACGACTCGGCCCCGGAGCCCGTGTCGGGTCCGGGGCCGCGTCCGTGCGCCGGGGTCAGAGGCGTCGTCGCCAGGGTGCGGCCATGTCTTCCTGGTGTTCGCGTTCGGCGTCGTCGAATGCGTCGGTGAGGGTGGTGGGGTCGCTGAGGTACTGGTCGCCGTCGGTGAAGATCGCGACGGCCATGCGGTGGACGTTTCGGAGCTCGTCGAGCATGGTGACGTAGCCGAGGCGGTCGATGATGCGCCAGGTGACCGGTCCCATGTGGACCTCGACCCAGTGCATGGTGCGTCGACGTGCGGGTACGTACTGCTCGCGTGGGGTGACGGCGGTTTCCGGTGGCGCGATCCAGACGACGGACATGGCGGCGCGGGCGTAGTCGTCGCCCGGTCCCCCGGGCTGGGGTGCCTGGTTGTCGATGCGGCCGATGAGGGTGCGGGCGTCGGCCAGTCCGGCGATGAACGCGTGGACGGCGGCGGCGGAGCGGAAGGTCATCATCAGGCGGCCCATGGTGACGATCATCTGGGCGTCGTCGGTGGCGGCGGCGTGGACGTTGACCACGGCGTTCTGGCGTCCGACGATGGTGGCGGTCGTGTGGGTGACCACTGCGCCGT
The DNA here is from genome assembly GCF_002258915.1 of Rhodococcus sp. 05-340-2. Taxonomy (NCBI): domain Bacteria; kingdom Bacillati; phylum Actinomycetota; class Actinomycetes; order Mycobacteriales; family Nocardiaceae; genus Rhodococcus; species Rhodococcus sp. 05-340-2. The sequence continues at coordinate 11,726 of NZ_NOYU01000034.1, forward strand.
AGTTGTCGGTGTCGGTGCTGCTGTGGGCTTTCTGGGCGGTAGTCTTCGGCATCTCGCGCTCCCCTACTCAACGTGGCGACCTCGCGGCCCGCCAATTTTTTTGCCGTTCTGGCAGAGGAGAGTTGGACCGGCATGAGGGGGCCGGAGTGCAATGGTCGGGCCGGAAAGTTTTCAGCCGGAGGCGTCTGTGAAAAGTTTCCGGAGCCCTTCGGGCCGGGAGCGCAGCGGACGCCGGCGGTTGCGCGGAGGTCACCGCCGGTCAAAATCGGAAGGCCAGAAGGGAAAACAAGAATTCTTTTCACAGGACGGAGCGCAGCGGAGTTCGATGCGGTGGACGCCCGCAGGGTGGCCCGGCCCCACGCGAGCCGCTGAGCCCTTATTGCGCAACGGATAAGGCCCGCACCCTGTGTCGGGTGCGGGCCTTATCGGTCTGCGGCTGGTGCCTGTGTCAGGTCAGCTCGGCGGGTGGGGTGGTCGGGCGCCCTTCGGCGGTGTCACGGAGCCACTGCGGCACCTCTCGGCCGGTGCGTTCGCGGAGCGCGATCGAGGCGCGGGCTGCTGCGGCGGCGACTCGGGGACGCTCGGCGGGGCGGTCGGTGCGCTTTTCGGTGGTGGTCATCATGGGTCCTCCTGATCGTTCTGGTTGTCAGTGTCCTCGGTTTGGTCCTGGTCCGCCAGTGCACGTCGGGCTGCAGCTCGATCGGAGACCGCGACCAGGACGTCCTGCTCGGTTCGGGTGATCAGTGCGGAGTCGGTGACGGTGGCGTAGATGTCCCATCCGAGTTCGGCTTCGGTGTCGTTGTCGCTGGTGGTGCGCTCGAGGCACCAGGTGATCCGTTGCCAGGCCTGGGCGCGTTTGTCGGCCACGGTGCGTTGGCGGACGGTCAGGGCGACGCCGACGACGGCGAGGACGCCGACGATCAGGGTGACCCATGCTTGAGCGGGCATCAGGGGCGTTCCTTCCAGGTGGTGCCCCGGTGCCGTCTGGCACCGGGGCGGGTGTTCTACCGGCGTGAGGTTCCGCGGACGATGTCGCCTTCGATGTAGGTGAATCCATCTCCGCGGCCGTCACGGAGCGCGAAGTGGTAGTCCGCGTGAATCCAGACGGTAGCGAAGTGTCCGGCGTCGGTGAGTGTGCCGAGTAGGTCTCGGTCGGCCCCGTTCGGGAAGAACGCCACTCCGGACGAGGGCGGGTAGTAGCGGTTGAGGGTGTCGATCAGCGATTCGACGCTCCGACATTCGGCGGCCGCGTCGAGGGCCTTGTCGTAGGTGGTCCAGTAGTCGTCGATGTCGTTGGCGGTCATGGCTTCTGCTCCTCGGTCGGTGCGGTTCGGATGGGTGAGCGGGCAGGGTCAGTAGTCCTCGTCCCAGTGCTCGCCTGCGTAGGTGGGGTCGAAGTCGGCGGGTGCGTGGGCCGGGTAACGGCGGCGGAGGTCGTCCTCGAGGTCGAGACGGCCTTGCCAGTGCTTGTCGCACCTCGGATGCGATACCCCGGTCCCGGACAGTGCGTCCCGGTATTCGACGTCACCGGTGCAGTCGGGGCCGTCCGCGATGCAGGTGACGGCGTCGGTGTTCGTGGTCTCGGTCATAACTGTTGCTGCCCTTCGGAACTCGTGCCGGGTCGGTGTTGCGTCCTCCCCTGCGTTCTTTCGCCGTCATCTGGCGTGGGGAGAGTAGGCGGCGCACGGGAACGGCGTCCTGCCCCTGGGCCGGGAAGTTTTCAGCCGGAGGCGTTCGTGAAAAGTTCTCGGCGCGCCCGCAGGGCCGGAGCATCGCGGAGTCAGGGGTGGGTAAGGCGGGCACGGGTGACGCAGACTCGATGGCAGCCAGATGCCCGAAAGAACGATGCTCTTCTACGGTGCGGAGCGCAGCGGAGCTCCACTCAGGGGACACCGCAGGTGGCCGGCACCGCCGGCAGGCGGAATGCGCGACCGCTCGTCGATGTCGTCAGATGGCAACCTTCCACCTGTGGAGCACTTCGGGTAACTGTGCGGGAGCGACGGGGACCGACCACGCTCGGTGTCGCGGTAGCGCCGCGAGGCTCGCTGGTGAGGCATACTTCTGCGTGCTCCAACAGGCATGATGCTTCAGACTATTAATAAAACTAGCTATAGTTCGTGCCACGAAGCTGGATAGTTTGCTACGTTCTCGGCATGACAACCAACGAAGACACAGTGGCAGTGTTCACCGGCAAGAGCCTCGACTCGATTCTGGGTGAGGGTGGGTCGCAGTCGTGGAAACTGGATGCAGCGCGAGCCAGGAAGTGCCAGTACGTGGTGTGCACGCAGAATGCACACAACGTCGAGGCGTATGCGGACGGCACCGAGGATCATGGGAGCGCTTTTTTGGTGGGGCGGATTTCTCGGCTGGTTCCCGCGACGGACGATAGGCCCGACCGGTGGAAGATTCAGTTCAGCGAGTACGCCCACATCAGCGTCCCTGATGTCTGGACGGGTGACCGAAATCCGGTGCGGTACACCACGTTGGACGATCTGGGAATCGACCTGGCGGATGCGAATTTCGAGAAATTCGACGATCAGTCCACGAGTACGCAAGCACCGACGACGGAGGTCGCCGCGTTGACGATCCGGCAGGCGAAGGCCGGTCTGGCGAAGACGTACGACGTCGATGTCGACGCCATCGAGATCGTCATCCGCGGATAGCCGAACGTCCGCCTGACTGTCGCAGGCGGCACCGGAACGTGTGTCGACTGCCTTACCCTCGCCCGTACGACGGACTGTGGGCGTCGATGACGAGATCTGTGTAAATAGGTCGGCGCTGGCCGGTAACGTCCGCTCTCATCGACCCAGAAGGGATCCACCGTAAATGGCGACGACGGACGCAGGCGATGTCGAGGTGCTCGTCGGTTACCTCACGGCTGAGATCACTGAGATGCACGCTGCCCCGGACGGATGGCCGGGGCATGTGGAATTGGCGTTGATCGATGCGGTCCTGTCGATCAGAGCGGTCTACGGAGTCTCTGCCGACACGGGCGTACGCGGCGCGATCAAGCGGTACAAGGCCGAGTCCGGCAGGCAAAGTTGGGACGACCTCGGTGTACTGGGCGAGGCCGACCCGCAGTGGCTTCAGACGGTGCTCGGCAATAAGCAGAAGACCGGGGGTGTGCCGAAGGCTGAGGCGATTGTCTCTGCTGCCGGCCGGCTCGCAGCGTCGGGCGCGCGCCACGCATCCGACATCGATCGGGACTCGGCAGCGCAGCGAGCCGCGTACTGCGGAACTCGCGGCTTGGGCCCGGTGACGTGGGACTACTTCCTCATGCTGGTCGGCCACGACGGCGTCAAAGCCGACACTCTCGTCACTCGATTCGTGGTGGAGGCGTTGGGTCGCAGACTCGGGAGCGAAGAAGTCTCACGGCTGGTGACCGACGCTGCGAGGCGAATGGACATGCCGGTGTCGGCACTCGACCACTCGATCTGGCGGCACATGAGTAGACCTCGGAAGAGCTAGTTCCGTTCACCTGTCCGATCGAGGGAGAATTTTCATGGCCATCGATTTCGAGTTCATCGGCATGTCGACCCATCGAGTGCGATGCTGCACGACCACCACGGGACCCGGTATGCGGCCGACGTGGCCGAATGCTCGTCGATCGAGCTCACGAACCGCTTCGACTCACTCGTGACAGCACCGAAGAGTGGCGACGAGCCCTTCACGCAGCAGGGGCAGTCGATCGGATCGGATCTTCACCAGTTCTGGCGTTGGGCGTGCTCGGATCTCATCGGGAACGCCCAACGCGGTGTTCTCGCCGAATACATCGTCGGACTCGCACTCGGATGCGTAGCCGATGGAGTCCGAGTGGAGTGGGATGCTTCTGATCTACTGACCGAAGGGGGAATTCGCGTCGAGGTGAAATCGTCTGCGTACCTGCAAAGTTGGAAGCAGGAGAGGTTGTCGACGATCAGCTTCGGGATCCAGCCAACGAACGGCTGGGACGCGACGACGAACACAATTGCCGCGCAACGGAAGCGGCAGGCCGACGTCTACGTCTTTTGCGTCTTCAAACAGACTGATCGGTCCACCGCTGACCCGCTCGACCTAGACCAGTGGGACTTCTACGTGATGTCCACCCAGCGCCTCAACTCCACGTTCGGGGAGCAGAAGTCGATTGTGTTGAGCAGTCTGCTCTCGCACGATCCCGTCGAATGTTCGTTCTCCGGACTCGCCAGTGCTGTCCAGGCCGCCGCGCGCGAACAATCCTGACTCCGACCGAGCAGGCTTCGTGGCGGCACGCCCCTTCGCACTCGAGGATTCGACACCGGAGCGTCCTGCGTCTGCGGCTCGACCAGGAAGACTCCGCTGGGCCACGACCTCTTCAGTGACCGAAACGCCGAAGAGTCCCCGTGGATGGCGGTTGTCGTCGATGTAAGCGGCATACTCGGTCTGATCGTCCCCGACGTTGAGGTGGTTTCGGTAGTCATGGCGAGTGTGCACGAGGTTATCGAAGCGTTCCGCGGTGAGCCGTCGAATTCGGAGCGGGGCACCAAGTTCGAGCAGCTGATGGTTCGATACTTCGAGCTCGATCCGACGCTGGCGCAGCAGTACGAGCAGGTGTGGCGGTGGATCGACTGGCCCGACCGTCAAGGTAAGGCCGACACCGGCATCGACCTGGTCGCCCGCGAACGCGACACCGGCGACTACACCGCGATCCAGTGCAAGTTCTACGAACCGACCACCACGTTGAGCAAAGGCGATCTCGACTCGTTCTTCACCGCCTCCGGACAAACATTTCCCACCGCCGATGGGGATCGGTCGTTCACCAACCGCGTGATCATCTCCACCACCGACCGGTGGGGAAAGAACGCCGAAGACGCCATCAACCACCAGACCATCCCCGTCCAACGGATCGGTCTGGCCGAGATCGCCGAAGCCCCGATCGACTGGGACATCGCATGGCCGCAGGGCGAACTGACGGTCGAGTTGAGTGAAGCGATCCGCAACGAACCCCGCCCACACCAGGTCGAGGCGATCGACGCTGTCTTCGCCGGATTCTCCGCCGGCAACGACCGCGGGAAACTGATCATGGCCTGCGGAACCGGAAAGACGTTCACCGCACTCAAGATCGCCGAACGCACGGCAGCCGAAGCCGGCGGCAGTGCACGCATCCTGTTCGCCGTCCCCTCCATCTCCCTGCTCTCGCAGACACTCCGAGAGTGGACCGCACAAACCCAGCTCGACATTCGCGCGTTCGCCGTGTGCTCGGACTCGAAAGTCTCCCGCTCCGCCGAGGACTACAGCACCGTCGACGTCGCGATCCCGGTGACCACCGACCCCGACAACCTCGCATCGCACATGGCGCACCGCAAACGCTCCAAAGGACTGACCGTGGTGTTCACCACCTACCAGTCCCTGCCGACGGTCGCTGCGGCGCAAGGACTGGGGGTGGATGCGTTCGATCTGGTGATCTGCGACGAAGCGCATCGCACCACCGGTGTCACCGTCGCCGGCGCGGACGAATCGAACTTCGTCCGCGTCCACGACGCCAAGTTCCTCAAAGCATCACGGCGGCTGTACATGACGGCCACGCCCCGGATCTTCGACGACGCCGTCAAGGAAAAAGCCGCCGACCACTCCGCCGAGTTGTCGTCGATGGACGACATCGACATCTTCGGCCCCGAGATGCACCGATTGTCCTTCGGTGACGCCGTCGAGCGCGGGTTGCTCACCGACTATAAAGTCATCGTGCTCACCGTCGACGAGGACCTCGTCGCAGCCCCTATGCAGAAACAGCTCGCCGGCAACTTCGCCGAACTCCAACTCGACGATGCCTCCAAGATCGTCGGCTGCTGGAACGGTCTCGCTAAGCGCGCCGGCCGCTCCCCTGACGGCGACGGGTTCGCGATCGGCGCACCCCCGATGAAACGGGCCGTGGCGTTCGCCAAGGACATCGCCGCCTCCAAGCAGGTCGCCGAAGTGTTCCCCGACGTAGTCGACGCCTACCGCGCCCTCCTCGAGGAAAACGAGAACGACGGCGAACAGGTCGACGCCACCAACCGAGACCTCGTCGTCTCCGCCCGCCACGTCGACGGCACATTCAACGCTCTCAAGCGCAACGAGCAACTGTCCTGGCTCAAAGCACCCGTCCCCGAGGGTGAATGCCGCATCCTGTCCAACGCACGCTGCCTGTCCGAGGGCGTCGACGTCCCGGCCCTCGACGCCGTGTTGTTCCTGCACCCCCGCAACTCCGTCGTCGACGTCGTCCAGTCCGTAGGCCGCGTCATGCGCCTTTCCCCCGGAAAGGACTACGGGTACATCATCCTGCCCGTCGCCGTGCCCGCCGGAGTGTCACCGTCGCAGGCCCTCGCTGACAACCGCCGCTTCAAGGTGGTGTGGCAGGTCCTCAACGCCCTTCGAGCGCATGATGATCGGTTCAACGCGATGGTCAACTCCATCGCCCTCAACGCCACCACAAAACAAGCAAAAGCCGGCCAGGGGAACGATCGCCTCCTCGGCGGACACATCGGCCCGACCACCGACTCCGACGAAACGATCGGCGACGGACACCCCACCCCGGACACGGATCCGAAGCAGGACAACGGCGAAGGTGGCGGTGGCGGGGTGGCGTCGCAGATGGCGTTGTTCGCACTCTCGGAGTGGCAGGAAGCTATCTATGCCCGCATCGTCGACAAGGTCGGCACACGCGTCTACTGGGAACAATGGGCCGCCGACGTCGCCGACATCGCCGCCGCCCAGATCGCCCGCATAAACGCGCTTCTCAGCGGTGCATCCTCCCAAGTGACGGAGCAGTTCGAGAGGTTCCTCACCGGACTACGTGACAACCTCAACGACTCCATCAGCCGCGACGACGCAATCAGCATGCTCAGCCAACACCTGATCACCAAGCCGGTGTTCGATGCCCTGTTCGCCGGCCACGACTTCGCCGCGCACAACCCCGTCTCGATCGTCATGCAGCAGATGCTCGACACTCTCGGCGACGCCAACCTCGAATCGGAGACCAACGGTCTCGACTCGTTCTACGACTCGGTGCGCATCCGGGCCTCCGAAGTGACCAGCGCTGAAGGCAAACAGCAGGTCATCGCCGAGTTGTACGAGCGATTCTTCCGTGTTGCGTTCAAGAAGCAATCCGACGCTCTCGGCATCGTCTACACCCCCGTCGAGATCGTCGACTTCATCCTCCGCGCCGCAGACCACGTCTCGAAGGAGCATTTCGGGAAGGGCCTCACCGACACCGGCGTACATGTCCTCGACCCGTTCACCGGGACCGGCACTTTCCTCACCCGACTCCTGCAATCCGGGCTCATTCTCCCCGACGACCTTGCACGCAAGTACCGGGAAGAGTTGCACGCCAACGAGATCATGCTTCTCGCGTACTACATTGCGGCAGTCAACATCGAGACCACCTATCACGCTCTGGCTACCCCAAATGGCGAGGACGGGCAGTACGAGTCGTTCGAGGGAATCGTACTCACCGACACGTTCCAGATCTCCGAAGACGGCGACAGTATGGACGCGATCATGTTCCCGCAGAACAACGACCGCATCGTCAAACAGGTCGAAGCCCCGATCAATGTCATCGTAGGTAACCCGCCGTACTCGGTCGGGCAGGACAGCGCCAACGACAACAACGCCAACCTCAGCTACCCCACTCTCGACGCCCGTATCGCCGCGACCTACGCCGGCCGCTCGACGGCGCAGCTCAAGAACAGCCTCTACGACTCCTACTACCGCGCCTACCGATGGGCCACCGACCGCGTCGGCGACCACGGAATAGTCGCATTCGTCTCCAACGGAGGATGGATCGACGGCAACACGGCCGACGGAGTGCGGCTGAGCATGGCCGACGAGTTCGCCCACCTGTGGATTTACAATCTACGCGGTAACCAACGCACAGCCGGCGAACTTTCCCGACGAGAAGGCGGCAAGGTGTTCGGCTCCGGAAGCCGTTCCACCATCGTCATTTTCGTCGGTGTTAAGAACGAAAAGCACACAGGACCCGTACAGATCCACTACCGAGATATCGGCGACTATCTCGACCGCGCCGAAAAACTCCGTCTCGTTGACACGAGCACTATCGAGAACCTCGAATGGCAGAGTGTGCAGCCGAACGCGCATGGCGACTGGATCAGCCAGCGAGACAGTGCTTTCAGCTCATGGCCGGCGATCGCGAGCCGCGGTGCTACGGGAGCCGTCGTCTTCCGAACTTTCTCGGGCGGACTTAAGACCAACCGAGATAGCTGGGTTTACAGCTTCTCCTTGAACTCGCTTCACGAACAGGTCGGCAGGACGCTCACCTTCTATCAAGCGGAACTTCATCGCGCAGAGGCTCAACGGGGGAACGAACGCCTTCAGGACGTGGTGAACCGCGATCCCCAAAGTATCTCGTGGAGCAGCTCGCTGTTGTCATCTATCGACGCGCGCAGGGTCATTCGCGAAGAGACTTCTGCATACCGCGAAAGCGCCTACCGGCCATTCCAAGGAAGCCATGTCTACTTCGACAAGTCCCTGAATGACCGCCCTGGCAGGCTCCCTTCGATGTTCCCAACGCCCCACCACCGGAACTACGGCATCGTTCTGACTGGACCGGCATCACACTTCGACTTCACTCCATTTGCGACCAATCTGATTCCCAACCTGCACCTCCTGGACACTGGTCAGTTCTTCCCTCGCTACACCTACGAACGCATCGACGGTGCTGCGGGCGGCGGGTTCGACTTCGGATCGACGGCCGATACTTTTGGGGTCGATGAGTGGGGTTACCGGCGGGTGGACAACATCACCGATGAGATCCTCGAGGTCTACCGGACCGCGCTTGACGCTTCGGTGACCAAGGATCAGGTTTTCTGGTCGGTGTATGGGCAGCTGCATGTCCCCGGCTACCGGGAGACGTACGCGGCGGATCTGAAGAAAATGCTCCCCCACATCCCCACCCCTGAAAGCTTGGAGCGCTTCACCCAGCTCGCTAACGCCGGCGAGCAGCTCGGCACCCTTCATATGCAGTACGAGGACGTCGATCCCTACCCACTCGATGTCGAGATAAAGGCCGGTGTCGACGAACACGATCGTGAGACATGGCGAGTACAGAAACTGAAGTGGCGCAACAAGTCCGACCACACCGCAATCGTCTACAACTCGAAGGTCAGCCTCACCGGCATTCCACCCGAAGCCGAGGAGTACATGCTCGGTTCGCGGTCAGCGCTGGCATGGATCATCGACCGCTACCAGGTCAAGACCGACAAGCCATCGGGCATCGTGAACGATCCGAACCTATGGTGCGACGAGCACGACAACCCCACCTACATAGTCGAACTGATCAAGAAAGTCACCACCGTCGCCGTCGAGACCATGCGCATCGTTCGCGAACTCGACATCGAGAAGGCTGCCTGATGGTCCGGGCTCAGACAATCCAGATCTATCTACCCGGTGGGGATCCCGCCGGTATTCGGGTCGCGAGCCTGACCACTAGGACTGTCCGGGTCTTCGACATCCCGCGATCGCTGCTGAGCGAATTTGCAAAGCTACCGGCATCGACGCAGGTCGGGGTGTACTACCTGTTCGGAGGTAGCGATGACGAGCGGACCGCGTACATCGGCCAGACCGGGAACGTCGGTAAACGCTTAGGTGAGCATGGCGAGAAGAACTGGACCCGCGCGATGGTTGCAGTGTCGTTGACCAATGAATGGACGTCCACGCACGTCTCCTATCTGGAGTGGTTGTCGATCCGAACCGCCCAACGCGCAGACCGGTACACGCTGACCAATGGCAACGATGCGAGCAACCCGTTCACACCAGCACCGCTCGAGGCGGATTGCCACGAGTTTCTGGACACGATCTCCGTCCTGCTGACCACCCTTGGTGCACCGATCCTCGATTCGATTCGTCCAACGAAGGGTGAATCCAGAGCAGGTGAAGAATCGCCAAACCAGCCTCTGTTCTTCCGTGAGTCCGGATGCGACGCGCAGGGATACTTGACTTCCGAAGGCATTGTTGTGCAACGAGGTTCCCGTGGCCGACCGGATCTACGTGGCGCAGCTACCGAGCGCGTCAGGACTACCCGCGAGTCTCTTATCGCCAGCGGCCGCGCGACGATCGAAGATGACGCTTTCATTTTTCGCGACGACGAGCTCTTCGACAGTCCATCCGCTGCCGGCGCAGTGCTCGTAGGTGGAAGCAACAATGGACGCATCAGCTGGAAGAACGAAGCCGGCGAAGATCTGAACGTGTTAGAGGCCCGTGAGCTGGCCAGCGCTCAGGCGCAGCGTGAGGCGTCACCGGCGAGTGATTCCGTCGAGGTCGGAGCGGGAGTGCCAACCGCGTAGTTCTCCCCTCAGCTCTAGGATTGCGCAAAATGGCGGTACAGGGTTCGCCGACTCACTCCGAGGATTTCAGCTATGTCGCCGATAGTGCTGCCCTGGTTACGCATTCGGGTGGCTTCACGCTTCTTGGCGGTCGACAGTGCGGGTGGCCGGCCACCGATCTTGCCGCGTTCGCGCGCGGCGGCGAGGCCAGCGTTCGTGCGTTCGCGGAGCAGCTGCCGCTCGAACGAGGCGAGGGCACCGAAAATGTGAAAGATGAGTTCACCCCCGGCGGTGGCAGTGTCGATCTGTTCGGTGACCGATGCGAACCCCACTCCCCTGGATTTCAGCTCGGTCACGAGTTCGATCAAGTGCGGGAGGTTACGGCCGAGCCGGTCGAGCCGCCACACGCACAAGGTGTCTCCGGGCAACAGGGTGGCCAGGAGCTCGTCGAGCGCGGGCCTCGTGGTCGTGGACCCACTCGCAGTGTCGACGAAGAGCCGTTCACACCCGAACGCAGTCAGAGCGTCGCTCTGTAGCGCGGGTGTCTGATCAGTGGTCGAAACCCTGGCGTATCCGTATTTGTGCCCCACAGGGCTAGAGACTGCCACAACTCACTGACACGGCAGGTTCTGACACGATCGGTTTAGCTCACGTTTTTGGCACGACATTCGGGCTGGTCGCTTCCGCACCGGATGTCAGTTTCAGAAGTCGCGTTCACTGTGTCAGAAGTCGAATGCACTGAGCGCCAGCAATATGAGGCGGGGTCGGCTCGCCCTCCGGCTCGTCGGCGTTAGTGTTGCCTATGGGCATGTCGAAAGTGGTACCTGCGCTGCCGGTACGAGACATCGACACCGCTGCCGAGATATACGTCCGATCGTTCGGCTTCACGACCCGGTACACCGACCCGACTTTCGCGAGGCTCACCCGCGACGACGTCGAGATCCACTTGTGGGCCGCCGACGACGACAGCTGGGATACCCGTTCAGACCACGCGGCATGGCCGGTGTGCAGCGGAGCCGAGACGTTCCTTGCCGGCACCGCCAGCTGCCGCATCGCCGTGGACGAGATCAACGACCTTTACGCCGAGATGTCCCGCGCGGGGGTGCTTCACCCCGCAGACGTAGGCCGTCCCGTCTCGACAGGCTGGGGAACGACGGAGTTCGCAACTGTCGACATCGACGGCAATCTGATCACGTTCCATACCGAGAAGAGGCAACACGAGCCCAACACTCCAGGCGACGGCGCACCCTGACCCCACCCCCCTTCGAGGCAGCAACGAGCCCGACGTCCCTTGTGCTGCCGCGGACTCGATGGCGGGCCGGACTCGGCCGGTTTGCCTTCGAGCCGACTCGAACCTTTAGTCTGCGGTCATGTCTGCTCTGTTGATCTCGCAACTGTCCTCGGCAACCGGGGTGCCAGCGACAACGCTGCGCTTCTACGAGAGCGAGGGCCTACTTCCGGCGGACCGAGCCCCGAACGGCTACCGTGTCTACGACGAACGAGCACAGCAGCGATTGGCGTTCATCACCGCCGCGAAGAGCCTGAATCTCGCTCTGCCGCAAATCAAGTCGATGCTGCGTGTGTGGGAGAACGATTCGTGCGCCGCGGTGAAGTCCGGGCTGCGACCGGCACTGCGTGAACACATCGCCCGAGCAGAGGAGTCGATCGCGCAGCTGACCGTGCTGCGGGACGCGCTGACCGCCGCGCTGGTTCGTCTCGACGAGACCCCCGACGCGTCGACACCGTGCGACCCGCAATGCAGCTGGTTGGCGTCGACTTTGACCGCACCCGTGAGCGCGTCATGACCGAAACAGCGCGAACGTCGGCGGTGCAATGGTGGGACACCCACCAGATCGGCCTGTATCTACTCGCACTCGTCGCCGGCGCAGGGGTGGGGTTGTCCTTCCCCTCCGCAGCACCGACGTTCGAGCACGCCATCAATCCGGTGCTGATCGTTCTGCTCTACGCGACGTTCCTCGCAGTGCCGTTCGCCGCGATCGGCCGGTCCCTACGTGATGCCCGGTTCACCACCGCGGTGGTCGTTCTGAACTTCGCAGCCGTCCCCATCGTGGTGTTCGCACTGACCCGCATCATCGCAGGGAACGAAGCTGTCCTCGTCGGTGTGGTACTGGTGCTGCTCGCCCCCTGCATCGACTACGTCATCGTCTTCAGCGGACTGGCCGGCGCGGCATCGGAACGCCTCCTCGCCGGGGCACCGCTGCTGATGTTGCTGCAGATCGCCCTGCTGCCGTTGTGGCTGTGGTTGTTCGTCGGGGCCGAGACTGTCTCGATCATCGACATCGCCCCCTTTGCCGAGGCGTTCGTTCTACTCATCGTGATCCCGCTGGCGCTGGCTGCGGCGACGCAGCGGTGGGCGCGACGTCGACGTCTGGGCGAGCAAATCATCGAGGCGATGGCAGCGGCGATGGTGCCGGTGATGATGGTGACACTCGCGGTCGTCGTCGCCTCCCAGATCGACTCGATCCGCAGCCGTATCGACCAACTCGCCGCTGCTGCAGCCATCTTCGTGGTGTTTCTGATCGTGATGGCGTTCGTCGGTGTCGGTGCCGGGAAGGTGTTCGGTCAGGACGTGCCGGCGACGCGGGCGTTGGTGTTCTCCGGCGCCACCCGTAACTCGCTGGTCGTGTTGCCACTCGCCCTGGCGCTACCACCGGCGTTGAGCCTGGCCGCCGTGGTGGTCGTGACGCAGACCCTCGTGGAGTTGATCGGAATGGTGCTCTACGTCCGCTACGTGCCGCGTCTGGTGCCGGGCGAGACCACCGCCGCGACAGGACAGTCGACGCAGTGAGGGACGTCATCACACGCGCCGAGCGAGCATCGATGTCATGGACAAGGCGTGTGTCGAGCAACGTCCGGTCGACTGCTTCTACGGCGGGGCAATCGGTGTGCGGCGGTTCGTCCTGCTAGACCCCGACTTCGGCGGCAGAACCCACTCATGCTGATTCACCGTGCACAACACCATCACCACACGAGCGGTGATCGTCCTGAAATACAGGCGTGCAGGACACGTTCACCCGCGCGCAGTCAGGCCACGGTCAGATAGATCAGTGCAATGTTGAGTGCGACGACGATTCCCGCGATGAGCCATGCCGCGTATGCGGTGATCCGGTGATTGACATCGCTGCCCATCAGGATGCGGTCCGATGTGAACCGCACCAAGGGAATCAACGCGAACGGGATACCGAACGACAGCACGACCTGCGAGACGACCAGTGCCCGACTGGGGTCGACTCCTGCTGCCAGAATTGCCAGTGCGGGAACAAGGGTCACCAGTCGTCGCACCAGAATCGGAATGCGCTTACGTAGTAGGCCGTCCATGATCATCGCGCCGGCGTAGGCCCCGACCGATGTCGATGCAAGGCCCGAGGCCAGCAGGCCCACCGCGAACAGCAGCGCTACGACCGGCCCCAGGGTGTCCCCTACCGCTGCGTGGGCTCCTTCGATGGAGTCGACGCCCTCGCGGCCCCCCAACGTCGATGCCGCCAACAGCAGCATCGACATGTTCACTGCCCCGGCCAGCAGCATCGCCAACCCGACATCGATCCGGGTGATCCGCAACAACCGCTGACGGACAGGCCCTGCCTCGGGGTGTCCGTGCCGGTCACGTGCAAGGCCGGAGTGCAGGTACACCGCGTGCGGCATGATTGTCGCACCGAGCATCGCGGCGGCGATCAACACGCTTTCCGCGCCGTCGAACCGCGGAATCAGACCGGCCGCGGCCTCGGTGAACGATGGCGGTTCCACGACGACGCTGGCAAGAAATCCGACGGCGATGACACCGAGTAGCCCGAGAATCACGAACTCGAAGGGCCGTTGGCCCCGCCGATCCTGGACCACCAGCAAGATCATCGATACGGCCCCGGTGATGAGGCCGCCGATCAGGAGCGGCAGGTCGAAGAGCAGGTAGAGGGCAATTGCACCGCCGACGATTTCGGCGAGGTCGGTCGCCATGGCGACCACCTCCGCTTGCCCCCAATATGCCAGTCGCACAGTCCTGCTCGACTTCTCGCGGACTACTTCGGGCAGTGTCATTCCGGTGACGATGCCGAGTTTGGCGGAGAGGAACTGGACGAGACCGGCCATCACGTTCGCGGCAACGATCACCCAGACCAGCAGGTATCCGAACTGCGCACCGGCACTGACGTTGGAGGCGACGTTGCCGGGGTCGACGTAGGCGATCGCTGCGACGAAAGCCGGGCCGAGCAGAACCAGGCCCGACCGAAACCTCGAGGGCGGCCGAGACGATCGGCGCTGCAGCACAGACATGACCACACCCTCCAGCACCAACAGTATGTCAGGACCCTGAAAATATAGTTCGGCTACCCGAACAATGCAATGCGGCGTGGTGGTTCGGCGACATCTCGATCAGATGGGCAGGATCACTGCACTGACGAATTCGTTGCGGATCCAGGCGATGAACAACCCCCACACTCCGGTCAGCAGCGCCACGCCGACGGCGATCATGATGACACCGCCAGCGATCTTGATCTTCTGTGAGTTCCTTCGAAGCCACCCCACCCCGCGCATCGCCGAACTCGAACCGAACGCGAGGACGACGAACGGTAGGCCGAGTCCCATGCAGTACGCGACGATGAGAGTGACCCCGCGGGCTGCGGTTGCACCTTCGGTTCCTGCCGCGACAGACAGAACGCCGGCGAGGGTGGGGCCCAGACACGGTGTCCAGCCGAGCGCGAACACACCGCCGAGCAGCGGCGCTCCGGCGAGGGACGAGATCTGCTGAGGTGCGAATCGGGTGTCGCGTTGCAGTGCGGGTATCAATCCGATGAACGCTGCACCCATGATGATCGTGATGACGCCGCCGACTCGTTGAAGTACTTGCTCGTTGATGCGCAAGGTGCCGATGACTCCGAAGATCGAGGCTGTGGCGAGGACGAAGACGATCGTGAATCCGGCGACGAACAACGACGCTGCGCCGGCCACACGCCAGCGATTCGCCAGCTCCGTCGACGACGTGCCGGTGGTCGACGTGCCGGTGGTCGAGGTGCCGGGCGATCGGGTATCGGCCGATTGGGCGTCGGCACCGGCGATTCCTGCCAGGTAGGACAGGTATCCCGGCACCAGCGGCACCACGCACGGTGAGGCGAACGAGACCAACCCGGCGAGCATGCATGCCGCGATCGCGAGCAGCAGTGGCCCGCTCGATGCCGCGTTCTGGAAGGCCGAACCGATGTCCTGGGCGAGAAGAGTCGTCATTCCGCGGCTATCCGTTCGACGACGGGAAGGAGGTCGTCGGTGAGCAGGGCGCGCATGAAGACCGCGGCCACGCGGTGCTGACGGTCGAGTACCAGCGTCGAGGGGATCACGCTGGTCGGGTAGTTCCCGCCGAGAGCGATCAGGGTCCGCATCGAAGGGTCGTAGATCGAGGGGTAGGAGACGTCGTTGTCGACCACGAAGTCCTGCGCTTTGTCCTTCTGTGGATCTCTGACGTTGAGGCCGAGGAACTGCACGCCGCGCTCGCGGGTGGTCTCGTAGACCTCTTCGAGGTCGTCGGCTTCGCCGCGGCAGGGGCCACACCACTGACCCCAGAGATTGATCACCACCACCTTGCCGTCGTAGTCCGACAGAGCGGTCGTCTTGCCTTCCTCCATCAGATCGGGGCCGGCGAGTTCGCCTATGGTACCGCGTGTTTCGGGGGGATCGTAGACGATGTCGGTTCGACCGCCGGGGGCGACGAAGTCGAAGCTACCTCCCGTGGATGCAGCCTGTGCGCCGTCGGAGCATCCGGAGATCAGTAGTACGACGGCAAGAATCGATCCCATTGCCGCGGTGGGCGTGGAGCCTTGACGGCGCGCACCGACCCGCGCAGGGAAAAAACGTGTCATGAGGTGAAATCCTTTACTGCAGTGCGGATCTGGTCTGTCGTCTCGAACACTGTCGGGTCGGTGATGCGCTCGATCGTTCCGTCCGGGTGGAGGAGAAAGCTCAGGGGAAGGACCGGCGGTGCCGAGAGCGCGTCCAGGACGCTGCCGCCGTCGATGTAGTTCGGATAGCGGACGCCCAGTTGCGTGAGCAGCGCGGCCGCGTCCTCGGGTCGGTCCTCGACGTCGATTCCGATGACTGGGATCGCGTCGGGTTCTGCGGCGTAGGCATCGAGTACGGGCATCTCGGTGCGGCACGGGCCGCACCAGGATGCCCACAGGTTGATCAGCGTCGCCTCGCTGCCGAGAACGTCGGCGAGATCGACATAGCTGTCGCTGCCGATGCAGCGCGCTATCACTCCCGCCAGCGGACCGCCTTCGCGTGGTACCGGCGGCGGACACATCGGTAGCGCTGTTGCTCGTGCCGCGTCATCCGGCGGGCGGGACAATGTGGGTTCGGGTCCGACCGGAGCGACATTGTTGGCGATGACGTCGGACGGGCCGCCCTCGACGCCACCGGAGCGGGGCCACAGTGCGACGATCGATGCAACGACAACGACGAGCATGACGATCGACCAGCCGCGCGTCATCGCCGTGACCTTCTTTCTCGAGAGGGCGGCAGAGGGGCGAACGGTACGTCGCGGATCATAGGAGCGTGGACCAGTACGACCAGAAACGCTGCGCGATCAGGGCGATGAGGACGAGAAACCACACGGTCAGCGGAATCGAGTGATTGCGAATCAGCGAGTCAAGCCATAGCCGAAACCATTGCCCAAGAGCGGATTTCGACCTGGCGCGGTCGAGGTTGCGCAGCGTGACGTACCAGAAGATCGGTACGGTGACCGCCCACACCGCCATGCAGTAGGGGCACAGGGCGCCGATCTCGTACAGGCTCTGCGCGATCAGCCAGTGCACGAAGACTGCGGCAGCAGTGACACCGACCTGCACTGCGCCCCAGAACCACTGTGCGAACACCGCACCGGCGAGAAGGGCGGCACCCACTGCCGCCACGACGGCGAAGCCTGCGATCCCGAGAAGGGAATTGGGAAATCCGAACGCAGACGCCTGCGGGGTGTCCATCACCGATCCGCAGTTGAGCACCGGGTTGATGCTGCAGGTCGGGGCGTAGGCGGGATCGAGCGCCAGAGCGAACTTTTCTACCGTGAGCACGAACGCGGCAGTCAGGCCGATCAGGCCGCCCACCAACAGCAGCCAGGGCAGGCTCCGGCCGAACGATCCACCTTGTCGGGTCTCGTTCGCTGGGAGGTCAGCCGAGTGCAGCGTCGAGGGCATCGGCGAGGTCTCCGTAGGTGGTGGGTTCGATCTTGGTGCCGTTGAGGAAGAACGTCGGGGTGCCCTGCACGCCGAGCGCGATCCCGTCCGCGACGTCGGCCTCGATGCGCGCGAGCGTCGCAGGGTCGGTGTAGGCGGCATCGAAGGCGCTCATGTCGAGCCCTTGCTCGACGGCGAAGCTGCGGAACAACTCGTCCTGCGGAACCTGCTGTTCGCCCCACTGCGCCTGCGTTTCGTACATGCGCTGATACATCGCCTCGAATCCGCCCTGCTGGGCCGCGGCCTCGACTGCGCGTGCGGCTCGTTCGGCATTGAAGTGCGAGGCGATCGGAAAGTAGCGGGCCACGAAGCTCACCCGGTCGCCGTACTCTTCACGCAATTGCTCGATCGCCGGGTAGGCCGATCGGCAGGCCTCGCACTCGAAGTCGAGGAACTCCACGAACGTGACCCGGCCGTCGGGCACCGAGTTCAACCGATGACTGTTCTCGCGCACCGCAATCGAGGCAGGGTCGGTCGCGGCCTGCTCGGCGGCGGCAGCATCCGGAGACCCCGATCGATCCACCACCAGAAATACAGCCAACGCGGCGGCGAACACGATCACCAGGGACAAGGAAATCTTCAACGCTCTGCTCATACAACCACCTTCTCGATTCGTTCGGATTGATCAATGGGCCCGATATGGGCGTTTCGACCGCTATGACACTAACAATCGTACGAACGTTGACTAATGGTCCTTCCCTAACGATCGCATGATTGTTAGATTGTGCCCATGGCCTTGGAACCTCTGGACTCGTGCGATCTGTTGTGTATGGACCTCCCTTACGCCGAGAGAGTGCGCGCTACTCTGCCCGCGGTCGGCGATATCGAACCGGTAGCCGACGCTGCCCGAGCATTCGGCGACCCCACCCGACTGACCATCGCGCTCGCGTTGAACGCCGGCGGGCAGATGTGTGGCTGCGACATCGCGTGGATCGTGGGACAGAGCCAGAAGCTGGTCTCCCACCATCTCCGCAAACTCAAAGCCGCGGACGCCGTCACATCGAACAGAGACGGAAAGTTGGTCATGTATTCGCTCACCGACCGCGGCACCCGACTGCTCACGACACTGACCGAGGCACTGCCCACCGCCTCGGCCACCACCGAAGTCACCGGGGTCGATCATGGCTGACGCGTGCTGCGGACCTACCCCGGCAGCGCCGACCACCGAATCCACTGCTGACGGTGCGGGCACGGGAGGTCCGGCTCCGACCGATGCACTCCCGAGGTTGTGGCAGGTCCGCGAGCTGCAACTCGCCTCGGCCGCCGCGATCATCCTGGGCGCATCGTGGTTGCTCGGTCGAACGGGTGCCGATGCGGTTGCGACCGTCGGCGCTCTGATCGCTGCCGCGATCGCCGCCGTCACCTTCGTTCCCGCGACGGTGAGAAATCTGCGACACGGACGCATCGGTGTCGGCACGCTGATGACGATCGCGCTCCTCGGTGCCATCGCATTGGGCCAGATCCCCGAGGCCGCGATGCTCGGCATCTTGTTCTCCGTCGCCGAGGGACTCGAGGAATACGCGGTCACCAAGACCCGTCGCGGACTGCGCGCACTCCTGTCCTTGGTGCCGCCGACGGTATCTGTCCTGCGCGGTGGAACCGAGCAGGCCCTGTCCCCCGACGAGGTCGTGATCGGGGACATCATGGTGCTGCGGCCGGGTGAGCGAGCTGCCACGGACGGCACCATCGCTCGCGGTTCGACGAATCTGGACGTATCTGCGATCACCGGCGAGTCCGTGCCCATCGAAGCCGGTGTCGGTGACGAGGTGCATGCCGGTGCCATCAACGGCGGCGGGGCCATCGAGGTCACCGTCACCGCGCCGGCATCGGAGAGTTCGCTTGCTCGCATCGTCCGCATCGTCGAACAGGCCCAGGACCGCAAAGGGGCCGGCCAACGGCTCGCGGACCGTATCGCACGTCCGCTCGTGCCCTCGATCATGATTCTCGCCGTACTCGTCGCCGGCGTCGGTGCGGTGCTCGGTGACCCCATGTTGTGGCTCGAACGCGCACTGGTGGTCCTGGTCGCGGCATCACCGTGCGCGTTGGCCATCTCGGTGCCGCTGTCGGTGGTGGCGGCGATCGGGGCTGCGAGCCGCAACGGGGCATTGATCAAAGGCGGTGCAGCAGTGGAAGAGCTGGGCCGCATTCGCGTCGTCGCCTTGGACAAGACCGGCACCCTCACCGCAGGACGACCGGAGGTCGTCGACGTCGTCACCGCTGCGGGAATCAGCCGCGACGACGCGCTGGCCGTTGCTGCTGCGCTCGAAGCGCGCAGCGAGCATCCACTCGCCCGCGCCGTACTGGCCTCCGTATCGACCGTCGCGGCAGCCGATGATGTCACTGCCATCGCCGGGCACGGCCTGACCGGCACCCTCGACGGAGCCGCGATCAGGCTCGGGAAACCGAGCTGGTTCGACACACACCCCAGCTCCGAGGAGTTCCACGCCGACGTCGCTCGTCTCCAAAGCAGCGGTGCCACAGTCGTTCTCGTCGAACGCGCCGGAGTTCTGATCGCTGCGATCGCCGTCCGCGACGAACTGCGGCCCGAGGCCGCCGAGGCTGTCCGCCAACTCACCGCGCTCGGTATCGACACTGCGATGCTCACCGGCGACAACGCGCTCACTGCGCAGGCTCTGGCGACCCAGGCGGGCATCACCGCCGTCCACGCCGAACTACTGCCCGAGGACAAAGCGGCCCTGCTGACCGACATCGCGGCCGGACGCAAGCTTGCCATGGTCGGCGACGGCATCAACGACGCTCCCGCCTTGGCGACCGCAGATGTCGGTATCGCCATGGGCGCGATGGGAACCGACGTTGCCATCGAGACCGCCGATGTTGCCCTCATGGGGGAAGACCTCCGGCATCTACCGCAGGTGCTGGCCCACGCTCGACGCGCCCGGCGCATCATGATCGAGAACATCGCCTTGTCGATTGCCATCATCGGCGTGCTCGTCCCACTGGCTGCTACCGGTGTCCTGGGCTTGGCCACCGTGGTGCTCGTCCACGAACTCGCCGAA
The DNA here is from genome assembly GCF_002258915.1 of Rhodococcus sp. 05-340-2. Lineage (NCBI taxonomy): Bacteria > Bacillati > Actinomycetota > Actinomycetes > Mycobacteriales > Nocardiaceae > Rhodococcus > Rhodococcus sp. 05-340-2. The sequence goes on from NZ_NOYU01000034.1 coordinate 32,246, forward strand.
GTCCTGGTCATAGCCAATGCGATTCGCGCCGCCCGCACCACGCCCTTGGACGGTTTCGTGCCCCCGCCCGCGGCGTCCGGTGCCCTCAACGTAACGATCGCGCCCGCAGCGGCCTTCGCGGATGCCTGCTGCGCTCCGGCTCCGACGCCGAGGAACACCGCACCTGCATCTGGGAACCTACTGGCCTCCACCACCGCAACGTCACCGTCGGCGATCGGAGCAGACGATGGCAGCTCCGGGTGCTCGGATGGATGTACCTGCTGCACATCGACCCCCGCGTACGGCGAACTCTTCCGCGGAAAGAGGTAGAGACCGGTGAGCGGTGATCGAACTGCACGCAGGCTCTACGGGATAGAAATGACCGCAGCAGCAGGGGCATCGACAACAGAGGTGCGCTGGTACCACCTCGAACGAGCACACATCCTCTCGCAGCCCTATCCGTGGTTGCATACTCGCAACCACGCCGCGATGTTGAAAGCTGCGGTGACAGAACATGATCGGCGCGAATCCTGGGGCCAGTTGATTCGGATCGTGGTCGCTGCTCCAGGATCGTGGTCGGGGCGATACCCGGCCGGTAACACCGGCCGGGTCGAGGCGGGACTGATGTCGCCGATGCCCATTCCGCAGGACCTTGCGGACGCGCTGGGGGGCACGTAGCGGGAGTCATCAGTTCAGGCCTGCGTAGGAGTGCAGGCCTGAGACGACCATGTTGATGATGAACAGGTTGAACAGCATCGCCACGAATCCGGCGATGTTGATCCATGCTGCGCGGGTGTTGCGCCATCCGCTGGTGGCTCGGGCGTGCAGGTAGGAGGCGTACACGATCCAGGTGATGAAGGAGACCGTTTCTTTCGGGTCCCAGCCCCAGAATCGGCCCCATGCGGCTTCGGCCCAAATGGCACCGAGGATGACGCCGACGCCGAAGAGTGGAAATGCGAAGATCGTGGTCTTGTACGCCAGGATGTCCAGTGTCTGCGCGGAAGGCAGACGGGCGACGATTCGGCTCATTCTGCTCCCCGAGGCCTCGGGATGCTTCATGCGGATCAGGAACAGCGCGCTCGCAACCCCGGAGATCAAGAACACCCCGCTGCCGAGCGAGACGATCGAGACGTGCACCGGCAGCCAGTACGACTGCAGTGCCGGTACCACCGGTGCTGCGTTGGCGTACAGCACGGTGCCAGCGACGAACAGGAGGATCAACGTCGGCACCAGGACGAACAACCACAGGGTGCGCAGTTGCTTGGAGCGCAGCACCACCAGTGCAGCCAGTACACCGGCCGCGCAGGTGACCGAGACGAATTCGTACATGTTGCCCCACGGCGGGCGGCCGGCGGCGATCCCGCGAAGAACGATCGACCCGACATGCAACGTCAGCGCCACCATCACCAGCCCGAGTCCGGTACGGCCCATGCGTTCGGACGGAACCCGCCGGGGTGCGTCGGGAATGCGACCGGGCGTCGACGATGTCACTGCGATCACCCGCGTGCGCAGTCGCTCCATATTGTGCAGCTCCGCGCTACGGGTCGACGCGAGCTGACCGAGGAATGCGATTGCTGCGAGGAGATAGACCACGAAGGCGGTCTCGAAGCTGATGTCGCTCCAACGAGCGAGGGTGTCGTCGATCGGCATGGTGCTACACCGTTTCTCTGTCGTGGGTCTCGGAGTCGCTCGGGGTTGCCTGCGGCCAGATCTGTGACCGGAGGGTCTGGAATTCGGGTCCCCAGCCGGCGTGATCTGTGCGAGCCAGGCCGCCCATGTCCACTCGCGAGAGACCGGGTTCGCCAAGGTGGGCCCGGAACCAGATGCGACGGCGTGTGATGACCAGGGACACCAGCAGTCCGGTCATCATCGTGACCGCGAACACGAGCACCCACCGCTGCGCGGGGTCGTATCCGACCTGCAGGTTCGCGAATTCCTTGGCACCGTCGAACCGGACGAGAGTGCCGTCGGAGAGGGTTGTCGATTCTCCGGGCCGCAGGTTGACCCGGTCCTGCTTGACCAGCCGACCCTGGTTGATCATCTCCTGGTCCAGGGAGAAGATCGACTGCGGGATGCCGGTGTCGAGACCGGTGTCGCCCTTGTAGATGTCCACTGCCACAGCGGGATCGACCAATTCCGGGAAGCGAGAGGAGAGCAGATTCCCGTTGAATTGCGCGGTGGGCGCGAAGAGTCCTTCGATGGCGATCTGGCCTCGGCGGCGTTCGTCGGCGGTGGCGTAGGTCCCCCCGGGTGGGTCGAATCGCAGCGCGCCGCTGCTGAGGAACGTGGTGGCGTCGTCGGGGCGGAACTGCAGGGCTTCGGTGCGGGTCTGGCCGTCGGGGAAGGTGACGGTGAACTCGGGGGCATAGCCGTGTCCGGTGAGGTAGATGCGTTCGTCGCCGAGCCGGAGAGGTTCGTTGACTTTGAGTTGATAATCGCGCCAGGTGTCGGCGGCGATGTCGTCGGCGCTCTGGTAGGAGATGTTCGAGGTGAACATCTCGGCCTGACCGTTCTCGAGGTAGTCGGCGGTGAAGTCCTTGACCCGGATACAGAACGGCTCGAGTCCGGTGCCGTCAGTGCTGTTGCCAGCACGGAAGGAGTCGTAGACGGCGGGAGAGGTGTTGCAGAAACCGGGTCCGTTGTCGGCGATGACGATGACCGAGCCTTCGTAGCCGAACAGTTTGCCGATGGCGATAGCGGCGAGCAGACCGATCAGCGAGAAGTGGAAGAGCAAGTTCCCGGCCTCGCGGGTATAGCCCTTCTCGGCCGAGAGAGTCAGTGCCCCATCGGGCTCGGGCCGAACGACGGTACGCCACCCTTTCAAGTGCGGCGCGATGTCGGCAATCACCTTCTCGGGGTCACCGGCGAGGGTGCCCGAATGATGCAACGGTAGTCGAGTGAGATTTCGGGGCACTCGAACAGGTTGTGCGCGAAGAGCTTTACCGTGCTCGATCAACCGCGGAGTCAGACAGCCGATCAGCGACACGAACAGCAGGACGTAGATCGCGGTGAACCAGGAACTTGCAAACACGTCGAACAATTCCAGTGTGTCCATCACCGGCCCGAGAGCCGGGCGCGCGGCGATGTAGGCATCGACGGCCTGGGTATTGAGATTGCGCTGCGGCAGCAGTGCGCCGGGGATTGCTGCGGCGGCGAGAAGAAACAGCAGCACCAACGCTGTACGCATCGACGTCAGTTGTCGCCACCGGTTGCGCAGCATCGCCACCGTTCTGCGCACCAGTCTCGGCGAGTGCGCACCGGGGTGTTCGTCGATCGTCATCTCCGCACGCCCTTCACCGACCACCATCTAAATACTACGCGACATAGTAGTTTGCGGGTTCGGTGCGGTGGGGCGTGGTCGGCGCAGCAGCGAGAACGCCAGTGCCGCAACAGCGCCGGTGGCGGCAATCCATTCCGGAACGCTGCCGGTGATCGTCGCCGGGGTGAGCGTGGTGCTCAGTGACACCTCGGTGACGACAGCTGCGGGGGTGAACAGCTCCGTGCGCTCGACGACCTCCCCGCGTGCATCGATGACGGCGCTGACGCCGCTGGTGGCCGAAACGACGACGCTGCGCCCGTGTTCGACCGCTCGTACCCGCGACATGGCGAGTTGTTGATAGGTCATGTTCGTCCGACCGAAGGTGGCGTTGTTGGTCGGCACTGCGATCAGCTGGGCACCGGCGCGAACGGAGTCGGTGAGCAATGCGTCGAAGGCGACCTCGTAGCAGGTGGCCACCGCCACGGGCACTCCGGCGAGGTCGACGACGCCGTTGCCCTGACCCGGAACGAAGCGTCCTGCTTGGGCGGCGTAGGGAGAGAGTGCGGTGACGATCGTGCGGAGCGGCAGGTATTCGCCGAACGGCACCAGTTGCCGCTTGTCGTGCCTCTGCCCTGGGCCGGTGACCGGATCCCACACGATCGAGGTGTTCGTGGTGGTGCCGTCGCCCTGGCGTAGTACCGTGCCGACGAGAATGGGCACACCGACGGCGCGGGCCGCGGCGTCGATACGTGCGGCGGCATCGGGGTTGCGCAGGGGGTCGATGTCGGAGGAGTTCTCCGGCCAGATGACCAGATCGGGTGCGCGTACGCGGCCGGAGTCGATGTCGTCGGCGAGCTCGATGGTGCGCTGAACGTGGTTGTCGAGCACCGCTCGTCGTTGGGCGTTGAAGTCGAGACCGAGCCGCGGGACGTTGCCTTGCACCAAGGCGACGGTGACCGTGTCCTGCTGCGGCGGAGCGAACAGTGGAGCTACCACCGTGAGCGCCCCTACAGCAGTGGCCGCACCGATGCACGACGCTGCTGCAGTTCTGCGGGTGATGCGATCGGAAGCGATGGCACCGGCCAGAGCGGACCCGATCAGCACCACGACGAACGACAACCCCGGCGCGCCGATCAACGCAGCCAGAGGCAGCAGCGGCCCGTCGGATTGACCGAATGCGATGCGGCCCCAGGGGAATCCGCCGAACGGGATCCTAGATCGTGCCGCTTCCATCGCCACCCAGGCGCTCGCCACCCAGACCGGCCCCCACGGCAGTCGCGACATCCGATCCGCTACTGCGCCGAACATCGCCACGAAGAGGGCTTGAACCACGGCCAGCGCCAGCCACGGCACCGATCCGACGTACTCCCCCACCCACGGCAGCAGAGGCACGAAGAACGCCGAGCCGGCAACGAAGCCGTAGCCGGCCCCCGCACGCGCCCCTCGCCCGCGCACAGCCAACAGCAGCATTGCAAGTGCTACCGGAGCGAGAAACCACAGATCTAGGGGCGGGAACGTGGCGTACAACATCAGCCCGGATGAGGCAGCCGCGAGGAGCCGGATCCAGGCACGGACTCCGTTGCTGCCGGTCACCCACCGCGCCCGGTTCGGGTCGTCGCCGGGTCGTCGAGGTCCGGGTTCTGTGTCAGGAGCGGCCCTCATGACGACATGAGCGTGCAGCCGGTACCGGAGAAATCTCTGCCGTTCATCAACTACTATGGTGCATAGTATTTTATGTGATGGCAACTCTGCGGCGGTGACCGATCCCCTTCCGTCGACACCCAGCACCTGTCCGAGGTACACACCCGAGAACGAGGATCCGTGAACCGCTCCCCCACCACGTCTCCCACGCGGCTGCGTGCTTACGCAGTGACTCTCGTGCTGACATTGGTCGTTACCGCGCTGACCGTCGACTACTGGGCGCAAGAAGCATTGGTCGGCTCTCCGATCCCACTACCGATCCTCGAATTGCGACTCGCCTTCAACCGCGGAATGGCCTTCAGTCTGGGCAATTCGCTGCCCCTATGGGTGATCGTGTCGGTCACGGCGACGATCACCGCCGGGGTCGCGGCCTACGGATGGCACAGCGCTCGGCACGGGGAGCAGTGGACCACGGTGGCGCTGGCGTTGATCCTCGCCGGCGCGCTGTCCAACGTTCTGGACCGGCTTGTCGACGGTGCGGTCACGGACTACTTTCACACCGGTTGGTGGCCGACATTCAACCTCGCCGACATCTACATCACCTGCGGGGTGGTGCTGATGATCGGGGCGGCACTGTTCACGCGAGAGGCCACAAAGATTACCCCTCGGCCCGCAGTGCCCGACAGCGCCGAATCGTGAACGTGCATGAGATACCTCGGCGGTCGAATCGAATGCCCTGCAGTGCAGACACATTCGCGACAGGACAATCTTGCTGATTCGCTCGAACAGTGAGAGTGATCGACACCGGAACGGCTCGAAACATATTCGACCACAACCACCGACAAGCGATCGTCGCCTCTCGCTCACCGAGGCGCACCGAGGCGCACCGAGGGGAACCTGCTGCATGAGCGACAACATCCCGGCGCTACCGCGCCGTATTTTTCTCGCTACGAGCTGCGCTACAGCGTGCCTGGCTGCCGCCGGATGCAGCGTCGGCGAAGCCCCGTCCGGTGAGGACACCGCTTCCGACGGTCCCATCACCTTGTCGGTGAACGATGTTCCTGTCGGCGGTGGAATCGTGCTCGCCGACCGGCAGGTCGTCGTCACCCAACCGGAACCCGGTACCTTCCGGGCCTTCTCGGCTATCTGTTCTCACCAAGGGTGCACAGTGAACCGAGTCCGCAACGGCACGATCGAGTGCCCCTGCCACAACAGTGCCTTCTCGATCACCGACGGGGTGGTCGTGCGCAGCCCCGCTACCGAGCCACTGCCGAACCGCGCCGTGACCAGAACCGTAGATACCCTCACAGTCGACTGATCCATCACCGGGCGGCCGAACATGCGAGGTGGACGGGTTCGGGGTGAACGGTGTCGACCGGGCCGATGTGCGGCAATCGAGGACCCACTCTGTGCCCCCACCCGACTGGTGCCGGTTCGGTACATCGCTGCCGTGTCGACGACAGCACGGCGTGCCGATCGCGCACCGGGTCGAGACCTGCCTACCAGAGACCTGCCTACCAATTGACCTCTCGGCAACGGCCTTCGCCTTCCTGAGGTTCGACCTGCACAGTGGCGTGTTCGAGACCGAACTCGTCGCGGAGAACCTGCTGCGCTGCAGCGAGCACCCGGGGTGTCTCGGCCTCCGGGGCGACCGTCAGATGCGCCGAAGCGACCTCCATCCCCGACGTCAGTGTCCAGATGTGCAGATCGTGTACCTCTTCGACATCGTCGACACCGGTCAGGGCCTTTTCCACGGCGGCGACATCGATGCCCGACGGAGCGTGTTGCAGCAGAATTCGTACGGCATGACGCCCCAGAGTGAATGCACGCGGCAAAACGAACAACCCGATGGCGACCGCGATGACCGGGTCGGCGTACCGCCACCCGAACACGACGGTGACCAGTCCGCTGACGAGCACTCCGATCGAGCCGAGCATGTCCGCCATCACCTCCAGATACGCACCCCGAACATTGAGGCTCTCTTTCGCACCACTACGCAGAAGGAGGAACGCGATCAGGTTCATGGCCAGACCGAGCAGCGCCACCAACATGACCGGAATCCCGGGCACCTCCGGTGGGTTCGTGATGCGTTGCGCGGCTTCGTAGAGAATCCACCCAGCGACACCGAAGAGCAGCACTGCATTGAACAGAGCCGCGAACACTTCGGCTCGATACAGTCCGAACGTGCGGCCGGTCTTGCGAGACTGCCGCTGTGCGAGTGTGATCGCCACGATCGCCATCAAGACCCCGAACACGTCGGTGAACACGTGTGCGGAATCGGACAACAACGCCAGCGACGAGGTGGACAGACCCACTACCACCTGCGTCACCAACGTAACCGCCCCGAGACCGACAGCAATCCACAGTCGCCCGAGGTGCTTACCGGACGCGCTCGCCGGCGATCCCGGCTCTATCCCGTGGCCATGTCCGTGTCCCATCGTGGGTACCCCTTCTCGGCGAGATTCGATAACAGGAACACAACATATTGCGATATGCGCATATATGCAAGTGTTGTGTTCGCCGGAAGCTGCTGCCCGCGGCCGCACTGCGTCGGCGCAGAACTATGATTCGTAGTAGTTCGATCTCGGTTGCGCGACTCGGTCGCGCAGCCGTGCCGATATTGCCGGCCGACAGTTGTCCCGCCACACATCATCCACGTAAGGGGTGCCGCGTCATGGCCACCGACGACATGGCCACCGAAGCCGCACTCTCGACCCGCGGTCCGGTGAATCGACGCTCCGGTTCGCAGGTGATGCTGCTGTGGGCCGCGATCGCGGCAGTGGTGGCCGCTGCGCTCGCGGCGTTGTCGACGTCGCAGGCGCTGATTCTGCTCGGGCTTCCCGATCCGGGACCGATCACGACCTACGGTATTCCGGCGCTGACCGCGCTCGGAGAGGTAGCCGCGGTCGTGGCGGTGGGGTCGTTGCTTCTCGCAGCGTTCCTCGTTCCTCCCCAAATGTCGGGTGTGCTCGACATCGACGGGTACATCGCCGTCCGCACCGCGGCGAAGGCCTCCGCAGTGTGGGCGGTGTGCGCAGCGGCGTTGGTGCCGCTGACACTCTCGGACGCGTCGGGTCAACCTGTCGGATCCGTTGCGGCGCAACCGGTGCAGTTCCTCGGTGCGATCGGCGATGTCGAGGCCTCCACTGCATGGGCCATCACCGCCGCGATCGCGGCGATCACCGCCGCAGCATGCGCGGCAGTGTTGCGGCATCGATGGACCCCCGCCTTGTTCGCCCTGTCGATGCTCGCGTTGATCCCGCGCGCGGTCACCGGCCACTCCTCGACCGGCGGCAATCACGACATCGCGACGAACTCGTTGATCCTGCACATCCTCGCCGCCGCACTGTGGGTGGGCGGACTCCTCGCACTTCTCGCTCACGCGCTGCGCGGGGGTGGACACCTTGCCGTCGCGACCCGCCGCTACTCGACGCTCGCTCTGGTTGCGTTCGTGATCATGGCGGTCTCCGGAGTGGTCAACGCTGCCGTGCGAGTACCCGTGACGTCGCTGTGGGATTCGACGTACGGCGCTCTGATACTGGCGAAGATCGCAGCCCTGGCGATCGTGGGGACCCTCGGGTGGATACAGCGACGACGAACGGTCGGCGCTCTGGCCCACGATCCCGAGAACCGCAGATCCCTGATCACGTTGTCGATGATCGAGACCCTCGTTCTCGTCACCACCGTGGGCCTGGCGGTCGCACTCGGTCGCACCCCCCCGCCCCCGCCGCAGAACGCCTCGCTACCTCAGGCGCACGAAGAAGCCTTGGGCTACGTGTTGGACGGCCCGCCCACCGCAGCGCGGTTGGCGTTCGAGTGGCGTTTCGACCTGGTGTTCGGCTCCGCGGCGGTGATCGCGGCCGTCCTGTACCTGGTGGCCGTGCGGCGCCGCCGGCGGGCAGGCCTGCCCTGGCGGCGGCGGTGGACCGCGAGCTGGTTGATGGGCACTGCGGTGCTGCTCGTGGCGACCTCGTCCGGGGTCGGGCTCTACAGCCCGGCGATGTTCAGCGTGCACATGGCGGGACTGACCGCGGTCGCCATCGCCGTGCCGTTGCTGTTGGTCCTCGGCCGACCGGCCACCTTGTTCGCCTCGGTCCTGCCGACCGCGCCGGCAGCCGACGCACCGGGCTCGCGCGAATGGCTCCGGGCTGCATGGCACAGCCGAGCAGCCCGGATCGCGATCCACCCGTGGGTCAGCACCACGGTGTTCCTGAGCAGCTTCTACCTGCTCTACCCCGGCGGAGTGTTCGACACCGTCGCCGACTCGCATGTGGCACACATGGTGATGAAGGGCTGGTTCCTGACCGTCGGGATGGTGATGTTCTGGGGCACGGTCGGCGAAGACCCGGTACCGAGACCGATCGCGGGACTGACGAAGTTGCTCGCGAGTATCACCGCGTTGGCCGGGTTCGCATTCTTCCTCGTCGTGACGATCGATCTCGAGACCGCGCTCGGAGCGAGCTTCTACAGCGGACTGCGTCTGGATTGGAACGCAGACCTGCTGGCCGACCAGCGGCGCGGCGGCACTCTTGCGTGGGGCATCGGCGAGTTGCCGTTGCTCGCTGCCGCGGTTCTCGCCGCGGTCCGGTGGTCGGCGGCCGACGAGAGCGCTGCACGGCAACGAGATCGCCGAATCGACGATCAAGGCGATACCGAACTCGAGGCGTACAACACCATGCTCGGTGGCCTGTCCTCTCGGCGGGATCACCCCTGATACCCGAAGAATCCGTTCTCGGTCAGGGTCGCCGCAGCCCGCGGGATGTCCTCCCAGGACCGTGACCAGCGGTATGGGCGAATCCGGGTCGAGTGGGATGGAAAAACTATGCTCGATAGTAGTAACCTGTGGCCTGACCGTCACCATTTCGTTATCTCGAGCGAGGCCTCGGCCTCGTAGCCACCAAGGATTGTGATCTTGGCCCGACACCGCACACCCGATCCGATCGACGACGACTGCGCAGCGACGGCGCGCGGCGGCGTGATGTCGATGCCCGTCGGCACCAGGCCGCTGGCGCTCACCGATCGCCCCCGTCATCGACGGGCCGACTTCGCACCCTCACGTTTCGTGACCGAGTCGCCCGCCGATGCCGGGTACTCCGAGACTCTGCCGGAGTACGAGCGCACGCCCTCGGCGCAGACGCCCGCACCGGATGGAACCGCTCACGCGGTCAGCGACGCCTGGGACACCGCGGGCGCGGGCGCTACCGCGTCGATGTGGGCGGCGCACGTGGCCGGTCCGGACGAGACGACGCACAGCGAGGGTGACCGCGATGTAGTCCAGCCCGTGTCGCGAAGTGCTCGCCGCGGACTTCATCGCCGCCGGGTGCCGAAGCCGGGTGGCCGCGCCATCGCTGCGTCGGTCGCGGTCGGTGCCTTTCTTTCCGCGGCAGCGACGGCTCCGAACACCGGGTCGCAGGACAGTGTGGCGCTCAGCGCTGCGAGTATCGATCGACCTCCCGCCGGCGTCCTGCCGCCGAGCCCGGTCGTTGCCTCACCCCCGCAGGTGTTGCAGTTGCCCGATCTCGACGTCGGCCGACTCGCGCAGCGCATGACCGAGCAACTCGCCGAGGGGGGAGTTCGGGCGGCGGAGCGCGCAGCACGCGACGCCGAGGCGCGGCGCCCGCTCTCGGTGGTGCCGGTCTCGGGCACATTGACCTCCAGTTCTGGGCCACGTTGGGGGACAACGCATTACGGACTCGACATCGCCAACACGATCGGGACGCCGATCGTATCGGTGACCGACGGCGAGGTCATCGAAGCAGGTCCGGCGCAAGGGTTCGGCCTGTGGGTGCGTATACGTCAGGACGACGGCACGATCGGGGTGTACGGCCACATAGACCAGGCGCTCGTCACCGCCGGTCAACGCGTGAAAGCCGGCGAGCTCATTGCTACGGTAGGCAACCGAGGCCAATCCACCGGACCCCACCTGCATTACGAAGTGTGGCAACCCGACGGTGCCAAGTCCGACCCGACGGCGTGGCTGTCGGCACGCGGAGTCGATATCAGCTGACACGACAAGGAAGAAGAACTGGCGATGAAAAGGCTCGGTGATCTCGAAGCGGAGGTGATGAACGTGCTCTGGGAATGCGATGGACCGCAGTCGGTCCACGACCTGCGTGAACTCATGGCCGACAGAAACCCCGCCTACACCACGATCCTGACCGTCGTGACCCATCTCCACGAGAAGGGGTGGGTCGAGCGGACCAAGCAGTCACGCGCGTACCTGTACTCCCCGGTGCAGTCGCGCGCGGAGGCCACCTCGCAGGCGCTGCGCGAAATCCTCGACACCAGTACCGATTCGGCCGCGGTGCTGATGCATTTCGCGAAAACCGTCACCGACGACGAGCTCGACGCTCTGCGGGGGAACCTGCCGGACGTGAACCGGTGATCGTCGCGCTGGCGTTGCTCCTCGCTGCGATCATCGCGGCCGTCGCCCTGCCGCAGCCGTTGACCTCTCTCACCCGCACCGTGAGCCCCACTCTCGCCTTGACCGCATGGATCGGCAGCATCGCCGGGGTGCTGTTTCTCGTGGGATCCGCGGTGACCGTGTTGCTCTGGCCCGGCCATGCGCCCGCCGAGGGCATGGTCGAACTTGCCGTCCGCTGTCTGGGATCGCTGCAACACGCGGCGCAGCCGTGGATCGGGGAAGCTGTAGCCGGGGCATCGGTCGTCCTCGCGGCGTCGGCGTCGGCGCGCGTCCTGCGCTCGACTCGCCGTCAGCTTCGAGCCCGGTCCAAAGTCCGCGACTATCACCGCGATGTCATCGCCGTCGTCGCGCGCACGGACCCCGGACCCGAACCGATCATGTGGCTCGACCACCCGCTCCCGCTGGCCTACAGCATCGACGGTCGCCCCGGCTACGTCGTGGCCACCGAAGGCCTGCTCGCCCATCTCGATCCCGATCAACAGCGAGCTGTGATCGCACACGAACGTGCCCACCTGCGCGGGCGACACCACCGCATCGTCAACATCTGCGAGATCCTGGCCAAAGCACTTCCTCGCGTTCCCCTGTTCGCCGCAGCACCTGCAGCGGTGCGGGTTCTGGTCGAGGTCGCAGCCGACCGGACCGCGGCCGCGGTCACCAGCGCCGACACTGTGCGTTCGGCACTGTCGACGGTCTCGCAGGCGCATTCAGCGCGGCCACTGTGGGCACTGGGCCTGATCGGGGACTCGACCGCCGCGCGGTTGCATCACCTCGACACGAGCGCGCAAACACCGAGCCGAACCGGAGCAGGCGCTTACGCTGCCGCCGCCGTGCTGCCGCTCGTGGTGCCGGCCGCCATTGCAATCCTCACCCTCAGTGCGGTCTCCGCCGCAGCGTGCGCGGTCCTGCTGACTTGAACCACCCCTAAATACTATGGTGCATAGTATTTGAGCTAGGCTGTCGGACGCGTCCTGTAATTCGCGTGCGATTCGAAGGTGGTTCCATGACGGCGCTGACATCTCCTCCGGCTGCGCCGGCGGTTCGCCCCTATCCACCCCGCGGGGCACGCAAGGGGTCGTTCCTGCACACGATGGTCACCACCACCGATCCGAAGGTCATCGGATTGATGTACCTGGTGACCTCGTTCGGATTCTTCCTCGTCGGCGGCCTCATGGCCTTGATCATGCGCTCCGAACTCGCCGTTCCGGGAATGCAGTTCCTCTCCAACGAGCAGTACAACCAGCTCTTCACCATGCACGGCACGATCATGCTGCTGCTCTACGCCACCCCGATCGTCTTCGGCTTCGGCAACTACATCTTGCCGCTGCAGATCGGCGCACCCGATGTCGCCTTCCCCCGGCTCAATGCCTTCTCCTACTGGCTCTATCTGTTCGGCGCACTGGTCACCACCGCCGGGTTCATCAGCCCCGGCGGTGCCGCCGACTTCGGCTGGACCGCGTACACCCCGTTGAGCAGCGCCGTCTACTCCCCCGGTATTGGATCCGACCTGTGGATCGTGGGCTTGCTCGTCGCAGGCCTGGGCACCATCCTGGGCGGGGTCAACATGGTCACCACCGTGGTGTGCCTGCGCGCACCGGGAATGACGATGTTCCGCATGCCGATCTTCACCTGGAACATCCTGGTGACCTCGATCCTGATCCTGCTGGCGTTCCCACTGCTGACCGCAGCACTGATGGGCCTGCTCGCCGACCGTAAACTCGGCACCCACATCTTCGATCCCGCCAACGGCGGAGCGTTGCTCTGGCAGCACCTGTTCTGGTTCTTCGGTCACCCCGAGGTCTACATCATCGCGCTACCGTTCTTCGGCATCGTCTCGGAGATCTTCCCGGTCTTCTCCCGCAAACCCATCTTCGGGTACAAGGGTCTGATCTACGCCACCGTCGGCATCGCAGCTCTGTCCATCGCGGTGTGGGCGCACCACATGTATGCCACCGGCGCCGTGCTGCTGCCGTTCTTCTCGTTCATGACCTTCCTCATCGCCGTGCCGACCGGGGTGAAGATCTTCAACTGGATCGGCACCATGTGGCGCGGGCAGGTCACCCTCGAATCCCCCATGCTCTTCTCCATCGGATTCCTGATCACGTTCGTCTTCGGCGGATTGTCCGGAGTGCTCCTGGCGAGCCCGCCCATCGATTTCAACGTCACCGACACCTATTTCGTCGTCGCGCACTTCCACTACGTCGTCTTCGGAACGGTCGTGTTCGCGACCTATGCGGGGATCTACTTCTGGTTCCCGAAGATGACCGGCCGCATGCTCGACGAACGACTGGGCAAGTGGCATTTCTGGATGACGTTCCTCGGATTCCACGCCACCTTCCTCGTTCAGCACTGGCTCGGAGCGCAAGGAATGCCGCGCCGCTACGCCGACTATCTCCCGTCCGACGGGTTCACCACCCTCAACCAGGTCTCGACCGTGGGATCGTTCGTTCTCGGAGCCTCGACGCTGCCGTTCATCTGGAACGTCTTCAAGAGCTACCGCTACGGCGAAGTGGTCACCGTCGACGACCCCTGGGGATTCGGTAACTCCCTCGAGTGGGCGACCAGTTGCCCACCACCGCGGCACAACTTCACCGAGATGCCCCGAATCCGCTCCGAGCGGCCGGCGTTCGAGCTTCACTATCCGCACATGGTCGAACGCATCCGCGCCGAGCAGCACGTCGGTGGCCCGCACTCGGATTCGATCGCGCCCTCGGAAGTGATCACCGAAGCCATCGCCGGCCGTGAACGATCCGATCCGCCGGACCCGGTGAAATAACCATCGCCGCAGAAGTGACCCACCGCTAAACCGCCCTCCCTACTACTATGTCCCGTAGTTGTTGGGTCGGGCTCGATACAGAGGAGTACCCCACGTGAGACGTCTGATGCTGATCGCTGTGATGATCTGCGGGACAGCATTGTTCGCTGCAGCGCCGGCGTCGGCGCACAGTGAGCTGGTCAGCTCCGACCCGCCCGCCGATGCCACACTCGAGTTCGCGCCGATCGGTGTCGGTCTGGTGTTCAACCAGGACATCAACGAATCGTTCGCGACCATCAGCGTCGTGGGTCCTGGCGACACTCAGTGGGCACAGGGAACGGCCACGGTCGAGGGCCCCGACGTATCGGTCCTGCTCCAGGACGGACTCCCCAACGGGGAGTACACCGTCGGCTACCGTGTCACCTCCGCGGACGGGCACCCGATCACCGGGTCGTACGGTTTCTCCGTCGACGTTGCGGCGACCGCCACCCCTCAGGACGCCGCTGCACAGCAATCGCAGAGCGGTGCGACCTCGACCTCGCCGACTCCTGCTACCACGGCAACGCAGCCCTACGATCCCAACAATCCCTCCGCCAGCGAAGACCGGCCACCGAAACAGAACACCATGATGCTGCTCTCCATCGTGGGCATCACGGTTATCGCGCTCGCCGCTATCGCCCTGACCCTGGTGATCCGAGGCAAGAACAAACAATGACAGGGTGCCGATGAACATCGCTGCCGTCGATCCCCCACAGGCTCCCCCGACGCTGGCAGCGCTACTGAGCTGGGATCTTCCACCGCTCCCGATCCTGCCGATCGCCGGCATCGTGATGGCCGGGCTGTACTGCTGGGGACTGATTCGGATCCAACGCCGCGGTATCGAATGGTCGCGCGGGCGCAGTTTCAGCTTCCTCATCGGCTGCGCGGCGCTGGTCCTGGTGACCGGACTGCAGATCGAACGCTACGGCTACAGCCTGTTCAGCGTGTTCATGTTCCAGCATCTGACGTTGTCGATGCTTGTTCCACCCTTGCTGGTGGTCGGCTCCCCTGGACGGCTACTGCTGCGGGCCACCTCCCACTACGGCGTCGGCCGATGGGTACTCATCGCCGCCTTGACAGGTTTGCGGAGCCGCGCCGGGCGCATCGCACTACATCCAGGTCTGACGATCCCGCTGTTCCTCTTCAGTTACTACGGCCTGTATCTGTCGTCGATCTTCGATGTTCTCGCGGTCACAGTCATCGGCCACGTGTCGATGGAGATCTTCTTCTTCGCCAGCGGGCTGCTGTTCATCATCCCTGTGCTCGCCGTCGGCCCCCTCCCCGTTCGGCAGAGCAATCTGGGCCGTTTGTTCGACCTGTTCGTCGAGATGCCGCTGCATGTGTTCTTCGGTGTCATCTTGATGATGTCGAGCACCCCCATGCTGGCCACATTCGCCTTCCCACCCCCGGACTGGGGTGTCGATCCGGTAGCCGATCAGAAGCTCGCCGGAGCGCTGGCGTGGTCCTACGGTGAGCCGGTGGCATTGCTGGTCGTGCTCATCTTCTGTATTCGGTGGAACCGGGACGAAAAAGAGGAATCGGCTGCCGCGGACCGGCACGCCGAAGAGGACGGGTACAGCGAACTCAACGCCTACAACGATTTCCTGAAAAAGATCGGTAGCGAGACCAGTCAACGCACCTGAGCTGTCGCGGCCGTCCTGCGCTCGGGGACTGCCGCGACCTCATCGCCTGATCGCGCTTACTGGCAAGGGCACGATCGGGCGCATTCATCGCGCACGTGTGCCCGCCCCGATTCTGGCTCCCCGCTCACCGAGCCAGGCTTGCGGATCGACCTTCTGCCCCGCGGGAGATGTGGTCTCGAAATGCAGGTGCGGACCCGTCGAATTACCGCGGTTCCCGACCTCTGCAATCCGATCGCCCTTACGGACGCGCTGACCCACCGTGACCGAATTTCCGTTGTTGTGCCCGTAGGTGGTGATCGATCCATCGTCGTGTCTGATCCGAACCCACAGCCCGAAGCCCTGCGCGGGCCCGGCGCTGATGACAGTCCCGTCGGCCGCGGCGACGATCGGCGAGCCCAGTGAGTCGGCGATGTCGACACCGCCGTGTTGTGTCCCGCTCCGGGTGCCGAAGTTCGAGGTGACCAGTCCACCGCTGGGTGCGACAGCAGACGCAGTACCTCGGGAGGTGGCCGAGCCACCGGACGTGGAACCTCGCTGCTGTGCTGCATCAGGAACAGAATCTTCGGGCGCAGTCGTCTCAGGCACACTCGTCTCAGGCGCAGTGGTGTCTGGCACGGGCGAATCGCGGCCGGTGTTGCCCGTCACCGGATCCTGTTCCCCCCCTCGGTCGCCGTCGTGCGGGACCGCGGGGTCGAGGGCGTCGACCTGGAGCGATGTGGCGATACGAAGGGCCAGGAGTGGGTCGAGAGTAGCCAACGGGGCCAGGCAGGACAGGGACTGCGCCGGGGCATTCGACACTCCTCGGGCGATGGCGTCGACGATGCATCCTGCCGACGCGGACACGGGGCCGGCGGTGTCCGCGATGACACCGCCGGCCTGGGCGGCGGCCCACGACGAGGATGCGAAAGCTGCGAGATCTGCCACCGCGATCGGATCGGTACCGATTGTCGCGGCCCGATCGGCCAGGCGGATCAACCGGCTGACGGCGTCGGCGGTCTGCTGACCTTCGACCTCGTCCCCGGACTTCGCGGCCGGTTGACCCGGATTCGCTCCGGCTACCGGGGCGTGCAGGAACACCGCACCGAGTGCGACACCGACGATCACGTATGTCCGCGCACCTCGGCATGCGCGACGTCGACCGCCGCTCGGCGTCGTCTTTCCCGCGTTGTTCACGTGGTCACCCTTCTCGTTGAATGCCGGTCGCGACCGCAGTGGATGCCGTGTCGGCCGTGGGTCAGTGTTGCGTGGTCCCATCGACACCACAAGCCCCTTCTGTCACACGCTCGACTGAATTCATCGCTGTTTCGCCTATCGCGTCGGCGTCGAAAGTGAGTGCATTGCACAGTAACTCGACGATTCGACGCCGTTCCATGCGTGCCGGTGCCGGTCATGGGGGTCATCCCAATCGTTATTACTATGCAACATAGTATTTCGATATGGGCGTCAGCTCTCCGGCAACGGTGAGACCCCGTGTGCGCTCAGTAGGGCATCGATCTGACCGACCTCGGCGGTTTGGGTCGAGGCGATCGAGCCTGCGAGCGCGGCGACAGCGGGAACTGTCGCGTTCGCCGCTCCCAGCTCTGCCATCGGGATTCCCCCACGATGGTGGCGGCGGAGCAGTTGCAGATACCGGCCGTCGAATTCTTCGGCGTTCATCCGGCGAAGTGCCGTCAGCTCGGCGGTACTGGCCATGCCGGGCATCGACCTCGCGTCCTGTCCGCTGTCGTTCGCGGACGCGCTCATGTCCATCGGGTGACCCTCTGTCGAGCTGGCCTCGGTCATCCACGTCATCGGCGGGCCGTCTGGCAGATATGGCCTGTCCCACAGTGTCAACCAGCCTTGCATAGTGCCGACTTGGCTCTGCTGCGAGGTCAACACGTCGAAGGCGAGGGTCCGGATGACCGGATCCGTCGAGCGTCCCAACGCCATCGCCGACATCTCGATCGCCTGGTTGTGATGGAGCGACATGTCCTGCGCGAAACCCACATCCACCGAATCCGATGCGGGTACGGCCACTCGTGCGCCGTCCGGTGTGAGCAGTACGCCGATGAGG
The DNA here is from genome assembly GCF_002258915.1 of Rhodococcus sp. 05-340-2. Lineage (NCBI taxonomy): Bacteria > Bacillati > Actinomycetota > Actinomycetes > Mycobacteriales > Nocardiaceae > Rhodococcus > Rhodococcus sp. 05-340-2. Next base: position 50,036 of record NZ_NOYU01000034.1, read on the forward strand.
ACGCCGGACAGGACGAGGGCTGTCACCGCCAAGCCGATGAGCAGTGCCCTGGGCCTGGATCTGGGTCCCGTTTCCGCGGCGTCATTCTGTGCATCGTCGATCTGGGCATCGTCGGTCCGGCCGTGCACGGTCATCGACTCCCCTCCCCCATCGGCGCTGGCGCACTGTCGAGGGCCGGGTCTTCCTCGAGGGGCACCGCGTCCGGTCCTGGCTCGCTGGCGTCGAACGGCGGCGGGTTGTCGGGATCGAACGCGCCGGGAATGGTCGAGCAACTGGCTCCGCTCTCGGGGTGGGTCGAGGGGTTCTGTCGCAGAGCAGCGACGAACTGAGTGATGCGCCGGTCGGAGGCATTGTCGAGCTCGAGTCGATGACCCCACGACTGCAGCGTGATCGGTGCCGTCAGGCCCGGGTAGGGCGACATCATCGTGTAGGGCTCGCCCTCGACCCGCCCGGCGAGTGAACCGACCTCGTCGGAGGAGACCCGGTTCGGGTCGTACGTCACCCACACCGCCCCGTGTTCGAGCGAATGAACCGCGTTCTCGCTGCGTAGCGGGACGGGGTACACCACTCCGGTACACGTCGCCCAGGTCTGGTCGTGAGGGCCGCCGAACGGCGGACTCCGATCGTAGGCAACTCTCTGAGCTGGTTCGACGTGCCGCGCTGCCGGATACTCGACCTCGACGACGCCGTCGATGCCGCGCGAGGGGTCCGGGTCGTCGGCGGTCGGCGCGAACCGCTCGGCCTGATTGCGTTCGAGGACGCGGGGGGCCAGGTTGTATCCGATCGCACCGACGAGCACGACGATGACGACACCCGCGCCGATCACCGTCCAGGGAGCGCGTACGCCCCCGGGCACTCCGGCTGGGCGTGATCGCCGAGTCGAGCTCCGTCGGCCTCGGGCGGGGTTTCTGCTGCTGTTCATATTGCTCCTCCGTCAAATACTATGCACCATAGTATTTGATGGAAGGTCCAAGAAAGTCCCTACGCACGACAGGACGGCCCATGCCGGTGTTCCGCGCACCCTCAACTGCTCGCGGGCAGCTTGCCCTTCATGTACTGGCGTACAACGGTGCACGCCTGCTCTTCGTGTGTGTCGCCGCAGGAGTACTTTTGGCCGTCGACGCGCTGACGAGCCTTGACATTTCCTTCGTGTTGGTTCTTCTTGGCGCACTTGCAGCAAGCCTGCCGCTGTCGGCACTGACCCTGAGGAAGCTTCGCCGAACCATCAATGCGGACATCGAAGCAGTCGATCGCACGCGCTCGATCAAGAAACGAGGCCCCGCGGCGGGACGACCCGGCACCGACAAACCGTGACGTCGGCGTACGGACTTCGGCGTTGGCGTTGGCGTTGGCGTTGGCGGATCGTCCGTGTCGGTCACTGTTCGCCAACCCACTCGATGGGTGCTTCGGCGTCCGGCTCGATGTCTAGTAGTTCCAGGGTGCGGTGCATCAGAGCCTCGATTCGATACTCGAGATCGTCGACGAGGTCAGGCACATCAGCCAGAGCGGCGTGGGCACGGCCGCGGGCTTCGACACCGATTCGGTAGTAGTCCGAGCCTGGTGCAGCTGACACCGGGTGCGGTGGTGGGACGGTCACGTCCGTTTCCCGCTCGCCACGACCGCGTCGCCACGACAGGGGCGGGCGCGGGTCGTGCCGGGGCGGTCGCCCGGAGCGGTGAGCAGCGATGACCGCCCCGACCGCTGCCGGGGTCATCGGGTCGGCGGGGAACGGCATGTGACCCCACCGGTCGATCGGAACGGCGACGGGGCCTGGACGCACCGGCCACCTGGACATATCGGGAAAAGTGTCCCCCTGTACGTGCTCTGTGAGTAGTGCCGTCGAGGGGTAGCGATCCGAGAACCGCAGGACAGTACGCCAGCGTTCCCAGATCTCGGCGGGGTTGAAGCCTTCCGACTCATCGGCTGCGATCCAGATACTGTGCCGCCCATCGATCCACACACCATCGCCGTCGACTGCGATGTCCGAGCGATCGAGCGACGCAATAGCTCTGTGCGACAGGCCAGCTCCGGACAGCAGAAGTAGAACTGCGTCCCTGCGGCCGAACAGCGCCTGCGTCGATCCCAGGAAGGGCAGCGCTGTGGCCAGTTCCCGGTAGTGTTCGGCGCGACGTGCCACGCGTGCGGTCCGTCCGGAGTCGAGCGCCATACGCAGCGCTGCCGCACGCCCGGGCGGGGTGTGACCGGCATCGAGATGTCGGCGGTTGATCGCGGCGACCCTGCGGAGCTGCACAGGATCACTGGCTGGATTACCGGTCAGGAACTGCGCCAACGTCATAGCCGAGGCAGGGAGTGGCTCGACGTCGGTTGCGGCGCACCAGTCGGCAAACAGTGACCACTCGTAGCGGTAACCGCTCGGCGGAGTAGCGCTGCGTTCGGGCGACACGGTCAATGACGCTACCCACCTGCACCGACACCGCTGAGTCGAAACACTCAAAACTCGTTTCCCGCCAGAGCAGATTCCGACCATCCCCGGGGGTGCTGCGCCGGTCTGGCGCAATATTGAACCGCCGAACATGCCCAGGGATGGAACTGACCACGCGCGGTTGGGCGGCGAGTTCGTGTTGCGTGAGCACGCAAATCACACCCCTGGGTGGGCTTGTCACTGTCGTCGGCAGGCGAGGGCCAGGCGGCAGTTCGATTGCTCCCGAAGTGAATACGAAGACCGAAGAGCCACCGAGTGAGCTGCACCTCATCGACTTGCGGCACCGTCCACAGCCCGGAGACTCGAAACATGACATCTTTTGTGGCGCTCAGCCGCGAAACAGCCATCGGCGCGGAGGCTCGACTGTCGTGGATACTGTCCGCGCTGGCCGGAATGGTGGGTGCTGTCGCATTTCTGCATTCGGCGGGGTATTTCGTGACGTTCATGACCGGCAACACCGAACGCGCCGTCATCGGCCATTTCGGCAGTCCGGAAGGAAAGCCCGTTGCACCCGGCGCATCGCCGTGGGCCGCACTGGCGTTGATGGGTGCCTTTCTGGCGGGAGTGGTGATCGCGTCGATCTGCCGCCGCCGATACTGGTCAAATCACCCGCACGGAGCAACGGTTGTCACGACCATCGCGCTCGCCGTGGCAGGACTCATCGACATCGGAGTTTCCGGCTGGTCGTCCGACGGCGTAGATTTTTATCCCATTTTGTTGGTTGCGTTCGCCCTCGGCGCGCTGAACACTGCATTCACGAAACGAGAAGAAACCTACATTCCCCTGAGCTACGTCACCGGCACCGTCGTCAAACTGGGCCAAGGGATCGAGAGACACCTACTGGGAGGCGGTACCTACCTCGACTGGCTTTGCTACGCAATGCTTCTCGGCTCCTTCGCAGCCGGAGGTGCAGCCGGGGCTCTGATCGGTGTCGTGATCACCGGACCTCAAGTACTCCTGGTTACCGCAGCCATCAGCCTGCTGGCAACCATCTTCACCTTCACCCACACCGAGCGACGATCCCTGTGGGGATAGGCCCTCTTCCCGTCCGGCGAAAATCTACGGGTCCGCACTCCCGAGACTGTTCTGCTCGAACCGGTTGAACCCGCCCGGACTCGACCGACGTAACACTGGCGCAACGTGAACCGATCGGTTCGGACGTGTGGAGAGGATGCTCGGCTCGATACACATCATTTCTCACTTGGTCCTGATCTCGATGCCACGCGTCAGCGATGCCGTTAGTTGCATCGGATGGAGTTGCGCTCGGCCGTCACGGACCGAGTTCGGTGACGGCGTTGCCGACGAGCGGAGCGTTCTCGCGGGCATAGATTTCGACCAGGCCCGGGGTGGCGTGTCCGGTTTGACGCATGATCGCGTGTGCGTCGGCGAAGTTCCAGATCAGGCCGTCGGTGAGGACGACGTCGGCGTTCTTCCTGGTGTCGTTGTGGAATGGCGCAGAGGGAGTCGTCGACGCCGGCAGCGAGCTCGACTTCAAGATCTACAGCAACCAGAGTTCGGTTGCCCCGGGTGGATTGCGGTCCTGCTCGTGCGCCAGCCGCGCGGTTCTGCGCGACAACGACAACTACGACCACAATGCTCGCGCCGAAGTCAGCGTGAGCATCCAAGGCCAGCAGGGCTTCTGGTACTTCTACGTGCGTAGCCCCGTCGCGCACCGGGACGGCCCGCCCGCCGGCCAGGCGACGATCTACCGGTTCCGGCCGGCGGACCATTTGTCCGGCGACTCACTCGGTGGGGACCACTCGTTCTAGCAATCAGGTGTGGGATGCGACAAGATCGTGGTCGCATCCCACACCTGTGCATGACCTTCGGATGGAGAACTGGTTCAGATGGCCGACTACACGTTGCTCCTCCCTGCGTCCGGACTCGTCGCGCAGTACCGCAGTGACGACGACACGATGCGCGTGGTGCCGGCCGCTGCCGTCGACAGTGACCTGGATTGGGGCTCTACGACCGACCTTTCGACGACCGACCCGGAGTCGTTTCCCTTCGAGCTGAAACAGCAGGTGTGGCCCGGTGACGCACCTGGACCTACCTGGTGGGTTCTGATCACTTCTTTGCCGCCCGCAGTCGGGGTGAAAGCGCATGCCGTCGACGGCGAGGAGCTCGCGGTGCTGAGAATGGGTCCGGTGACGGTCATCGAATGGGTGAGCACCCCGAAGACCATCATCGTCACAGCGGGGTCTCATACCCACAAAATCTCGCCGTTTCGTTCGGGATCTCGCGGCCCAGCCGCGTACTCGTTCGACGAGAAGCCCAAGTCGGAAGACGACAATGGGGTGGATTTCGGAAGACTGGACTGACCGCTACGGGTACCCGGCATGCCGGGGACGCAACGCCTCTCAGACGCACCGTCCCACATCAAGTACGCACTCCATATGTGCCTCTACACAACACTTCTCGCGCATTCGTTCGATAGCGAGTGGAGGGGCAGCCTCTTTCTGGTGGGCGGTAACGTCAGCGTCGACCGCTCACGTTCCCGTCGGCCGATGCGGAGGCCTCTGCTGCCGGGTCGGTGGTCGGTGCCGGCGTCGCCGCCACCTGAGTTCGGCCTTCGCCACGAGCGGAACACGCATAAGCCGTTTGGGTAGTCGACCTCGATACGGTCCAACCCAGAGTGGGCTTTGGAAGTGCCCATCGGCCCACTTCTGCCATGCGTAGCCGTCCGAGTCGGTGAAGCCGACGTTCGCTCTGAGTTTGTCGTTACCGTCGACCGGGTAGGGATCGGGCTCCGCGAGAAGGAGTTCGTCGTAGTTCAGAGTCGCTCCGGGTTCGACGGTGTGTGCGCCAGTGAAAGGCGTTTGACCAGGCTTGACGTACTGACTATCGACCCACAAGGTTACGGCCGTGATAGGTCTGTCCCCGTGGTTTGTGACGCTGCTCTGGGCTCGCACGACGCCTTCGCCCGCGCTCTGGATGTGCGTCGGTGAGACGGTCACAGCTTCGACGTGTCGCTGCATTCTTTCGCGTACTTCTCTCCGCGATTTGCGGACGTTGTGCACTTGAAAGCTGACTGTTGCCACCAGTGAGATGACAGCAACTATCAGGGAACACACTGCAATCTCAGTGGGCGTCATTGGAAACTCCAGTCCGGCTTTGGTGTGCGGCTTTCTCGAAGTGGCGATAGAGGGTGCGTTTGCTGACCCCGAGTGCGTCGGCGATGTCACCGATTGTGTTGCCTTGGTTCCGCATTCGCGTTGCCTCCCGCTTCTTCGTAACCGTGAGTGCAGGTGGGCGGCCGCCGACCTTTCCTCGTTCGCGGGCTGCTGCGAGGCCGGCGTGGGTGCGTTCGCGGAGTAGTTGGCGCTCGAAGCTGGCGAGGGCCCCGAAGATGTGGAAGGTGAGTTCTCCGCCGGCGGTGGTGGTGTCGATCTGTTCGGTGACCGACGCGAACGCCACTCCCCTGGTTTTCAGGTCTGCGATGAGTTCGATGAGATGTGGGAGGTTGCGGCCGAGTCGGTCGAGTCGCCAGACGGCGAGCACGTCGCCGGGCAGAAGGACGTCGAGGAGTTCGGTCAGTGCCGGCCGGGTGGTGGTGGATCCGCTCGCGGTGTCGGTGAAGATGCGTTCGCAGCCGAAGGCGCTCAGGGCGTCGCTCTGTAGGTCGAGGTTCTGTTCGGCGGTTGAGACCCTGGCGTATCCGTATGTCAGTTTCAGAAGTGGGCGTCATGTTTTCCTGGGGTTTCACCTCCGATTGCAGTGGTCTTCTGACATTCTGAGTGCAGAAGTGGACTGCACAATCGGTCACCTGGGTCGGGTGTTCGGAGGCTGCAATGGATGCGGAGAAGTTCGACGTCGTCGAGGCTGGTGTCTTGACCGCGTCGGCCGAGCAGTGGGAGCAGGCACGGGCACGGTTCGCAGTGCTCAACGAGCTGATGAATCGATCCGCGATCGGTACCTCCGCGGTCGAGGATGCAGCGCAACAGTTGAGTGTCTCGCCCCGGCGGGTGTACGCGCTGCTGTCCATACTCCGGAATGGGGAAGGGGCGGTTACCGATCTACTGGTCTCCGCGCCCGCAGGCGGACGTGGACGCTCCCGCGTGCCAGACGAGGTGGAAGACGTGATCACCGAGCACATCAACCGTGAATTCCTGGCTCGTCAGAAACTCAGTGTCGCTGCACTACATCGTCGTATCGCGCAGGCCTGTCACCGCGCCGGACTCCCGATCCCAGCCCGCAACACAGTCAATGCCCGGATCGCAGCAATGCACCCGGGCCGTGTCGCACGCTCACGTGGCGGACCGGACGCCGCCAGGTCGCGGCAATCCGCGGGCGATGTCCCGCCGCCGGTGACGGCCGTTCTCCAGCAAGTACAGATCGATCACACCGTGGTCGATCTGATGATCGTCGACGAATACGACCGGGCGCCGATCGGACGTCCTTATCTCACGATTGCCATCGATGTCCTCAGCCGCTGCATACCTGGGTTCGTGGTAACTCTCGATCCGCCGTCCGCAGTGTCGGTCGGGTTGTGTCTGGGCCGGGTGTGCTCGGACAAAAGCGTATGGATCGACTCTCTGGGCCTCGGCGCGGATGTGCGGTGGCCGATGGCCGGAAAGCCGCACCGCCTGTACATCGACAACGCTTCCGAGTTCAAAAGTGAAGCGCTCCAGCGCGGTTGCGAGCAACACGGCATCGACCTCGGCTACCGCCCACCCGGCAGGCCGCATTACGGCGGGATCGTCGAACGCATCATCGGCACCGTCATGACCCAGGTCCACGAACTCCCCGGCACCACATTCTCGAACCCAACTCAGCGGGGCAGCTACGACTCGGATAGTAAGGCGGCGTTGACGTTACGAGAACTGGAACGCTGGCTGGTCCTGGCGGTCGCGGCGTATCACGCAGAGGTGCACACCGGCCTCCGGCAGAGCCCGGCTGCGCGGTGGACCAGCAGCACCGACGCTGACAGTGCTCTGGCGAGCTCGACGGTGGTGGACGAGACCGCATTCCTGGTGGACTTCCTTCCCGTCATCCGCCGTCGCCTGACGCGGACGGGGTTCGTCATCGACCACATCCAGTACTTCGCGAACGCTCTGAAACCGTGGATCGCCCGACGAGAGACCCTGGGCCAGTTTGTGATCCGCCGGGACCCACGAGATCTGAGCAGGGTGTGGGTCCTGGACCCCGACAGCGGCGGCGGATACATCGAGGTGCCGTATCGAACGATGTCACATCCAGCGGTGACCTTGTGGGAACATCGCGCAGCAGTGACACGACTGCGCGAACACGGCCGAGCACATATCGACGAACACGCCTTGTTCTCGATGATCGACAAGATGCGAGAGATCGCAACATCGGCGCAGAAGGACACCAGACGGGCTCGACGTAACCGCAGTCGTCGTGCGCACCTGAGCAGCGTCGTGACATCACCGAACGCGATGGGCCCGCCCGAGCTTGGCCCAGGCACCGACGACGTGTCGGTTCCGATCTTCGACGACATCGAAGAATGGTGAAACGGTGAACAACGACCCCCGAATCACGCCCGCAGGCGACGGCGACGACCGTAGCTGCCAAGACATCGACCCCGGTAGTGCGGACCTCAACCATCTGCGCAGTTCGGTCAGACCGATCGCGGTTCTCCCTGCCGCGCAACGCATCAGGCACATTCGCACGGAACGGTGGATCGGGTATCCGCGTGCACGGTCGGTGATCGAGCACCTCGAGACGTTGCTGGGGTGGCCGGATCGGCAACGAATGCCGAACCTGCTTCTGATCGGACCGACGAACAACGGCAAGTCGATGATCATCGAGAAGTTCCGGCGTGCGCACCCTGCGGTCACCTTGCCCGACCGTGAGCAGATACCGGTGCTGTGTATGCAGATGCCCCCGGACCCAGCACCCGGACGGTTCTACCTGGCGATGCTCGCGGCACTCGGAACGCCGATGCGCCCGCGAAGCCGCGTTCACGAACTCGAACAGCAAGCGGTTACGCTGCTGCGAGCGACCGGGGTGCGGATGCTGATCATCGACGAGCTCCACAATGTTCTTGCCGGCCGCGACAACGTGCGCCGAGAATTTCTGAACCTGTTGCGGTTTCTTGGCAACGAGCTGCGGATCCCTCTCGTCGGAGTCGGTACCCGAGAGGCGTACCTCGCTATCCGCAGCGATGGGCAGTTGGAGAACCGTTTTCACCCCATGACGCTGCCGATCTGGACCAACGACACCGACACCCGCTCCCTGCTGGCGAGTTTCACCGCCAGCTTCCCATTGCGTGCGCCCTCGCATCTGACATCGGCGGAGATGACCGACTACCTCCTCACCCGGTGTGAGGGCACCATCGGCGAACTGGCCACGCTGTTGACCGCGGCCGCAGTGACCGCATTAGAGGCCGGAGAGGAAGCGATCACCTCACAGGTGTTGACGCAGACCGTCTACTCCGGGCCTACCGAACGCCGCCGCCACTTCGAGCGGCACCTGGCATGACAATTCCATCCGATGCCCCTGCAGCGCACACAGCGCTCGCCCACAGTGCGTATCCGCGGTGGCCCCTTCACCCGCAACCACTACCTGGTGAGACTCTGATGTCGTGGCTGGCCCGGACCAGCGCACTGTATTCGTTGATCAATACAGCGGACCTTCTCGACGGGCTCGGCTTCGAGAGTCCGGGCGTGGACCTGGACCGCTACACACCCGAGCCGGTGCTGGACGCCCTCGCCCAGAGGAGCACCTGTGCGGCGGAACGGCTGCGTGAGATGACGCTAGCGGGGTGCACGCCCTGGCTCCTCGACAGCACCGACCCCGCCGAATGTGACTTCGACACCTACGCCCATCAGTTCTCTGTCCTACTACCGGCGGGTCTGGCGATGGCAGATCGACGTCGACGCGCACCGCCCGCCGGCATGTGGCTTCCCTGGGTGAGCAAGCTCGATACGCGGGCATGTCCCTTGTGTATCGACGACCTCGACACAGACGCCGATATCGCGGTCATGATGGCTCATCAGTACCCGATGCTGACCAGCTGCACGAAACATCACTGTCGACTGGAATTCTGCAGTGTCGTACCCGGCAGGCTGGTCTTCTGGGAGAGGACACCAGCAGGCTCGGACGATCACGCATCACCGATACCGGTACCGGCAGTCGTCGCAGAAATCGACCGGCGCACCGCCGCCGCATTGACGAGCGGGTCGGTCGAGCTCGGCGCGGGCCGTGTTCATGCCGCAGTGTGGTTCAGGCTGCTGCGTACCGTCGTCGACGAGGTATCGACGCCGCTGGTCCGCACCGGATGGTGGGCGAAGCCACTGAGCGCGATCTGGAAGTCCACCGGCCATTCTCGCCCGCTCCGGACATCATGGGTTCCGTTCGAGCAACTGCGGTGGGACGAGCAAGCGAAGGTTTTGTTTGCCGCCGCGACCGCGATCATCGCGGTGGAGAACGATGAGATGGCCGCGAGCGGTGCTGATGCCTGCTTGCTGCGGCCGCGACGGTACGAGCCGGTCGATCCGGGGACCGCTCCGACAAGGTCTCGCAGTCCGGTACCCGCCCGCAGCGCTTGGGACGGTGTGATTGCGGCGATCGATGCCGCTGTCGCCGCCGCCCGCGTCGACAGCGACGCCGCCCGATCTCTGTTCGGATTGGCGAGAACGGGTTGCCGCACCGAAGAAGACATCGATGAGCTGGCCTATGCCTTCGTCGAGCTCGGCATCCGACTGGACTGGGACTGAAGCGCGCATGATCACCCCACGTTTTTCTACGCCCGCTTTTACGCGGGAATCAATCGCCTCCTGTAGTCACCCACGGTCTGTGTGCGGTGACCGACGAGAATTTCCGTTCCCGCACCGTCTTCGTCTAAATCCCTGCTCAGCGCGTTTCAACTCGAAAGAGCTGTCGGGGGTGCTCGCTACAGTCCCTGTCATGGCAGATCGGCAGCTAGGTGAGGTCCTGGACACGGATTCAGTCGTCCCGGTGAGGAGTGCGGAGGTGTTTCCGGACCTGTCGGGCGAGGTCGCCGCTCGGATCGAACGGTCGATGGCGTCGGCACGGTCCGGTGCTACCCGCCGCGCCTACGATTCGGCGTGGCGACGCTTCGAGACCTGGTGCACCGTCGCCGGGCACCACGCGTTGCCGGCGCATCCCGCTACGGTGGCGGCCTATCTCGTTGCGGCTGCCGACACGCTCACCGTCGACGGGACGCGGGCGTATGCGCCGTCGACGTTCGGCAAATGGATCGCGGCGGTCGCGGACCGCCACCGCGCTACCGGCTACGACAACCCGTGCGGGCACGAGATGGTGCGCGCCACTCTCTCGGGTATTCGGCGGGATTACGCGTCTGCGGGGGAGCGGCCCCGTAACCCGCGCGCACCGCTGCTGACCTCCGACATCACTACGATCGTCGATTACGCGCGTCGAGGTGGGGCCGGGTGGGCGTCGGAGGTCCTCGAACGCCGCGACACTGCGCTGCTCCTGATGGGCTACACCGGCGCATTCCGCCGCAGCGAACTCGTAGCGCTCGAATGCCGCGATGTCCACCGCGACCGCCTCGACGGCGCGCACGTACGTATCCGCAAATCGAAGACCGACCAGGACGGCACCGGAACCGTGAAAGCACTCCCGTTCACCGACCGCCACGAGTCATGTCCGGTCTGCGCGTGGGTGCGATGGCTGCAGATCGTCGCAGCGTTCGACACCGGCGGCAGAGTTGCTGTCATCCGAATACTTTCCCGCGCAGTGGAATTCGACTCCCATATCTGCCGCGGCACCCTTCCTGTAGTCGAGAAACGGTCCCCTCTGTTTCGGTCCGTCCGCAAGAACGGCAACCTCTCCGACACAGCCCTGTCCGGAGCCGCGGTGCACGCGGCGATCCGCCGCCGCGCTACTCGAGCTGGATACGGCCCCGACACCGTCGCCCAGCTCGGCGGGCATTCCCTCCGTTCCGGCTTCGTCACGCAGGCCTTCCGCAACGGTGCCGACGCGCATGCGATCATGCGCCAAACCGGGCACACCACACCCGCAATGGTCGAAACATACGCTCACGAGAATGCGCCACTGGTCGGCAACGCCGTCACCGAGCTCGGCCTATGACCAGGCACCCGACCGAACCAGTGAGCGGCGACGGGACGACAGGGGTAGATGCTGACCACGACGACCGCCCTTGTCCGATACGTGCATCGGACATCACGAACACGTCGATACCGAGGCGGGATCGGCACACGTGGTCACTGTTCGAGGACTGGTGCACCGCCCATGGCGAACCCCCATTGGCGGCCTCTCCTGAGTCACTTGCTCGGTTCCTGTATGCGCACCCCGCCGCGCCGACGACCCAACGCCGCCGGATCGCGGTGATCGACTCCGCTCATCATCGGCATCTATTACCTCCTCCAGGGCGCGCTGAGACCGTCCGGGCTGCGCTGGATGGGGCCCGCACGTCGCGCCTGCAGGAGGTGGCAGCCGTGATCGGCGGAATCATCGCCCGACTCCCCGAATACGGTTGGCCGTCAGCGTTGTTCGCGCGCAGAGACGCGCTGATCCTCACGCTCGCTACGACAGGTCTGCCGTACACGCAGATCGCGGCCCTGCGGGCATGCGATGTCACCGCCGATGCGGGTCTCGACGCCCTTCGCATCGAGACAGGCCGCGGCGTTCATACCCTCACCTCCCTCGCGCTGGCGGGGACGGGCATTTCTCCGCGCACGGTGTACCAGCGCTGGTGTGAGGTGCTCGGCCATCAGGCCCGGTATCCGAGCACCCGAATGCTCGCCGACGCTTTCGATGCCGTGGACGGCACCGGGCTCGGCGGATACGACCGGTATTTCGACCCGGCCGGTCAACATCCGCTGTCGACTGCGATCGACCGGTGGGGCCACACCCCGTTGGCTGCGACCCCGCTGACCGCCCGTGCGGTAGCGGGCATCGTGCGAATGCACTGGGACGGAAGGGCACCCACCCACCTGCAGCCCACTGCGCGGTCACAACATCCGGAGCAGATCGCGGCACCGGATCCAGTACCGCGGGTTCTACTCGACCCCGGCTACTACGAACGCGGAACGCTTGCGCGTAGACACGCCCACGGTCTTCTCGACGACGTGGACTCTGTCCTGGCCGATGTCGAAACCCGCGCGGACAGCCTGTTGGAAGCTCTCGTCGACTTTCTCGAATCGGAGACCGCACGCGTGCCGGCCGACACCGTCGAGTGACTAGTGGTTGGTACTCGGGTTTGCACACACTCTTCTTCTCACGGCAGGGAGGCGGTGACGTCTCAGAAATCTCCGAGATGAAGATCGATCAGGCCGCGAACGAACGAGGCATCGATCTCGACCCCGTTCTGCGGGGTCTACGTCGAATCCGGGTCGTCTGAGAGTCGGGGATTTCGGAAATCTTTCGGAGAGCGTCCGGTCCAGCGTTTGAAGGCGTGAGAGAAGTTGGCGAGGTCGCTGTATCCGAGTTCGGTAGCGATCTCGCTGACCGAAACCGATCGGTCGAGGAGCCGTAGCATCGCGCGCTCGTACAGCAGCGAGTGGCGCACCTTGCTATAGGTGGTTCCTTCTTCGGCAAGCCGCCGTTTCAACGTGCTACTCGACATCGACAATGCTTGTGCAACATCATGGTTGGTTCGCTGTCCGAGGTCCTTTTCCAACTGTTGCCTCACCTTCTCGGCGGATGACATGGACCCACTCCGCTGGGCGAGTGTTCGCTGCAGATCAGCGATAGCGAGACGATATGCGAGGGGGTCCGAGAAGCGACAAGCCTTGTTGAGGGTCTCCTCGGGTACGTGGACGAAGGAAATCGGAGCGTCGAAGAACCGGCGATTCGCCCCCGGACCTTCGTCGTGGCTCACCTCGGCCGGCTCCGGCCAGCTCAGATGGAGTGTCACCGGCGATATGTCACCGGCGAGCATGTCCAGCAGTCGTAGTAACGCCGACCCACCGTAGGTGATGACCAAGCAGTCCAGTGCGGAATCGCCTGTGTGCGCAGTGAGCCCGACGATCAGACCGTAGTCGCCGGTGTGGAACTGCGACTTCAACGCCGTGGAGATCAATGGTAGGTATGTCAGGAGATCGACGATCTCGGCGACCGAACCAGCGCTGATCAAAGGTGAACTCAGAGGCCCGAACGATGTCAACTGGGCCTGCTCGGCAAACGCAAATCCGAGTCGAGTGGCCTGGGCGATATCGAGTTCGGGATAGACCTCCCGAAACCACCGTATCGGTGCCTGAACGTCATGCTGAATGAGCGTCGCTTCACTGGTTCCTTCGCGGTGCATGATCACACGAAGCCGCGCGGCGGCGTCAGGGTCGAGTGCGCGGCGTTCGAGCAACTGAACGAACGCAAGCGGTGGCACGCCCTCGTCGCTCAGCTTCACGGTGACCCCTTTGACCCGAATTCACAAGTTTATGACTCCACCGAACATAGCCGTCACCCGCGTTTGCGACGACACTTTCGTCAATCACGCCGGAAAACGAGGAGTTGACATGGCAGCTGTAATTTTCGTCGCCCACGATGGTGAGAAGCACGAGGCGGCTCTGGTCGAAGGTCGCTCGCTGATGCAGATTGCAACCGACAATGCTGTGCCGGGGATCGATGGAGACTGTGGGGGCGAAACGGCCTGTGGCACCTGCCATGTGATCGTCGACCCGCAGTGGTCAGGAGAGGTGGGTCTGTCCGGCGCCGACGAGGAGGAGATGCTGGCGATGAACCCCGAGCGTGAACCCACGTCTCGGTTGTCGTGCCAGATGGTGGCCTCGGAAGCGTGGGATGGCCTGATCGTTCGAACACCTGAATTCCAATTGTGATGTGCGAAAGGCAGGCACGACAGCATGAAAGTTTCTGAGTCGATCGCCGACAAGGTCCAGTCGACCATCCCGATAGGGCTGCAGATCCAGGGCGCTCATTTGTACGACAAGACCCGACGGTGGGTGACTGGCACGAATGGCAAGAAGATCTTCGTCGAAAGTCCCATCCCACCGGTCGAGGATGTCGAGCTCGCCGACATCGACCTCAGTAACCCCTTTCTTTACAGACAAGGGCGGTGGCAGTCGTACTTCGAGCGCGTGCGGAACGAGGCACCGGTGCACTACCAACCCAATAGTCCGTTCGGCCCGTTCTGGTCGGTCACGCGCCATGCCGATATCGTGGCCGTCGACAAGAATCACGCTGTGTTCTCGGCCGAACCGTTCATCGTCATCGGCGTTCCGCCCCGGTTTCTCGATATCGAGATGTTCATCGCGATGGACCCACCACACCACGACAAGCAGCGCGCTGCCGTCCAGGGGGTTGTCGCACCGAAGAACCTCCGGGAGATGGAGGGACTGATCCGATCGCGCGTACGGGAGGTATTGGACGACCTCCCCTTGAACGAGCCGTTCGACTGGGTGCAGAATGTCTCGATCGAGTTGACAGCTCGGATGCTCGCAACTCTTCTGGATTTCCCCTACGAACAACGCCGCAAACTCGTCTACTGGTCCGATTTGGCAACCTCGATGGAGCAAGCCAACGGTGGGCCCTCGGACAACGACGAGGTGTTCGAAGGCATGCGTGACATGGCCCGTGGCCTCAGCGCTCTCTGGCATGACAAAGCAGCCAGGAGGTCTGCAGGGGAAGAGTCCGGTTTCGATCTGATCACCATGTTGCAGAGCAACGAGGACACCAAGGATCTGATCGATCGTCCGATGGAATTTCTGGGCAACCTCGTCCTGCTGATCGTCGGTGGCAACGACACCACGCGAAACTCGATGAGCGGTGGCGTTCTTGCGTTGAACCAATTCCCCGACCAGTTCGAGAAATTGAAGGCCAATCCCGATTTGATCCCCAACATGAACTCGGAAATCATCCGATGGCAAACACCCTTGGCGTACATGCGCCGAATCGCCAAAGCCGACACCGTTCTGAACGGACAATTCATCCGCAAGGGTGACAAATTGGTGATGTGGTATGCCTCGGGTAACCGCGACGAACGCGTTTTCGAGAATCCTGATGATTTCATCATCGATCGTGCCAATGCGCGCAATCACATCGCGTTCGGATTCGGTGTGCACCGGTGTATGGGCAATCGGCTGGCCGAAATGCAGCTGCGGATTCTGTGGGAGGAGTTGCTTCCCCGCTTCGAGAACATCGAGGTCGTCGGCGACCCCGAGTATGTTCAGTCGAATTTCGTGCGGGGCATCAGCAAGATGATGGTGCGCCTGACGCCTACTTCCAGCGTATGACATCGCAACGGGCGATCATCGTCGGCGCAAGCCATGCTGGGGCACAACTGGCAGCTAGTTTGCGCCAAGAAGGTTGGACAGGCGACATCGTCCTCATCGGTAACGAGTCTGCCGCTCCCTATCAACGCCCCCCGCTGTCGAAGGCATACCTGGCGGGCAAATGCGTACTCGACGATATCGCCATTCGCAGCACGGACTTCTACTCCAAGCAAGGTATTCAGCTCCTGAACGCGCAGGTGGAGACCATCGTTCGGTCGGAAGGCAACGTCGTTCTCGACACCGGGGAGAAGCTGGCCTACGACAAGCTCGCGCTGTGCACGGGAGCCCGCCCTCGTCGGCTCACCGTTCCCGGGGCCGATCTCCACGGGGTCTACTACCTGCGCACCGCAGCGGACGTCGAGAGGATACGTATGGCCACCGGCCCTGGCCAGCGGGTGGTGATCGTCGGAGGCGGCTACATCGGACTCGAGACAGCGGCATCGCTGCGCGCACTGGGCGTACAGGTCACAGTCCTCGAGGCAACTGGGCGTGTGCTCGAGCGGGTCACTGCTCCCGAGGTATCGACGTTCTTCGAGCGGATACATCGCGAACAGGGAGTCGACATCAGAACGAACGCGATGGTTCAGGGCCTGTCCGGTGACCGTGAGGTTCGTGAAATCACCTTGGCCAGCGGAGAATCGATCCCCGCAGATCTGGTCATCGTCGGTGTCGGCGTCGAGCCGAACACCGACCTCGCCGCCGATGCGGGTCTTGTCATCGACAACGGCATCGTGATCGACGATCACACTCGGACCAACGACCCCGACATCATGGCGGCGGGGGACTGCGCGAGCCACGACATGGCCCGTTACGGCCGTCGACTACGGTTGGAGTCCGTCTCGAGCGCAGGAGAGCAGGCCAAAGTCGCTGCGTCGACCGCCTGCGGGAAGTCCAGAAAAATCGAAGCGTTGCCGTGGTTCTGGTCGGATCAGTATCACTTCAAGCTGCAGATCGCCGGCCTCAACACTGGATACGACGAAGTGGTTCTCAGCGGTGACCCCACCCGCGACAGTGATTTCAGTTGCTTCTATCTCCAGGCCGGTGAGCTCATTGCCGCCGACTGCATAGGTCGCCCGCGCGAGTTCATGTACAGCAAACGGGTGATCGCCCAGCGACTCCCCGTCCAACGCGAAGACCTGATGCTCGGCGGACTCGCGCGCAACTGACCGATCCTTCGGTCGTTGTGCACACAACAGCAACCGGTTTGCTCAGAGAAGGGAACATCAGCGATGACCATGACAGACCGCCCGCCCGGAGCACATACTACGCAGCCACCACACGCATACCTGGGAGCAACGGACTTCCTCGACATCGAGCACGAATCCGTGCGGGCGTTCACCGCCGCGGCAATCGGAGATGCGAGCAGCGACCGTGACAAGGCCAGACGCCTCTTCGCCGCCGTCCGCGACCGAATCTGGTACGACCCATACACCGTGTCGGACGATCCGGCCCACTATCGAGCGAGCTTCGTCCTCGAGGCCGGGCGCGCTTACTGCGTCCCGAAGGCGGTGCTGTTGACCGCAGTGTGCCGGGCGGCGGGTATCCCAGCACTGCTCGGCTTCGCCGACGTCCGAAATCACCTGCAGACCGAGACGTTGCGCACGCTGATGGGCGGCACCGACCTGTTCGTCTACCACGGCTACAGTCGCCTCTACATCGAGGGCCGGTGGTTGAAGGCCACGCCGGCATTCAATGTCGAGTTGTGCGCTCGTTTCGGCGTGCCGCCAGTGGAATTCGACGGCGATCGCGATGCTCTCATGCATGCCTTCACCGCAGACGGAGCCCAGCACATGGAGTATGTCCGCGAGCGAGGAGTCTTCGACGACCTACCCTTGAACGCGATCTTGACGGTGCTTCGGCACGCCTACGGCCCCACGATCTTCACGGGCGCTCACCCACTCGATGATGTTTTCACCGGCCGCACCCGGCCGGACGAAACTCCCGGGGATCGAAACCTTCCGCGGGAGTCTCGATGAACACAAGCGGTGAGAACATACGCGCCGAACCCCGTATCGCGGCCGACTGCCGATCGGTCGGAGCTCTCTCCGCGAACAATCGCGATCGTGAACACTCGGACCGCCTCGGACACCTTCGAATCGGGTGAGCCGATACCTGCTGGCAGAGCTGTGCCACATGACTGTCTCGTCGCCGCGGCCGTGGTAAGGCCGACACCGGAAGTTGCACCGAACAGACGAGACTCGCTCTGCCGCTGGAATTGCGGCTGCGGGCGATGAACGACCGATCCGAACGCCTCCCCGGGCACGAGACGACGCGCGATACCCATATCCCTCTCCCGTGTGCGCAGCCGCTACCGCGAGAGCGGGCCGACAGGCGTCTACCGATGTCTCTCATCTATGCAAGGAGCGCAGCAGATGACAAACAACGCACCTCACACCCCCGCCAGGACCGTGGCGATCACAGGTGGAGCTCGCGGCATCGGCTATCAGACAGCGAAGGAGTTGATTCGACGAGGCCACCGGGTCGCCATCGGCGACATCGACGAGGCACGTGCGAAGGAGGCCGCCGCCGAACTCGGGGTGAAGGTCGTCACCCGACTCGACGTCACCGAACCTGACTCGTTCACAACGTTTCTGGACCTGGTCGAACGTGAACTCGGACCCCTCGACATCCTGATCAACAACGCGGGCATCATGCCTACCGGCCACGCCCACGAAGAGGACGATGCAGTAACCCGGCGTCAAGTCGAGATCAACGTCCTGGGTGTCATCTTCGGGACCAAACTGGCTCTTCAGCGCATGCTGCCGCGCCGCACCGGACACATCATCAACACTGCGTCATTGGCCGGCGAGCTCGCGGTACCTGGTTTGGCGACCTACTGCGCTACCAAGTTCGCAGTCATCGGATTCACAGAGGCCGCACGACTGGAGTACCGCAAGTCAGGGGTTCGACTGTCCACAGTCCGCCCGACGTTCACCAACACCGAACTCGTCGCCGGAACCGCCGGCGCAAAGGGATTACGCAACGCCGAGCCGGAGGAAATCGCCCGCGCGACAGCAGATCTGATCGAGAATCCACGCCCCTTCGTCCGCGTCACCCGTCTCGCAGGCGCAATGGTCGCGGCGGTGAAATTCGTCCCCCGGCGGCTGGCGACCGGACTGGGTGCGGCCCTGAACACAGATTCGGTGTTCCTCGCGGACGTCGACATGACTGCTCGCCGAACGTATCTCGACAGAATCCAGAACAGCTGAGCATGCCGACACGCGCGCTCGACCAACCACCCGAAAGGCAGCCACAGTGACCCCCACGACTCTGATCGAGAACTATCCCCACCGGATGGGAGGGCACTGCGGGTCAGGTGCAATGCGAGACCTTCTCCAGTGGCACGGTCTGGGATGGGACGGACCACCCGACGAGGGGTTGGTGTTCGCACTGGGTGGTGATCTCGGTTTGTCCTACCTGCGATCGGACGACCTGGTCCCACCGATGTACCTGGTCGGCCGCGGTGCCGACTTCGAGATCGACTTACCGCGCAGGCTCGGCGGACAAGTCGAGGTTCTCACGACCGACGATCCCGGTGAGGGATGGTCATGGGTTCGCGACGACATCGATGCGGGAAGACCCAGTCTGGTCTGGGCCGATATCGCTGAGCTGCCCTACTTACGGGTGAAACTGCAGATGAGTCGCCACGACATCGTGGTGATCGGCTACGACGAGATCGGGGGGACTGCCTCGGTCGTCGACAACGATCGGGCCGACGTGCAGAAGATCCCGCTCGACGCGCTGGCTCGGGCGCGATCTTCCACCTCGTTCCCGCAACCGACACGTCACTGCACGTACCGAATCACGTGGCCGCAGACACTGCCGCCCGTGTCGACTGCCGCGGCCGCGGCCTTCGCCCGATCCGCCGCCAGCATGCACGCCCCATCGACACCGGGAATAGCCGACCACATACCAGCAGCCGGTGCCGACGGTTTGGCCGCGGTCGACCAGCTGGCAACCGACGTCAAGAGCTGGGTCGACCTTCCGCCCGATGACCTCGAGACGCTGCTGTTCAGTCTCGGTATCTTCATCGAAAAGGCCGGAACCGGAGGCGGGCTCTTTCGTCGGCTTCTCGCCGACGGCTGTACCGAGATTGCACGTCTGACCGGTGATCCCGCTACCGCAGACCTCGCGGTGGCCGCCGATCACTGCGCCCAGGCCTGGACCGAAACTGCCCGCGCCGGAACACAACGCGGTCTCGATGTACGAACACGCGCAGCTGCGGTGGCCGTGTCGGCTGCCAGACTGTCGGAACTCGAGCTGATCCTGGTGGAGTCCCTGGAGTCTGCTTCACGCTCGCTGTCCGCCATCACGAGATGATGCCCACCGTCGTTCGATGGCGCGCGGTACACGGGGCGCATCGCACTGTGCTGCAGCTGTCGTCGCCGACACCGTACGCCCTGGCGACCTCACTGATCGGCTTGGAAGAGTCGATGACCTCTCGGCACAGTTCGTCTTTGAACTCGGTGCTGAAAGATCGACGCGATCTGCTCATGCTTGTAGATCCCTATTCCAAGCGGGTCTAGTGTCCGAATCCCTGGGCCGATCAGATCACGACGCCAGCCACTGGGCTGCGGGGTGGATGACCCTCATCTGCAACCTCGCCGACGTTTTCAACGCGCGGTTCACTTCTGACATAGTGCAGTTTATCTATCGAAACTAACAGCGGTGCAGGCCGAGCGCACGATGACGCGACAGACTCGGCACAATTTTTTTTCACGACAGAGAGGTCCGACCATGAAAAGAGTTCCGGACGAGGTCAGCGGGTCGGCCGGCCCGGCTGTCGAGAACTGGGCGCGCTCGTTCTGGAGCACGAGTTTCGACTCGCCTGATCTACCGCCCCACCACCCCGACTGTCTTGGTTGTGGGCCGCAGAACCCGCACGGCCACGCCCTGTCGGTCCAGCGTGACGAGAACGGCGTGGTGGCTCACCATGTGTTCGATCAACGTCATGTCGGGGCACCCGGGATAGCACACGGAGGCGCGGTGGCGACCGTTCTCGACGATCTGTTCGGCTTCCTGCTCTACACAGTGGGTGAGCTCGCCGTGACGCGGCGTCTCGAGCTCGACTACCTGGCGCCGGTTCTGCTCGGCACTCCATACGTATTGCGTGCTGCCGTTCGGTCTCGTGATGGGCGCAAACTGGATCTCACGGCCACGATGGACGATGCGCAGGGCCGCTCGGTAGCCACCGCTACTGCCCTGTTCGTGGTGGTCGAGGTCGAACACTTCATGCAGTCCCAAGCCCGAGCCCAACTCCGGGCCACGGACACGAATCACACCGAAGAATAGACACCCTGGCCGACCTTCACCGACGTCCATCACCCGCGGTGGCTGTCGTACGGCTGCGTCTACCTGGCGCAAAGACGGCGAGGACGAGTGCCCCAGCGGCGGTCAGCGCCGCCAACGACAGTGTCGCCTGACCACTTCCGTGTACGAATGCGGCTCTGGCGAACTCGGCCAGCGGCTGACCAGCTGGTCCTGCGCGGTCGGCGACCTGTAACGCGGCGGCCAGAGAATCGGCCACCGGACCACGGGCAGGCTCGGGTAGCTGGGGCAGAGCCGGCTGAATGTGCTGAACGTAACCGGCCGCGAGCACGCTACCGGCTACCGCAATCCCAATCGCGGCACCGATTTCGCGAGCTGCGTCGTTGACCGCGGCAGCCACCCCGTGCTTGGCCTCAGGAGTGTCCGAGACGATGGCGAAAGTCGCAGGGGCGGTACACAACCCCAAACCCGCACTCATGATGAGCAAGGGCCACAGCAGGTCAGGGTAAGTCGCCGCGACGGTCAGTCTGCTCACCATCACCAGTCCCGCCGCGATGGTGAGCAGACCTACAGTGGTCATCACCCGCAGCCCAACAATGTTCGACAGCCAGGGTGCAATCACCGAGATCACGATGAGCGGCACGACCATAGGGGTCAACGCCAACGCGGCGGTGAGCGGTCCATAACCGAGAATCAACTGCAGATACTGCACCAACAGCAAGAACACCCCGAAGGTCACCAGAAATTGGATACAGACAGACAGCGCGCCGGCACCGAAACCACGGCGGGCGAACAACCGGACATCGAGTAGGGGTGCCGAGGAACGTAGTTCTACGACGACGAACACCGCAACCGCAAACAAGCCCACCGCAGTGCTGATGGCGACGAGCGAATCCGACCAGCCACGGGCCGGAACCTCGATCACAGCGAAGACGATCGCCCCGACCGCGACAACTACGGTCACCGCGCCCACCCAATCGACCGGTGGATGCTCCTGCTGGCGGGACTCCGCGATACTGCATGCCAACCCGGCCAGAACCGCTCCGGCGACGGTCAACCCGACGAACACCGAGGTCCACGACCACTGCTCGAGCAGCACACCAGCCCCGAGGATGCCCAGGACCGCCCCGGATCCAGCAACCCCGGCCCACACACCTACAGCGCGGCCGCGATGCGCCGGTGGAAATCCCGCGGTCAGTATCGACAGCGTCGAGGGCATGACCAGCGCCGCACCCGCCCCAGCCAACGCGCGAGCAGCGATCAGACACGCCGGGTCGGCGAGAAACAAGGGCAATGCCGACGCGAAAGCGAACAACGCCAACCCCGCCACGAGCACCCCCCGGCGACCGTACCGGTCACCGATCGCACCGGCAGGCAGAACGAAGCACGCCAAAACCAACGTATAACCGTCGACTATCCAGGTCAGTTGGGCTTGCGTCGCCCCTGTCGCGACCGCGATCTGGGGCAACGCTGAATACAATGCTGCCATTGCGGCCACCACCAACGCGACTGCCATGCACGACACAATCAACATCCACCACTGGGCACCGCTCCATCGAGCGACGCTGGCAGAGTCGGATCTACGTTCGTTCAACGGCCAGCCTCCCAGTTCGAGACTGATCGTCTCGGTTCGAGACTATTAGTATCACAACTCTGCGGGTGTGACAGAATGATCAATCGAGGACATGTCTTGTCAGTCAAATGGAGCGGAGCCCGTTCATGGTCGACCCTCTCGTTGCAACCGAGGGCTCGGCCGACCCCCGGCTGGCGCGCTCACGTAACCGGTTACTCGAAGCGGCCGGTCAGCTGCTGTCCACCGGCGGTGTGGAGGCGGTCACCGTGGAGGCGGTCACCCGCATGTCGAAGGTTGCACGTGCCACTCTGTACCGACATTTCGGAAGTACCACTGACCTGCTCGCTGCAACCTTCGAGCGACTATTACCCCCAGTCGACACCGATATCGATACCGGTCCGCTACGTGAACGTCTGATTTCGTTGCTCACCACCCAAGCCGACCTCATCGACCAAGCTCCGGTGCAGATGACCACGCTGGCCTGGCTGGCAATGGGGCCCGTCAACAGCGGCGACGCCAGCCGGCGCGATCTCGATCCTGGCGCGGTGGTCTCGCTTCGGGCCCGTGTCATAGAGCAATACCGCAGGTCCCTGGATCAGATCCTGACGGCGCCTGACGCTCGCGCTGTGCTCGGCGAGATCGACACCACCTTCGCCCTCATTCAGCTCCTCGGACCGATAGTGTTCGCTCGCCTCACAGGACTGCGCCACATCCACGCCGACGACTGCATCCAAATCGTCGACAACTTTCTCGCCGCCCATGCCGCAAGTGTCCGATCGAGCACTTCGCGCGACAACAGCCGTCCATGGCCGGCCGCGGCGCTAGACCCGCAGCTCACCGACGGCCAGTAAAACTTGATGGGAAATTTCACCATCAATGCGCTATCCAGTCAGGGATCGCAGCGCTCACTGGATAAGGCCGGACGTGTGCTCGAGAACTCGGAGTTGCACTGCAGTGCACTTCTGACATCGTGCAGCCGTCTTCTGAAACTGACACCGTATTTGTGGCCCACGATGGTTCACTGTGCCACAACTCATCGGTTTCAATGTTTTGACATGCGCGGGTTTCGCGTACGTTTTTGGCACTACTCAACGGCTGGTCGACGGATCGGCTGATTGTCAGTTTCAGAAGACGACTGCACTAGTTCAGAAGACGACTGCACTTACCCACCACACGGGAGCGCCGGTCAGTAGCATTCATCCCGCCGAGCTACGCGTACAACCACCATATAGAACAGCTTCTGTGATCGAAAAGTCCTCGATCTACCAGTGAACATGATTGCCCTCGACACGTCGTGTGTGTTCCCTTGGAGTCTTTGACTTTGACGTAGCTCGTCACCGGTATGTTGAGTGCGCTTGTGCGCCAGACGTTCTATGCGTTCGATTCGAAGTATCCCGATTCACTCTCGACCTACTGCAGTGGGGTTAAATTGGGTGGCGCAGTTCATGTTCGAGTGTGGTCTAGTCGACTGCGTGTCGATGCGGCGTGGCAATGAACCTCGGTTCCGAGCCTGGTGCCCGCTCTGAGTTCGACGACAATGCTGTGTTCGGCGAAATGTTCAGCGTCTTGGTGACGCCGTGTGCCACGTACCCGTGTTGAGAAGATCGCGGTGGTCGGCGGATCGGGAATACCGGGCTTGATACGCGAACACAGGTGTCCAATCCGACCCGTTGCACGGCCGGTGCCGTCGTGGCCGGTGCCGTCGTGGCCGTTAGTCGAGCTCAACAACCGGGTTCGGTTGTTGAGCTGCAGCGCTGGCACATAGACACCTCGGCCTGCTGACCGAGAATCTCGAACGTACATCGGATCTGCTTGGGTCGATCCCTGGTCAGGCTATAGTGGTGTCCGGCGATGGATCTCCGCCGAGACCGCCCCGTAGGGGGTTGTCTGAACCGCCCCAACCCTGGGGCTGATGGCTCCTTTCCCTGAGTGGAAGGAGTCTGTCCATGAACGGCCATCACGACCCGAATCCGACCCTACCGGTCGATCCCGACAGTGCGCCCCCAAGCCCGCTGCATGCGCGAGCGTCCGCGATCGCCGCCGTCGGTGTCGGTGGATTGGTCGGGGCCCCGCTCCGATACCAACTCGGACTGTGGTGTTCCTCTGCCGCGAGTGGCTGGCCGGTGACGACCTTCGCTATCAACATCGTCGGGGCGTTCCTGCTCGGAATGCTGCTGGAGGGATTGGCTCGCCTGGGCCCGGACACAGGGTGGCGGCAGCGGGTCCGGCTGTTGGTGGGCACCGGGATGCTCGGTTCGTTCACTACCTACAGCACACTGGCCGTCGATACCGATCTGTTTCTGCGCAGCCATCAGTGGTGGGCCGCCGGCAGCTACGCGGCCGGCACCGTACTGGTGGGTCTGGTCGCCACCACCGCCGGAATCGCGATCGCCGCGCGACTGCGGACACGGCCCGCGGAGGCAACACAATGACGACACTCTGGATCGCCTGCGCGGGCAGTGCAGGGGCGATCGTCCGTTTTGTGCTCGACGGGGCCATCAGGCACCGCCGGGCGTCGGATTTTCCCTGGGCGACAGCGATCATCAACGTGACCGGATCACTGCTCCTCGGATTCGTCACCGGACTGATCCTTTTCCACGGACTACCCCAGGAACTTCAGCTGATCGTGGGCATCGGTTTCTGCGGCGGGTACACCACCTTCAGCACCGCCAGTTTCGAGACGGTGCGGCTGATCCAACGTCAGAAGTACATCGCTGGCGTGTTGAACGCGGTCGGCACCCTGCTGGTGACTGTCGTCGCCGGCGGTGCCGGTCTCGTCCTGGCTTCCGTATGAGGAGAAAACAATATGAGGAGAAAACAATGACCGAGGACGATCCCAGCCACGCCTCCTGCGACGACCTAGGGGACTGGCGCGCTCCGCTACAGGTGGACGGCCCCGCCGCCTCGGTAGAACCGGTGTGCCACCTGGTCGTGGGGTTCGACCGGCACCCAGCAAGCCACGCTGCCTTGACCTACGCGATGGACCTTGCCGGTCGACTGAACGCGTTCCTGCATGTAGCGCACATCGTCGACACCGATGACCTGCCGATCGACCCGGACAGCGACGACTGGGAACAACGCATCGCCGACGCTGTCGAACAAGAGCGCCGCGAGGCATGCGCGATGCTGGCCGCCATCCCCGGGAACTGGGCGTTCTACTCGAGGCGGGGCAACCCGGCTCGACTGTTGACCACGATCGCCGACGCCAACGACGCCCTGATGATCATCATCGGTACCACCCGCGGCGGGATGATGTCACTGGTGGAGAGGGCCGTCGGCGAATCGGTGTCCGCGACACTCGCCCGCCACGCCCACCGCCCGGTCCTCCTCGTCCCCGCTACCGATAGGCAGCATAGTGACGCAGCCCAAACACGCCGGTGACCCATCCGCCGCACCGGGTTCCCGCCGCGCGCTTCCAGAAAGAAATCCACCGAACCGCCACGACCATCGATGGGGGGCGTGTCGGTTCGTTGTCGCGTTCGGGACGGTCAGCATGCTCGCGGACTTCGTCTACGAAGGTGCCCGCTCGATCACCGGCCCCCTCGCCTCGCGGGGGGCTACCGCCTTCGTCGTCGGGGTGTGGTCACCGCATCCGACGAGGTCGCAGCGCTGATGGTGCGCTCGGTCTCCGGCCCGGTGGCATACACCAAGCCGCCGCTTCTGGGCGTCGACGTTTCCGGTTACGCCCACCCCGTCATCGCCGTGCACTTCCTCTGGATCGCCGGCGCACTGGCGCGTCTGCGTTCTCGTGATCGACGAACGGAGCGGCAAAGCCATCCGTTCCCCAGCCGAAAACCGATCTGCTCTACGACATTCGATTCCCGCGTCGCTCACCGTCGTTCCCGCAATCCAGGTCATCGCAGTGGCCGCCCTACTCGCCACCGGTCGTCGCCGCACCTGGCACCCCACCGTCCATCCCACGCAACCCAACCAAGGAAAGTCACCTATGTTTCCTGCTCGTCCGTGGATTCGGCCGTTTGCCGCCGCTCTGCTCGCATTTGCCGCACTGCTCGCCGCCGGCACTCTCGCCTCCACCACTGCTGTGACAGAGGCGGGTCTGCGGTTCCACGACCGTATCGCCCTTCATCGCGCCGGCTGGGCCACTGCCCTCGCCGAATTTGTCACGGACTGCGCACAACCGGTCGTCGGAATCGTGGTGGCGATCGGTATCGCCGCATGGCTCACGTGGAGAGGCCGACGGGTCGACGCGGCATGGGCCCTGGCAGTGATGGCATCTACCCTCGTCGTGTCGACAATCGCGAAATACAGCATCCGCGAACCCCGTCCCCCGCAACGGTTCTGGCTGATTCCTCCCGACACCGTGTGGTCGTTCCCGTCTGGACATACAGCGGTGGCTGCGGCCATGATCGGGCTTGTGGTCCTGCTCACCGCTCGGGCGCACGTAATTGTCCGGCGGTTGGCCCGCACGACATCAGTGCTGTTCGCGCTCGCCGTCGCTGCCTCCCGGCTGTACCTCGGCGTACATTTCCCGCTCGACGTCGCCGCGAGCATTCTTGCCGCCAGCACTGCGCTCCTCGCACTGTGGACCATGTGGTCGATCCCTCCGGTCCGACACTGGGTCAATGTCCGGCTCGGACCGACCCCTCAGGCAGCCTCACCCGACTGATCGCGGACCCACTCCGACTCCGAGCACTACGTGACGGGAAGGTGAATACAAGTCCGCCGTCGACCGTCCGCGGCTGGTAGCGCAGGTGAGGATCGTTGCCCACAACTCGATACCCTCAGGTTGGTCAGCCGTTGAGAGCGTGCACGCCGACGGGGCCTTCATCTCGCTGAGAGGCGTCAGGTCTAGACGGATGAGCGCCCGGACGTCCGGGCGCGGTCTCGCTGGGAACATGGCCCGACGTTAGCCCCAGCACCTGCGTGGAAGGTCAAGGATTTGACCTTCCACCCGACTCGAAGGTTTATCCTCGTGCGCATGTCCGCTCTGCGCATTTCACAGCTGTCATCGGCGACCGGCGTCCCGGCGACCACGCTACGGTTCTACGAAAGCGAGGGCCTGCTCCCGGCGGACCGTTCGGCGAACGGTTACCGCGTTTACGACGACCGCGCTCGGCAACGCTTGGCGTTCATCACCGCCGCCAAGAGCCTGAACCTGTCGCTGCCGGAGATCAAACTTCTCCTTCGTGTCTGGGAGAAAGACTCCTGCGCAGCAGTCAAAGCCGAACTCGGCCCCGCCATCGAGTCCCACATCGCGCACGCCAACGAATCGATCGCTCAATTGACCGCTCTGCGTGAGAGTTTGACCGACGCGCTGGCCCGGCTCGGGGACACACCCGACGCGCCGACGCCATGCAATCCGGACTGCACCTGGCTGATCTCAGCGAACACCGCGGTGGGCACCGCATGAACATATCGAGCACCACCTCGGTGGTGGCGTGGCTGGAGAAGTTCCAGATCCCGCTCTACCTGCTGGCCCTGCTCATCGGTGGCGGTGTCGGTTTGGGTGCGCCGTCGTCGGCGCATGCGTTCGAGATTGCTATCAATCCGGTACTGATCGTGTTGCTCTACGCTACGTTCCTCGCGGTTCCGTTCTCCGCCATCGGCGCATCGCTGCGCGACGGCACATTCTTGCTCAGCGTCGTAGTACTGAATTTCGTGCTCGTTCCAATCGTCGTATTCGCTCTGACCCGGTTCGTTGCTGCTGATCAGGCGGTACTCGTCGGTGTGCTGTTGGTGTTGTTGGCTCCCTGCATCGACTACGTCATCGTCTTCAGTGGGTTGGCCGGTGCAGCGTCGGAACGGCTCCTCGCGAGCGCGCCGCTGTTGATGTTGTTGCAGATCGCGTTCCTGCCGCTCTACCTGTGGTTGTTCGTCGGGTCCGAGCTGGTGGAGATCATCGACATTGCACCGTTCGTCGAAGCGTTCGTGCTGTTGATCGTTGTTCCTCTGGTGTTGGCGGCCCTGACGCAAGCACTTGCGCGTCGTCGGCGTATCGGCACCCAGATCATGGATGTGATGGCCGCGGCGATGGTGCCGGTCATGATGGCCACTCTTGCCGTCGTCGTGGCGTCGCAGATCGACGCAGTCCGCTCCGAAGGCTCCCAGCTGTTTGCCGCGGTGCCGATCTTCGTCGCGTTCCTGGTCATCATGGCGGTTGTCGGATGGGCGACGGCCAGAGTGACCCGCCTGGACGTCCCGGACGCTCGGGCCTTGATCTTCTCCGGTGCCACCCGAAATTCGTTGGTCGTTCTGCCGCTGGCGCTCGCGCTGCCACCAGCACTGTCTCTTGCTGCCGTGGTCGTGGTGACGCAGACACTGGTGGAGCTGATCGGAATGGTCGCCTACGTCCGACTCATCCCCTGCCTTGTCCCAGCTCACGCTGCGAGAGCACCGGTGAAGTTCGAAACAACTCGCACGAACCAAGGCAATCCTGGGTGACGAGAACTGGATAAAAGCAGGTGGCGTCAGTGAGGGTGAACGAACCACGGGATCCAGTGCCGCGACCCCGTTCCACTTCCCGCGAGCATTGAGCATCGAATGGGGACTTTTCCGGCAAACGCGCCTGTGGGCTCCGCGCCCGCTACGACTGCAGTCTCTACGCTGGCACCGTGCCCCTGCCGACCCATGTGACCGACCTGATCAGCTACGAATTATTGCTGTCCGTCGCCGAGCTGGGAAGCATCGGACGCGCAGGGGAGGCGCATGACATGTCGCAGCCAGCGGCGAGCGCACGCCTGAAAGCACTCGAAAGCCGCATCGGGGTAGCACTCCTGCATCGCGGGCAGCGAGGTGCCACCCTCACCGCAACCGGCGAACTGGTCGCCGGCTGGGCCGAGCGCGTCATCGCCGAAGCCGCCGAGCTCGCCACGAGCATCGCAATGCTGCGCACCGACCGCCACAGCCACATTCGTATCGCCGCAAGCCTCACCATCGCCGAATACCTCATACCGCGATGGCTCATCACACTGCGCTCCCACGACACTTCCATCACACCGACTCTCACCTCCGGAAACTCTGTCGACGTAGCCGCATCGGTGCTCGACGGCCGCGCCGACATCGGATTCGTCGAAAGCCCCGATCTGCCCAGCGGACTCCACTCGAAGGACGTTGCCCGCGACGAACTCGTCGTCGTCGTCGCCCCCGATCATCAATGGGCTCGACGAACGATCACGGCGAGCGAACTGGCCGCGACACCGCTGGTCACCCGCGAACCCGGGTCCGGCACACGTCTCGCGCTCGAACGTGCGCTCCGGACTGCGGGCCCACTCGCCGCGCCACTGCTCGAGGTGTCCTCCACCACTGCCATCAAAGCTGCCGTCATCGGCGGCCTCGCACCGGCCGTACTCAGCTCCCTCGCGGTATCCGCCGAGATCGCCGCCGGAACGCTGGCCCGCGTTCACACAGAGGGGCTCGACCTGCGCCGGTTCCTGCGTGCCGTGTGGCCCGCGGGCCGTGAACTGCGAGGACCGTCGAGCGACCTGCTCGTCGTCGCCCTCAAATCCCCGCAGTCATAACCTGAGGTTGGGACCGGCCAGGTAATCGGTGTCTACCGGTGACGACTGTGTGCGAGGACGCTGGAAGTCATGACCACGACAGCTCTGCACCGCTCCTCCATCACGTCTCGGCGCGGCGACGATACCGAGCGGCCGCGCAAGTGGCCGGTGCTCTCCGACCTCGACCACCCGAGCCAGATCTTCGAACACATCACCCCCAACTGGTTCGCCTCGGTCATGGGCACCGGTATCGTCGCCAACGCCGCCGCCACCCTGCCCGCCCACATCCCCGGACTGCACGTGTTCGCAACGATCGTGTGGATCGCAGCGTCGGTCGCCTTGATCACACTCTCCGGTGCCTTCGCAGTGCACTGGATCCGACACCGGCAGTATGCGCGTGAGCACGCCGCGCATCCGGTGATGGTGCAGTTCTACGGCGCACCCCCCATGGCGCTGCTGACCGTCGGTGCCGGGACGATGCTGCTGGGCAAAGACGTCATCGGAGCGGCGCCCGCAACCGTGATTTTTGCCGTCCTGTGGACCGCTGGCACAGCCCTCGGGCTGATCACCAGCATTCTCGTGCCCTACCTGATGATCACCGCCCACGATCACCAGACCGCCGTCGCACTCCCGGCGTGGTTGATGCCCGTCGTACCGCCGATGGTGTCCGCCTCCACCGGTGCGCTGCTGCTCCCTCATATCGCGGATGGGCAATGGCGCCTGGCCATGCTGTCCGGTTGCTACGCGATGTTCGGGCTGTCACTGATCATCGGAATGCTGACCATGACGCTCATCTACGGACGGCTCGTCCACGGCGGAATCCCGCCGGTCCAGGCAGCACCGACGGTGTGGATCACCCTCGGCATGATCGGTCAATCGATCACCGCCGCGAACCTGCTCGGCAACGATGCACCCTTGGTGTTCACCGGCGAGACCGCCTCCGTCGCAACCGGCCTGCACGTGTTCGGCATTCTGTACGGACTGACGATGGGCGGCTTCGGCGTCTTGATGTTCACCCTCGCAACCGCCCTCACCATCCATGCCGCCCAGAAGGGACTGACATTCTCACTGACCTGGTGGTCGTTCACCTTCCCCATCGGCACCTGCGTCACCGGTGCCACTGCCCTCGGCGGCGCTCTGGGGTCGGCCGCGGTCGAGGCCCTTGCAATCGGACTGTATGCGGCCTTGCTCGCAGCCTGGGGCACAGTCGCCGCCCACACTCTCCGCGGCAGCGTGCAAGGAAAACTTTTTCAACCCAGCTGAACCGACCGCCGGGTAGTACCCACTCGGAACGCTGATACCGAACGAACAGCGTTGATCCAATCGACCACTGACCCCGGAAAGGACTCACGATCACGATGAACACACCGAATGCAGACACACCGACTTCCGATACCCCGAGACGGGGCAGCCGCGGACGCGTCTGGGCACGAGTCACCGAAAATTATCTGACCTGGCTGTTGCTGATGGCGGGAACAGCTGCTGCGGGGGCCTTTCTCACGGCCCTCGCCGGCGGGTTCGAGGGCTGGACCGTCGTCGCAGCGATCGTGACAGTGGTGCTGTTCGCGGGATGTTGGTTCTCATATCGAGACGGTGCACGCCGGGGTGCCGCCGAACCACACATCATCCAGTACCACCCCGACAGCCCGGACGAGGTGATCGACATCGACACCGACACCGGCGAACGCCAGCCCCACCAGGACTGACCGGTCGGAGGCAGCAGCAGCACGATCCGCCCTACCTCAGCACAGTGCGGGGTTCAGGTGCCTTCTCCAGGTGCGTTGCGACCGACAGTGCTGCGTTGATCAACCGCTGGCGAGCAGCCGCCGGTGCGTGTGCGTTGCGAGCCGAGGGGTGCGGTGCCGCTATCACCGGGAGGAGGCGGGTGGGAGCAGATGCAGTGATGACGCGCATGTAGCCATCGAGAGCCTTCGCACCAAGAACGAAAACCACCTCCAGTTTCGGCAGCAAGGCCATAAGCTCGCCGACATATGGGCCCGCCTCACCGAGAACGGATGCCGTCGGCGATACCGGATGACCGGCGTCATCGAGCACTGCCCACGGCACAATATTCCACTTGACGCACTGCACCCGGTCGATACCCGCGTCGGCGAACACCGATTTCAGCACGGGGTTCGTTCGATCTGGATTGTCGAACGAACACATGTTGGTCCCGCCCGGACGTATCGTTTTCGGCCCCGGAGACTCCAACAGCACCAGACAGCGAGCCGCGTCGCCGCCGTCGTCGGGATCGAACAGTGGAATGGACCGTGCAGTGTCGATCCTCCATCGCAACACCGACGCATTGAGTGAGCGGACCGGGGCATCGTGCGCTCGGGCGTGCTTTCCGGACCACACGTCATCATCTGTCATACGCCGCACTCACTGCTGACCCACGCCACACGTACTGCTGGCCATGGGGAAACGCACCGTGAGCCGTAGACGCCAGCTCTCGGTGGCTCGCCTCGACGACCACTGCTGAGCGTTTGACGACTCCGCTGCCTGAACACACCTATGAGATAACCACGACAGGCCGTGTGGTGCCTATTGCACCCGTCTTCTCATCGACTTCGATTCCAGATCAGGTCGGATACCCCCTAGGGTACTTACATACCCCCCTTGGTATATGCCACAGTGGGTACCGAACCGACCGAAAGTATGCACGACTTTTCTGGAATGAGTCCGGAAAACGAGCGACGGACCGATGCGGTGCGGCGAACGCAGAGCCAGCGCGTTCGGACTCGGATGTCGATCCGGGGTACGTCGTCAGCGTCCCGATCTCACTCGACCGCGGTCCAGCCGTTCGGGCGGCCACGCGACCGACACGCTGTCCGAGGCACCGCATCGAAACCTGCCCGTGTCCGTGACGACTCGGTCTCAGCGAGAGGCCCGCGCGATCGTGTTGCCCGCCGGATCGTCGATCACGATCGAGTGGATGTCCTCGACAGAAAGGGACGTTGCGCCGGTCACCGCTGCTGCTCGGCTCGCGGTGACCGACCATTGAGCTGCTTGTTGTCGAGTCCCGTCGTTGCCGACCACTTGCAGAGTGAGGATGCCTG
The DNA here is from genome assembly GCF_002258915.1 of Rhodococcus sp. 05-340-2. Taxonomy (NCBI): domain Bacteria; kingdom Bacillati; phylum Actinomycetota; class Actinomycetes; order Mycobacteriales; family Nocardiaceae; genus Rhodococcus; species Rhodococcus sp. 05-340-2. The sequence goes on from NZ_NOYU01000034.1 coordinate 83,035, forward strand.
CGCCGGGGAGTTGTTGAACGTCGACGTCGATCGATGTGCCCCAGGCTTTCGTGGTGAGCTCGAGGTCACCTGTGGCCCCGACGGTGCTCGACAGAACGAGCGGGCGGGCACCCGCATCGTTCACCGTTGTCGAATCGTCGGAGCGGGCGAGGGTACTGAGCGGGACGATCGCCGCAGCGACTCCCAGAACGAGGGTCGCCGACACCGCAGTCCACACTCGCCGCCGCCTCTTCTCGGAGGTCCGTTGATGCCTCATCGCGCTCAGCAGGTGGTCGAGTCGCTGGTCTGCACCGGCCGTCGAGTGCACCGGTGAGAGATCTGCTGGCTGCCTGCGACGTCGAAGCACTCCTGCGACGGGTGCCAGGACGTCGATTTCGGTTCGGCAGGCAAGGCAGTCGTCGAGGTGTCGTCGTACCGCTGCTCGGTCGTCGCGCTCGAGTCCGTCGAGTACGTACGCCCCGAGCAGTGGTCGGATCTCGTCGTGCGCTGAGCTCATGGAATCAATCCCAACTCGTCGAAGATCCGGCGTAGGGCACGCACAGCGTAATAGGAGCGGGACTTGACCGTGCCGACCGCGATATCGAGGTGCGCGGCCACTTCGGAGACGGTTCGACCCTCGTAGTAGATGAGCACGATGACTGCTCGATGCTCCTCGGACAACCGACGCAGCGACTCGTCTATGAGCCACCCGTCGAGGACCCCGCCCAATTCGTCGTCGATGCACTCGGCGGCGAGTGCGATCTGATCGTGGACGAGAGTCGGCCTGCTCGTGCTCGCCCGCCACTGATCGGTGAGTACGTTTCGCGCGATGGTCATGAGATAGGACCGCGTCGATGCTGCCGTCACATCGATGCGGTCGATCCCGCGCCACGCGCGCAACATCGTCTCCTGGACGATGTCCTCACACTGCTCGCGGGTCTGGGTGTAGCGGCTGACGAATCGAGTCACTGCGTGCTGGTGCTCGCGGAAGAGCGCCGACATGGCGACTTCGGACGCATCGACGAGCTGGTGGTTGTGCTGTGAGCCGGATTCGACACCGTCCACCTAACTGCCCGAGCCGGAAGCGGCATCGGTGAAACCGGTCGTGGCGGCGGCGACCATGTCGAGAACAGGATTGGTCGGCGAGATCGAATGCCGAGCGGCGAGTACACGGATATCGGGGTGAGCCACGTGAACGATCCCTTCGGCATCCTGCCACGCCACGTATCGGGCGGGGAGGTCGATCCCCATGGTCTGCTGCGCTCCGACCAGCGCAGTCGAGACCGCAGGATTACCGACGTAGGTGACCATGGTGGGCCTCAGAGGTGTCTCGGCAGCGGCGGACGCGAGATCGACGGTTGCGACTGTGGGCTGATTCTTGGCCGCGAACGCTGCCTCGTATCGGGCAATGGACGCTGCAACCGATGCATCACTGGTCTTCTCGACCAGGTATCCCGGCGCTGCGGACACATCGGTGCCCTCTGCGGCGGCCGCCGAGGATCCCGTCGCATCGGACGCGGTCGATGCCGAGCCGGCCCGGAGTCCGTCGAGGGCGTCGGACGAGACCGGGATGCCTGCGAGCGTCGCGATGTACTCGGCGGAGTTGTATGCCAGAAACACCGTTCCGTTGGCGGCCTGCCAGACCAGGTACTTCTGTGGAAGGTCGATCGCGGCCCGTTGGTCCGCGGCGATCAACGGCGACGCCGCTTTCGGATTCCCCCCGATCACCACGGTGGTCGGGCGGATCGTCTCACCTGCTCCCTGTGCCAACTTCTCGAAATCCACAGTGGCTGCCACAGCTCCCGCCGTCTCCAGCGCGCGCTGTACCCGAGAGACCGTGTCACTCACAGAGTAGTTACTGGCGTACACCACCAGTCCGGGTTCGGACGGTGCCACATCGGGTGTCGCAGCCTTCGCGTCCGCCGACGTGGACACCGGAGTGCTCGACACCGCCACCGAACCGGTGGGTTCGGTGGAACCGCACCCGGCGAGGGCGATCACCGCCGCCGACGCGAGCAGCGACGTTGCCATACGGAACCTTGAAGTGCTCATCACGTGTCCTGTCCTCGTGCCCACGCCAGCGGTGGGCTTCACTGTGGTGTACGCACACCGAGCCTGAGGGGTTCACCCGAACCGAAGTTCCCTCCGGCGATTGCTCCCGGAATGTCGGTGCACCGGAGGGCGACACAGTCGAGTTCACGCAAGCGGAGATCTGATCGATCGGTTCACCCCGGTCTCGTCGAGCGTCTCCACGCCACAGAAGCGGCCTGAACGGGTGCAGGGACCATCTTCGCGGCACGAACGGCCGACCTCACGGCGGCACTTCTGCCTCGACGAATTCGAGAAGCCGCTTCAACAGTGAATCCGCACGCTCTTCGACGTCGTCGAGCGTCGAATCGACGCCACCGAGTAGCTGGTGTGCGTCTCGGCGTGCCCGAGTCCCGTGTTCGTAGTAGCCGGGGTCGAGTAGCGAAGCCGAGGCGGGCTTGGGTACGAGATCTGTGCTCGGCTGCCGTGCCTGCACCGAATGGTGTCGGTGCACAGGTGCTCGTCCGTCCAGGTGCGCTCGAACGATGTCGGCGACCGCATGGGCGGTAAGTGCAGTCGCAGTCAGCGGGGTGTGACCCCACCGGTCGATTGCGGTCGACAGCGGCTGTCGACCGGCCGGATCGACGTACCGGTCGAATCCGCTGAGCCCGGTACCGCCCACGGCATCGAGAGCGTCGGCGAGCATTCGAGTGTTCGGGTACCGCGTGTGATGGCCCAGCACCTCCAACCAGCGCTGGAACACCGTCCGCGGCGAGATACCCGTCTCCATCAGTGCGAGAGGAGTGACGGTGCGAACGCCGCGGCCTGTGTCGATACGAAGGGCATCGATCCTCGGATCGGCGGTGACGTCGCAGGGCCGCAGGGCCGCGATCTGGGTGTACGGCAGACCGGTCGAGGCAAAGACCAGGACGAGGGCGTCTCGCCGCGCGAACAGTTCGGACGGCCAACCGGATTCGGGGAGGCGCGCGATGACGCCGCCGATCACGGCTGCCAGCTCGTGCAGGCGCGCCGTACGCGCCACGTCCAGCGCAGCCCGGACGACCTCCGCACGGCCCGGCTGGGGTAACAGGTGCCGGGAATGGGCGGCGTCGATCACCGCGATCCGGCGGCGCTGGGTCGTGGACGCCGCGGGGTGCGCCGAGAGGAACCGAGCAAGTGAATCCGGGGAGGCCGCCAGTGGTGTTTCGTCATGGGCGGTGCACCAGTCCTCGAACAGTGACCACGTGTGCCGATCCCGCTTCGGCACCGCCACGTTCGTGATATCCGCTGGTCGAATCGAACCGGTGCAGTCGTCGTGGTCAGCATCTACCCCGGTCGCCCTATCGGCGTTCACGGGTGAAGTCACACGCCCGGTCATAGACCGAGTTCGGTGACCGCGTTGCCGACCAGAGGGGCGTGCTCGCGGGCATATGTCTCGACCATTGCGGGTGTGGTGTGCCCGGTCTGGCGCATGATCGCATGTGCATCGGCACCGTTACGGAAGGCTTGGGTGACGAATCCTGCCCGCAGGGAATGGCCGCCGAGCTGCATGACAGTCTCGGGGTCGTACCCGGCGTGAGCTGCGCGGCGGCGGATCGCCGCATGGACCGCTGCCCCGGACAACACAGTGTCGGAGAGGTTGCCGTTCTTGCGGACAGACCGGAACAGCGGCGACCGTTTCTCGGCGGTCGGCAGGGTGCCGCGGCAGAGATGGGAGTCGAATTGTGCTGCGCGAGAAAGCAGTCGAATGACGGCGGCTCTGCCCCCGGTGTCGAACGCGGCGACGATCTGCAGCCATCGCACCCACGCGCAGACCGGGCAGGATTCGTGGCAGTCGGTGAACGGAAGCGCTTTCACCGTTCCGATGCCGGTTCCGTCCTGGTCGGTCTTCGATCTTCGGATCCGTACGTGCGCACCGTCGAGACGGTCGCGGCGCACATCGCGGCATTCCAGCGCTACGAGTTCGCTGCGTCGAAATGCGCCGGTGTATCCCATCAGCAGCAGCGCGGTGTCGCGGCGTTCGAGCACCTCCGACGCCCACCCCGCTGTAGTGCGTCGGGCGTGGTCGACGATCGTGGTGATGTCGGAGGTCAGCAGCGGTGCGCGCGGGTTGCGGGGCCGCTCCCCCGCCGACGCGTAGTCCCGCCGGATACCGGCGAGGGTGGCGCGCACCATCTCGTGCCCGCACGGGTTGTCGTGTCCGGTAGCGCGGTGGCGGTCGGCGATCGCCGCAATCCACTTGCCGAACGTCGCGGCCGCGTACGCCCGCGTCCCGTCGACGGTGAGCGTGTCGGCCGCGGCGACGAGGTAGGCCGCCACTGTCGCGGGATGCGCCGGCAACGCGTGGTGCCCGGCGACGGTGCACCAGGTCTCGAAGCGTCGCCACGCCGAGGTGTAGGCCCGGCGGGTACCGGTCGAGCGGGACGCGGCCATGGAACGCTCGATCCGAGCAGCAACCTCGGGCGGTAGGTCTGGAAACACCGCCGCGGCACCCGGCACGACAGCCGGGATCGTGGTCGGGCCGTCTACGAGCTGGCGATCTGTCATGGCTGGACTGTAGCGGGCCCTCCCGACAGACTTCTCAGGCCGAAAGCACGCTGAGCAGGCGTTTCCGCGGAGACGGTGCGGGAAGGAAAATTCTCGTCGGTCACCGCACACATACCGTTGGTGACTATGACCCCGGGGCGAAAACGGGCTTCTGGGCTGTCGCCGCGCGTGCATCGCGGACGACCCCGCTCCATCGGGCGATAGCTATGTCGGCGGATGTTGCAGCGGGATCCCGTGGTCGAGGAACAGTTGCACCGTCTCATCCAGCTCCGCTGCGGTGCGGCACCCCCAGCGCAGGAAGTTGTACAACGAACTGGCGGATGCGGGATCGACGCGCGCTGCCGCGATGGCGGCCTCGGCCGCAGCGTGCGCGTCAGCCCATAAATCGCGCTCGGGTGCGGGATAAGACGAGCGCGTCGGAGCGGTCCCAGGATCGACCGGCTCATACGGTCGTGGGCTCAGCAGAGATGCGTGCGCACCGCCGGCATCGATCTCACCGCTCTCGACCATCGCAATGCCGATCGCTGCGGCCTCGAGGACTGTCGCCTGCTCGTCCCAGTGCAGGTCCTCGAACGGAACCCACGCTGTCCGCAACGGGCGAGAACGACCGGCGGCCTTCCAGATCGCAACGAGCCTCGTCGCCCACCGTCCGGTGCGAACCAGTGGCGAGGACACTTCGTCGACGACGGTGCGCAGAAGCCGAAACCAGACTGCGGCATGTACCCGGCCTGGGCCGAGTTCCACCCATCCCGTCGTCAGAGCCTCGGTGCTGCGCCGATCGAGGTCCGTGACCGCTGAGGGAACCGGAACGGGCGAGACCCGTTCGTCCGAACCGAACCGGACCTGATCCCAGAAGATTGCATGACCAGGGAAAGCAGAGCAGGGTTCGAGTCGACAACGGTGGTCGAGGCAGCTGCTCAGCACCGGATATTGCTGCAGCAGAGTCACCGTGATGTCGGCAGTGGATTCGAGGCTGTCGAGACATGCCGGGCATGCCCGACTGCGCGGAGTGCTCGCCCACGGCAACCATGCCTCGCTCGTGGGTGTGCGACGTCGTCGATCCTGCCTCGCGAGGTCGGCCGGTAGCAGGACCGAGAACTGGTGGACGTAGGTGTCGAAGTCGCAGTCGGCGGGGTCGGTGCTGTCGAGCAACCACGGTGTCCACCCCGCCAACGTCATCATCCGCACCCTCTCTACCGGGACTGCGCCGCGACCGGCCAGCTCGATAAGGATCGGCTCCGGTGTGTAGCGGTCGAGATCCTCGACAGAACAATCGACATCGAGGTCTGAAAGCAGGTCAGAAGGCTTGATGTGCGGATACAGCTCGCATATCCGGGCCAACCAGGACGAGAGGACCTCACCTGGCAGTGGCGGCGGGTGCAGCGGCCACGGGCGGACGTACGCATCATCGGGCATCGCCGCGAGCCGTGCGTTCACGCGAGGTGGCGTTCGAACTGGCGGCGTCGCTCCGTGGGGCCGAGGTACGGAGTGCGCGTGAGCACCGATGAGGTGATCGCTTCCTCTCCACTGTCGACGGCGGTCACTGCTGCGGCTGTGAGCAACGTTGTCAGTTCACCGATGGTGCCCTCGCAGCGAGTGAGGAGGTAGTCGGTCATCTCCGGTGATGTCAGGTGCGAGGGTTTGCGGAGGGGGAAGCTCGTGGTGAAGCTGGCCAGCAGTGATCTGGTGTCGGCAGTGTTGGTCCAGACCGGCAGAGTCATGGGGTGGAATCGGTTCTCCAGCTGCGGATCGGTGCGGATGGCGAGGTAGGCATCACGGGTGCCGACAGCGACAAGAGGAATGCGTAGTTCGTTGCCCAGGAACCGCAGCACGTTCAAGAATTCGCGGCGGACGTTGTCGCGGCCGGCGAGAACATTGTGGAGCTCGTCGATGATCAACATCTTCACGCCGGTGGCGCGGAGCAGCATCAATGCTTGCTGTTCGAGTTCGTGGACCCGATTGCGGGGCCTGGTCGGTGTTCCCAACGCTGTGAGCAGTACGAGGTAGAACCGGCCGGGTGACGGGTCCGGGGGCATCTGCATGCACAACACCGGTATCTGCTCGCGGTCGGACAAGCTGATCGGCGGATGAGTGCGCCGGAACTTTTCGATGATCATCGACTTGCCGTTGTTCGTCGGACCGAGCAACAGTAAGTTCGGCATACGCTGCCGGTCCGGCCACGACAGCAACGACTCCAGATGGTCGATGACCGTACGGGCCTGCGGATACCCGATCCACCTCTCCGACCGGATCAACCGGATCCGCTCCGCGTCGTCGAGTGCGGTGAGCGGTCGGACCGACTCCCGCAGGTGCCCAAAATCCTCGCTGGACGACTCGGTGGGTTCGTCGCTGCTTCCTGTCGGTGCGGTCATCGCCTCACCATTCCTCGATGTCGCTGAAGACAGGCGTTGCGGTGCCGCCGTCCGCTCGAGGCTCCACCGGCGGGTGGATCGCCGGGATCGGTGTACACGCGGCGTCGCCGGTGAGATGCGTGCGGCGGGCACGGTTGCGCCGGGCTTTGCGGGTGGCTTTCTGCGAGCGGTCGGTGACCTCGCGCATCTGCTCGATCATCGAAAACAGTGCGCTCTCATCGACGTTCGACCGACCTTGTTCGCGGAGACGGGAGATAGCAGCTCTGTGCTCCCACAGTGTCACCGCGGGATGTGACATCGTCCGGTACGGCACCTCGACATAGCCGGCACCGTCTGGTTCGAGGACCCAGATTCTGCTCAAATCGCGTGGGTCACGTCGTATCACGAACCGCCCCAAATCTTCTCGCCGCGCAACCCACGGTTTGAGCGCGTTCGAGAAGTAGTGCACGTGATCGAGGACGAAGCCCGTGCGCGTCAAACGTCGCCGGATGACGGGAAGAAAGTCCACCAGGAACGCGGTTTCGCCGAGCACCACACGAGGGGCATGACCAGCTGCGGCGACCCCGCCGGCCCACACGGCGGCCGGAGTGTTCCCGATCCCTGTGTGAACGCTCGCGTGATACGAGGCTATGGCCAGGACCAGCCAGCGCTCCAACTCATGCAATGTCAACGCCGCGTGCTTGTCCGAGTCGTAACTTCCTCGGTCCGCTGGGTTCGAGAAGGTGGTCCCAGGCAGCTCGTGCACCGCCGTCATCGCCGTTCCGATGATGCGTTCGACGATCCCGCCGTAGTGAGGTCGGCCCGGAGGACGGTATTCGAGTGTGATGGCGTGCTGGGCGCATCCGCGGCGCAGCGCTTCGCTTTTGAACTCGGAGGCGTTGTCGAGATACAACTGTTTTGGCTTCCCTGCCATCGGCCACTGCACCTGCTCCGCGAGCTCGCATGCCTCCAGCCATGTCTGCTTCTCGCAGCACACCCGGCCCAGGCACAACCCGACCGATACCGCTGATGGCGGCTCCAGAGTGACGACGAATCCGAGTACGGAACGGCTGAAGACATCGATGGCGATCGTCAGGTAAGGGCGACCGATCGGTTGCCGCTCGTACTCGTCAACGACCATCAGATCGACGACGGTGTGGTCGATCTGGACCTGATCGAGAATCCCCGAAACCGTCGGTGGACTGTCGCCGGCGGACTGACGCGGGCGGGCGGCATCGGGTCCTCCGCGGGACCTGGCGACCGATGCCGGATGGAGGGCGGCGATACGCGCAGTGACGGTGTTTCTGGCCGGCACCGGCAGACCCGCGCGGTGACAGGCCAGCGCGATACGTCGGTGCAGCGCAGCGACACTCGGCTTCTGGCAGTGAAGAAAATATCGAGTGAGATGGTCGCCGATCACGTCCTCGACGTCAGCCGCTACTCGGCTGCGGCCACGCCCTCCCGACGAGACCTTCGTCAGAAGATCGGTGACTGTCCCCGTCCCGTTCCTGAGCCTGCCGAGTAACGTGTAGACCTGCCGCCTGGACAATTCCAACCGCTGTGCTGCATCGTCAACCGCTTCCGAACGCACCGGATGCATCTCCAGCAAGGGAGCCAGGACAGCGAAACGGACCTCGGCCTGGGACCACCGCTCCCCCGACGCTGTCAGCACACCGGTCTCCACGACATCGAGCTTGTCGGGGTCCATCACAAGCCTCCCTGTCACCGAGAGCCGAACATGCGACCGTGCACCGCACTTCTGACATCAGAATGTCAGAAGACACGTGCACTCACCCTCGAAACGCCTGCAAAGAGTGCAGCCGTCGTCTGAAACTGACATGATCCGGCGGGACCTAAACGGCTCCGGGCCCTGTTCGGGACCGCGCCGACGGCCTGCGATCGCGCCTTCGTTCGGGCCGCACCCGTGTCTCACGGATCGGTGCCCCAGAAACGACCGTTAGCAAGACAACGCATGATCATGCATAGCCATGCACAGATCCCAACTCGTCGTTTAGCTTCCGGCGGCACAATCAGCATCGAGCTGGCGTCAAGCGTGTCAGCGGCAAACCTCTCGAATCGGGCAGCGTTAGGTAGCTACAGCTGTTTGCTGAGTTTGTAAAGATAGAAATAGGGCTCTTGATTGCGTTTGGTGATCTCGTCGAAGCGGGCCTTCGCAATACCCAACCCACTAGTGATCACGCCACCCGCCGCAGCGCTACCCAAGCCCATGGTGGCGAGGTCGGGCAGAGTGATTTGCGCGTCAGACAGCAGTAGAGATGCTTCTACGCCTACGCCGGAGACAACGGCGGCGACCGTGGTCTTCATCGCATTAGCGGCATCTAGCACGACCTTTGTCTTGGCCAGCTCGCGTTGAAAGTCACGCAACTTGGGCTCGACTTGGTCTCTGAACAGATCTTGGATGTCAGCTTCCAAATTGGAGTAGTCGAACGCATCTGACTTGATCGTTTCCGCGGCGATTTTCATCTCGGCGCGGTAGGACAGCAACGGTTCGCGCAGCTGATCTCGCGCATCGATAACGTCTTTCATTGACGCCTCGGGGAACGTGGGCAGTTGCGCAATCAACCCCGCACCCACGGCGGCTCTACGAGCTCGCGCCTGGGTGTAGTCATCCGTTAGCGGTTCGCCGGACGACTGCGCGTCCAAGACACGCCGCGACATCCTCTCGTCCAGGACCGGTTGCAAGCGACGATCTTTGAGCAGGCGGCCCAGTGCTTCGGTGTATACCGAAGCCTTGTCTTGGGTCGGGTCGAGTGCGAAACCATCCGGAGCGAGCGTCAATAGTCCGAGATCCATGACCTGCTGGAGGTCTTTCATGTGCCCTGATTCCAGTACTGAGCCGATGTCGTGAAGGTCGGGTGTCAGCTCCTGGATGGACAGCAGGTGTTCGACGGCCTCCATCATGCTGGCATTGATTCTCCGAGCGCGCCGGCGTATCTCTTTCCGTTGCCTGCCTGTCAGGGTTGAGTCTTGTAGAACCGAAGGGTCGAGTCCGAGCCCCCGGAGTACGTCGTCAGTGTGGGCAGCTAGGTATTCCATTCGTCGCTCGTAGCCAGCGAGGTCCGCGGCACAGAAGTCTTCGAGCATGGCCGCTGAGTACGAAAAGAGAGTTACTGAATCGGCGTAGAGAAGTGAGGACTTGACCATTCGGATGTCATCCTCAATTGAGAACGCTCCTCCGCCCCCTGAATGCGCAGTGACAACAGCCATACGGAGTGCAGAGGTTCGCCCGGCCGCTTCCAACCCTGTCTCCTTCATAGGTCATGACGTAACCGAGTCGCAACGCGGCGAACAACTGCCGTGCTTCGAATACTAGGTGTCTCACCTGCGAGTGTCCCGGCAACGTTCGTTTGTGGGGCATACGTCATCGAGGACCCAACCCGCCATCGCGGTCACTCTTCAGACCAAACCGACTCAGTTGATTCTGGCCGCGCCCGTGTCTCACAGATCGGTGGCCCAGAAACGACCATTTCTGAGGCACTGCTGCAAAATCAAGTTTGTGAAATAAGCACCACAAGGGTCGATTCGAGACATACTTGCGAATTGGCCCACACGCCCGTTGACCGCTACCCCACACTCCCGTTCACTGCTACTGAGTGCAGATCGACTCCCAGTATGCGAATATTGTCGGGTGAGCCAGAGCGAAAGCGCATGACGGTCCCCTTCTCCGATGACGAGTTGATGCAAGCATTTGCCGATTATCAACTGGCCTTACCTGAGCTAGGTGAGGGTTCTTACAAGGTTGCTTACCGGGGCCGTAGCGGATCAGACGACATTGTCATCAAAATTGTAAAGGAGCCACTTCCGGAGGACGACTTTGACTCCGACGACTCCATCCCGTTTCCGACCCGCTTCGGCCGCGAGATCGAGGGTATGTCCCAGGTCGATTCGCCCCACGTGGTAAAGCTCGTCGAGCCGCCCAGAAAATGCAGGCTCTCAAGACGAGACTACATTTGGTATGCAGAGCCCTACTACCCAGGGGGGACTCTCGATCAGGCTATTAAGAATTTCGGTGGAAACGAGGATCTTTCTCGACGTCTGGTTATTGCGCTACTTCGAGCAGTCAACGCAATGTGGTCGGACGCAGGAATTGTGCATCGCGACATCAAACCCGGCAACATCGTCTTCGACGATGCAGGTTCTCCGGTTCTGCTTGATCTGGGAATTGCGTACCACAATGATCTTTCGCCGCTCACCGATGCGTACGGCGCATCGCCACGCACAGGTAGATACGCCGCACCTGAGCAATTCGAGATGAGACGGATCGCAGAAATCGACTTCAGAACAGATCTTTTTCAGATCGGGATTGTCGCATTTGAAGCGCTTGTCGGGCACCATCCATTCTGGTATGAAAAAATAGACAGTAGCGAGTACTTTCGGAGACTACAAAGCTTCGACGCCTCCTCCTTTGAGGGCGTGTCGTGCGAAGAGGACCTGCAGGTAGTCATCACGCGTCTGCTGGCTCCGCGCCCCAGCCAGCGGTATAGAAATGTGTCAATTCCGCTACGCCGACTTGGAGTTACGGTATGAGCTTCTATGTTCAGCACGGATACGGCAAGGGCAGCAAGATCTTCGACGTCTCCGATCAGGGCTCCCTCTCCGGAGTCGTGCTCAGCCCTGGTGACGAAGATGTCGCCGCACTCACCACAACGGTGACGGGACTTCGGTCGAGGGGCCTCGATGCGCTCCTCGATCCTCAATCTTATATCTACTCCTCAACCCCAGCGGGTTCGGCTCGACGCCATTCATCTCACGCTTTGAACTTCCGCCGAATCAAGTGGTCACAAAGCGCTGGCGATGTCGCCAACCAAATAGCGTCAATCGAGGCCGCCAATACTGCGGTCGGAATTCACAACCGTTTGATAGCACCCACGTGCATCCAGTCGACTTTTACAGATATCTGGACACCTCTAGCACTCCAGTACGCCCGATCTGCCGTCGACGCATGGGGAGGAGATAGAACCATTGCCAGTGTCGCCATCGATGAGGGCGCGTTAAGTAACTGGAAAGACATTGCCGACTGGCTCGACGTTGTCACAACCATAGATGTTCAGGGTTTCTACATAGTTGTCAATCGGGCAACTAAAGGTTATCCGCCCGCACCGTGGGACTCGAACCGCTTGTCCAACTTGCTCCGGCTTATCTACACCCTGTCAGAGGTCAACGAATATGAAGTACATTGGGGGTATTCGGATCTCGAAGGACTCCTAGGTCTGGCCGCTGGCGCTACCGCAATATCTTCTGGCTGGTTTTACACCTTAAGACAATTCTTCATCTCCAAATGGCAACCGTCTCCCGCCGGTGGTCAGCCCCCAACTGCGAGGGTGTATCTACCCGCTCTGTGGGCCTCATTGAAGGCACAAGAGGAACTGTCATACGTTATGAACCTCCCCTACAGCGACGACATCGTGCTCCCAGAAATCAGCGCAACCTTCGCCGCCCGTGCCTTATCGTCCTGGACACGGGCGGAGGCCCAAGTGCAGTTCATGGCGCAACTGTCCAGAAGGGCCGAGGCAGGCACCACCTCAGCGGACGTACCGACTCGACTCGACGCAGTCGAAAAGTCACTCAACGAGGCATCGAGCCTGTACAGCCGTATTGCACGAGACCGGGTAGTGCTGCCGCCCGCTTACGCTGGACGCGTCACCAACTTGCTTCACGCGGTTGAGGAAATGCGCGTTGCAGAGGGAATCTGATCGCGCTGTAGCTGTCGATGCAGGAGCTCGAGAAGCCAGAGTTTTTGCGCGTCACCAAGCGGACGCTTAGGCGCGGTACGTAGCCACGACAGCCGATCGCCCGACATTTTAATCAGACCGCTCTCGTATACACCTAACGTGGGCAGGTCGACGCGAGCCGCAACGTTCTCTGGCATCAAAATTGCAGTGCGGTGGGCCATCGGCCCGAATCGCGCCACCTGTCTCACCGCACGTCGCCAGTCCGACATCTTCGCCTCCACTGCGAGTGAGTCGTGGACGAGGTTCCTCGCATGCGCGAGCTGCGAATCTTTCCAGTTTGCGGCCTGCATCTTCGACCGCAGGTCTCGGGCGTAAGTAGCCGACACCCCTACAGGTTCGTCGACATCGCCAGAAATAACCTGCGCCTCGGTGAAGGTCGCGAGTCGATTGGCCTTACGTAGGTACGAAATAAGTCCACTTGATGAGATTGCAAGTAGGAGCACATCCGGCCGACCTCGACCGATTCGTGGTTCCAACAGCAGATGGAGGCTACGACCTGCTCCAGGAGGCATAAGGTTGTGTGCGTCTTGAGCGAACGCTTCCGTCAAGCGGGCCTCGTGGATCGGTACCCCGACAGTCCGCGTACCCTTCCCTTTCGCCACATCCGCGACGACGTCGCTATGTTGTACCAAAACGCTGGTCGATAACAAGGTGTCCACCCCTCCACAATATGACCCCTGGCCTGTCCAGGCGCATCGGACTGGAGCCCGTGCCGTAACGACGGTGTCAGTCTCATCGGTCCTGGCCTGAGTAGGAGATCCGGACGGTGGCAGGTGGGGCTGTATCGGACAACGGAATGTCGAACAGATGCCTGCCTGCGGGGGCAACATCCACCTCCAGGATCATTCGAGGAGGACGTTATCGTGGAGTCGCATGGTGGCCGCGAACCCCTGTTACAACGCCTCCACCTTTTGTGCAACGCCCGAACCGATCTTAGCTTCTCCACCCTCTACGGCCTCGGCTTTATGGCCAACGTTAGCGATTCGGCCTGAGCGGTGGCTTCCGAACGGCGCACCATGGAGAGCACTCTGCCGTCGTAAAACGCCTTCGTGGACAGGGGCAGGAAGATCCGACTAGCGCGGCCACCACCGCACGAGCGCTCGAGCTCGGTCATGCAGCTCGTTGATTGAATCAACCAGGAGCGCCAGCCAAGTTAATGCACTTTCAGGGCTAGGAACGAGCGTCGATGGTACGGCGTTCTGAGCGGCATCATCGAGTTGGTTGATGTTCGATGGGTAGTCGGTTGTCTTCCCGTCAACGACGTTCGGTGCACCGTCCAACCCGTAGGTGATAACGAAGGTGATTTCATGTCGATTTGCTTCGGTGAAGTGTGCAGACAGAGCCAGTTGACCCCAAACGGAACGGTCGTAGACAACTGCACCGGACCGAATTGCGGCCTGCAGCAACCAGTGCGGAACAATCTTGCCGTGCATCCACGCTGAACCGCAGCGACGGAAGTCGATGTCGAGCGCCCGAGCTTTCGCCTCGTCCAACGTAAGCAACGGCAGGTTCTCGATACCGAGTACGGAACTATCCACCTATGTTGCCTCCTGATCTCCGGGAATGTGTCGGTCGGCAGCTGCGTCGGACCGACTTGGTGTGCGATGTACCCGCGATAGCGGGTGAAAAGTGCAGTGGCTAGGTAATAGACCGGTCAGCGAATCCTGGGTCCACGCGCGAGCGGACCTGTCCGTTTGGGGAACGGTTTGCCGTCGTTGAACCGGAGACGCAGCGACTCGAGGTACTCCTCCACCGCTGCGTTGACCAGATCCGATGGGCCACGCGGCGCTCCCGGTGTCGCGGATAGTGCCTCCGCGGCGTTGAGGAGATCGTCGACAGTGGCCGTGTAGAGATAGTACGAGCGTTTGCACTTGCTGTGATCCACCGTTGATTCCGAGTTCTTCTGTACCAGTAGGGTTTCTGCGACAGGCTGAGACGTGTCGTTGCCCGGGTGAGGTGGGTTCACGGGGCTTTGTCCGGCCAGTGCGCTCTTCATCCGCTCGGGCCGCGCCATCACTGCTCTCCATCAATGAGGATCTCGACTGTGTCGCGGTAGATAGTCCACAGGCTCCGCGCTTGGGTTGTTCCCCAGTCCTTCAGACTGGTCTGCGATTCCATCGAGTCTTTGATGACGACTCGTTTCGGCACTGGATCACCGAGAATGTCAATGCTGGCTGCAATCTCGATGAGCTGTTCTCGGCCGGCGATGGTTTGGTTCTCGTGCAGGTTGATCACCGCACCGAGAAGGCGGAGGTCGGCGTTGTAGCTTCGTCTGACTGCGTCAATTGTCCGGCATAATCGCGCCAAGCCGTTCGCCGAGAACAGCGCAGATTGGCTGACGACAACAACTTTGCGTGCCGCGACGAGTGCGTTGATGGTCAGCAGGTCCAAGCTGGGCGGGCAGTCGATCAGGATGACGTCGTACTGATCAGCAACGGTTTCGAGTGCATCTCGAAGTCGGCGTTCGCGCCCCGCTCCCGCAACCACCAGCTGGTCTCTCACATACGCGAGTGATTCGTTCCCGGGCACTGTCGGGACCAGGAAGACACCTGGCCAGATGCAGGGTACGACTGTGTCGCCGATCGTTGCTCCCGAAGAGTCCGAAAGCACGTCTGCGACACCAAGGTCGTCGAGAGCAAGAGTCTGTGCGGCGAGGACCGTACTGAGGTTGCCTTGCGGGTCTATATCTATGACGAGAACTCGTTTGCCCGCACGCGCGGCGGCGTCGGTGAGGTGGAAGGTCTCGGTGGTTTTGCCCACGCCACCCTTCTGGTTGCAGAACGCGATGATGTCAGCGGGCATGGCGGGTCTCACTTCCATTGCAGGAGTTGCGGGTGATAAGCGAAATGGTTGCGAGGGACGCATGGCACCCCAGTCTCCTGAGGGATGTATCTGAGCCGCGGCGGGCAATGGGTGAATAGGTCGCCTTACTGGTGACGGAGGCATCACCCGAATGGGGTCTATTGCCCGACAACACATGAGAGGGAAGCATCAGCGGTGAAGGACCTGTGGTTCGAGTGGGCTCTGTCGGATCCGATACGCCTGTGGCGTGTATTGCACCTGATGCACGCGACACTGGCACTGGTGGCCAATCAGGTGATGACCGATAGACGGGCGATTCAAGCCTTGCTGGTATTCGATGTACGGCCGAATACAGCTCGCGCAGTGCGTCATTGGATTCGTTATGACTACAGCCTGGATATTCATCACGCTTGGCCGCTGATGCCAAGGCAGGCTTGGGGATTCCGGCTCGATCGCCAATCCGCACAGGCAGTGACGGGTGAAAACGACGTGCGAGCGAAAGCAAGTGAGGCTCGATTCGATGATGGTCAGGGGTTCTCATGGGTCCTCTTCAGTAGTGACTGGGTTCAAAGGCGTGGTACTTCGTCGGTCTGTCTCGGACCCCCCATGGCCCCTGAGCCAATTTCCGCACCCACGTTGTCCGCTCCACGTCCGATAGCCCCGCGTCACGATGGACGCGCGGCTGCTCGGTATCGCCACTCGTTCGATGATCAGTCGAGCGTGTGGTGCCTCGAGGCCGGTCTCAGAGGATTTACACAGGGTGCACAGGCCGGCGGCAGGCTGGTGTAACGTCGGGCTCTGCCAGAAAACGACGCTGCTGCGACACATCAGGCCTTTGCTAGACGGTTCACAGCGAAGGCTTGTTCGAGTGCGAGCAGAGGGGTTCGACCGCGCGATCGCGAATCGAAGCGTGCGTCATCGCCCGTTCGGCCCCTGACCGAAATCAGGGGCGGAGAACGGTGCGTCAGCGAAATGTCTTGAATCACTTGTCAAGACGCTTTATGATCGGTGGCGAAACTCCTTCCTCACGGGTTGTGGTTTCGACGCCCTCGGCTTCGGTGCTGGTAACACCGAGATTCTCCGGGGGCGTTTCAGTTTCCTGAGGGGCAGTTGGCCCCGGGCCTTACGCGACGCCTGAACTGGCGTCGGATTCCGCCTCGAGACCTTCGATGTACTCATCGATGGCCGTATCCGGGATGAGCCGACGCTTGCCGACCTTCACGCTCCGGATTTCTCCGGACGCGATCTTGTTGAAGAAGTTGGATCGTCCAAGTCCCGTGCAAGCCATAGCCTCCGGGACAGACAGCAGCCGTCTGGGCATCTTCAGCACCTCCACTGATTGTGTGGTAGAGCCACATTTTGGGGGACTTATCGGATCAGTCCATGTGGTTCCACCACAGAGTAGCAACTACGTACCCCACCCACAAGACCGACGTATTTTCAGCTAGACTGCGTATCCATGACGCAGTCTTGGGCGGAATCAATCGTTGCCCGGGTCGCCTCGGAAGTTCGCCGACTCCGGGGTAAAGACCACTCCGCACTGTCCGCGGCAAAGCTCGCCGACAGAACCGTCGACTTCGGGTGGGGAATCTCCCGGTCGGTGGTTGCAGACTTGGAGACAGGTCGAAAGAAGAGCCTTGACATCTCGGAACTGCTCGTATTGGCTGCGGCACTGGGAGTCTCACCTGCACAGTTGGTCTTCCCCGACCTTCCCAAAGGGAAGGTCGAAGTACTCCCTGGGCTGCCGCAAGAATCTCACGATGCCCTCCGCTGGTTTAGCGGCGAGGCCGGACTCATGCGACCGAGCTCGGAATGGACCGAAGAGCAATCAGAAACTCCTCTCGACATGTGGGTCCGAGACACCTTCGACCCGAGAAACGATCGTGTCGGAATCACTCGCGAATGGCTCGATGCACTCAAGGCCATGCGTCGCGCCCGGGTACAACTACGAAACGGATTGTCCAAGAACGAATCCGCCGAACATATCGAGTCGATGCAGTATCTGTACGAGGATGCACGACGACGCTCGGAGGAGCTCTTTCGACGGATGACAGAACTGGGCATGAACACACAGGACGAAGAGGATGGCTAGGCAGCGCACTGCCCCTGGAGAGTGGGGAAAGATCACGAACACAAAGCGCGGGTCGGCTTTCGTCGCAAAGGTTCGTATCCGAGATTCCGACGGCGTGCGCCGCTTGGTCGAGGCAAGCGGCCGGTCCCCAGAGGCCGCTCGGCGGAACTTGAACGCGAAGTTACAGAACAGGCTGGCACCAACCCGCGCAAGCGGCCTGACGAGTAGTTCGACCGTCTCAGCCCTGGCCTCGAGTTGGTTTGCCGAGCAGGAACCATCACTGGCAGCGCAGTCCTACAGCCGCTATCTCGATGTTTGGAACAAGCTGTGTGCACCGGCCATCGGTGAACTACTTGTCAGGGAAGTCCGCACAGGCACCGTAGATTCGTTCCTCCGAGAACTGGCCGCGCGAGCTCCCAGTAGCGCCCGCATTGCACGTGTGGTGTGCACAGGAGTCTTCTCCAAAGCCGTCCGATTGGACCTCATGCCACAGAACCCGGTCCGAGAAGTGGCGCTGCCGAAGAAGGCCAGGCAGCCGGTCAGGTCCGTCACTCTTGACGAGCTGAACGAGATCCGAAGCCGAGTCGCAGCTTATTGCGCTCACGAAGAGGTTCTCGCGGACGGGACGGTGAAACGGAAGCCTGGCCCCAAGCCTGGCCAAGACCTACAAGACATCATGGACCTCCTGATTGCGACTGGGGCTCGGATCGGAGAGGTGCTAGCTCTTCGCTATCCGGATCTCCGTCTCGACGTCAGCCCTGCGACCGCGACGATTCAGGCGACTTTGATAGTTCCTCGGGTTGCGGGCGAGCGCCTATGGCGTCAGGAACACAGGAAAGGCGATTCCCCGCCGTTGACATTGGTTCTGCCCGAGTTCGCAGCGACGATACTGAGGCGCCGGGCAGAATCGCCGATATTCATCAACCCTCACGAGGCAGTATTCGTGACCAGCACCGGAAACTGGCTTTCGCCATCCAACGTCAGACGATCGTGGAGGGCTGCGCTCGGCGCGGATTTCTCCTGGGTGAGACCGCATTCTTTCCGCAAGACGGTTGCCACATTGATCAAGGAAACCTATGGCATCGAGACCGCGCAAACCCAGCTGGGGCATTCATCGACGCGTGTCACCGAAGCTCATTACATCCAACGGATCAATTCTGCGCCAGATCTGACCGCAACTCTAGATCTGTACGGACCCTCGAACTACTCCGACGAGTCATCAAATCTGTAACTCGGGTGGCGTCAGGTCATGCTGGTCAGGGACGGCGTGTCTGAATCGGATCGGTAGAAGATCCTCGTCTCTCGGAGCCCACTCACTGAATACTCGCCCATGACCTGGGCTGGTCACGACATCACTCCCGTGGCGAAGCCAAGTGATACCACTGACAACGAATAGGTCGGTTGGTTGAAATTCCCGTGCGTGATTGACCTCGCCGTGGGTGAGTTCGACGGCATTGGGTTCCCCGTCGAGCCCTTCACTTCGACATGCCGCTCGCTGGCTAGGTCCCCAGAACCGAAAAGCAGGAGGTCGAAAGGCCGGGATGCGCCGACATCCTTGCACTCGTACCCGAGCGACTCGTAGTGCTGAATCGCCTGCCGCACAGCCTGCATCTCGATCGCTCGCCGGACCTTGGGGTCCGACACGTGACCTGCCTCGAGGGCTTGCCGGCGATCCGAACGCGCCGTCGACGACGTCTCCGATCCCTTGCCATCCACGCCTCGGTCGGCTGAAGAGTGGATCTGCGCGACAGCAAGTTCTGGCAGCACACCGAATAGCGCGGAGGGGAATTTGCTGAGGTACCCACCTTGTTTGGGGCGGAGGGTTCCATTCGAGAGAAATGCGAACGGAAAGTAGACGCTTCCGTCACGGCCGATCTCGAGGACATCCTGCACCGAGCGGATGGCGGGTAGGCGTTCGTTCAAATCCTGGAAGGTAACCGACGTCGAGAACTCCGTGTAGTCGCGCAACAGAGCTTCTCGGCCGCTCGCGGGGCTGTTGTCGTTGTACACGAGGTTGTCGACCTCGTACGGCTCACCGTCGACGATCGACCAACCGACGAACCTGGATGGCTTCCCATCCCGGGCTGTCGTCCAGTGGAGTACGACGTCGCCGTCCCGAACGTGGTTGACGAGCTCCCAGTACGGAGTCGAGACTCCGTTTCGCTTCGCGAACGGGACTCTGATTTCCATCGCCGAAATCGTCGCGCCTGATCGTCTCCATCCAATACCGCTCGGCAGGGTCCGTCAGCCACCACTCGTTGATCGTCACGACGCCACTGTGTCATGGTCGAGCCGTTCCAATGTTGGGACTGAGGCTGTCCGGCCCCGACACCGTGAACTCAACACTTTCGTGCCGAATTCCGACCAATGTGTTGAGTAAGTGTTGAGCCGGGCGCAACTCGGATGGTCATCGAAAATGCCCCGAACCGCATCGCTGCAGCTCCGGGGCATTTCTTCTGTGCGCCCGAAGGGATTCGAACCCCTAACCTCTTGATCCGTAGTCAAGTGCTCTATCCGTTGAGCTACGGGCGCATGTTCAGTTATCCAACTGGTCTAGCTGAACGGTAACGATCTACCGTTCGTGGCGGAGGCGAGAGGATTTGAACCTCCGGTCCCGGTGAAAGGACAAGTCATTAGCAGTGACTCCCATTCGGCCGCTCTGGCACGCCTCCTAGGCTGCCGGCCCTCTCGGACCGCCGAGGAAAGAGATTACACACGGCAAAGGCCAGAAGGCAAAACGGCTGGTCGACGCCTCTGGTTCGCGCGGCGTTCGCGTAAAAGATGCTTGTTGCTCTTCAGCGCATGAAGCTGTCGAACCAATCGAAGATTCGGGTCTGCGCGTCGACGAGCGCCGCCGCTGCCGGGTCGCTGTGATCGGAGCTGCCGGGTTGTTCGCGGGGATGGTCGGCTCGATGCTTCAGCCCCGAATAGCTGACGACGTTCGTGGCCACTGAGGCGCGCGTGGCGGCGTCGCGAAGGGCTTCGATGTGATCGGGTGGGGTGTGCGGGTCATCCTCGCCGTAGAGACCGAGCCAGGGGGCCTGCAGCTTGGGTGCTGCCTCGACCAACGCGACTGCGTCGGAGTTGAGCGGTTCGACGATTCCGGCCGCAGCGACACTGACCGCCGCCCCGACCGGACGACTGGTGGCCACGATCAACGCTGCCGTCCCTGCGTCGTCGAACCCGATGACTCCGACACAGTCGGGGTAGACACCGCGTTGGACGAGCCAGTCGGAGGTGGCGTCGAAGTCCGCGAAGAGGTCGTCGCCGAATACTTCCTTGTCGTCGCCGTGACCTCGATGGAACAGGTTCGGCGCGACGGCCAGCCAGCCTTCCAAGGCGAGTGCGCGCAGCAGGTCGAGCAGAGACTCGGGCACCTCACGGGCCTCGTGCAGCACGACGATTCCGCCGCGAGGTGGCCCGTCGGGTTCGACGGCCGTCAACGGAACTTTCTCTCGCGGGGGTGATTCGTGCGCGGACGTGTCCACCACGTCGTCCGCGCCCACCGTGGGCGCGGAGGCGGACCGAAGAACTGCGACGTCGCTCAATATTCCCGACATACTTATCGAAGATAGGACGATCGGTCCGGTCGTGCACAGCAATATCACGGACGCGTAGAAGTCAACCCCGAACCTGGGCGCATAATGGCAGCCGTGACCGCGCGCATCCGCCCCGACCTCGACGCCATCCCCGCCTACGTTCCCGGCCGCACCTTTCCGGGTGCGATCAAACTGGCGAGCAACGAGACGACGCAGGGACCGCTGCCGAGCGTGCGCGACGCGATCGCGGAGGCCGTCGGCGGCGTCAATCGCTACCCCGACAATCGAGCGACCGCGCTCGTCGAGTCACTGGCGAAGAAGCTCGGCGTCGCCACGGAGAACGTGGCCGTCGGAAGTGGTTCCGTCTCGCTGTGCCAGGAGGTCGTTCAGATCACCTGCGGTCCCGGCGACGAAGTGTTGTTCGCCTGGCGCTCGTTCGAGGCGTACCCCATCGTCACCAGCGTCGCCGGCGCCACGCCCGTGCAGGTTCCGTTGACCGCCGACCACGTGCACGATCTGGACGCGATGCTTACCGCGATCACCGACCGCACCCGGCTGATCTTCGTCTGCAACCCGAACAACCCGACCGGAACGGTCGTTCAGCGCGACAAGCTCGAGGCGTTTCTCGACGCGGTGCCGTCGAACATTCTCGTGGTGCTCGACGAGGCCTACTTCGAATACACCCGCCCCGACGCGGGCAACCACACCGACGGAGTGGAGCTGGCACGCGGACGACGCAACGTGATCGTGCTGCGGACGTTCTCCAAGGCCTACGGACTCGCCGGTTTGCGGGTGGGTTACGCGATTGCCGATCCCGAGGTGATCACGGCACTGTCGAAGGTGCGGATCGCGTTCGCTGTCAGCACCGTGGCGCAACAGGCAGCGGTGGCGTCGTTGGATGCCTCGGCGGAACTGCTGGCTCGCACCGATGGTCTGATCGCGGAACGTGATCGTGTGCGCGATGCGCTCGTGGCGGGCGGTTACGACGTCGGTGCATCGCAGTCCAACTTCGTCTGGCTGCCGCTGGCCGAACGCTCGGGTGAATTCGCTGCTGCTGCCGCCGAACAGGGCGTACTGCTGCGCGCCTACGGAAACGACGGAGTGCGGGTCACCATCGGCGACCCGCACGAGAACGACGCATTTCTGAAGTTTGCTCTACAGGCCTAGCGCGCGCTCGAGCGTCGGCCACGATTCACGCAGGTCGTCCTGCCAGTACGGCCACTGATGGATGCCGTACGGGCGGTAGACAACTGTCGCGGGGATGTCGAGCGACCGGAGTCGAGTATCGAACACGGTGGTGCAGTACAGCGCGGCCGCCTCGAGCGGTCCGCCCATCAGTGCGCTCTCGACGCCGCTACCACCGGGGCCGAGCTCGTACGGACCGGGCAGGCCGGTGCCGACGGACAAGTAGACGTCCTTGCCGCGGAGCGCTTCGGCATTACGTGACGGATCGTGCTCGACCCACCGGGGATCGGTGTTCTCGCCCCACATGTTCGTCGCGTTGCCGCCGTTCGTGGCGACGGTGGCGCGCACCGCGTCCTTGAAGTTGGTCTGCGAATTGTCGTAGCAACCACTCAGGCCTGCGACTCCGGTGTAGAGGCTGGGGTGACGGGTGATCAGGTCCATCGCGGCCTGGGCACCCATCGACACACCCGAGATCGCGTTGGTGCCGTTACCGGAGAAGCGCGCATCGATCAGCGGCGGCAGCTCCGACGTCAGAAACGTCTCCCACTTGTTCACGCCGAGCACCGGATCCGGCACGTTCCAGTCCGTGTAATAGCTGCTCGATCCACCGACCGGGAGCACGACGTTGACCTGCTTGTCCGCGAAGAAGTCGACGATGTCGGTCTTCTGCGTCCAGGTGCTTTCCTTGTAATCGGATTCTTTGCCCGCGCTCACACCGTCGAGCATGTAGAGCGTCGGGCGGGACACGGCCTGCGCGGCCGGAAGAAGAACCTGGACCTGGATGGCGCGTCCCATCGCGGGCGAGTCGACCCACACCGCAGCGCGACGGTCGGTCAGCATGTCCACACGATCGATGCGTGCCGACGCCGCAGGCAGGGACTGAGCTGTGATTCCGGGAGCCGCACCGCCACCGTCGGAACTGCCGGTATCGGGAAGCGGCTGCGCCCCGGCAAGACCCGACCCCAGCAGCGACACTGCCAGAGCAGTTCCCGCTACTGCCAACACTCGGCGGTGCATCAGATTGCCCATCCTCCCCCGGCGCACCCTCACGGGGCGCAACACAAACAACATCCGTCACTCAACGTACCCACCGAGTTGCGCGCACGCTAAAGCTGTGGGTTCGCTCACAATAGCCGCGCACATGCGGGTCCAAAAGTCCGCGTGATCCTTTGTTACATGTACTCGAGGCATAACGGTCTACCTGGTCGGATGTCCTCGTACACGCCGTTCGCGCGGGGCACTCGATGTGACATTCGGTGGACTTTTCGGGGGTCAATGTCACATCGAGTGGACCTCTGCGGCGTCGATTCAGCCGCGGCCGGTTTCGCCCTGCAGCTTGTCGATCATTTCCGACGCCTGCGCCTTGTTGAGACCCTCGGGAACTTCCTCTCCCGCTTCCTGCGCAAGGGTGCCCAGGTAGCTCTTCTGTGGGCCGGTCATCGGCTCGTCGCCGGTGACCCAATCGTCGGGATCCTTCTCGGGGTTCTGATTGACCTGCTCGTTTTCGCTCATACGTTCGTAGATACGCCGAATCGCCGGGTTCCAAACACATCCGCGTTCGCGGAGTCGCGGCGTAGGTCACTCGAATGACTTGATTGACAGTTCAACAATTGGCCGAGAATGCTCCACAACACATCCCCTCGATTGGAGTTCCATGAAGACGAAGAACCTGCTGGTCAAGATCGGCATCAGCGGTGCGATCGCTGCGGCCGCTCTGGTCACCGCCCCGGCCGTCGCCTCGGCCGACCCGATCACCGATTTCCTCTGCAGCAGCGGATCGGCCCAGTTCTGCCCGGTACTCCTTCCCTCACCGCCGGCCCCACTGTCGGCACCTGCTCCCTCCGGCGGGGCATTCCAGTACAAGAACTGCGATGCGGCGCGTGACGCCGGTGCCGCCCCGGTCTATCGAGGCGACTACGGCTACGGGCCTCATCTCGACCGCGACGACGACGGCATCGGCTGCGAGTAGCGAATTCGCACTTGTGCAGACAGATGACACCGATTTCTCTGCACAAGTGCGATCTCGGCGGGCGGATACGCTCATCCGGTGAGACGACGCCAGCAACCGCCCCTGGCGAAGCGACACGGTCTCGATCCCGCGCGAATACGGATGCCCGAGGACGGCACCTGGCTCACCGTCCGCGAGTTTCTGACAGCGACCGAGTTCCGGATTCCTCCACACCGGATCGACGCCATGTTCGACGCCGACGAGATCGTCGACATGGCCGGTCCCATACCCTTCGACGCTCCATACGTTCCCGGCGAGGCAGTCTGGTTCCACCGCGATCTCCCGTCGGAAACCGTTGTGCCGTTCGATATCTCGATCGTGTACCGGGACGACGCGTTGCTGGTGATCGACAAGCCGCACTTTCTGCCGACCATCCCCCGCGGCGGACATATTCTGCAGACCGCACTCGTGCGATTGCGACTCGAACTCGACCTGCCGCAACTGGTGCCCGCTCACCGACTCGATCGCGTCACCGCAGGCCTGGTCCTGTTCGTCATCGACCCGACACTGCGCGGCGCGTATCAGACACTCTTCCAGGATCGGCAGGTGCGCAAGGAGTACGAGGCGGTCGCACTGCATGACCCCACGCTGACCTTGCCCACCGTCGTTCGCAGCCGAATCGTCTCGGAGAAGGGGCAATTCACCGCCCACCAGGTCGACGGAGAACCCAACGCGCACACCACCGTCGAACTCCTGGAGCATCGAGACGGGCTCGGTCGCTACCGACTGACACCGTTGACCGGCCGCACCCATCAACTGCGACTGCACATGAATTCACTCGGTGTACCCATCCTCGGGGACGACCTCTACCCGACGGCTACCGGCCGAGCCGTCGACGATTTCACGAATCCACTCCAATTACTGTCCAGTGCAATCGAATTCACGGATCCGATCTCGAAAGCAGTGCGACGCTTCGAGACCGGATTGAGCTTGGAGCGGTGGACTGAGGGCGCGCGACGGTCAGGGCCGCTCTGATCTGTCGGGTTTTGCCGAGTGACTGACTCGTTTGGCTTCGAGCAGTCGAGCATCCGCACGAGCCAGAAGCGAGTCCATGGTGTCGCCGCGCGAACTCACTGCCGAACCCGAAGACCACGCGCTGGAGGTGAGCGACTGAAGACGCTCCACCAGACTCTGGGCACTCTCCTCATCGATTCCGGGCAGGACGAGGGCGAACTCATCGCCTCCAATGCGCGCGACCACATCGGACGCACGAAGGCCGCGTCGAACTTCGGTGACGAATCGAGCCAGCACGCGGTCGCCGGCGTGGTGCCCGTACTCATCGTTCACTCGCTTGAAGCGGTCCAGGTCGATCATCACCAATGCCAGAGGTGCACCGGACTTCTCTGCCCACCGTAGGTACTGACTTCCGTTGCGCTCGAACCCGATCCGGTTCACAGCCCCGGTCAATGAGTCCGTCTCGACCTGCCGTTGCAAGCGGCGGTAGAGATAGCTCGCAGATTCGAGACAGAACAGCGACGCGAGCATCAGATTGAGCCAGGTGACTGTCAGCGATCCGCTGGGGCTGAGCGCAACGCCGACGCCGGATGCCGCAATCGCCACTCCTACAACCGACCTGGCGACCAGACGACGGAAGAACCATCCGAGATAGCAGGCGAGCAACGGATAGAAAACCAGGTTGTTGATCGCGACGATCCCTTGGGTCGATGTGGCCATCTGGACCGATGTGACCCCGATGAACAAAGCGCAGCCCAGCAAGGCGATGCTCCGCGGAAACCTCTCACCCATCGCCGCCGGGATCAGAACCACAACTACGGCGACGGCCGTCCAGAGCCATGTCCACAACCGACCGAGAGCGCCAGGATCGGAGGTGACGGCGTCGAGCACGCCACTGACGGCCACGACCGCGGAGGCAAGCGAGGTGACGTTCGCAAACGGTGGATTCGTCCACAACCGTGTCTTCAAGTGCAGTAACGGTCGACTGCGGCGCGTCCTCATGGCGACAATTGTGAGCGCAGAACGAGGCCACGGTCGACCGGGGCGGTGTCGACGCCTCTCCGCGGCACCCCGAGCGAACAAAACCCGGCCCACCCTTGCGGGCGGACCGGGTTCGAACGACGAACATGTGGCGGAAGCGGAGGGATTTGAACCCCCGGACGCTTTTACACGTCTCTCGCTTTCAAGGCGAGTGCATTGGGCCGCTCTGCCACGCTTCCGTGTGCGATCTTAAACGGCCGGGCCGCCCGAGGCCCAATCGCCCCTCATCGTCCAGCCCTCATCGTCGCGGTGTCGAGCCGGACGCGTCCATCGCGGCGTCGACCTTCTCGAAGATGTCGCCCAGCACCTCGAGTTCGTGGGGCGAGAGGATGTCGACGAGGTGTTGACGGACGCCGCGGACGTGGGTGGGTGCCGCCTCCGCCAATCGCCGACGGCCCTCGTCGGTGATCACCGCGAGCACGCCTCTGCCGTCGTTGACGCAGGTACTGCGAGACACCATGTCCTGGAGTTCCATTCGCCTGATCTGATGCGTCAGGCGACTTCTGGAGGACAGGACACCGTCGGCCAGCTCACTCATTCTGATGGAGCCGTCGACCGATTCCGACAACATCACCAGGATGCGGTATTCGGCCATCGACAGATCGTGGCGATCCTGCAGATCCTTGTTCAATACCCCCATCAATCGTTGCCCGCCGTCCATATAGGCGCGCCATGCTTTCATTTCCGCAGTGTCGAGCCACTGCGGGTCCCCCCCGGGACCAATGGCTAATTCGGCCGTCACGCGTGTCATCTTAGGCAGGAAATCTACCCACGAGTAGGTTGACGCGGTTCGAGGCCCTGTTCGGTACAGCGCCCTAAGGTCGAAGAATGACCGATCCCAACATCGACCCGCCGTACGTTGCCGCCGCCGACCGCTACGAGTCCATGCTCTTCCGCCGAGTGGGCTCACGTGGCCCCCGACTTCCGGCGGTGTCGCTGGGACTGTGGCACAACTTCGGTGACGACGTACCGCTGATGAACCAGCGCGCGATCCTGCGTCGCGCATTCGATCTGGGTATCACGCACTTCGATCTGGCCAACAATTACGGCCCGCCGTACGGCAGTGCGGAGAAGAACTTCGGCCGCATCTTCTCGGAGGATTTCGCCGGATATCGCGATGAGCTGATCATTTCGAGCAAAGCCGGCTGGGACATGTGGCCCGGCCCCTACGGCTTCGGTGGCTCTCGCAAGTACCTGCTGTCCTCGCTCGAGCAATCGTTGACCCGGATGCGACTCGACCACGTCGACATCTTCTACAGCCACCGGCCCGACCACGACACCCCGATCGAAGAGACTGCGGGCGCACTGATCAGCGCTGTGCAGCAGGGCAAAGCCCTGTACGCGGGCATCAGCTCGTACAAGCCCGAGGGCACGCAGAAGATGGCGGAGCTGCTCGCCGACGCGGGTGTTCCCCTGTTGATCCATCAGCCGAGTTATTCGATGGTCAATCGCTGGATCGAGCCCGAATTGCTCGGCACCCTCGATGCGGTCGGCGCGGGCGTCATCGCCTTCTCACCTCTGGCGCAGGGCATGCTCACCGACAAGTACCTCGACGGCGTCCCGTCGAATTCGCGCGCAGCGCAGGGTAAATCACTGAATCCGGACTGGCTCACCGATGACCACATCGGGCATCTCCGGGCGTTGAACGACATCGCCGCCACTCGCGGCCAATCCCTCGCGCAACTCGCCCTGAGCTGGGCCCTGCGCGACCCGCGCGTGACCTCGGTACTGATCGGCGCATCGAGCGTCGAACAGCTGGAGAACAACGTGGCGGCATTGAAGAACCTGGACTTCACCGAGGCCGAACTCGCCGAGATCGACACGCATGCCGAGGACTTCGGGATCAATCTCTGGGACCTGTAGGAGTGCCTGCGGCAGTGGAGGCGCACTATGGAGACATGCGTGCCATCACACTCAGAGAATTCGGCGATCCCAACGTCATGGAATGGACCGAGGTCCCCGACCCACGTCCGAGCCGCGGGCAGGTGATCGTCGATGTTTCGGCTACCGCCGTCAACCGCGCCGATCTGATGCAGCGTCAGGGCAATTACCCGCCGCCTCCGGGTGCCAGTGACATCCTCGGTCTCGAGTGCTCGGGCATCATCTCCGAACTCGGCGAGGGTGTCAGCGGCTGGAACGTCGGAGACAGGGTCTGCGCTCTGCTGGCCGGCGGTGGCTACGCCGAGCAGGTCGCCGCACCCGCCACTCAGCTGTTTCCCATTCCTCGGGGCCTCGATCTTCATGTGGCAGCGGCACTTCCGGAAGTCGCCTCCACAGTGTGGTCCAACCTGGTGATGGATGCACACATGCGTTCGGGGCAGGTACTGCTCGTTCACGGCGGCGGCAGCGGAATCGGCACTCACGCAATCCAACTGGCCAAGCAGATGGGCGTGACCGTCGCCGTCACCGCCGGATCGAAGTACAAGCTGGACATGTGCGCCGATCTCGGAGCCGACATCCTCATCGACTACAAGAACCAGGACTTCGTCACCGAGATCCGTTCACAGACACAGGATCACGGAGCAGACCTGATTCTGGACAACATGGGAGCGAAGTACCTCGACCGCAACCTCGACGCATTGGCCATGGACGGCACCGTCGTGACCATCGGTATGCAAGGCGGCGTGAAGGGCGAGCTGAACTTCGGAAAACTCCTCGCCAAGCGTGGCTCGGTACATGCAGCCGGGTTGCGTGGCCGACCCGAAACCGGGCCGTCGAGCAAAGCGAACATCGTCGCAGACATGACCGCGCATCTATGGCCGATGATCTCCGAAGGCCGCGTCACCGCCGTCGTGCACGCCGAGATCCCGATAACCGAAGCAGCGCAAGGGCATCGAATGCTAGATGAGGCCGAGACCATCGGGAAAGTGATCCTGCGAATCCAGTAGCGCGCAGGTCGGCGGTCGTGAGCGGGCGGCTACGCCGCTCTAGAGGGCGAGCGCGGTGAGCGCTTTGACGAGCTGATCGATTTCGTAGCGGGTGGTGTACGGAGCCAGACCGATGGTGACGGCACCACCCTCGTCGTTGACGCCCAAGGCGTCGAGCAACCGACTGCCACCGTGGACTCCGCTGACACTGCCGATTCTGGCCTGCGCGAGTTGCTCGGACACCTTCACCGCAGGCATGCCCTCGACAGTGAAGCTCAGGGTGGGAATGCGCGTCGGTGCGTTGCCCAGCACCATGACGTGGTCCAGAGAATCGAGCGCCTTCATCAGGTAATCGAAAAGACCGTCGTGGTAGTGCTGCAACGATCCGATCGACAGTTCGAGGCGCTCGCGACGCGTCCCGGCCGCTGCGTCGTCCAGATTTGCCAGGTAGTCGATGGACGAGACCACGCCCGCCAACAACGCGTACTGATGGGCGCTGACCTCGAGCCTCTCGGGTCCCTTGGCCGACGGGTTCAACGACATCGACGGCAGCTGTTCCAGGAGCGTCGGGTCGCGGAAGATCAGCGCACCGACCGACGGCCCACCCCACGCGGCCGTGTCGATCGCGACGATGTCGGCCCCGAGTTCCTTGATGTCGACGTGGGCGTACGGGGCAGCTCCGGCCGCGTCGACCACGATCAGGCCACCGACCTCGTGCACCAAGTCCGCCGCGACCCGAACATCGGGCGCACTACCGACGATCGGCGACGCCGCGGTGACCGCAACGAGCCGAGTGGTGGAGGTGATCAGGTCGTCGAACTGCCACGTGGGCAACTCGCACGTATCGATCTCGACCTCGGCCCATCGCACGTGCGCGCCCGAGCGGCTGGCGACCCGCAGCCACGGTGCAACGTTCGCTTCCTCGTCCAGACGCGAGAGCACCAAGCCGGTTCCCAACCCCAGCCGCGAGCTCATCGAATCCGCGAGCCAGGACAGCAACGTCGCGCGGTCCGGACCGATGACCACGCCGGACGGGTAGGCACCGACCAGGTCGGCGATCGCGACGCGAGCAGATTCCAGCAGAGCTGCACTGCGCTTGGCCGAGGTGTTGCCGGCCGAATGATTGGAGGCACTGTGCCGAAATGCGGTGGACACAGCGGTCGACACACGGTCCGGGATCAGCATGCCCAGCTGAGGGTCGAGATGAATCCACCCGTCACCGAGCGAGGGGATGGAACCTCTCACTCGTGCGACGTCGTAACCCATGCCGGACACTCTAAGCGCCGACCGGTGAAGCATGTGTTCCACGTCCTGTTTCCCCAGGGAACGGTTGCCCACCTCGCACGCTCGATCCTCCCGGCCTCCACTGTTCCCGACGACCGAACCAGGATAATCGCCCCGGACGATCGCGCAACGGCGAGCGACGCGTAAAGATGGATATATGACTCAATCCGAGCCGAACAGCGCATCCGAGGACCATGTCGTTGTGATCGGCCCCAATGGAGAACCACTCGCCCTGAGCCGCGAGGAAGCGACGGCCGCTGCGGCTCGCGCCGCCGGATCCTCCGCGAACGACGGATCGGACGATGGCTCGGGCCTGTCGGAGATGGTCGAGCAGCCCGCGAAGGTGATGCGCATCGGCACGATGATCAAGCAACTTCTCGAGGAGGTGCGCGCCGCACCGCTCGACGACGCGAGCCGGACGCGGCTCAAGGAAATCCACAAGTCGTCCATCCACGAACTCGAACAGGGCCTCGCACCGGAACTACGCGACGAACTCGAGCGCCTGGTACTGCCCTTCGGCGACGACGTGGTCCCCACCGACGCGGAACTGCGCATCGCGCAGGCTCAGCTCGTCGGCTGGCTCGAAGGCCTCTTCCACGGCATCCAGACGGCCCTGTTCGCTCAGCAGATGGCCGCGCGGGCTCAACTCGAACAGATGCGGCAGGGTGCGTTGCCGCCCGGTGTGATGGGCGCTCCGGGTGGCGGCCAGGGTGGCGGGGGCCACGGCGGCGGCGGTACCGGCCAGTATCTGTAGCAAGCTCGGAATGAGCGCAGTCTCCGAAGAGAGGTAGTGTCGACCGTCGTGTCGGCACCAGCGAAGGATCCCGAGAGCGAGGCAGGAGATCACATGCCTGCTCCGGTTTCGGACTCACAGACTTATCGGCGCGCTTTGGGAGACCTGAGAACCGGTTTCAGCCAGCGCGAACTGTGGCTGCATCTCGGCTGGCAGGACATCAAGCAGCGGTATCGCCGGTCGGTGATCGGTCCGTTCTGGATCACCATCGCCACCGGTGTGCAGGCAATCGCCATGGGGCTGCTGTATTCGGTGCTGCTCAACATCGATCTGCGCGAGTTCCTGCCGCACGTCACCGTCGGTCTGATCATCTGGAACCTCATCAGTGCCGCGATTCTCGAAGGCGGCGACGTCTTCGTCGCCAACGAGGGACTGATCAAACAGCTGCCGAGCGCGTTGAGTGTGCACGTCTATCGCCTGGTGTGGCGCCAGCTGTTGCTGCTCGGCCACAACATGCTGATCTACGTGATCATCATCGCGATCTTCTGGCCGCCCGGCGGGCTGCACTGGACCGTGATCTTCGCGATCCCCGCACTGGTTCTGATCCTGCTGAACGCGGTGTGGGTATCCATCCTGTTCGGCATCATCGCCACCCGCTACCGCGACATCGCCCCGATCCTGGGCAGCTTCGTCACGCTGATGTTCTTCATGACGCCGATCGTGTGGACCACCTCGGGCCTGCAGTCCATGGGCGGCGAGGCCGCGAACCGCGCCAAGCTCGTCGAGATCAACCCGCTCTTCCATTACCTCGACATCATCCGGGCCCCATTGATCGGCGAGGATCAGCAGGCGTACCACTGGTACATCGTGCTCGGCTTCACCGTCGTCGGATGGGCGCTGGCCATCGTCGCACTCAAGAAGTACCGGGCCCGCGTGCCCTACTGGGTTTAGGGGTATTCGAGTTGTCCATCAGCATCAGCACCCACGACGCGTGCGTCGACTTCCCGATCTTCGACGCCAAGACGCGGTCACTGAAGAAGGCGTTCCTCGGCAAGGCCGGCGGGGCCATCGACCGCAACTCCTCCGACGTCGTCGTCGTGGAAGCTCTCAAGAACATCACGATGAACCTCAAGGACGGCGATCGCGTCGGACTGGTGGGACACAACGGTGCGGGCAAGTCGACGCTGCTGCGTCTGCTCTCGGGCATCTACGAGCCGACGCGGGGCAGCGCCACCATCCGCGGCCGCGTCGCGCCGGTGTTCGATCTGGGCGTCGGTATGGACCCGGAGATCTCGGGCTACGAGAACATCATCATCCGCGGCCTGTTCCTCGGGCAGACCCGCAAGCAGATGCTCGCGAAGATGGACGAGATCGCCGACTTCACCGAACTCGGCGACTACCTCGACATGCCGCTGCGTACCTACTCGACGGGCATGCGCGTGCGCGTCGCGATGGGCGTGGTCACCAGCATCGACCCGGAGATCCTGCTGCTCGACGAGGGCATCGGAGCCGTCGACGCGGAATTCATGAAGAAGGCTCGGCTTCGCCTGCAGGAGTTGGTGAAGCGATCGGGAATTCTGGTGTTCGCCAGCCACTCCAACGAATTCCTGGCTCAGCTGTGCGACACCGCGATGTGGATCGATCACGGTCAGGTGCGGCAGCAGGGCGGGATCGAGGACGTGGTGCGCGCATACGAGGGCAACGACGCGGGAGACCACGTCGCGCAGATCCTGAAGGAAATCGAGCGAGACGATGCCGCCGGTGCCTGATCGGATCATCGGGGTCATCGTCACGCACAGACGGCGTGAGTTGTTGGCTCTCTCGCTCGACGTCATCGGCGCACAGACGCGTCCGCTCGATCATCTGGTCGTCGTCGACAATGCCGACGAGCCGGCCGTACGCGAACTGGTGGAATCGATCGACCTGCCGACGACGTATCTCGGCTCGCAGCACAATCTGGGCGGCGCAGGCGGGTTTGCCCTCGGAATTCTGTATGCGCTCTCGCTCGGTGCGGATTGGGTGTTCCTCGCCGACGACGACGGCCGCCCCGAGGGCCCGAAGGTACTCGAGACTCTCTACGACTGCGCCCTCACCCACGGATTGGACGAGGTCTCCCCCGTCGTCTGCGACATCGCCGACCCGGACCGGCTGGCCTTTCCGCTACGTCGCGGCGTCGAGTGGCGTCGGCTGCGGTCGGAATTGATCGACCCCGAGAATCCCGATGACGACCTACTCGAAGGCATTGCGTCGCTGTTCAACGGAGCACTGTTCAAGGCGTCGACGATCGACGCGGTGGGCGTGCCGGATCTGCGGCTGTTCGTCCGCGGCGACGAGGTGGAAGTACACCGCCGATTGCAGCGCTCGGGACTGAAGTTCGGCACCTGCCTCACCGCGGCCTACGTCCACCCCAACGGGGCCGAGGAGTTCAAGCCGATCCTCGGTGGCCGGATGCACACGCAGTACCCGGACGACGCGACCAAGCGCTACTTCACGTACCGCAATCGCGGCTACCTGATGTCGCAGCCCGGCATGCGAAAGCTGCTGCCGCAGGAGTGGATTCGCTTCACCTGGTTCTTCCTGATCACCACCCGCAACCCGAAGGGTCTGGCCGAGTGGTTCCGGTTGCGCGGGCTGGGGCGTCGGGAACACTTCCGCCGACCCTGACGCTGCCTCCAAGGGGTGCGCGCACCCACTTGATACCGCTACCGTGTGCGCATGACGGAACCTCGGAAGCTCACCGATCGCATCAAGATCTCGGCACGGGAGAAGCTTCAACGAGCGATCGGTGAGGTTCTGGCTCAGCAGACCGCCCAGCTCGCCGAGCAGACCAACGATCAGCAGGCCAAGTTGCTCGACGTCCTCGAACGCCAACGCCGGGAGATCGACGATCTGCACGCGTTCATCCGCGGCCTCGAGATGCGGATGCGTCGAGACATCCCGTATGCGTCCGACGTCGAAGCAGCCGCCCAGAGCGCCGAATTCGCCGAAGAGATGATGCCGCAGGCCCCGACGTTCCTGCGGCCCCACGCCACGCTGCGATTCGCGCTCGGCGAGGTCTCCATTCGCGGCATGGCCCTCGAATTCGGAGTCGCCAGCGGCACGACGCTCGAGATCATCGCCGAGGAATTGAGCTCACGCAAGGACATCACCGTCGTCGCCGGATTCGACGTGTTCTCCGGCCTTCCCGAGACGTGGCGCACCGGGTTTCCGAAAGGACTGTTCGAGCAGGAGAGCATCCCCGAAGTGCCGGGCGCACAGATTGTGCCGGGATTGTTCGAGGACTCGCTGCCGGGCTTCTTGAAGGGTCACCACGAGAAGTTGGCGTTCCTGCATCTGGATGCCGACCTGTACTCGTCGACGGTCACCGTGCTGGATCTGGTGGCCGACCGACTCGCGGTGGGCACCGTCATCGTGTTCGACGAGTACTTCAACTTCCCCGGCTGGCGCAACCACGAGTACCGGGCGTGGACGGAATTCGTCGCACGCACCGGTACCGAGTTCGACTACCTGGGTTACACCGCCGACAACGAGCAGGTCGTCGTGCGCATTCGCACAGCGCCCGTCGTCGGCTCGAAATAGCTACTGGCCGTACAGGCGAGCCCAGTTCTCTCGGCTCGTCAATTTCGGCACGGCGGCACGGTACGAGGCAGCAACCGTCGGCGTCTCGGTGCGCAAACGCTTGAGTGCGGTCACCCCGCGCTTGAGCAGCTCGGACGCATGCGCCTTGTTGCGCTTGCGAACTCGCACACCTTCCTGCGAGCGATCGGTGACGATCGCGTGCGAGAACAGCGAGACGTGCCACCAGTGCGCGTCGTCCGCGGAGATGGCAACAGGACCGGGATTCACCGTGCCGCGCCACTGGTTGAGCACGCGCTTGGCCAGGACGGCGAATTCCATGCTCTTCTTCGGCGGTGGGCCCGCAGGAGTGATGAACATATCCGCCGGACGCACTCCGGGAACGTCGTTCGCGTTGTGGCGCTTGGTTTCTCCGTATGCGGCACGTTCACGCCGGATGGAACCGGCAGCGTCCATTCCGCCGTCGAGCAGATGATCGGGGCCGGCCAGGAAGTCCTCGACGGCCTTGATCAGCGTGTACGCCATGCCGTACTGCATCGACACCAGGTACCGCAGCAGATCGGTGAACAGCTGCTTGGCGAGCGCGCGCCCGTCGAGTTCGATGTGCAGGGCCGCGGTGATCATGCCGTTGCGCAGGTTGAAGTAGCGGTGCCACTCGTCCCAGTCCTTCCACGCGAAGTCGGCATGCCACACCGCTGCGCCCGGAAGCGTCACGGTAGCGAATCCGTTTGCACGAGAACGGTATCCGTACTCGATGTCGTCCCACTGGAAGAACAGTGGCAGCGGGTAGCCGACCTGCCCGACGATCTCGGACGGGATGAGGCACGACCACCACCCGTTGTAGCCGGCGTCGACGCGGACGTCCTGCTGCCGCTTGCGTTTGAACGCACTCTTGTCCGAGATCGCGTTCTTGACGTGCACTCCGGCTTCGAGCTTCTGCAGGTTGGCCACCTCGGCACCGACATGCACACGATCGGGGTGCAGCAGGTACAGCATCTGCGCGCCGATGATCGCCGGCTCGACGGTCATGTTGGCGAACGAGTTCATGCGCACGATCGCCTCGGGCTCGCACAGCACGTCGTCGTCCATGAAGATCACGTTGGCCGGATCGCCGCCCTTGCCCTGCACCTCGTAGAGGCCACGGGTGAACCCGCCTGCCCCGCCGAGGTTGGGCTGAGTGATGTAGACGAGCTTGTCACCGAGCTCGGCCGCGACGCGCTGGAACTTCTCGCGCGTCTGCACCTGATCGGTGCCCTGATCGACGACGTAGACGTTGTCGACCCCGAGCAGGGCGATGGGATCGTCGGCCATGGCAGCGACGGTGTTGGCACAGTCGTCGGCGCGGTTGAACGTGCAGATCACCACCGAGGTGGGACGCAGCTTCTCCGGCGCGGCGACGGTCCATTCCGCGTCCTGCACCGACAAC
The DNA here is from genome assembly GCF_002258915.1 of Rhodococcus sp. 05-340-2. NCBI lineage: Bacteria > Bacillati > Actinomycetota > Actinomycetes > Mycobacteriales > Nocardiaceae > Rhodococcus > Rhodococcus sp. 05-340-2. Next base: position 119,179 of record NZ_NOYU01000034.1, read on the forward strand.
TCACTCGACGTGGTGGTGAAGCGGACGTACAGCGCGCCGCCGTCGAGGAACTGCGTCGTGGCGACGGGAACGGCCAATTGAGTCGACGCGTTCGCGGAATCGACCGTTGTACTGGCCATCGTGCGCTCGTGACCCTTGTAGTCCGTGGCCACCAGATCGATCCGACCCGCACCGGCGACGGTCGCCCGGAACACCACCTCGGTGACGGTGGTCCACCGCTGCCAGTAGCTGGCCGGGAACCGTCCGAAGTAGCTGTTGGTGTGCAGCACGCTGCGCTTGGCGATACGAACGCCCGTGCGGGTGCGCTCGGCATTACCCTTGCCGACCGAGCTGTACATATCGGCACTGACCAGGGGCGACGGACCGTCGAACAGCAGTCTCTGAACTGTCAGTTCGGGCTCACCGTCACCGCCGGCAACAGCCGACACATCCGATGCGGAGCCGAGACGATCGAGAGCAGTGCCGTCCATACCGAGAAGTACCCCATCCGGTTCGAGTAATGACAGTTCGAGCGATGAACATGTGCGGCCGTGTCGACAAGAAGACCACTGACCATGGTTGCACAGCCCCCGACCGATCCGTCAGACGCACGCCGCGCCGAGTTCTGTCGTCCGAGTCGAACGGCGACGGAAGGGTGGCCGATTTCGCCAGGTCAAAGCCCGAAGGACCCATTCGAGCGGTCCATAGCGGAAGTGCGACAACCAGATACGGCTCAGTACGGACTGCACGGTGATCACGACGAGTGCGATGCCGAGCGCGGGGTACACCGACTCGGCCTCGAACAATCCGAACCCCCAGGCAGCGGCCAGTACGACGAACGACGCGGATACGTAGTTCGTCAGGGACATCTTGCCGAGTGGATCGAACACGGCTCGCAGCCCAGCGCGGATCGGGGCCCACTGCCACGTGACCGCAAGGATGCCGATGTATGCCAGCGCCATGGCCAGACCGGCTCGAGCACCGGGAAGAGAGAAGCGCGGATCACCGGCGCCCGCAGAGATGTAGGACATCATCAGCGGTATCGCGGCCACGCCCGCCACGCAGGTCAGCACCAACCCCGGCACCACGGACTTCTCCATCATCGCCGGTACTCCCAGCTGTGCAGCGCCCGCCCCCACGAGCAGCAAACCCGGCAACGAGTCGAACCCACCACCGAAGAAACCGAAGCTCGCGACGGTCAAGGCACAGCCCACGACCACGTTGACGAGGGCCGGTGCCCACACGATCAACGGCATCACAATCAGTCCGACGATCGCATATGCGCGGAGAATGTCACCTCCGTACGCCAGCGAGTGCACCACCCCGATCAGTCCCAGTCCGAGCATTCGGAACATCAGCGGCTGCCACGCACCCACACCGCGTCGACGGGCACCGTCGGCGATCAGATACATCGACACCCCGAACAACAGGGTGAAGATCGGAACGAACCGGGATTGCACCGTGTAGTCGAGCAAGCCCCCGCCTGCTGTTTCGGCGGAGATCTCGGTGATGTCCAGGACGTTGACCAGCAAAATCCCGAACAGAGCGAACCCGCGAAGCGAGTCCATGAAGTGGTATCGAGTCATGATGAACAGTCTTCGGTCTCGGCGGTCGATCCACATCGGCCCAGCGGATGGTCTCGATCATCCGAGCGAATGATCGACGGTGACTCTCGCGACCGATGGAAACCTTGTCGACCGGCGACGACACCGCTCGTCCGCACGCCGCGGTTTCGGTTCTCGGCCACCTCGAGAGATACAGTCGAGTGTCTTTGCCCGAACTCACGGAGTTGACCCTTGACCCCCACGGATACCCCGATCGTGCGCGCCGCCCTGCCCGACAGCAGGAGAGAGCGCCTCGTGTGGGGAGCAGCGGTCGCTGCAGTCGTCGTCCTCGGTTATCTCCTGGTTCTCAGCGTCGATCCCCGCTTCTTCTACATCGACGACACCGAATCGGGTGCCGTACCCAACTGGCTTCAACTCGGACGCATCATGCGCGACGGGCATTTCCCCTCACTGGTGCTCGATCAGTGGATGGCGGGAAACTACCCGGTCGAGGGCCAGGGCGGCCTGTGGAACCCGGTGCAAATGGCGATCAACTACATCTCGCCGTCGATCGACAACCTGGTGCTGCTGGCCACGGTCGTCAAATTGGGCTTCTCGATCCTGTTGGCCTGGGGCGTCTTTCGCGTCGCTCTCGCCTACGGCGCGCGGGCCAACTGGGCTGCGGTCGCCGGTGCCAGCGCACCGTTCGTCGGCTTCACGCTGTTCTTCGAGAACACCTCGTGGGTGACCGCACTGATGGGCACCGCGTGGATCATGAACGCGTGGGCGAGCTCGGTGTCCTATGCCCGCGGTCGCAGCGGCCCGATCGTGCCGTTCGTCTTTCTCTACCTCGCCATCAGCGTCGGATACGTCCACGCCGCGGTGATGGCCGGAGTGATGATCGGATCCGTCGCCATCGGCGAACGACTGTTCCAGCGGCTGTGGCGTCCGGCACTGAAGGTGTGCGCGGTGGGCATCGCTGCCGCGGCCTGCGGAGCCGTCACATTCCTGCCCGGAGTGCTCACGTCCGCGGTCACCTGGCGTAGCGGCGACGAAGGCACGTTCAACGACAACTTCCTGACGGCACCGTGGTCGGAATCGCTCACCGCGAGCATCCCGACCGCCGTGACGAGTATCGAATCCTGGGCGGGCGAGACCACCGAGTCGCCGGTCACCTACATCGCCTGGTTCGTCGTCCCCGCGCTGGCGTTCATCGCCTGGCGTCGGGTGCCCGCGGCTCTGCGCGAGCTGGCTGCCCCGCTGATCATGCTGGCGTTCGCCCTGATCTTCACCGCAGGTCCCAGCGACATCGGGCCGATCCGCTGGCCCGCCCGCATTCTGCCGTTCGTCGCCCTCGTCGCACTGATTCTCGTGGTCACTCTGATCAGCCGGTACGGAACTCTGGACAAGCTGCGGCCACGGCTGCTCGCGGCCGGCCTGCTGACACTGGTACTGCTGCTGCGCGCTGGTTCGTCGGGACCGGAGTTCTTCGGTCGCCACATCCTCGCTGCCCTGGTGATCCTGCTCGTCGGCGCACTCGCGCTGCTACTGGCCCACCGGTTCTCCACCCGGGCCACGGCGGCACTGCTGCTCGTGACGATCGCACCGGTCGCGATGTACCAGGTGGCAACCTACGAACCACCCTTCGACAAGTGGTGGCTGCCCGCGTCCCAGTCCGAGGCCAAGGCCGAGTTCCCGCAGTGGCAGGGCGCGACCCTGCAACTCGGCAGCCGTGCCCTCACCGAAACCCAGGCCGACGGACCCGACGACCCCCGGCTTCCCTGGCACTCCCAGGTGTACGGCAACTCCGCCAAGATCATGGGCCTGGACTACGTCAACGCCTACACTCCCGTCGGCTATCTCGACTTCGCCAACCTGCTGTGCTTCGAGCACGAGGGATCGACCTGCACGGCCGCCTTCCAGCGAGTCTTCGAGATCGAGCCGTACACCGGCAAGACGTACGCCGATCTGATGCAACTCGATCGAATCGTGCTGCAGAAGAACCAGTATCCGCTCGCGAACTCCCGGCCCGCACCCGCAGGCTGGATGTGGGTGACCGCTCCCACGCCCGAGTCCGCTCGCCAGATCTACGTCCTCGAACGCGTCGACGGGTTGATTCCCGCGTCGTCGGGACGCGTCGTCGCGACCGTGAACGCCACGGCCGAACCCCGATCGTCCGACGCAGACTCGGAGCACGTCGACGTCAGCGCACCCAACGGCGGCAGCGTCGTGTTCTCGCGTCTGGCCTGGCCCGGCTACACCGCGACACTGAACGGCGAAGAGCTGCAGACGAAGGGACTGGCCGACATCTTCCTGTACGTCGACCTGCCACCCGGCACCGAGAACGCAGACCTGCAGATCACCTTCCGGCCGCCCGGCGAACGACTCGGACTGGCCGCGATGGCGGGCGGAGTGATCGTCCTGGTCGGGCTCGTGGTGCTCGATGTGCGACGACGCCGAAGCTCGAATTCTCCGGAGTTCGGCAGTACGACGTCCAGCAGATAAGGTCAGACCTCGTGATGTCCGACGACGCTGCTGCTGATCCGCACCGCATCTCCATCGTGGTTCCGGTCTATCAGGGCGAACGGACGCTCAGCGCGTTGATGGACGAGATCATCCCGTTGACCCAGGTGGTGCACACTCCACTCGGGCGTCCGATGGTCGTCGAAGAAGTTCTGCTCGTGTTCGATCACGGCCCCGACAACTCCGCTGCAGTGATCAGGCAGCTCACCGCAGCGCATACGTTCGTGCGTGGCGTGTGGCTGAGTCGCAATTTCGGTCAACATCCCGCCACCCTCGCCGGTATGGCATCGAGCGGCGGCGAGTGGATCGTCACGATGGACGAGGACGGCCAGCACGACCCAGCGGCCATCGGCGGCATGCTCGATACCGCCCTCGACCAGCAGTCCACCGTCGTCTACGCCAAGCCCACCAATGTCGCTCCCCACGGAATGTGGCGCAACGCAGCCTCCAAGGGCTCGAAGTGGCTGATCGCCAAGGCGCTGGCCGGGGACAACACCGTCGACTACCAGAGCTTCCGCCTGGTGCTCGGTGAAGTCGGTCGCTCCGTCGCCGCCTACGCCGGTTCCGAGGCGTACCTGGACATCGCACTCGGGTGGATCGCAGGCGACGTCACGACCAGCCCGGTGGCGTTGCGCGAAGAGGTGGACCGTCGATCGGGCTACCGACTGCGCACCTTGCTCTCGCACTTCTGGCGGATGGTGCTCTCGAGCGGCACCAAGGGCCTGCGGCTGGTCAGCTTCATCGGCATCGCCTTCGCGGTACTCGGCCTGATTCTGGTGGCGTACGTACTGGTGTCGTACTTCGTCTTCGATTCGGGTGCCGAGGTGCGAGGCTGGGCATCGACGATGGTGATCCTGTTGTTCGGCTTCGGGGCAACACTGTTCTCCCTCGGTGTGGTGGCCGAGTACGTGGGCGTGAACGTCAAGACGGCCATGGGCAAGCCGCCGTACCTGATCGTCACCGATCCCGGAAACGGCCCGCTCGGACGCACTGCGCCTGCCGTATCGACCGAATCGCCCGAAAAAACGCCGCCGTTGTGACCGCAACGCACACGTGGATCGTCGGCAGCGGCGGACTGCTCGGCGCTGCAGTGACCCGCGAGGCCGCTCGTCGTGGGCATCGGGTGCACACCAGCACCATCCCGTGGTCGGATACAGCGTCCGCCGAACAGGCTCTGCTGCAGCGCTGTTCGGACTTCTTCGACTCCTTCACCGACGGTACCTGGAACGTGATCTGGGCCGCGGGAGCGGGCGTGAACGGAACCAGCGCAGCACAATTCGCCGAAGAGAACGGCCTGATCCGCACCGTCCTGGCACGTATCGAGGCTGTCGCCGCCGACCGCGCGGGCACCGGAACCGTGTTCCTCGCCTCGTCCGCCGGAGGCGTCTACGCCGGCGCGACGGGAGCCCCGCATCACGAGGGAACGAACCCGGTTCCGTTGGGCGACTATGGCTTCGCCAAGCTGCAGTCCGAGGCCATCGCGACCGAGTTCGGTGCACGCACCGGCATCAACGTGGCCATCGGCCGGTTCGCGAACCTCTACGGGCCGGGTCAGAACCTCGCGAAACCGCAGGGCCTCATCTCGCACCTGTGCCGCGGATACCTCATGGCCTCCCCCGTCTCCATCTACGTCCCCATGGACACGTTGCGCGACTACCTCTACGTGTCCGACGCGGCCGAGATGGTCGCCGACACCCTCGCCATGTCGGCCACGCAACGACTCTCGCCGACGATCAAGATCTTCGCCTCCGGTGAGGCCGTCACCATCGGCTCGATACTCGGAGCGTGCCGGACGGTGTTCCGCCGTCGACCGAACGTGGTGCTGGCGGCGTCCCCACTCGCAGTGTTCCAGGGTCGCGATCTACGGCTGCGGTCGACGGTCTGGCCACAGATCGATCGCCGAACGCACCGAACATTGCCCGCCGGCATCGCGTCGACCCTGTTCGCGACGCGTCAAGCATTGGGGGTCGGTCGATGACCGAACCACAGACTCCCGCTCCCCCGGCCGGCATGAACGGCGCGCCCGGGCCGCTGATGCGCATCGTCAAGAATCAGAAGATCGCGTTCCTGCTCGTCGGCGGCGTCAACACCGCATTGGGTACCGCGTGGTTCATCCTGTGGCAGTTGCTGATCGGCGAGCAGTACGGATACCACGCCGCGATCGTGCTCGGCTATCTCTGCAACGTGCTGTGCGCGTTTGCGATGTACCGCTATCTGGTGTTCCGCGTGCGGGGTCACTTCCTACGTGATCTGCTGCGCTTCTTCGTCGTGAATTTCGGCGCGTTCGTCGCCAACATCTCCCTGATGACGATCGCCGTGTCCGTCTTCCACTTCCCGCCCATCCCTTCACAATTGGTCGTCACAGCCGTGATGGCAGTCGTCAGCTTCTTCGGCTACCGCGACTTCTCGTTCCGCAGAAAGAGCCAGGCCCCCACATCATGACCCCCCGTGTTTCCGTAGTCGTCCCGGCATACAACAACGCCGAGTACCTGGCCGAGACCATCGATTCGATTCTCGCCCAGACGTTCACGGACTTCGAACTGGTCATCGCCGATCATTCGTCGACCGACGGAACCCTCGCCGTCGCGCAGAAGTTCGACGACCCGCGGATCCGCCTCCTGACCACCCCGGCCGGCGGCGGGGCGCAAGCCAACTGGAACCGCGTCACCGAGGAAGCCACCGGCGAGCTGATCAAGCTCGTCTGTGGTGACGACACCATCGCCCCCACCGCGTTGGCCACCCAGGTGCAGGCTTTCGACGACAGCCCGTCCGCCGTTCTGGTCGCCTCGCAGCGGACTCTGATCGACGCCTACGGCAAGACGGTCATCGCCGCCCGCGGGCTCGGCGGACTGCACGGAACGGTCTCGGGTCGAGTCGCCGCCAGAACCGCAGTTCGGGCCGGTGCCAACATCTTCGGCGAACCCGGCGGCGTCATGATGAAGCTGTCGGAACTCCGCGAGATCGGACTGTGGGACAACAGCCATCCCTACCTGATCGACCAGGCCACCTTCATCGCGGTCGCGCTACGCGGCGACATCGTGGCAATTCCGCAGCCCCTGGCCTCGTTCCGCATCAACTCGGGACAGTGGAGCGTGGAACTGGCGACACAGCAGGCGCGTCAGGCTGCGGACTTCCACCGCTCACTGCAGGCAAGTGACCCGACGTTGTTGTCCGACAGCGACGTTCGCATCGGCAACGCCAAGGCTCTGCTGACGTCGTTCATGCGTCGTGCGGTGTACCTGCTGCTGCGGCACCGGATGTCGCGCAGCAGCTAGTATCGCGCGGCGGCCTCGAGGCCCCGCAGCCTGTCCGACGGTGATCGACGCGGACAGCTGGTGCACTTGTCCGCCCCGCTCGTCTCGTAGAGGAGGCAGCACGAGCTACGGCGTGTGAAGCGTCGTCCACCGACGTCGACGAAACGCGGCGCGGGAAGTGTTGCAGCCATCTCCCCGATCAGCCATTCTGCGAAGTCGCTGCCGAGTGACCGATCACCCAGCGCAGCACCGACATCCAAGCTTCGGTTGGCGATCGAATCCGAGGCGATCGCCCACAACGCTTGCCTGCTTACCCCCGAGGCCGCCGACAACGCGTCGACGATGCCGGTGAACGTCTCGTTCACTGCCGCGGGCAATGCCGCGACCTCGAGAACGCTGTCCGACACCGTTCCACCCAGATATCCGTCCGAACGCAGGAAGCAGCGCGAGCCGTCCAGCCGTGGATCTGCTGCCTCACCCGTGACCATCGCGGTGGCGATGGCAAGGAACGCGATCGTCGAGCTGGCCGAATACCACCACAGCGTTCCGTTGATCCGCGCGTCGGTGCACTGCCACCGGCGGCCGGTATCGTCGACCCGCGCCCGCAGCCAGTCGTCGTCGAGCATGACCGTCGCACAGAGATCGAACGGCCCGTCGATGTACTGCTGCAGACCCGGGACTCGTTCTGCCGCAAGCACGTAGGCGTTCATGCCAGCCCGTGAATGTCGATGGTGGGTGGCGGTCCTGTTCGGACGGTCGCGCGAATGCCGAACACGTCGGCAAGCAACCGATCGTCGAGAACATCGGTGGTCGGTCCCGACGCCACCACGGCCCCGCCGTCGAGCACGGCGAGACTGTGGCAGTACTCCACCGCCAGCCGCAGATCGTGGACGGTCACGACGATGGCCAGCCCGTCCGCGGCGAGGTCGCGAATCGCGTTCATCACGATCAGTTGCTGCCGTAGGTCGAGGTGGTTGGTCGGCTCGTCGAGCAAGAGGGTCTGCGGTTGCTGCGCCAGGGCGCGCGCGATGGACACCCGCTGCCTCTCACCGCCGGACAGTGCACCGACGTCGCGGCCGTCCAAGGTGAGCAGGTCGACGCGGTCCATACACGCGGTGACGATGTCGTCGTCGGACGAGGTGGGGCGGTCGAACCAGCCGCGGTGCGGCACGCGGCCGAGCGCTACGGATTCACGAACGGTCAGACCGACCGATGCCTGCGGCTCCTGGGTCCCGACCCCGATCGTCCGCGACAGCTCCGATCGCTTCATGGTGTGCGCATCGACGCCATCGACGAGAACCGTTCCCGCAGAGGGAGTCAGAGCTCGGTAACAACACCGCAGTGCTGTCGTCTTCCCGGACCCGTTCGGCCCGACGAGACCGAGCACCTCGCCGGGCGCAACGTCGAAGTTCACCCCGTGCAGCACCTCTCGCGACCCGAGTCGCGAGGACAACTCCCGCACGGACAGTCTCATCGGATCTCCCGTGCGTAGCGGCGATACAGCATGAACACGAAGATCGGTGCGCCGACGAGCGCGGTGATCACTCCTACCGGGACCTCGGTGCTCTGTGTGATCGATCGTGCGAGCGTGTCGGCACCGACGAGGGCTATCGCACCGAACAACGCCGCCACGGGCAGCAGCCTGACGGCGCGGGTGCCGACGACGTATCCGGCGAGGTGCGGCACCAGCAGACCGACGAATCCGATTCCGCCACTGACCGATACCGCTGCACCCGCCAGCAGGGAGATGGCCAGCAGTTGCATCATCCGGAACCGACGTACGTTCATACCCAGCGCGGCCGCGCCGTCGTCACCTGTTTTGAGCAGGTCTATCCTGGGCGCGCTCATCATCACGAGTATTCCTACGCAGAGCAACGCCAGCACGGGGAACACGAGCGTCGACCAGCGGGCGTCACCGAAACCACCTGCAAGCCAATGCATTACACCGCTCAAGCTTCGTTCGTCCGCGAACACGAGCAGCGTCAAGGTGATGAGAGCGGTGAACACGCTGCCCACTGCGACACCGACGAGGACGATCGCCATCGACTGTGGGTAGCGACCGCCGATCGCGAGCGCCAGGAACAGCGGGATCAACGCACCGACGAACGCAGCCGCAGGCACGGTGAACGCGCCGAGTGCACCCGCGCCGATACCGAGCGTCATCACCATCACGACTCCGAAACCTGCACCCGAGGACACGCCGAGCAGGTATGGATCGGCGAGCGGGTTTCGCGTGACCGCCTGCGCCACACCGCCGGCGAGTGCGAGGGACGCACCGACCACCGCGGCGGTCAACGACCGCGGGAGCCGCGAATCGACGACGATCGCCGCACGCGCCTCGGTCCACCACGACTCGAACACGCCTGGCGCGAGACGGTGCGCGACTATGGCCCACACGTCGCCGATGGGTATGCGCACCGACCCGAACGAGACGGCCGCCGCAATGGATGCGAGCAACGCTGCCGACGAGAGGAGCAGGATCACGGAGTAGCCGGTGCGCGACGATCGCGTGCTCCGAACCGGGGCCGCGGCGGGCCTGTCCAGCACTGCGCTCATCAGAAGCGATCGGGATGCAGCGAGCGCGCGATCGTCTCGGCGCTTCCGACGAGCCGTGGACTCTGGAAGAAGTCGTCGAGCGGAACGACCACGAAATTGTCCTGCTGCACTGCCGGCGTCGTCGCCATGATCGGCTGACTCTTCAAGAAGTCGATCTTGTCCTCCGCGGACGTATCGCCGTAATCGAGGACCACGATGGCCTCGGGGGCCCGTTCGCCGACGAGTTCCCACGTCGTACCCAAGTACGGCCGGTCCCCCTCGGGAAAGATGTTCTCGGCCCCGGCGTGATCGGCGATCAGTTGCCCGACGCCCACACTCCCGATCGTCGTGGGCTCGTTCTCGCCCGAATCGTAGAAGAACGTGGGTGTGGGGGCGACGCCTGCCAGCGCGTCGTCGATCTCGGCAAGCCCGCTGACCACGCCGTCGGTGACGTCCCGCGCAGCGTCGGCCACGCCCAGAATGTCGCCCAGTTGCGCGTAGTCCGTCTCCAACATGCCGATATCGGCAAGACCTGCGCCGCAGTACTCGGAGAACAGGAACGTCGGGATGTCGAGCTCTGCGAACGACGCGCGCGAGCGCCCTTCCTTGTCGTCGAACGCGCTGCGCATGCCGCCCACGACGAGATCCGGCTCGAGATCGAGAATTTGCTCCTTGGTCGGATACTCGTCGGCGAGTCCCTGTATCGACGCGAACTTTTCGGCGGTCTCCGGCGTCGGAACGGCATTGCGATACCCCATTCCGACGATCCGATCCGCCACGCCCATCTCGATGAGGACCTCTGTGACGTGGTCGTTCATCGAAACGATGCGCTGAGGCGGGGATTCGAAGCGCTGGAGGGTTTCGCAGTTGGTCACCTCCACGGGCTGATCGAACGACGCTGTCTGCGCAGCCTCGGTCGGGGAGTCACCGCGGGAGCAACCCGCGAGAAGGACGGCCGCGGCGAGAACGGCGATGCGGGCGGAGCGTGACATGAGGACCTCACTGGAGCTCAGAGCCACGAAATGAGAGTCGGGTGCGCAGCACGAAGCGGCCACGCGCAGGACTGCCGATTCGTAGACCACGACGAATAGGTGTGTCGCACACCGGTCGCTGGGTAATCGGGCTCGCCACCTGTATCAGTGGCCCACCGTTGCGGGTCAGCGCCGGATTTCGACCGGCTTCCCCCATTGCGACTGGCTTGCTTGTGTTCGCCACGCAGTATGCACCACAGTGCAGATCCCGCGTGACCGTGCCTCCGCGTCGGTTACGGCAGGACGGACTCCTTCGCCGCGTAGACCGCCTCGGTGGCGTCTTTCTGCGGTCGCCACCACTGCTCGTTCTCGCGGTACCAGTCGACGGTTGCCTTCAGTCCGGCACGGAAGTCGACATACGTTGGTGTCCAACCCAATTCGGTACGCAGTTTGGTCGAGTCGATGGCGTAGCGGAGGTCGTGGCCGGGCCGGTCGGTGACGAAA
>NZ_NOYU01000012.1:0-626 GCF_002258915.1 Rhodococcus sp. 05-340-2
GGCCGCTCGTAGCGGCTGATGGTTGGTACCCGGGGCATTGGGATCGAACGCCGTCGAGTCCTACAACGACAGTGCTGTCGGTGGTATTCCAGCCCGTGCGGGAGACAAAAAAGGGGGGTCCCGGCCCCGTGGTGGGACCGGGACCCCGGAGGGCCTGATGCTCAGTGGGTGCACCAGAAGGACCCGACCGGGATGGCTGCTCCCGGCTGCCCGGCGCACCACCGGCAGGTGGTGTCGTGCTCGATCCGTCCGAGCACTCCCTCGGCCTCCTCGATGAGGATGGGCAGCTCTGCTGCGCTGGCGAGCGCGAGCGCTTCGGTGGCCCACCGGGCCGCGCGCGGATCTTCGGCGGGGAGCTGAGCGGCATTGCCGATGAGCTCGGTGATGATCTGGTGATCGTTGAGCAGGTTGTTGTTCATGGCAGGGACACCTTCCAAAGGTTCGGATGAGACGTCCCCGATCGACATGACGAGGGTGGCCTGTCAACCCCGAAGAGGGAGCTTGCGACCGTGGGTTGACTGGTCGGGGTCCCCGGCATGTCAGACTCGGGCGACTCGTACGACCAAATTGGTGACCCATATGGGGCGGCCCCGGAGGGGACGTGCGACCGCTTGCGGTCGGCTTTC
>NZ_NOYU01000043.1:0-127642 GCF_002258915.1 Rhodococcus sp. 05-340-2
CCCGGCACTCACCTGAGGTCGGTAGCCCGCCCGCGGCCGTATCGATATCCGCCGTCCATCACAGCTCGAGGGAAGCCACCTCGAAAGCGCAACAGCCCGGATCCCGACTGCGGTGACGAATAGTGGACACTCAGCGCAGTGCCTTCCGGCGATGCCGCACGACGGTTCGCCCTCGGTAACGAGGATCAGCGTTGCTCCGCGCGACGGTCTCTGCGCACGGGCCACCGGTGAAGTGCTAGAGATTCACCCTGGCGAAGGTTCGGCCGTCCGCCACTCTCACCGCCGCACCCATCGTGTGGATGCCGTCCTCATCAGATCCCGCATCCGTCTTCGACCAGCGTCCGATCCCCGTCGGTCGCGGGTAGTGCGGAAGAGAAGGACACGATGCGATTCTGGAGCCCCTCGCCTGAACATCTGTCAGTACTGAGACGCGTACCATCCTCGAATGCACGCACCGACGAACTCCGAGGGTCACTCCCCTCGTAAGCGTCGGGTGACGCCCGAGACCATGGCCGAGGCCGGTATCGCGCTGACGCTGCCGAAGGTGTCGGTGAAGTCGGTGGCCGAGAGTCTGGGCGTGTCGATCGTCGCCATCTACAACAACATCGACGATCTCGGTTCCCTCAAGGCCCTCGTGGCGGAGGAGATTCTGCGCAGGTGGTCGCCGCCGCTTCCCGGTGACGACGAATCGATGCACGACGCTCTGCTGACCCTCGCCTCCGCGATGCGCGAGCTGGTGCACTCCAACCCTGGCATCGCGGAGTATCTGATCGGTCTGACTCCCAGTTCGATCGACGCTCTTCGGATGGCCGACGCCGTGCAGACGCGCTACCGGATTCGCTACGACCTCACTCCGAAGCAGGCGACGTGGGCCGTCATCACCGTCGTCGAGCACGCGCTGGCGTTGGCGGAGGTCGTCTACAACGATGCCCGACGCGATCGTGAATACGACGACGCGATTGCTGCCCGCACCGACCTCGACACCCTCCCCGGGGCCTACGACACGGTCGACCGTGGGCCCGACGGGATGTTCCTGTGGTCGATGCGCACCGTGGTGGTCGGAACCCTGACGCTGATCGCGGCCCCGGATTTCGAGCGGGTCTAGGCAGGAGTGGAGCCTGCGGAACGACCCAACTAGATCAACTCGCGACGCAGGTTGTCCAGCGTCGCGGCCTGGATCTTCTTCAGTCCGAGTGGTGCGAAGGTCTTCTCGAAGAACCCGCCGATGCCGCCTGCGCCCTTCCATTCCGTCGTCGTGGTGACCGTGGTGCCTGCGCCGTCCGGAGCAACCGACCAGGTGGTGACCATGGAGGAGTTGGCATCGCGTTCGGTGATGGTCGATCCGGCGACGGTGACGGTCGCGGCGACGTTGCGCACTCGCTTCTCGGTGGCCTGCAGGGTCCACGTGGCCACTGTTCCGTCCCCTTGCCCGCCCTGGATCACCTCGTAGTCGCGGTACTGCTCGGGGAGGATGCGCGGGCGCACCGTCTCGTAGTCGGCGAGCGCGGCGAGCACCCGATCCGGTGTGGCAGCGATGGTGGCGGAACTGGATGCACTGACCTGAGCCACGGAAACGTTCTCCTTCTCTAGCGGACGGGATGTGCGTCCATCCTGCCTCTCCTCGAGGCCACGTTCGGCATCGCGCCGATGCATGTGTGATGTGCTTCACACGACAATTCTCGTACGCGCAAAACACATGCATGACGCAACCATTTGTCCGATTTACTCCGATTCCTCACTCGGATTCGGCAACAGTTGCGTGAAGTTTCACCGGTCGGACGCCAATGCCGGTGGATACCGTGCGGTACGAGATATAGCGTCTGTATGTGGCTTCAGTGAATGCTCTTCTCGGACGACGGCCAGAACCGAGGGAGAGCGGTTACGCAGCGCACCGGTCGGGTGTCGAGCAGTTGCTTCGCAGCTATCGCGCAATTCCGACCGATGCGACGGTGCGTCTGGCGAAGAAGACGTCCAACCTGTTCCGGGCCAGGACGACCACCACCACGCCGGGGCTCGACGTCTCGGGCCTGAGCAAGGTCATCACCGTCGATCCCGCCACGCGCACAGCCGATGTCGCCGGCATGTGCACCTACGAGGACCTGGTCGACGCGACGCTTCCCTACGGTCTCGCGCCCCTCGTCGTCCCGCAGCTCAAGACGATCACTCTCGGTGGAGCCGTAACCGGCCTCGGTATCGAGTCGACGTCGTTCCGTAGTGGACTCCCGCACGAATCGGTGCTCGAGATCGACGTCCTCACCGGCAGCGGCGAGATCGTCACCGCGACACCGGAGGGCGAACACGCAGATCTCTACTGGGGCTTCCCCAACTCGTACGGCACCCTGGGCTACTCCACTCGGCTGCGGATTCAGCTCGAACCCGTGCTGCCGTATGTCGCGTTGCGCCACCTACGATTTCACGATCTCGACACTCTCCAATCCACGATGGACACCATCGTCGAGCAGCGCGAGTACGACGGCATCGAGGTCCAATACCTCGACGGTGTGGTCTTCGGCGCAGACGAAAGCTACCTCACCCTCGGCGTCCAGACCGACGAACCGGGGCCGGTCAGCGACTACACCGGTGCCGACATCTTCTACCGCTCGATCCAGCATGCGTCGGACACACCGAAGACCGACCGCCTCACCATTCACGACTACCTGTGGCGCTGGGACACCGACTGGTTCTGGTGCTCCCGCGCATTCGGAACACAGAACCCGAGAATCCGACGCTTCTGGCCGCGTAAGTACCGGCGCAGCAGTTTCTACTGGAAGCTCATCGGCCTCGATCGCAAGTACGACATTGCCGACCGACTCGAGAAGCGCAAAGGAAATCCGCCGCGCGAACGCGTCGTGCAGGACGTCGAGGTTCCGATCGAACACACCGCAGGCTTCGTGGCGTGGTTCCTCGACAACATCCCGATCGAGCCGTTGTGGTTGTGCCCGTTGCGACTTCGTGAGCCGGCAGCGCCAGGAGCGAATCCGGCTCGGCCGTGGCCGCTGTATCCACTCGAACCGAAACGCACCTACGTCAACATCGGCTTCTGGTCTTCGGTCCCGATCGTTTCGGGCGAACCCGAGGGTGCCGCGAACCGCGCCATCGAGAAGAAAGTGACCGAGTTCGACGGGCATAAATCGCTGTACTCGGATGCTTATTACACCGAGGACGAATTCGCCGTGCTGTACGGCGGCGAGAGATACATCCAGCTGAAGAAGAAATACGATCCCGAATCCCGATTGTTGGATTTGTACTCGAAGGCGGTGCAACGCAGATGACGACGTTCAAGGACTCCGGCAATCGCACGGTGAACGGTGCCCAGAAGCTCAAGATCTCCGAGATTCTGGAGCTGATCTCCGACGGCAACATCCCACTGCGCTTCACCGCATACGACGGCAGCACCGCAGGACCCGAGGACGCGAGAATCGGCCTCAACCTCAAGAGCCCTCGCGGAACCACCTATCTCGCAACCGCTCCCGGCGATCTGGGCATGGCGCGCGCGTACGTCTCCGGCGATCTCGAAGCTACGGGCGTCCATCCGGGTGACCCCTACGAGTTGCTGGCACTGATGGGCGACGAGCTGCACTTCCGTCGCCCCTCGGCAATGACATTGACCTCGATCGCCCGTTCACTCGGCTGGGATGTGTTGCGGCCCATCGCTCCCCCGCCCCAGGAAGCGATTCCGCGGTGGCGTCGCATCGCAGAAGGTCTGCGTCACTCCAAGACTCGCGATGCAGAAGCGATCCACCACCACTACGACGTGTCCAACGCCTTCTACGAGAAGGTGCTCGGCCCCTCGATGACGTACACCTGCGCGGCGTTCGAGGCCGCCGATCAGTCTCTGGAGGCTGCTCAGGAGAACAAGTACCGCCTGGTGTTCGACAAGCTCGGCCTGCAGCCGGGTGATCGCCTGCTGGACATCGGCTGCGGCTGGGGCTCGATGGTGCGCTACGCCGCTCGCCGCGGCGTCCGGGTCATCGGCGTGACGCTCTCGCAGGAGCAGGCGTCGTGGGCGCAGAAGGCCATCGCCGACGAGGGGCTCTCCGATCTCGCCGAGGTGCGCTTCTCGGACTACCGCGACGTGCCCGAGACCAACTTCGACGCCATCTCCTCCATCGGTCTGACCGAGCACATCGGCGTGCACAACTACCCGTCGTACTTCACGTTCATTCAGTCCAAGCTGCGGGACGGCGGTCGGCTGCTCAACCACTCGATCACCCGGCCGGACAATCGCGCGCACGCCAAGGCGGGCAGCTTCATCGACCGGTACGTCTTCCCGGACGGCGAACTCACCGGCTCGGGCCGCATCATCACCGAGATCCAGGACGTCGGACTCGAGGTTCGTCACGAGGAGAATCTCCGCGAGCACTACGCCCTGACCCTCGCCGGATGGTGCCGGAACCTCGTCGAGAACTGGGATGCCTGCGTTGCCGAAGCCGGTGAGGGAACGGCCCGCGTCTGGGGCCTCTACATGGCCGGCTCCCGTCTGGGATTCGAGCGCAATGTGGTTCAGCTGCACCAGGTTCTGGCGGTCAAACTCGGGCCGAAGGGCCAGGCGGACGTCCCTCTGCGGCCCTGGTGGAACGGCTGACGCTTGTGAGCGTCAGCGACCCGTCGCCCGCAGGATGACCCGCGCGGTCTCGGTCGGCTGATCCCAGTGCGGAAAATGTCCGCATTTGTCGAACCAGTGCAGGGTGGCGTCGGGGAATCGCTCCAATGCCACCTGTGCCTGGCTGGGCGTCGTCACCTTGTCCTGACGGCCCCAGCCGATGAGCAGTGGGCCCTGCAACGATCCCTTCGCTGCACCCATCTGCTTCGGCCCGTGGATCAAGGCTTTGCGCGCAGCGTCGAGCGACGGTGACGTCGTGGAGGAGAAGCCCTTGAGCTCCTGTTCGACCAGACCTCTCGGAAGTTTCCACGGCGCAGCCGAGAACTGAGCCAGCGCAGCCGTTCTGGTGACCGGGTTACCGGCCAGGAACGGCACGAGCGGCTGCACGTTCTTCATCAGTGCCAACGACGCGGTGATCGTGGCTCCGAAGATCTTGACCTGGCGGTCGTTCCAGAAGCCGCCCGGATCGAGTGCCACCATCGAGCCTCGGTGACCGCGGCGGGCCAGTTCGACGACCATGCGCGCACCCATGGAGCTACCGACGAGGTCGGCGTCGGAGAGACCTTCGTTGTCGAGGAACTCCCTCAGGGCGTCGGTCAACGACGCGATGGAGACCTCGGGCAGCGGCGGAGTCTTCCCGAACCCGGGCAGGTCGAGGGCGATGACCTCACGATGCTTGGCGAGGGCGGGGACGATCGGGTCCCAGTTTCCGTGAGAGGACCCGAGCCCGTGGACGAGGACGATCGGGGTTCCGCTTCCGGTTCTGACACTGTGCATAACCGCGTAGTACCCCGAGCGCACCGATCTACACCTTCGGGCTGTAGTGCGAGGGGTCCGACCGCCGCTCCACGGGCGGCAGATTGCGGGCCGGTGTGTGCACCAACGGTGCCGTTCTCGGGGTTCGGCCCTTGACGCGGTCCCATCCGGCGCGGCCCCGCGGATGCAGTCGCCGTCGTGGTGGCACCAACCCGAATACGAGGTTCACCGCCTTGCCGAACAGCGCCAGGCGCTTCTCGTCCCGCTCGGACCAGCTGTAGCCGAGGAGCGTGCGTACCGGCTCGTCGTAGAGCCCGACGGTGATCCAGACGAACAGGCTCGCCACCGGACGCCGGCACAAGGCCCAGATGGGCTCGGGCAGCCAGGATGCGTACGGCGGTGGTCCCAGCTTCGACAGGTCGAGCACCCCGCGCGCGGCCATGTTGTCCTCCAACACGGTGCTGCACATGTGTTCCCAATACTTCTGGAACTCGGGCCAGGTGGCGGGCACCGACCGCATGCTCATTCCGTAGAGGCGGTACCACTGCACGTGCTCGTCGAACAGCTGCACCTTCTGAGCCTCGGTCAGTCCGCCCATGAAGTGGTCTGCCGTGAGCACCGTCCCCATGAAGAAGGTGGCGTGCGCCCAGTAGAACGTGTCGGGATCGAGTGCGTGGTACTTGCGGCCTTTGGCGTCGATTCCCTTGATGTTCGTGTGGTATCCGCGGACCTGCAGTGCGGTCTCCTCGGCGCGATCGCCGTCGAACACGACCCCGCCGATGGGGTACAGCGATCGGTACAGCCGCTGCCAGCGCTCGTCGAAGAATGTGGAGTGCTGCTCCACCCCGGCTCCGAGCCCGGGGTGCATGTTCTGCATCGACCCCGCCCAGACGCCTTGCAGCATCCCCCGCCAGTCGCCGAAGTACTTCCAGGTGAGTGAATCGGGACCGAGCGGGACGGGTCGATCGGACTGACTACGCATGTTGTCAGACTAGAGTTGACAACATGCGTAGTCAACAGTTGGAGGAACGCAGATCCAAGCGGTACGACGCGCTGCTCGCGGCCGGGGTCGAGCTGCTCGGCTCCCCGGACGGACCTGCCGTCAACGTGCGCGCCGTCTGCCGTACCGCCGGACTGACCGAACGGTATTTCTACGAGAGCTTCTCCGACCGCGATACCTTCGTCCGGGCCGTGTACGCCTGGGTGGGTACGAGAGCGCAGAAGGCCTTGCTCGACGCCGTGATGCAGGCGACCACCGCCGAGGACACCATCGCGGCGCCGGTGCGCGCATTCGTCGAACTCATCATCGACGAACCGAAAACGGGGCGGGTGTTGCTCATCGCGCCGTTGGCCGAACCGGCACTCAGCCGCCGCGGACTCGACCTGCTACCGGGCTTCGTCGAACTGGTGCACGCCCAACTCCCCGACTCCACCGATCGACAGCTGATCGCCGTCGGAACCGTCGGGGCACTGACCGCCCTGTTCATCGGCTATCTCGACGGCACGGTCACCGTCACCCGCGAAGCCCTCGTGGCGCACTGCATTCGGCTGATTTCCGAAGCCTCCGTGCGAGGATGACTGCACCTCTAACCGAAGGAGTTCTTCATGTCCGATCTCGACCAGTCGTTCGCCGACGCGCAGGTAGACGTCAAGAAGCTCACGTCCAAGCCGAGCAACGACGACCTACTGAGCCTGTACTCGCTCTACAAGCAGGGTTCGATCGGTGACGCCTCGGGTAAGCGGCCCGGACGACTGGACATGGTGAACCGCGCGAAGTTCGATGCCTGGGCGAAGCTCGAAGGTACGAGCCAGGATTCGGCGAAGCAGCAGTACGTGGATCTGGTGACCAAGCTCCTCGCCGGCTGAGCCTACGGCTATGGTCGAGTGCGGGGGTAACGCAACGAAGGGACCCGCATGAGACGCACCGACAGCGACGTCGACGAGGCCGAGCTCGACATCGAGAAGCCGAAGACCCACGCGGCAGGCCCCGTCGCCGTCGCAGTGTCGATGAAGCGGGCACTCGGGCACATGGGCCCGAAGCGCACCGCGCAGACGCTCCTCAAGCTCAACCAGGCCGAGGGTTTCGACTGCATGAGCTGCGCCTGGCCCGATCCGGATCCGGGCCACCGGCACGCGGCGGAATTCTGCGAGAACGGCGCGAAGGCGGTTGCCGAGGAGGCGACGACGACGCGAGCGACGCCGGAGTTCTTCGCGCAACACAGCATTGCCGAACTCGACGCACATACCGAGCACTGGCTGGGCCAGCAGGGCCGGATCACGCACCCGATGATCAAGCTGCCCGGCGGCAGCCACTACGAGCCCATCGAGTGGGACGACGCGTTCCGCCTGATCGGCGACGAGCTGAAGTCCCTCGCCAGTCCCGACGAGGCCATCTTCTACACCTCGGGTCGCGCCTCCAACGAGTCCGCGTTCACGTATCAGTTGTTCGCTCGGTCGTTCGGCACCAACAACATGCCCGACTGCTCCAACATGTGTCACGAGTCGACGTCCATCGCTCTGCAGGAGTCGATCGGCATCGGCAAGGCCAGTGTGACGCTCGACGACGTCCACAACGCCGAGCTGATCATCCTGGCGGGCCAGAACCCCGGCACCAATCACCCGCGTATGCTCTCGGCCCTCGAGCTGGCGAAGCAGAACGGCGCAAAGATTCTGTCCATCAACCCACTTCGCGAAGCGGGTCTGCTCAACTTCAAGAATCCACAGACTCCGCGCGGAATGGTGGGGCCGGGAACGGACCTGTCGAATCTGCATCTGCCGATCAAGCTCAACGGCGACCTCGCACTCTTCCAGGCCATCGGCTCGCTGCTGGTGAAGTGGGATGCGCTCGATCACGAGTTCCTCGACACCTACACCGTCGGTTTCGACGCGTGGAAGGCGCACGTCGCCGAGGTCGACTGGGATCTCGTCACCGAGGTGACCGGATTGTCGGTAGCGCAGATCACCGAGGCCGCCGAGATGCTGCGCGACTCCAAGGCCACCGTCTTCTGCTGGGCAATGGGCCTGACGCAGCACCGCAACGCCGTCGCTACCATCAAGGAAGTCACCAATCTCGCGTTCGCGCAAGGCAACATCGGTAAGGAAGGTGCGGGTCTGCTGCCGGTTCGTGGCCACTCGAACGTCCAGGGCGACCGCACGATGGGCATCTGGGAACGCCCTCCGGTGAAGTTCCTCGACGCAATGGCCGCGGAGTTCGACTTCGAGCCTCCGCGCGAGCACGGCTTGGACACCGTCGATTCCATCCGGGCCATGCGCGACGGCAAGGCGCACTTCTTCCTCGGACTCGGCGGAAACTTCGTCCAGGCAACTCCGGACAGTGACGTCACCTTCGAGGCGCTGCGCAAGATGCGGATGACGGTGCAGATCTCCACCAAGATCAACCGTTCGCACCTGGTCTGCGGCGAGACCGCACTGATTCTGCCGACCCTGGGCCGCACCGAGAAGGACGTGCAAGCCAGTGGCGAGCAGTGGATCTCGGTCGAGGACTCCACCTGCTCGGTGCACTCCTCACGCGGACCGCTGAAGCCCGCGAGCGAATTCCTTCGTTCCGAGGTCGCCATCGTCAGCGGTATCGCCGAGGCGACCCTCGGTGACCGATACGGTCTCGACTGGAAGGGTTTCCGCGACGACTACCGCAACATCCGCAAGCACATCTCCCGCGTCGTCGCCGGTTGCGAGGGCTACGAGGTCAATGTTCGACGCCCCGGCGGCTTCGTTCTTCCGCACCCCCCGCGCGACAGTCGGACGTTCGAAACCAAGAGCGGCCGTGGTGAATTCGCGGTGTCACCGATCGACGTGCTGCAGGTTCCACCGGGCCATCTGATTCTGCAGACCCTGCGCAGCCACGATCAGTTCAACACGACCATCTACGGCCTCAGCGATCGGTACCGCGGCATCGAGAACGGCCGACGCGTCATCTTCGTGCACCGAGAAGACATCTCGACGCTCGGTTTCCGCGACGGCGACATGGTCGATCTCGTCACCAAGTGGGACGACGACGACGTGGAACGGTGCGCGCCGTCGTTCCGCATCGTCGAGTACGACACCCCGCGCGGATCGGCTGCTGCGTACTACCCCGAGACCAATCCGTTGATCCCGCTGGATTCGACTGCGCTGCAGAGCAACTGCCCCACCTCGAAGTCGGTGATCATCTCGATGGTTCCGGCCGGGACGGGTGTACAGGGAACAGCGAACGGCCATCAGGACAACGAGGGCTCGGACGAGGGTCACAAGTCGCACCCGCAGCCGCATCATCTGAGCTGAGGCTCGAACTAGACCAGCGCCCGCCCCGAACGCATCCGACGCTCGACATCGCGCAGCAGGATGTTGAACGGCAGTGCTCGCACGACAGGCGGCAACATCCGGTTGAGCAGGGACGCGCTGCGCAGCAGTAGCGCAAACCGTCTCTGCTTGACCGGGTCCCAGGGCAATTCCATCTCGTCCCGGAATCGCTGGGGTAGGAATCCGGTGGTCACGAAGCGAAAGAACGGCCCGATCAGCGGATGCAATGCTGCGGGTCTGGCGAACGTGGCCGAGGCGATGCCGTACAGGTAACGCCTGATCGTCGGGTCGATGTGAATGTCGTCCAGCGCTGCTTCCCAGTACTTCTCGAACGCCGCTCGATCTGCGGGCCACATCTCGGGCGGCATCTGCAGTGTCGAGCCGAGTACGTGGCACGCCTGATACATCTCGTCTGCAACGGCCGGATCGGGTGGCCCGTACAGCGCAACGTACACATCCTCGAAACCGCGGTAGAGGCACGCCGCCACCCACAGCTGCAGGTTGGGATCGAAGGCGTTGTACTTCACCGGACTGTCGGCCGTCGACCGCACGGCCGCATGGGATCTGTTGGTCGCCTTGCGGTATGCGGCCTTGGTCTTGTCGTCTCCCATACCCGCGACGGCGAGGTAGGACAACGTGGTTCGGGTGCGCTTGATCGGGTGCCGGTTGATCTGTCCGGATTCCACGCGGCTCTCGAACACTCCGTACCCGACGGCGGGGTGCCCGAGTTGCATGATGACGTTCGCCGACCCGGCGAGCAGGCCGAACCCGGTCATGGACTTGCGCAGAAAGTCGGTGTCGACAGTCATGATGCAATCGATTCCTTCACTGTCAGCAATCTGAGTACGCCTGTGTTCAGATCAAGCTAGGCGTGGATGCCAGGGGATGTCAAGATGTATCCATGCCCGATTCACCCCGCACCTACGGCGGCGTCGACGGTTCGGCGCGAGTCGCCGAGCGTCGGCGCATCCTCATCGAGACCGGCCTCGATCTGCTCGGAACAGCGAAGCCCGACTTGACCGTTCGCGGGGTATGCCGCCGGGCCGGCGTCGTCAGCCGCTACTTCTACGAGAGCTTCGCAGACCGGGACGCGCTGATGGTGGCGGTGTACGACCACGTCGTCGACGATGTCGCGGCCATCGCGCTCGACGCGGTCGCCGCAGCACCGAAGGACGACCGCGAACGGGTACACGCCGGGATCCGTGCGATCGTGCGCGCTGTCGCCGAAGACCCACGCCGCGGGTTCCTCCTCTTCTCCGCCACGTCGGTCGGCGACATCCTGGTGGCCAAACGAGCCGAGTCGACGAAGATGTTCGCCCATCTGCTGGCCACTCAGGCCACCGAGTTCTACGGCACGACAAGGGATCACGATCTCGATCTGACAACCCATTTCGTCGTCGGCGGATTCGCTCAGGTCCTCACCGCGTGGCTCGGCGGAGAACTGGAACTGAGCGAGGACGCCGTTGTCGACCGGTGCACCGAACTGTTGTTGGCCACCTCACCGGTGAAACCACCTCACCCGTGAAGCCCGTGAACCAATGTCGCACCGACGAGGAACTGCGTGCACATCAGGTCTGCGACACCGTCGGCGTCCCGTCGACGAAATGCCTCGATCAGTTCCTCGTGGCTGCTGAGCGCATGCTCGCACCACTGCCGGTTCGACGCGTACATTCGGGCCGGCGTGTATCTGACGGCACCCAACAGAAACCATGCCAGCTTGGCTCCACCGGCGACTTTGTTGATGTACCTGTGGAATTCGAACTCACAGGATTCGATGCCGTCGAGGTCGCGTCGGAACACCGCATCACGTAGCCGGTCGTTCAGCGCGCGCACCGCGTCGATCTGTTCGTCGGTGATGACGTGGGCCGCGCGGCGGGCAAGTGTGCCCGCAATCGTGCCCTGCAACCAGAAGATGTCGTCGATGTCCTGCTGCGTCAGTTCGCTGACGCGGTAGCCGCGCCGCGGTACCAGCTCCACCAGTCCTTCACCGCGGAGAGACACCAGCGCTTCACGCACCGGTGTCGCACTCACACCCAGCTCGGTAGCCGTTTCGTCGATTCGCACGAATGCACCCGGCTCGAGCGCACCCGTGACGATCTGCTGGCGAATACTTGCGGCGACATCCTCCGAGAGCTGCGGGCGACGACGCAACACGATGACCTAGAGTCCGTACGTCTTGCCGATGATGTCACGCTGAATCTCGTTGGTACCGCCGTAGATCGAAGAGACCAGAGTCGTGCGAACGTGCTTCTCCATGTCGAACTCGGTGGCGTAACCGTAACCGCCCATCATCTGCATGCCTTCGAGTGCCACCTTCTTCGCGGTCTCGGTGAGCTTGAGCTTGGCCATCGAGGCCTCGCGGGGAAACAGCTTCGTCGGGTTCTCGTCGACCAACCGAGCCACGTGGTAGACCAGCAGCCGTCCGCACTCGATCTCGGTGGCCAGATCGGCAATTCGATGCCGCAGTGCTTGGAACGTCCCGACGGGCCTGCCGAATTGCTTTCGCTGGGTGATGAAGTCGAGTGTGTCGTCGAACGCTCGTTGCGCGGTACCGAGCATCATCGCCGCGAGAATGAGGCGCTCGATGTTCAGACCGGTCATCAGCTGAGACCAGCCTTGCCCTTCCACCCCGACCACCGCGTCCTCGGGAAGCACGCAGTCGGTGAAGTACAGGTCGTTGACTTCCTTCCCGCCCATCGTGTCGATGCCGACGATGTTCAGGCCCTCGATATCGGCCGGGACGTCGAACATCGTCAGACCCTCGTGCTTGCCACCTTCTCTGCCCGTACGTGCGACGAGCAGGATCCGATCGGCGAAATGCGCATTCGAGCACCAGGTCTTCTGGCCGTTGATCAGCCAACCGGAGTCGGTCTTCTCGGCACGGCAGGTCAGATTTCCCACATCCGAGCCGGCCTCGGGCTCGGACATCGAGATCGAGTAGCTGCGCCCGGCGACGATGCCGCCGAGAACAGTGTCCTTCTGCGCGGGCGTGCCGAACTTCTCGTACGCCGCGCCGGTGATCAAGGTGGGTCCGATACCGCCGAT
This sequence comes from Rhodococcus sp. 05-340-2, assembly GCF_002258915.1. Taxonomy (NCBI): domain Bacteria; kingdom Bacillati; phylum Actinomycetota; class Actinomycetes; order Mycobacteriales; family Nocardiaceae; genus Rhodococcus; species Rhodococcus sp. 05-340-2. Next base: position 12,704 of record NZ_NOYU01000043.1, read on the forward strand.
GGGTGCCATGGCCTTGGCTGATTCTTCGAGGAGGATGCACAGGTCGACGGTGCTGCCGCCTGCCCCACCGTGGTCCTCCGAGATGATCGCTCCCAACCAGCCCAGGTCGGCCATCTTGTCGTAGAGCGCTTGGTTGTGGGTGTGCTTGCCGTGTTCGGTGAGGGCATCCCGTTGGGACCTGGTGCCCGCCTCTTTGGCACAGAATGACGCGACGGCCTGCGCGAACGCAGTCTGTTCCTGGGTGAGATCGATACTCATGGATCGGCTCCTGCACATCGGGGCAACGGGGGGTTGTAGCAACCGGAAGCGACGCATAGTGTGTCCTGGACAACATTGAATCACATCAAATATATGTGATGCGATCTGCTGGAGGATAGAGCCCGTGACGGACCAGATCGAACGAACGAACGAGAGCACCTTCGAAAGCCTCGACCCCAGAACAGGTGTCGCACTCGCCGCGTATCCGATCGCGGGCCCCGCAGAGGTCGACGCCGCCGTCGCTCGCGCCCGGTCGGCCGCGCGTTGGTGGGATGTGCAGGGCTTCGTCGGACGCAAACGGTGGCTGCTCGAATTCAAGTCCGCCATCGCCAGGGACGCCGCGAGTCTCGCTGCCGTCATCGCCGCCGAAACCGGCAAGCCCGACGAGGACTCGATACTCGAAGTGATGATGGGCGTCGAACACATCGATTGGGCGGCCCGCAATGCCGAGAAGATCCTCCGGCAGCGCAAGGTCGGCTCCGGGCTCATCTCGGTGAACCAGAAGGCGTACGTCGGCTACCGCCCGTTCGGCGTCGTCGGGGTGATCGGTCCCTGGAACTACCCGCTGTACACCCCGATGGGCTCCATCGCCTACGCACTGGCCGCCGGAAACACCGTGGTCTTCAAGCCCAGCGAACTCACGCCGGGGGTCGGTGTGTGGTTGGCCGAGAAATGGGCGTCGCTCGCCGCCCCGCACCCGGTGTTCCAGACGGTGACCGGCGACGGCTCCACCGGCTCGGCGCTGTGCGAATCCACCGTCGACAAGATTGCCTTCACCGGTTCGACCGCCACGGCCAAGAAGGTCATGGCCGCGTGCGCGAAGACGTTGACTCCCCTGGTCGCCGAGTGTGGCGGCAAGGACGCCATGCTCGTCGATGCCGACGCTGACATCGCTGCCGCAGTGGAGTTCGCGACGTTCGGCGCGATGGGCAACGCCGGGCAGACGTGCGCCGGTGTGGAACGCATCTACGTCGCCGAGCCTGCGTACGACCGGTTCGTCACCGAGTTCACCTCCGCGGTACGGGCATTGAAGCCCGGCGGCGTGGGAACCTCGTCGTACGGCCCGATGACGATGGCCAAACAGAGCGACATCGTGCGCGGCCAGATCGAGGACGCGTTGGCCAAGGGCGGCAAGGCCGTGCTCGGCGGACTCGACTCGCTCCACGGCCCCTACATCGACCCCGTCATCCTCACCGACGTGCCGGAGGATTCCACGGCGATCACCGAGGAGACCTTCGGTCCGACGGTGGTGGTCAACAAGGTTCGCGATCTCGAGGAGGGCATCGAGCGGGCCAACGCCTCCGCCTACGGACTCGGTGCGTCGGTGTTCACCAAGGACACCGCGGTGGGTCGACGCGCCGCCGAGAAGCTCGATTGCGGTGTGGTGACGGTCAATTCGGTCCTCGGCTTCGCCGGCATCCCGGCACTGCCCTTCGGCGGCACCGGTGACTCGGGGTTCGGCCGCATCCACGGCGCCGACGGCCTGCGAGAGTTCAGCACCGTCAAATCGCTTGCGGTGCAGAGCTTCGCATCTCCGCTCAATCTGCTGACGATGAAGCGGAAGGCACGGGACATGAAGATCTCGGCGCTGGTGCTCAAGCTTCGGCACGGACGGAGCTGACCATGGACATCACGCCGAAGAAGGGGCGCTTCGGCTGGCTCCGGCGTATCGAGGAACTCGACCCGGTGCGGGACTGCCACACGATCCACCGCATCACCGCCGGCTACGAGTTCCCCTGGGACTACCAGCGTGCACTCGAATTCGCGTTGTTCCGTACCTACTGCGTGCCGACCATCTCGGCGCTGTTGGCCGAGACCGGCGAATTCGAGAAACGACCGCAGAAGCGCTACGACGACACCTCGCTGTTGATGGCCGAACTGCTCGAGCACGGATACGACTCCGAGCGGGGGCGCGAGTCGCTTCGGATGGTCAACCGAATGCACGGAAAGTACGACATCTCGAACGACGACATGCTCTACGTGTTGACGACGTTCATCTACGAGCCGATCGAGTGGATCGACACCTACGGATGGCGTCGCCTGCACCCCAAGGAACGACTCGCCACGTTCCACTTCTACTGCGAAGTGGGAAAACGAATGGGCATCAAGAACATTCCCGAGTCGTACACCGAGCTCGCGCAGTTCAAGCTCGACTACGAGGAGCGCACGTTCCGCTTCACCGAGGACAATCGACGGATCGGCACGTACACCCTCGATCTGTACTGCTCCTGGTACCCCGCTGCGCTGACCCCTGCAGTCAAGCAGGCAGTCTTCGCGCTGTTGGACGACCGGATGGCGGGTGCCTTCGGCTTCCCGTCGGGCTCGGCGACGGTCGAGCGGGCCGCCGTGCGGGGTCTTCGCGCCAGGGCCCGCGTGGAGCGGTTCCTACCCAAGCGGACGCACTCGCGGGCCACCGCCGACGCGTCGAACAAGACCTACCCCGGCTACCCCGTCGGCTACCGCCCTCGGGATCTGGGAGCGACCACCTGCCCGTACACCGCTGATTCGGCAGCACCGGTCAGGGCCACTCCAGCACCGGCTTGACGGTGTCTCCGCGGCGGTGGTCGCCGAGAGCGGAGTCGATCCGGTCGTACGGATAGCGGGTGATCAGCCGATCGACGGGGAGCGCCCCCGCGCAGTACATCTCGGCAAGTGCCGGGATGAACTGCTGCGGTACGGCGTCCCCCTCGAGGCATCCGCGAATACCCCTGCCGCTCAACACCGTATCCAGCAAATCCAGCTGCAACACACCGCGGCCGAGAGCCACGATCGCCAGCGTGCCGCCCTTGCCGAGAGCGGCCATCGCGTCGACGATCACCTCTGCGTTGCCGGTGGTGTCGAGTGCGTGCGTCGCGCCTCCGTCGGTCGCGTCCGACAACTCGGCGCGCGCATCCTCCGACGCCGGATCGATCACCACGTGTGCACCGAGACTCGACGCCAATTCTCTTCTGGCGCTGGATCTCTCCACCGCGATCACGCGGGCGCCGGTGGTGATCGCCGCGAGCACGGCCGCCATCCCCACCCCACCTGCTCCGTGCACCACCACGGTGTCCCCCGACCGAGGCTTCAGGACGTTCAGCACCGCCCCGGCACCGGTCTGCACGCTGCACCCCAGCGGAGCGGCAACAGCGAGGTCGATATCCCGATCGACGACGACGGTGTTGTCCTGGCGGGTCAGCGCGAACTCGGAGAAGCTCGACTGCCCGAAGAATCCGTCCAGCAACGGAGCGCCGGTACTCGTGACAACGCGGGACGTGCCGTCCGCGCGTGCACCGAACTGGTTCAGAGCGTGGCCGTCCACGCAGTAGGCCGGCCGTCCCTGCCGACAATTGCCGCACACACCGCAGTGCCGGAACGTCAGCACCACATGGTCGCCCGGATCGATCCCGCGGACGGACCGGCCCACCGACTCGACCACGCCTGCACCCTCGTGCCCGAGCAGTACCGGCCTCTCGGCCGAACCTGCCCGTCGCGCAACGAGATCGGTGTGACAGATCCCGGTCGCCTTCATCCGGACCAGGATCTCGTCGTCGTGGGGTTCGTCGACGTCGATGTTCTCGACGGTGAAGGACTCGGCTGGATCACGCGAGAGCAGCGCCCGCGCGGCGATCATCGGTTGCGCTCCAACACGAAGTAGAAGTGCTCGCCGCGAGAGAGTACGAGCTCCGGTTTGCCGTTCATGATGCCCATCAGCCTGCCGTCGTCGATCTGCTTGAAGTGATCGAAGACGGCTTTGCCGTCGTACACCATCGTGGCGGTCACCTCGCCCCGGAACTCGATGTTCCACAGCGATGCCTCCCCCGACCCCATCTCGACGTTGGAGAACAGCGAGCCGTCGTCGGCGCGGCAGATCAACGGTTGCGCCTCGGTGACGGAGATGAAGTTCTTACCGTGCCACTTGCTGGCCGGCAGTGCCCGGCACAGTCCGTGGCCGGTCTGGAAGGCGGCACCGGTCCAGCTTCCGAGGATGTCCTCGGCGCGTACGGGGGCGAGCTGCGACCAGAGTTCGTCGAGTTCCGCTGCCGAGACACCCGAGGTCCGTGCCAGCAATTCGTCTGTACGCGTGATCGTTTCACGATCGGTCATCGTTGTTCTCCGTTTCACATCGAGTGGATTCATCCCAGAAGTACCGCTGTCATCGTCTGTTGCACCCTGGCCATGGTTCGGTCGGAGCGCTCGAACCGCACCGTGCGACCGACATCGAAGACCAACCCGAGAGCGGCGTGGATCAGAAATTTTGAGACCACCACGCTCGTGTTCGGCCGTGCCTCACGCAGTAGCTGCGCCCAGCCGTCGATGTTGTGGCGCTGGATCCGGCGCAGTGCGGTCCGCCGATCGGCCGGAATGTTCCCGATCTCGGCGAAGTACACGGCCACCAGTTCGCCCTGCCGGAAGGTCAATTCGGTGTACAGCCTGGCGAAGGTCCGCACCGCGTCGACCGGGGAATCCGAGTGCTCGAGCGCACCGGCGAGAGTGTCGGTGAGCTGGACGTTGGCACGGTGCAACGCAGCCTCGAGCAGCTCGGCCTTGCTGGGGAAGTATCGGTAGACACTGGAGGCGGTGATCGACGCTGCTGCGCCGATGTCGTCCAGGCCCACCTCGTGATAGCCGTGCAGATAGAACAGCCGAATCGAATGGTGCAGCAGCTCTTCGCGTTTCGATGCATGCTCCAACACGGATTCGTGGTGAGGAGATTCACTGCCCTGCTGCGGAAGATCGGTCCGCAGTATCGACCGTGCGGCAGCGAGCATCGACTCCTCGATCTGTTTGGCCGACAACGCGGATCGATGCGCGGTGATGCTGGCGACCGCACTGATCGACGCGGTGGCCAGCATGGCTGCGTCGGCCTCGGACAGATCGGGGCGAAGCTGTCGCAGCGGATTCGTCACGCGCTCGTGCAGCGTTGCCATCGACCGGCGCAGGGCGCGCCGATCGTCCCCCACCAAGTAGCGGCCTTCCCACCGATACAGTCCACCGGTTCGACGGTTGTCGATGGTGGTTCGGATCACGGCACCGATGACCGCGTCGAGCCGGTCCTCCGGATCCTCTCGAGTGATGACCGCGGGATCGGTTGCCGCGAGCAACGAATCGGCCAATCGCAGGACCGCACTGGCGAACAGTGCGTACTTGGTCGGAAAATGCCGGTACAGCGCGGGACCCGAGATCCCGACCGTGGCCGCGATCTCCTCGATGCCGACAGGGTGGTAGCCGCGTTCACTGAACGCCTCTGCCGCCGCTGTCAGAATCTGCGCTTTGCGATTTCGTGGTCGACGGCGTTGCGTCGCTGCACCTGTGTCAGTCATGACCTGTCCTCGTACCGACGGGACCGAACCCGACGTTCGTTCCCCATCGTAGCGGTAGCTCGAACACGAACGATCCGTTCGACGGATTTCTCTGAAACACTGACAATCAGTCGATTTGATGCGCTAAGTTAGCCGCAATTCGCAACTGGGTAGCACCGACGGCCGACAGGAGTTCATCGTGACGAACGGCCTGCACTGCACGTCGGCCGCTGGAATCCTCTCGCTGCGCATCGACCGGCCCCACCGGATGAACGCTCTCGACGGCCCCACCGCCGAGGCCCTGATCGACGCACTGACCACGGCCGCGTCCGACCCTGCGGTGCGAGTGGTGATCGTGACGGGCACCGGTTCCGCCTTCAGCACCGGTGCCGACATCGCCGAAATGGCTGCTGCCGAGCCGTCTTCCGACGCACAGGCCGACGCCGAGGAGACGATGCGGGTAGCCGCGGCCCTGGTACGTGCGGTGCTCGACGTGCCGATGCCGGTGATAGCACAGGTCAACGGCATCGCAGCGGGGATCGGGGTGTCGATCGCGCTGGCCGCGGATCTCGTCTACGCGGCCGAGGACGCCCAATTCCTCTTGCCGTTCACGTCGCTCGGCCTGATGCCCGACGGTGGTAGCACCCTGTCGGTCCCGGCCGCGATCGGACGCGCACGCGCAGGCGCGATGGCGCTGCTCGGTGAGCCGATGAGCGCGGCGGATGCCGCCCGTTGCGGGCTCATCACCGCGGCAGTTGCTCCCCAGGACCTCGACGAGCATGTTCGCACGATCGCACGCACGCTCTCCCGCGGTCCGCGTCGCGCACTGGAGTTGACCAAGCGGGCTCTGACGGCGTCGACGCTGGCACTGCTCGACGACGCACTCGAGAGGGAGACCGCCGGGCAGGTCGAACTGCTGACGGCACCGGAATTCGTCCAGGGACTCGACGCCGTGCTGAACCACCGACAGCCTCGTTCCCGACGCGAATCACCACGAACTTACTGACCAAGTGACCTGCAGAAATGCACTCCACAAACCACAGACAAACCACCGCTCCCCAGGTAAGCTGCACCACACTCGAACCCCCGCCTCACGGCTCAGAGAGGAACCGGCGATGGCCGCTCACACGGACTCGACTGCACGCACGATTCACACCGACGAACCCCAGCTCTCCAACCGAAGCAACTGGAACAACCATGTTCGACGGCACGCATCGATGCAGCCGACGAACGTGGCCCTGCGGTTCCAGGGGCGATCGATCACCTGGCGCGAACTGGACGATCGAGTGGCGAGGTTCGCGGGGGCGCTGAAGGAACGCGGGGTCGGCTTCGGCGACCGAGTACTGATCGTGATGCTCAATCGACCCGAGTACCTCGAAGCGGTCCTGGCCATCAACGCACTGGGCGCTCTGGCCGTCCCGGTCAATTTCCGAATGACTCCACCCGAAGTCGCGTTTCTCGCCCTGAACAGCGGATCCACCATCGTGATCACCGACGAGACTCTCACACCACTCGTCGACGCGGTTGTGGGACAGGCCGATTCACCACCGGTCGTCATCACCGTCGGCGAATCCTACGAGCGCCTGCTCGCCGAAAGCGAACCCGCAGCGGCAGTCGACGTGCCCGACGACGCGTCCGCACTGATCATGTACACCTCGGGCACCACCGGACGACCCAAGGGTGCCGTTCTCACCCACGCGAACATGCAGGCCCAGGCGTTCACCTGCATTCGCGCACTGCAGATGAGCGAGACCGACGAGGTCGGATTCTGCGCCTCCCCGATGTTCCACATCGCGGCACTGGGAAGCCTCGCCCCGAGCCTGCTGCTCGGCATCACCACGGTGATCTACCCGGTGGGCGCTTTCGACCCAGGCACTCTGCTCGATGTCCTGGCCGCAGAACGCGTCACCAACCTGTTTCTCGTACCGGTGCAATGGCAGGCCATGTGCGCCGAGCAGTCTCGCAGCCCCAGAAAGCTTGCGCTCCGGGTGATTTCCTGGGGTGCGGCACCTGCGTCGGACACCGTGCTGAAGGCCATGTCGGCAACGTTCCCCGATGCGCTGAACGTCGCCGTGTTCGGCCAGACCGAGATGTCACCCATCACCTGTGTCCTCGACGGCTCGGATGCACTGCGCAAGATCGGATCCGTCGGACGCGTGATCCCGACCATCGCGGCCCGAGTGGTGGACGACGAGATGAACGATGTAGCTCAGGGTGAGATCGGCGAAATCGTCTACCGGGGGCCGACATTGATGCGCGGCTACTGGGAGAACCCCGATGCCACGGCCGACGCGTTCCACGGCGGCTGGTTCCACTCCGGCGATCTGGTGCGGCAGGACGAGGAAGGCTTCGTCTTCGTCGTCGACCGGAAGAAGGACATGATCATCTCGGGCGGCGAGAACATCTACTGCGCGGAGGTCGAGAACGTACTGTTCTCGCACCCGAGAATTCTCGAAGCCGCCGTGATCGGGCGCCTCGACGACAAGTGGGGCGAGGTACCCGTCGCCGTTGTCGCACTTCACGATTCCCAGAACACGCCCGATCTCACGCTCGAGGAGTTGACCGTGTGGCTCGGTGATCACCTGGCCCGGTTCAAGCACCCCAAGGATCTGGTGATCGTCGATGCGTTGCCCCGCAACGCCAGCGGCAAGGTTCTGAAGGTCTCGCTCAGGAAAACCTATTCGCCGACGCCGGCCTGACCGATGAGATTCGAGCCACCGGTCGCGCGAGGTCCGGTTCGCGATCTCGTCGATCAGATCGGTGGCCTGTCGGCGTTCTCGACGACCGCCTGCACGCGCGCCGTGACCGACATCGTTCGAGGCCGGCTACCGGTCGCCGAGACCGTCAACCAGGCTCTGTTCGTCGCGCGTGTGTGCACGGTTCCCGCTCTGCTGTTGATGCTCCCCATCGGCGTACTGATCGCGGTGTCGGTCGGGTCGTTGGCGGGAAGGCTCGGTGCCGGAGCATATTCCGGCGCAGTCGTGGCGTTCGTGGTGGTCGGTCAGGCTGCTGCATTGGTGTGCGCACTGATGCTCGCTGGCGTTGCCGGATCGGCGATCTGTGCCGATCTCGGATCGAGGACGATCCGCGAGGAGATCGCCGCCATGGAAGTGATGGGCGTCGACGTCGTCGCCCGACTGGTGGTTCCCCGGCTCGTCGCCTCGGTTGTCGTCGCCGTTGTCATCTGCGCCATGGTCACCCTCGTCGGCGTGTCGGCGTGCCTGTTCTACCAGGTACTCGTTGCCGATCAGTCCGCAGGCGCGTTTCTGGCCACCTTCACCGAATACGGCCGCGTCTCCGATTTTGTCATGGCCATGATCAAATCGGCCTGTTTCGCGGTGACGTCCACGCTCATCGCGTCGTACCGGGGTTTGCACGCCGAAGGCGGACCGAGTGGCGTCGCCGACGCGGTGAACGAGGCCGTCGTACTGGCATTCGTCATGGTCTTCGTCGTCAATACCGTTCTGTCGCAACTCTATGCAGTCGTCGTTCCCGCGGTCGGTACGTACTGATGGTCTTCGACACCCGCGTTCGACTCCAGCGCAGAACCCGGGCTGCAACCTCGGCCATGGTGGACGTCGGCCGGCACGTCACCTTCTGGTTCGAGACCATCGCGGCCATCCCGTACACGATGCGCCGATACTCGAAACACGTTCTGCGCCACATCGGCGAGGTGAGCTTCGGATACGCGTCGCTGCTCGCCGGCGGCGGCACCATCGGCATCGTGTTCGCGATGTCGGCCGTCGCAGCGATGATGGTCGGTGTCGAAACCTACCGCGGTCTCGACCTGATCGGTTTGACCTCCCTGTCCGGGCTGCTCTCGGCACTGGCGAACACCCGGGAGCTGGCACCGGTCATCGCCAGTATCGCCCTGGCGGCCAAGGTCGGGACCGGATTCACCGCCCAACTCGGTGCCATGCGGATCTCCGAGGAGATCGACGCACTCGATTCGATGGCGGTGCGGCCCATTCCCTTCCTGGCCACCACCCGGCTGATCGCGGCAGTGGTGTGCATCGTGCCGATCTACATGGTCGGCCTCATCGCCGCCTACGTCGCCACACGATTGGTCGTCGTCACGTTCGGCGGCAGCTCGGCCGGCACGTACGACTACTACTTCCACCTCGCTTTGGCCCCGAGCGATCTGCTGTATTCGGTCGTCAAAGCGGTCGTGTTCGCGATCATCGTCGCGCTCGTCCACTGCTCGTACGGTTTTCACGCATCGGGCGGACCGGAAGGGGTCGGCCGCGCCGCCGGCCGCGCGCTGCGTACCTCGATTCTGGCGATCGGGATCACCGACGTGTTCCTGACGTTCGCGCTGTGGGGAATCGTGCCGACGGTGCCCGGGCTCGGTGCCTCGTGACCGGCCCGAACCAGCCGGCTCCCCGTCGTCTCGGACCCGGCCGAAGCATGCTCGTGTTCCGCGGAATCGTCGCGTCCTGCACCGCGGTGGTCGCGGCGGTGGCATCGGTTGCCTACAGCTCGGGCGCCTTCGACTCCGCACCGGAAGTATCGGTCGTGCTTCCCGCGACAGCGGGATTGCTGACCGGGGAGATCGGCGTGCAGTACCTCGGCGTTCGTGTGGGTGAGGTCGTCGACATCGAGCCGGGTGTCGATCGATCTCGAGTGACGATGCGTATCGATGCCGACCGAATCGGTACGGTGCCTGCCTCCGCGCGTGTTCGGGTGGTGCCGCGGACTCTGTTCGGAGACATCTACATTCAGCTCGTTGCGGTCGATCGATCGTCCTTCTCGGCACTGGCGGACGGGATGGCGCTGCAACCGGACGCGTCTGCCGACGCAGTCCAGGCGAGCGATCTGTTCCGCACGGTGACCGACCTCCTCGACGGCCTCGAACCGGATCAGGCGCAGCTGGCTCTGACCGCGCTCGGCACCGCACTACGTGGCAGAGGTCAGAGCATCGGCGAGAGTATCGACCGGCTCGCCTCGGTCACCGAGCGACTCGAACCCGACATCGAGGCCGCCCTGAGCAGTATGCCGCAGCTGCGCGAGTTGACCGAGAACATCGCTGCCGCAACACCCGACGTACTCGCCTCGGTCGCTGCTGCGACCAGGGTGTCGCAGACGCTGCTCGATCGATCCGACGGCGTGCGGGCACTACTGACCGCTGCGGCAGGGACAGTCGAGTCCACTCGGGCCGTCGTAGCCGAGAACCGCAGTGCAGCAATCACTGTCGTTCACAGCGGCGGCGCGGCACTCGGTGCGCTCGCGCAGGATTCCGACGGCCTCACGGCGACGCTCGATCGGTTGGGGCCGTTCGGGGAGGCCGGTGCGCGGATCTTCGCCTCGGGCAAGTTCGACGTCACCGCGGTACCCGACTTCTCCGAACCGCTCCCCTACACCGCCGCCGACTGCCCGCAGTATCCCGGTCTCGCCGGTCCCAACTGCGCGCTGGCCGAGCTACAGGACACCGCAACCGGCACATCGCTCCCGTTGAATCCCGCCAGCACGTTGCTGCTGGCTCCGCTGCTCCGTGGCACCGAGGTGACCGTCCGATGAGTATCCGACCCCTGATCTCGCTTGCCGCCTTCGTCGCCGCAGGTGCTCTGTCGGCCGTGGTCGTCATCCAGACGCTCGATGTCCCGGTCGGCGGTGCCACGACCCGATACAGCGCCGAGTTCGTCGGCGTCGAGGGCCTGCGGGACGGCAACGACGTGACCCTCGCAGGAGTCCGGGTCGGCAAGGTCGCCGACGTTCGGTCGACCACCGACGGACCCACCAGCATTGCCGCGGTGTCGTTCTCCGTCCGGTCCGACGTGCACCTGCCCGGGAACATCACCGCCGCAATTCGCTACGGCGACATGCTCGGTGCCCGGTATCTGGCGCTCGAAACCCCCGCCGACCCGTCCGGCACCCTGGCGGCGGACGAGGTGATACCGCTGTCGCGAACCTCTCCTCCCGTCGACCTGACCGCGTTGGTCAACGGCTTCGAGCCGCTGTTCGACGCGATCGACCCGAACCAGATCAACTCGTTGGCGCGCTCGATCGTCGACGCCTTCTCGGGTCGGTCCTCCGCGATCGAATCGCTGTTGGTGCGAGTGGCGTCGATGACCCGCGGGCTGACCGACAACGAGCAGATTCTCGACGAACTGATCGCGAACCTCGGATCGGTGACGAGCGATCTCGACTCGCGTTCTGCCGACATCACGCGCCTGATCGACGGGCTTGCCGAGCTCGGCGATGTGGCGGTCCGACACGGAGATCAGCTCGTATCCGTACTAGAGGACGGATCGGACTCGATGCGCTCGTTGGCCGAACTGTTGACGCATGCGGCCGCTCCGCTCGATGCCGTCGTAGCCGACAGCACTGCGACGACCGATGCATGGACGGCCAACACAGAACCGTTCGACCGAACCATGACGTTGCTTCCCGAGCTCGCCCGGTCCATCAATCGCATCGGCGACTACGGCGGTTGGCTCAACCTCTACACGTGCAACTTCACGCTGCTGGCAGGCAGCTCCGAAGCGAACATCTTCGGCACGACTCACTCGGAGATCTGCCGATGACGGCCACCAAGCTCGGTGTGGGCGGGATCGTGATGATCGTCGTGGCACTGGTGTGCGCCCTGGCGATACCGCAGGCCTGGTACCTGGTCCGCACTCGGTCCTACACAGCACAATTCGAGAATGCCGGCGGGCTCACCGAGTCCGATCCCGTCTACGTCGCCGGAGTACCCGAGGGCCGGGTCGACAGCGTCGACATCGTCGGTACGCACGTCCAGGTCACGTTCCGGCTCGACCGCGACCACACGCTCGGCGACCGAACGCATGCGTCGATCCAGCTGCGGACCATCCTCGGAAAGCGCTACCTCGAGATCGTCCCCGACGGCGGCGGTTCCCTCGGAACGGACAACACCATCCCCCTCGAGCGAACGTCGGTTCCGTACTCACTCGACCAGATCTCCGCCGCCGCGAACACCACCGCCGCAGAGGTGGACGTACCCGGACTGGAGGAGATGGTTCGGACCCTGAGAGAGTCGTTGCCGGAGAACAGTTCGACGGTCCGTGACGCCATCACCGGCATCGGTTCGGCATCGGCACTGCTGGCCGAGAACGACGAGCAGATCTCCGGATTGCTCGATGCATCCCGATCCCTGACCACGTCGCTCGCCGCGGAGAGTGCATCGCTGTCGTCTCTGGTGAGCAACGCCGAGTTCGTGCTGTCGGTCCTGGCCGATCGACGAACTGCACTGAGCCAGTTGGTGAACGACCTCCGAACCGTCACCGCCACCGCGTCGACGTTCCTCGACGACAACTCCGAGGAGCTCGATCGTCTGATCGGCAACCTGCGCGGGGTCACCGACACCCTCGACCGAAACGGGCAGAACATCGACACACTCATGACGACCTTGCCCGCCGCCTTGCGCGCAGTCACCGACGCCACCGGCAACGGAAATTGGGTCGACGTCTCGGCCCCGGCCGGCCCCATCGCCGACAATCTCCTGTGCACCCTTGGCATTCAGACGGGATGCCGATGAAGAAGACACCGACAGCGCTGATCGCGGTAGCTGCTCTGGTCGGCGGCTGGTTCGTTCTCCACGGTTCCGAGCACTCGACCACCGTCACAGCAGATTTCGCCTACATCAACGGCGTCCACCCCGGAAGCCCGGTCAGGATTCTCGGAGTTCCGGTGGGTACCGTCACCGATATCACGCCCCGGGGCAATGCGGTGCGCGTCGTCATGTCCATCACCTCGGACGACGCCATTGCGGCCGACGCCGAGGCGTACGTCATGAATCCGTCGGTCATCAGCGACCGATTCGTCGAGATCGGACCGGTGTATCAGGGCGGAGAAGAGCTCGGTGACAGCGTCATTCCGGTCGAGCGCAGCCACTCGCCCATCAACTTCGACCAGCTCCTCGACAGTGTTGACGTGATCGCCACTGCAGTCGGTCCCGAGGGAGCGGACCTCGGGGCCGCAGCGGCCGAGCTCGCCGAATCCACCGACGGAACAGGACCGGCGGTCAACGAGGCCATCCGCAACATCGCGCAGGCAACCGCCGTGATCGGCGGAAACAGCGAGAACATCGGCGCACTCGTCGAGACCGTGAACCAGCTGATCACCGCCGTCGACCGACGGGACGGTGCAGTGGAATCGGTGGTGGACTCACTCGATCGTCTCGGGCAGGAGTTCCGCACTCAGGACCTCGATGTGAGCACTCCGATCGCCCAACTGACGTCCATGTTCGACGAACTCGACCGTCTGCTCGCCGGCCGGGGCGACGACCTACGCGCCGCACTCGACAACGCCGCCGACCTGACCGGTCGATTGGCCACGCACGAAGCACAATTCGCCGAACTGATGGACGTCTTGCCGTTGGCGATGCAGAACATCGGCAGAACCATCGGCGACGACCAGCGAGGACGCATCCGTCTGAACGTCTCCACCGATCTCGACCAGTTCGCCTCGACGGTTCCGCTGTGCCGCGACCTGGCTCTGCCCATCTGCACCGGGGCCGGATTCACCAACCCGATACCGGTGCCCATCGGAGCATCCGATCCACTGGGCCTCATTCAACTGTTGGCGCAGGGCCGATGAGAGGCCCCGCTGCCCTGGCGGTGTCGGCCGTCCTCGTCGGCACACTCACCGGATGCGGTGTCGGTCTGGGCGAACTTCCACTTGGCCGGTCTGCGGACGGGTCCGATTACCGTGTGACCGCAGAGTTCTCGCGAGCCGACCGCATCAGGCTCGGTGCCGAGGTGCGGAGCGGGCAGCAACTGGTCGGCCGGGTCCACGACCTGTCGACGGACGGGGGTATGGCTCGGGTCGGGCTGAGCCTGTCCCGAGCCGTAGCGGTTCCGGCAGATGTCACCGCATCGATCGAGGTGGCGTCGGCGCTCGGGGATCCGTACATCCGACTCGATCCACCGCAGACGCCGTCGGGAGATCGGCTGTCCGACGGTGCCGTCATCACCGACACCGACATCGGGCCCGAACTCGAATCATCGCTCGCTGCACTCGGTCTGGTACTGAACGGCAGCGGAATCGGCCAGCTCGACACCATCGTCACCGAGCTCGACACGGCATTCTCCGGCCGTGGGCCGCAGGTCGGGGAGCTGCTGCGCAGCACCGACACCATCCTCGCCGCAGCCGACGCGCAGCGTCGCGAATTCGATCGCGTACTGCAGGCCGCACGCGACGTTTCCGCCGCGCTGGCCGACAATCGCACCGTCATCGACGACGGGCTCGCCATGTCCGCGCCGACGATCGAGTTGCTCGTCCAGCAACGCGACCGACTGGCGTCCCTGCTCGACAACACCGCCTCGCTGGCCACAACGGCTCGAGACATCCTGTCGGACAACGGGAAGCAACTAGAGGACGGTGTCGACGACATCGCCCGCGTACTGAGTTCGGTTCAGGGATGGAACGATTCGATCACCCCGACACTGAACGAGATGAACAACTTCATCGCAGGCTTCAGCGGAGCCGTGCGGGGGGACTACCTCGCCTTCGACGGTGCACTCGACCTGCCCGAGACAGTGGGGGAATTGACCACCGGTGGGCGCATCGCCGACGTGCCCTCGGCACTCGGACAGCTGTTGGCACCGGTGTTGCGGGGCCCGAGATGAGGCGGCCCGTCACCGTTCAGCTGATTCTCTTCGCCATCACGTCCGTGGTGGCATTGGTCGCAGGGACCGTCTATGCGCTCGGCCCCTCGGCACTGCAGGGTTCGATCACGGTGACCGCCACGACGACCGATGCCGCGAACCTGGGAGTGGGCGCGGGTGTCACCTATCGCGGCATCGAGATCGGTCGAGTCACCGACGTCGCGCTGTCCGCCGACGGGCTCGGCGCCGACATCGCAGTCTCGTTGGACCCCGACGCCTCCGTTCCCGTCGGCTCACCGGCTCGGGTGACCGACAGCAACGCACTCGGCATTCAGACACTCGACATCGTGCCGACCACCGCCGAGGGCCCGTATCTCGTCGACGGGGACACCTTGACCGTCGACGACGCCGATCGGCCTCGCCGACTCGACGAGGTCATCACCAGCATCTCGACACTGGTCGACTCGATCGATCCCGCCACGGTGAGTTCCCTCACGCAGACCATGGGGACGGCCCTCGACGGGACCGGGCCTGCGCTGGGCCGAGTGATCGACGACGTCGACACCCTCACCCGAATGCTCGACGCGCAGGCACCGGCGTTGGCCAACATTCTCGATACCGGGCTCCCGATGCTCGACGCACTCGCGCCTGCATCGGACTCGCTCCCGGCCACCGCTGCTGTGACACGTGATGTGACCGGACAACTCGTGGGAAACGAACCGTCACTGGTCTACCTGCTCGACCGGTCCCCCGCGATGCTCACCAGAACCCAGCACCTTCTCGACGACACCCGAGGAACAGCAGGGGCCCTTCTCACCAATCTGGTGTCGGTGACCGGAGTTCTGGGCGACCGAACCCCCGCACTGTCGGCGCTGCTCACCGCCCTGCCCGACACGCTCGGCAAACTCACCTCCGTCGTACACGGAGACCGCGGAGACTTCACGCTGGTCGCAACCCAGGGCCCGGTCTGCTGGTACGACACCCCCCGCCGCGCCGTCGGCGACGAATCTCCGCGCGATCCGAATCTGACGCTGTACTGCCCGCCCGGCGAGAACCTGGCCCAACGCGGGTCACAGAACGCACCCCGTCCCAACGACCTGGGCCTGACCGATTCGACCCGTCCCGGCAACGTGACCGGACCACCGATCGCCGACGATCCGGTGCTGATTCCCACTGGACTCGAGGCGCTCGACTACTGGAAGAAACTGCTCGAAGGAGTACAGCAATGACCATCCGCCGAGGAATCGCACTAGTGCTGTTCATCGCTCTCGTCGCAGGCGTCGCCGTGCTCGGCTACCTGTATCAGGGCAGCCGGACGATGGACGGCCTCCGAACCGAGGCGCTGGACTCGGCACGGCAGTACACCGAGGAGCTCTCCACCTACGACTACGCCACACCGACAACGAATCTCGACCGTGTGATCGCATCGTCCACCGACGATTTCGCCACCGACTATCGGGACGTGTCGACGAGCCTGACCGACTTGTTGACCCAGGGTCAGGGCCGAGCGACCGGTCACGCAGTTACGGCCGGAATCGTCGAGATCGACGGTGAACACGCCGTCGTTGCGGTGTTCCTCGATCAGGAGGTGTCCAATCTCGCGGTGCCCGATGGGCGGACCGATTCCTCCCGGATGTTGATCGGACTCGAACGCTCGGGCGACCGTTGGTTGCTGGCATCGGCGGACCCGGCATGAGCCGTCGAACGGACCCGATACATCAGGCCTCGGAGGGCCGATGTGCTGGTCGGGGCACACCACGAATCGGATAGGACGTAGCCTGGCTGGGAAGGTTCGGTGGTTCGACCGTGAATGACACCCGTGTTGTTCGGTTAGATTGGAAGAGCCACCAGGCACGATGCAAGAGGGTCGAGACCTGTCAACGAGCGACGGGTCACCACAATCGAGGAGAACAGGCCATGGCTTTACCAGTATTGACACCGGAACAGCGCACCGCGGCGCTGGCCAAGGCGGCCGAGGCACGCACTGCGCGGTCGAAGCTGCTCGCATCCGTCAAGTCCGGCGAACTCAGCGTCGCTGACGTTCTCGCCAAGGCGGAGAACGACGAGATCGTCAAGAAGACCAAGGTGTCCGCCCTGATCAAGGCCCTGCCGGGTGTTGGTTCCGTGCGCGCCGCACAGCTGCTCGAGCAGCTGTCCATCGCCGATACCCGCCGTATCGGTGGCCTCGGTGCAAACCAGCGCGAAGCCCTCCTGGCTGCCGTCGCATCCTGATCGAGATGGGTCGGGCTCCACGCCCGATCCTGCGATAATGCGCTGCCTGCAGGGCTAGCATTTCGGCCATGAACGTCGAAGTGACCCTGCTGCCCGGGATCGGGGTGCGGAAGGATTTCGCCCTCGCTTCCGGGCGCCGCATAGGCGTCATCACCCGCAAGGACGGCGCGAACGAGCTGATCGTCTCGCGCAAGGACGACCCCGATGCCACGCAGGCATCGATCACGCTGAGCAATGAGGAAGCGGCGGCCCTGGGCAATCTGCTCGGGTCGCCGCAACTCATCGCTCAGCTCGGGGAAGAGCATCGCGACCTCCCCGGAATCAACACCCGCCAACTCCCCATTCGCGCCAATTCCCGGTTCGTCAGCCGCACACTCGGCGACACCGCGATGCGCACCAAGACCGGAGTATCGATCGTCGCTGTCATGCGCGCCGGTCAGGTACAGCCGTCACCCACCCCCGATTTCACGCTCGCCGCAGGTGACCTGCTGGTCGCCGTCGGCACCGCAGAGGGACTCGACGCAGCGGCCAAGTTGCTCGGCCATGCCTGAGACCAGTCGGGGCTGAGCGATGGCCGAGAGCGCGCTCGCCCTCACCGAGCTGGGCGCAGTGTTCTTCGTTCTCGGTCTGCTCGCTCGGCTCGCCGGTCGAATCGGCGTCTCCCCCATCCCGTTCTATCTGCTCGGTGGCCTCGCCTTCGGCAACGGCGGCATCGTCACCCTCGGTGGCATCGACGAGTTCAGCGAAATAGCCAGCGAGATCGGCGTCATCCTGCTGCTGCTTCTCCTCGGACTCGAATACACCGCCACCGAACTCGTCACCGGACTGCGTCGATCGTGGATGGCCGGACTGGTCGACATCGTCCTGAACTTCGCTCCTGGCGCTGCCGTCGCACTACTGCTCGGCTGGGGCGGAATCGGAGCCCTGGTGATGGGCGGTGTCACTTACATCTCGTCCTCGGGGATCATCGCCAAGGTCCTCACCGATCTGGGCCGACTCGGCAACCGTGAAACGCCCGTCGTGCTGTCCATCCTGGTGTTCGAGGACCTCGCGATGGCCGTCTACCTGCCCATCCTCACCGCGGTACTGAGCGGCGTGAGCTTCCTCGGCGGACTCGAAGCCCTGGGAATCTCACTGCTGGTCATCACGTTCGTGCTCGTCGTCGCGCTGCGGTACGGCAGGTTGGTCTCCGCGATCGTCGACAGTCCCGACCGCGAGGTCGTGCTGCTCAAAGTCCTCGGGTCGGCCCTGCTGGTGGCCGGCATCGCGTCGGAACTGCAGGTCTCGGCCGCCGTCGGCGCGTTCCTGCTCGGCATCGCGATCTCCGGGTCGACGGCCGACAACGCCACGCGCGTCCTCGAACCGCTACGCGACCTGTTCGCAGCCATGTTCTTCGTGGTGTTCGGGCTCGCCACCGATCCCGCGACGATCCCACCCGTTCTGGGCTGGGCCGTCGTGCTCGCGGTGACCACCGCCGCCACGAAGATCGCGACGGGCTGGTGGGCGGCGGGCCGTCAGGGAATCGGTCGTCCGGGACGGCTGCGTGCCGGTGCCGCGCTGGTGGCGCGCGGTGAGTTCTCCATCGTCATCGCCGGGCTGGCCGTGGCCGCCGGAGCCGTCGAGGGCGAGCTGACCGCTCTGGCGACGGCATACGTGCTGTTGATGGCCATCCTCGGACCGATCGCCGCCCGCGTCGTCGAACCCGTCGCGAAGGTCGTGCTACGAACCAAGCCCACGGTGTGATTGGCTTTCCCCATGGTGGACAAGCGTCGAGCATCGGTTCTGCGCCGACGGCCGCAGCTGTCGGAGGAGGTGGCCAACCACGTCCGGCACCTCGTCATGTCCGGCGAAGTGAGCCCGGGCGACTTCATCCGACTCGACGAGACCGCCGCCGAACTCGGAGTGAGCGTCACTCCGGTACGCGAGGCATTGCTGACGCTGCGGGGTGAGGGCATCGTCGAACTCGTCCCGCATCGCGGATACAAGGTTTCGCCGCTGACTCCCAACGACATCGTCGACATCTTCTGGCTGCAGGGGCGCATCGCCGTCGAGCTGGTTCGCCGCGCCGCGCCGAAGATCACCGAGACCGAGCTCGACCGGCTCGCCGAACTCACCGCCGCACTGTCGATCGCGGTCGAGAACGGTAGGCCGGAGGACGTCGAGAACTGCGAATTCGAGTTCCACCGAGTCCTCAACCGACTCGCCGAATCCGCGAAACTGGCGTGGTTTCTCAACAATGCCACTCGCTACACACCCACTCGCCTCTATGCCACCGACCGCGAATGGGGCCGGGCGGCAGTGCGCAACCACGAGGAACTCATCGAGGCACTCGTTCGAAACGACATCGACGCCGCCTGCGAATTGATGAAGCAACAATTCACAGACGGCGCCGAGAGGTTGATCGCGCACCGCGGGTAGGTGCTTTCGGCAGTGGTGCTAGCGCAGTGAGGCGGGAACCTGGAAGCGATCCCCGTACTTCTTCGCCAATTCGTCTGCACGAGTGACG
The DNA here is from genome assembly GCF_002258915.1 of Rhodococcus sp. 05-340-2. Taxonomy (NCBI): domain Bacteria; kingdom Bacillati; phylum Actinomycetota; class Actinomycetes; order Mycobacteriales; family Nocardiaceae; genus Rhodococcus; species Rhodococcus sp. 05-340-2. Next base: position 32,548 of record NZ_NOYU01000043.1, read on the forward strand.
AATCCGGCCTGACCTCCCGGGTAGCCGACGACGTACTGGTGCACGCCTCCGGTCCAGGCGGGGAAGCCGATGCCGAAGATCGAGCCGATGTTGGCGTCGGCGGTGGTGTTCAGCACACCCTCGTCGAAGCACTTCTGCGTCTCGATGGCCTCGATGAACAGCATGCGTTCCTTGAGGTCCTCGAACGGGATGTCCGCCGAACCCGACTTGAACGCATCACGCAGTCCGGGCCACAGTCCGGTGCGCTTGCCGTCCTCGTACTCGTAGAAGCCCGCGCCCTTGGCCTTCGACGGACGCTCGAACTCGTCGACCATCTTGTCGATGACTGCACCGGCCGGATCCTCGGGAGGAGTCTGACCCGCGGCGATGAGCGCGTCGTAGGTCTCCTTGCGAATCTTCTGCATCAGGTTGAGCGTGAGCTCGTCCGAGAGCTGCAGCGGCGCAGCCGGGTAGCCGGCCTGCAGACCTGCCTGCTCGATGGTCGACGGCTCGACGCCCTCGCCCAGCATCGCGATGGCCTCGTTGATGAACGTGCCGATGACCCGCGAGGTGAAGAAGCCGCGACTGTCGTTGACGACGATGGGGGTCTTCTTGATGAGCTGCACCAGGTCGAATGCCTTGGCCAAGGCCGCATCCGACGTCTTCTCGCCACGAATGATCTCCACCAGCGGCATCTTGTCCACGGGGGAGAAGAAGTGGATTCCGATGAAGTCTTCCTGACGCTTGATGCCCTGAGCGAGGCTCGTGATGGGCAGCGTCGAGGTGTTGGAACCGAGCAGCGCCGTCGGATCGACGAGGTCCTCGATCTCCTGGAACACCTTCTGCTTCAACTCTTCCGACTCGAACACGGCCTCGATGACGAGGTCGGCACCCTCGACGTCCTTGGCATCGGCCGTCGGGTGGATACGCGCAAGCAGTGCGTCGGACTTCTCCTGGGTGGTCTTGCCACGCGAGAGCGCCTTGGCCTCGATGGCCTCGGAATAGGCCTTGCCCTTCTGCGCCGACTCGAGGGCAACGTCCTTGAGCACCACGTCGATTCCGGCCTTGGCGCACACGTACGCGATGCCCGCGCCCATCATGCCTGCGCCGAGAACGGCGACCTTGGTGAAGGTGGTCTTCTCGATGCCGTCGGGACGGGACTTGCCTGCGTTGATCGCCTGCAGGTCGAAGAAGAACGCCTGAATCATGTTCTTGGACACCAGACCGGTGACCAACTCGGTGAAGTAACGCGACTCGATGGTGCACGCGTTGTCGAAATCGACCTGCGCACCTTCGACGGCGGCGGCGAGAATCGCACGCGGAGCCGGCATCGGTGCGCCCTTGATCTGCTTGCGCAGGTTGGACGGGAATGCAGGCAGGATCTGGGCGAGCTTCGGATTCGACGGCGTGCCGCCGGGGATCTTGTAGCCCTTGACGTCCCACGGTGCGACGCCACCCTCGGGGTTGGCCTTGATCCAGGCCTTGGCGGTGGGCACCAATTCGTCGATGCTGCCGACCAATTCGTGAATCAGACCGATCTCGAGAGCCTTCGCCGGACGGAACCGGGTGCCCTGGGCGAGGACGGTCATGAAGCCGGTCTGGATGCCGAGGAGTCGCGTGATGCGGGCAACGCCACCGCCACCGGGCAGCAGTCCCAGCGAGACCTCGGGCAGACCGATCTGGACACCGGGAACGTCGGCCGCGATGCGGTGATGCGTCGCGAGGGCGATCTCGAGTCCGCCGCCGAGTGCAGCGCCGTTGATGGCGGACACGACGGGCTTGCCGAGCTTCTCGATGCGACGCAGCTGGCTCTTGACTTCCTGGACCTCGTCGAACACCCGCTGGGCGTCCTCGGGCTGAGCGGCGATGAGGGTGTGCAGATCGCCGCCTGCGAAGAACGTCTTCTTGGCGGAGGTGAGCACGACGCCGGTGATGGAGTCGACCTCGGCCTCGAGGCGGTCGACGGTCGCTCCCATCGAATCCTTGTACAGCTGGTTCATCGTGTTGGCGCCCTGGTTGGGGTCGTCCATCGTCAGAACGACGATACCGTCGGCGTCCTGGTCCCACTGAATCATGTTGTCAGACATCGTAATACCTCAGACTCGCTCGATGATGGTGGCGACGCCCATGCCGCCGCCGATGCACAGGGTGATCAACGCGTATCGACCGCCGCGGCGCTCGAGCTCGTCGAGCACGGTGCCGGTGATCATCGCTCCGGTTGCTCCCAACGGGTGGCCCATGGCGATGGCACCACCGTTGACGTTGAGCTTCTCGTTCGGGATGTTCAGATCCTTCTGGAAACGCAGCACGACGGAGGCGAATGCCTCGTTGAGCTCGAAGAGATCGATGTCGTCGACGGTCAGGCCCGCGGTCGCGAGAACCTTCTTCGACGCCGGGGTGGGCCCGGTCAGCATGATGGTCGTATCGGCACCACTGGTGGCCGTCGCGACGATGCGCGCCCTCGGCACCATGTTCAGGTCCTTACCGGCCTGCTCGCTGCCGACGAGGACGAGTGCTGCGCCGTCGACGATGCCAGAGCTGTTGCCGCCGGTGTGCACGTGATCGATCTTCTCGACCCAGTGGTACTTCTGCAGCGCGACGTCGTCGAACCCGCCCATGGCCGCGATACCGGTGAAGGCCGGGTTCAGCTTGCCGAGCGATTCGACGGTGCTGCCCGGACGCATGTGCTCGTCCTGATCGAGGATGAGAAGGCCGTTCTGATCCGTCACCGGAACGACGGACTTGGCGAAGTAGCCACCGGACCACGCCGCTGCGGCGCGCTCCTGGGACTGCACGGCGTAGGCGTCGACGTCTTCGCGGCTGAACCCCTCGATCGTCGCGATGAGATCGGCACCGATGCCCTGCGGGGCGAAGTAGGTGTCGTAGTTGGTGACGGGGTCCATGGCCCACGCGCCGCCGTCGCTGCCCATCGGCACGCGCGACATCGACTCGACGCCACCGGCGACGACGAGCTCGTCCCAACCCGAGCGCACCTTCTGCGCAGCCAGGTTGACGGCTTCGAGACCGGACGCGCAGAAGCGGTTGAGCTGGAATCCGCCGACGGTGTCGGGCATCTTCGCTGCGAGCACTGCCGTGCGCGCGATATCGGCACCCTGATCTCCGACGGGTGAGACCACTCCGAGGATGAGATCGGAGATTCGGTTCTCGTCCATGTCGGGGAAACGTCGACGAAGCTCGTCGATCAGGCCGGTCACCAGGGAAATCGGCTTCACCGAGTGCAGGGAGCCGTTCTTTCCCTTGCCTCGGGGAGTCCTGATGGCTTCATAAATGAATGCCTCTGTAGTCACAGCGCGCAGTTCCTTCCAGATACTCGATCTTCTCGCGGTCGCCGTCGCGGCCGGCCGCATCGGTGCGAGGCCATGACAGACCTCAGCTCATGCCACAGTAGGGCCGCGGGTGGATCCGATATAAGGACCGAAACGAGCGTCCTCCATGACCGATCCGACTGTTGAGGTTTGAACGACGTCGGCTCGGGACACCCCGATAGATCAGATCTACCGAACGCGGAAGAAGACCTCCATGGAAACCGACGACGAACTGGCCGTGGGCGCTCGCGTCAAAGTACGTATTCACTCCACCAGCACCGACGACGAGGCCGGTCATGACGCCTACGAAACCGGAGCCATCGTCGAGGACTTCGGTGTTCAGACACCCGACACCACCTCACGGGACTGGGCGGTGGCACGGCGTTGGGCCGTGGCACTCGACAGTGGCCGCTTGGTGTTCGCCGACAACGAGGATCTCACCGTCGGCTGACACGCCCGTCGATCAGATCTCTTTGAGCGGTACCGCTCCCAGCTCGCTGACCAACAGCTCCATCGCGACGGTTTCCGGGTCGCGGCGCACCGTCGGATCGGCAGGCTCGGCCGCGGCCTTGAGCAGCTCTTCCTCGTCCTCCGGGGTCTCCGGTGGCGGTGGGCCTATCGGCTCGGGCTCGTCGGGGTAGTCCGGCGCTTCCGGCATCGGAATGTCGTCCGCCCCGATGCCCGCCGAGGATCCGTCGCCCGCTGATCCGAACCCGTCCGACGTGGGACGGGGAGCCCCTGCCTGGCTCGGCCTCGAGAACTTCGGCAGCGACGCGGGTTTCGCTGCCGGTTCATCTTTTTTTGCTGATGACTGTTCCGGTGGTGCCGCGGCACCGACCAGACACACCACCGACCATTCGACACCGAAGACGTCACGCAGAGCGTCGCGAATGACGTCGGCGTTGCGGGGTTCCTCCAGCCGCTTGGCCAACGGTGCCGAGTCGTGGCCGAGCGTGATGGTGCCGTTCTCGACGGTGCGCACCGAGGCACCGGAGAGCATCACCTCGACGGTCCGGCTGCGGTCTCGTACCTTCGTGCGCACCTCGGACCACACCGCGCGAACCGCAGCTGCGTCGGGCTCGCTCGACGCGGCTGCAGGGGCCGCCACGGGTTCCGGTTCCGACTCGAACACGGGATCCGGTTCGGGGCCGTAATCGTCCTCGGGCTCCGGCGGAAAATCCTCGTGCGGCACCGAGGCGACGGGAACCGAGTCCTGTTGTGCAGAAACAGGTTCCGGAGTCGGCTCGGGTGCCGGTGCCGGTTCAGGGGTCGGCTCGGGCGCGGGTTCCGGGGTCGGGACGGGCTCGGGCTCCGGGGTCGGAGTCGGCTCGGGTTCCGGGGCCGGTTCGGGTGTCGGGGCCGGCTCGGGTGCCGGTGCCGGTGCCGGTGCCGGAATAGAGGCAGCGGGTGCGGGCGCTACGGGAGCTGGCGCCGGTGCGGGCACCACGGGAGCGGGCGCTGCCGGCTCTGCGGCCGGCGGGCGCTGCGACGGTCGCTGGAACTTGCTCACCGGTGCCGGACCCGAAGGTGCGGGTTCCTCGGTGGGTTGCAACTGCGGTCGCGTCGGATCCGCGGCTGCCTGCGCGACGGCTGCTTGCTCCCCCGCCGGAAGCGTGACGTCCAAGCGACGTTCGACGCGTTCGAGTCGTTGCAGCACCGCGGACTCCGCATCGGAGGCCGAGGGCAGCAGCATGCGGGCGCACATCACTTCGAGCAGCAGACGCGGGGCCGTGGCACCGCGCATCTCGCCGAGTCCGGAGTGCACGATCTCGGCGTAGCGAGTCAGCGTCGCCGAACCCAACAGATCGGCCTCGTCACGCAGTCGCTCGAGTACGTCGCCCGGCACGTCGACCAGACCGCGTTCTCCGGCGTCGGGCACGGCCTTCATCAGGATCAGGTCTCGCATGCGATCGAGGAGGTCGATGGCGAAGCGACGCGGGTCGTGGCCCGCGTCCATCACCTTGTCGACGGTGCCGAACAGTGCGCCGCCGTCGCCGGCGGCCAATGCGTCGACGGCCTCGTCGATCAGTGCGACGTCGGTGACGCCGAGGAGCGAGAGTGCCCGCGGGTACGTGACGCCCTCGGGTCCGGCTCCGGCCAGGAGCTGATCCATGACGCTGAGCGAGTCACGGGGCGAACCGCCGCCTGCGCGGATGACCAACGGGTAGACCGCATCCTCGACCGGGACCTGTTCCTGGCCACAGATCTTCTCCAGCAGAACGCGCATCGTCGACGGCGCGAGCAACCGGAACGGGTAGTGGTGGGTACGCGAGCGGATGGTGGGGAGCACCTTTTCGGGCTCGGTGGTCGCGAAGATGAAGACGAGGTGCTCGGGTGGTTCCTCGACGACCTTGAGCAGCGCGTTGAAGCCTGCCGGGGTCACCATGTGTGCCTCGTCGATGATGAAGATGACGTAGCGCGATTCGGCCGGTGCGTACACGGCCTTGTCTCGCAGATCACGGGCATCGTCGACGCCACCGTGACTGGCCGCGTCCATCTCGACGACGTCGAAGTTGCCCGGTCCGCCCGGGGCGAGAGCGACGCAGGAGTTGCACACGCCGCAGGGCGTCGACGTCGGACCTTCGGCGCAGTTCAGCGATCGGGCGAGGATGCGCGCCGAGGAGGTCTTTCCGCAGCCGCGCGGCCCGGAGAAGAGGTAGGCGTGGTTGATTCTGTTGCTGTCCAACGCCACGCTGATCGGCTCGGTGACGTGTTCCTGACCGACGACCTCGGCGAACGTCGCAGGACGGTACTTCCGGTAGAGGGCCACGCCCGAAAGGGTACCGGCGACCACGGACACAGTTGCATCGCCGGTCATTGTGGGCCGGTGGACACCGCTCTGATGTTCATGATGGCGAAGCTCTCGCGGCCGCCGGTCGATTCCGAGAGCGCGTACAGCCAGTGGCCGTCCTGCAGCGCATCCGAGATCGCGTGCCGCACGATGGCTCCCCTCGAGTTCTGGTAGTCGATGGAGACGGGTGTGCCGCGCGCTGCGGCGTCGGTCAACAGATCCAGCTCACGGGGCAGCAGCCGGCTGTGGGAGTCCAGTGCAGACCTCAATCGTGCCTCGTCGACGGTGCCGCTGCCACCGGCCAGCAGGAGCCGCGCGAGTTCTCGTGGTTCGCGTCGATGCTGCGCCGGATGGACGGCACGATGCGTCGGCCGGTTGTCTCCCGCGCGGATCCGAGGTGCGCTGTCGAGTTGGAGTTGCCCGGTGTCGGAGTGCCGCACCGGGGAGTATCCGTTCCTGCGGAGCACGGCGATGGTGTCGATCGGCGTGGCCGAACTGACGAGGACGGTGGGCGCGAGGCGCTGGAACTGCAGCACGGCCAGGGACTCGTCGGTCTCGATGTTCGTCAGCAGGACGACGTCCTCGGAAACGATGGCGCAGGGAATCCTGCGTACGGCCAGTGCGCCGTAGGTGCGCCAGCAGTCCCGGATCGTGTAGTTCAGAGCCTGCGGCAGGTCGGTGTCGGCCATCGCGGTCAAGGCATCGATCAACTCCTCGCCGGTGCCGCCGGTGTCGAAGAAACCCCGGATGGTCGCCGGGGTGAACCGCCAGACCGATGCGACGTCCCTCGACTCGGGCTGTGCGGCCGCGCCGAGTATCGACGCCACTTCGGTGCTGGGTGGCCCGGTCACCACCGCCGTGGAATCGGGCAGCAGCCGAACGGAGAACGGAACCCACTCCGCCATGTCCTGCAACTGTGCGGCCAGAGCCGCACGGATTTCGTGAGGGTCACCGTCTCGACCCACAGGGAACTCGGTGAGCGTGCGGCACAGATCGGTCGGCGCACCGTCGGCCAGTATCCCGAGTCGACCGGCCTCCCGCCACAGCGCGTGCACGTGACCGGGCCCGGCGCTCGTCGAGACGACCGGGATGTGCCAGTCCAGGTACCGGTCGAAGTCCTCCGAATCGTGCAGAACCGTCACCGGTGAGTCGGCGTCCTCGTATCGGAGCAGAGCTGTCAGCGCCGTCGCGCGCAGGTCCGCTGCCGCGGGGTCGTCGAGCATCTTCTTGAGCACCGGAACCGTCTTCTGCGACGCACGGGGAACTCGGTGAGTGGGAGTGAAAGGCGAACTCCACCACGCGGTCACCAGCGTGGCCGCCTGTTCGGCTCGGGTGCTCGTCGACCACGTCTCGTAGGCCGCAGTCAACGCGACGCCGGTCTTTCCGCGTTCGGCCAGCAGCCCGGCTTCGCGTGCCAGCATCAGCATCAACGCGGTGTCGTGTTCGTCGGCGAATCCCAACCTGCTCGTCAGCGACCGGAGTTCCTTGGCACTGATGCCACCGGTCTTCATCGTCGTCAGGCCGTCGGCGTCGACGGCCGTCAGCAACGCCTGCGTGTGTTCGCAGAACTGCAGCAGCGCAATGGAACGAGTGCGCCGCACGTCGTCGTGCGAGAGCACTCGGGTATCGAAGGTCGGCGGCGTGAGTTCGATGGGCAAACGCCACCCGACCCCGCGCAAGGCGATGCTCACCTCCAGCGGCATCTCGACACGGTGCCCGTCGAGTCGATACAACAATCCACGCTCGAAGGCAGGGGTCCCCGCGCTCGATGGAATGTCGAAGATCAGTGACACCGGCTTGCCATCGACGAAGCGAGACAACATCGCTCGCATCTCCTCCGGCCCGCCGTCGAACAGTGCGCGGATACGCTCGGGCGTCATCGCAGTTGCAACGGAGTCGGCGCGCGCCCCTCGCTCGAGCATCGGGTCGATACCGAGGAACGACAGCACAGCCAGCCGGTCCTGCTCGACGGCGCAGTGCAGGAACAGCTTTCGCTGCCTGCGGGCAAGTCCGAACGGATGCGAGAACACCCCGGACAGATCGATGGCCGAATACTCGACGGTGCCGGCGCCGGGTGAGGAGTGCGGCCAGATCAACCCGTAGGCCGTCAGTGTGGCGAGAGCGGCATCGATGTGCGGTGTCTCGTTGATCGGGCCCTCACTGGCCCAGTGCCCAATCTCGGCGCGGCTCAGATCGCCCATGAGCGCGAACAATTCGAGGAGAGCGAGCGCGCCACTGTCGAGTCGACGCGGCAGCATCGACACCCGAGACGGTGCACCGAGCAACTGCGCGAGCAAGCCGAACGAGCGCGGTGGCGGGTCGGTGGCCACGTCCGGCCGACGGTGCAGCAGATCGGTCAGTGCGTCCTCGTCGAGAGACGCCAGCCAGCCCTCGTAGGTCCCGATACTCTCGGTCATCTCGCCCCCCGGTGAAAGTTCTGGTCACTGTATCGACGGGCACCGACAGACTTACTTGTTCTTGGCTGCGGCTTTCGCTGCCTTCTTGAACTCGCGAACCTCGAGCAGCGATTTCTCGTCCACCACGTCGGCGATGGATCGACGCGCACCGTCGTCGCCGTACGCTCCGGCGGCCTTGCGCCACCCGTCGGGCGTGACGCCCATCTGCTTGCCGAGCAGTGCGAGAAAAATGCGGGCCTTCTGATCGCCGTAGCCGGGGAGCGCTTTGAGACGCTTGAGCACTTCGGCACCGTCGGGATCGTCGCGGGTCCAGATCTCCTGCGGCTTCCCGTCGTAGTTCTCGACCAGGAACGCCGCGAGCCCCTGGATGCGCTTGGCCATCGAACCGGGGAACCGATGGACGGCCGGGGTCTGCGCGCACAGGGTCGCGAATTCCTCCGGATCGGCGTCGGCGACGGTGTCGACCTTCAGGTCACCGAGACGGTCGACGAGCTTCTTCGGTCCTGCGAACGCCGATTCCATCGGTACCTGCTGATCGAGCAGCATGCCGATCAACAGTGCGAAGGGATCCTCGGCGAGCAGTGCATCGGCCTCAGGATCGCCGACGAGGTGCAGTGTGCGAGACATGAGACCGATCCTGCCATGCCCTGCGATGGCGGGTGCCAGGAGCAGAGCGTGCAGATCAGGTGATCGAGACCAACTGGGTGATGTCGTCGAAGGGCAGCGGTCCGTCGACGACGGCACCGACGACGGCGCTGTTGAGGATGATCGATCCGCCGTGGTTGTCGAGGAAGGCGGTGTCGGCTGCGTCGCGTCCGGTGGCGATGCGCACCAGGGTCGATCGCGGTGCGAGGCACGTCGCGTCCACCACTCGCCACTGTCCTTCGACGAACGCTTCGGCGACCGCGTGGAAGTCCATCGGATCGCAGCCCGGTGCGTACACCGCGACCAGGCGAGCGGGGACGTTGACTGCGCGCAGCAGTGCCACCACGAGGTGGGTGTAGTCGCGGCACACTCCGGCACCGGCGAGGAGGGTGTCGACCGCGCCGTCGATGGGGTCGCTGCTGCCCGGGACGTAGCTCAGCCGCGCTCCGACCCAGGACGAGACCTCGGCGAGCAGCTTCTCCGACGGCGGGTAGGACCCGAATTCCGTTGCCGCGAAGCCGAAGAACTTGTCTGCCTCGGAGTATCGGCTGGGCCGCAGGTACAGCGAGAGGTCGTAATCGGAGACCGGAGCAGGCTCGGTGTTGCCGTAGATCGTTGCCGAGTACGACGCCTCGAGCTTGCCGACGCCGGCGTGGATCTTGTGGATACGGGTGCCGTGAGCACCGCTGATCTCCTGCGCTTCGATCGGCTGACCGTCGAGTGTGAACGAGAGTGCTTCCCACACATCGGTTCCTGGATGCGGAGCGATTGCGATCTGGAACTCGAGGGTGCTGGCCTCGGTCACGTCGACATCGAGGTACGCAGAGACGTCACGTTTCATCGTGCCGATCCTGCCATCTTCGGGCCGTTCGCGCAGACTATGACTCGTCGGTGAGGCGATCGCCGGTCACCAGGAAGATGACTCGTTTGGCGACCTCGACGGTGTGGTCGGAGTATCGCTCGTAGAAGCGCCCGAGCAGCGTGATGTCCACTGCGGCCGGGACGCCGTGCGGCCAGTCGGGTGCGGAGGTCAGCATGAACAGGCTGCGGTGCAGCGCGTCCATTTCCTGATCCTGGATTCGCAGGTCGGCGGCGAGTTCGGCGTCTCGGGTTTCCAGGACGCGCTGCGTTGCCTCCGCCTGCGCGACGGCAACTCGACCCATCTGCTCGAACACACCCTCGACCTCGGGCGGCAGTACGTGCGCGGGATGGCGACGACGGACCAGTTCTGCGACGTGGACGGCGAGGCCGCCCATCCGCTGCAGATCGGCGACGATGTTGATTCCGGAGACGACGCGTCGTAGATCGTGGGCAACGGGTGCCTGCAGGGCCAGGAAGCCGAAGGCTCCGTGTTCCCAATCGGCCGCGAGTGCGTCGATCTCCTCGCGGTATTCGATGGTCTGCTCGGCCAGCACGATATCGGCGGTCAGCAGCGCACTGGTGGCATCGACCATCGCCTTTTCGGCAATTCTCGACATTTCGGACAGGTTCGACGCCAGTGAGTCCAGCGCCTCCGTGTAACTGTCCCGCATGTACCACTCACCCCTACCGAATCGGCCCTCGACGCGGGGCCTGTAGGCCTGTACCCCCAAACGCATCCTTCTACACCGAGTCGCTGCTGTGGGAGCCTTTGTCGCATGAACATTGTGAGGTCGGTCATGCTGTTCGCGGTGGCAGCTGTGTTCGAGATCGGTGGGGCATGGCTGGTGTGGCAGGGAATCCGCGAGCATCGCGGGTGGCTCTGGGCGGGAGCGGGCGTGATCGCCCTCGGCGCCTACGGCTTCGTCGCCACCCTCCAGCCCGACGCGAACTTCGGTCGCATCCTCGCCGCGTACGGCGGAGTGTTCGTCGCTGGATCTCTGGTGTGGGCGATGGTGCTCGACGGCTTTCGACCCGACCGCTGGGACATCACCGGTGCGTCGATCGCACTGATCGGTGTCGCGGTGATCATGTACGGCCCGCGCTGATTCGCACGGGCCGTACTTCGACAGATCAGCAGTTGGACGGCGCGGGCACTCCGTAGAACCGGTCCTTGATCCAGTTCTGCGCCTCGCCGAGGCCGAGGAGGTCCGGAATGAGGTGTCCTGCACCGGAACCCGGCACGATGGCCGGAACCTGCGCGGCGCTCAGCTGCACGGTGGCACCCTTGCCGCACCAGTCACCGGCCAGTCCGACGGCCTGTCCGTGGGGAACGATGTCGTCGGACGTACCGGACTGAATCAGCACCGGAGCATTCGGCGTCCGCTCGCCGATCTTGTTCTTGGCCAGGACCTCCTGAGCGACGGGCAGCCTGTCCAGCACCACCGACAACGGCTCACCGGTCTTGGTGTACTCGTTGGTGCGGTGCAGCCCGACGTTCAGAATCGTTTCTCCGACACACTGATTCGCGACCAGATTCAGCATGGCCTTGCCTGCGTCGTTGATGTTCTCGTCGATGATGGGCCGCAGGCCGGGGTCGGAGTTGAGCAGACCGTTGAGGGTGTACCCGATGACGCCGGTCAGAATGGTGCCGTCGACCTGCTCGAGGGTCGCCTTCAGATCCGCGGGAGGTGCGCCTGCGTAGGTGCCGACGAGGTTCATCTCGGGTGCGTACTCATCGGCGAGTTCCGCTGCGGCAGCGGCTGCGCCACCACCCTGGGAGTAGCCGTACGCGGCCACCGGGCCATCAGCGGAGATCTTGGTGCCCTGCAGGTTCTGCGCTGCGCGGGCCGCGTCGAGCACAGCGTGAGCTTCCGAGGCGCGATTGACGTAGGTGTGCGCACCCGGCGTACCGAGACCCTCGTAATCGGTGATGACCACGCCGTAACCCTGCGAGAGCAGCGAGTACGCCGCGAGCACCTCGTACTCGACCATGAAGCCGAGCGGCGGGGTGTAGGTGATGACGTTGTTGAGCATCTTCGACGGCGCACACTGATCGCCCTGCCCCTGTGTTCCCGGGGCGAGGACGACGAGCGGACGCGGACCGGGCCCGGTCCACTCCGCAGCAGGATCGATGTAGGTTCCCGTGACAGCATTGGCTGCGTCGTTGGAATCGGTGCTGCGGTACATGATTCGCGTTGCCGCGCCGGGCAGCGGACCGCCGATTCCGGGAACCGACAGAGCCAGATTCGACGGCTCCGACCGAATCACGTCACCCGGCGAGCCTGCGGGCAGCGGACTCGGTGGAACGTAGAAATCGGATTCGACGGTCGAACCCGTGGACGGAGCAGCCGACACGGCCGGTGCCGTCACCCCGATGAACACTGCCGCCACTGCGACGGCCGAACCGAACACGCGCTTGTACCGCACCCTGGAAACCCCCAACGTCGATCACTTGTCTTCAAGTGAGCGCTACCCCGTGTAGCACTTATCGTGACGCACCTTACGTGATGCACCACACAACGCATAGGGGCTGGTTCGGGCTCCTCACGATCAGCGGCGTCGGCGATGCATCGCAGTCTTGGCCGCGTCGACCTCGTCGCTGGTGAAGGGACGCCCCGGCAGAGCCGATCGGGGGACGCCGTCACCCCGCAAGCCGTCGAGCAGCACGGTGAAGTAGCGACGCCAGTTGGCGGCGTCGACGGCGCTGGAGAATTCGACGCACGAGCCGATCATGCCGAGCACGGGATAGAAGTCGTTGACCGCCACGTCCGGCCGTAGCTGCCCGGACGCCAGTGCTCGATCGACGATCTTCTCGAAGAACGGATCGATGCGCGAGCGAACCTGAGCAATACCGCGGCAGCCCTCGTCGGACCCGAGGACGACGTCACCGAGACCGCGGTCCGCCGACATTCCCTCACACACATCGGTCAGGAACTGCACCAGCCCCTCCCACGGGTCCTGGGCCTCGAGCGCGCGCTGTGCGGTGGCGAGCATGTCTTCGAGACGCTGCTCGAACACGCCGTCGATCAGTTCTTCCTTGCACGAAAAGCGTCGATAGACGGTACCGACGCCCACCTTGGCGTGCGCTGCGACGTCGTCGAGCGTGATGTCGATGCCGTGCGAGGCGAACAGCTCACGGGCCGCGTCGACGATGCGTCGTCGATTGCGCTCGGCATCTGCCCGTAGCGGCTTCGATGCCGCTGTGTCCGCTCTCACACTCATTCGATGTCCGTTTCACCCGATAAGCGGAGGACATTCCTCCACTTAGCTGCTACCTTAGCTCTACAACCGGAGGGTACACCTCCGCATAGTCGAACCGAGGACACTATGACCACCCTTTCATCGGAGAACGTGGGCGACGCCACGTCGACCACCTCGCCGGTCGACGAACGTTCGCATCGGAATCGTTGGCTGATTCTCGCGACGCTCGGACTGGCTCAGCTCATGGTCGTGCTCGACGCGACCATCGTGAACATCGCACTCCCCGCCGCCCAGCTCGACCTGGGCTTCGACAACGCCGACCGCTCCTGGGTCGTCACCTCGTACGCACTCGCGTTCGGCAGCCTGCTGCTGCTCGGTGGACGACTGAGCGACCTCTTCGGACGACGCAACACCTTCCTCATCGGGCTCGTCGGCTTCGCGCTGATGTCGGCAGTGGGCGGCGCGGCCGTCAACTTCGGCATGCTGGTCGCGGCTCGCGCCGGTCAGGGTCTCTTCGGCGCTCTGCTCGCCCCCGCGGCCCTGTCCCTGTTGGCCACCACCTTCACCGACACCAAGGAACGCGCCAAGGCATTCGGCATCTTCGGTGCCATCGCCGGCGGCGGCGGCGCCCTCGGCCTGCTGCTCGGCGGCATGCTCACCGAATGGGCCAACTGGCGCTGGAGCCTGTACGTCAACCTGATCTTCGCCGCGCTCGCATTCGTCGGCGGGTTCCTGTTCCTGGCCAAGCACAAGGTCGATGTCCGGCCCAAGCTCGACATCCCCGGCACCCTCGCCGTCTCGGCCGCACTGTTCTCCATCGTCTACGGCTTCGCTCACGCCGAGTCCGACGGCTGGGGCAACTCGGTCACCCTCGGATTCCTGGCCGCAGGTGTGGTGCTGCTCGCGGTGTTCGTGACCATCCAGATGCGCGTCGAGCATCCGTTGCTGCCGCTGCGGATCGTCCTGAACCGGACTCGCGCAGGGTCGTTCCTCGCCGTATTCGTCACCGGCGCAGGCATGTTCGCAGTGTTCCTGTTCCTGACCTACTACCTGCAGAACACGCTGAAGTACACACCCATCACCACCGGGTTCGCGTTCATGCCGATGATCGCGTCGCTCATCCTCACCGCGACACTGTCGACCGCGCTGGTTCTCCCCCGCTTCGGACCCCGCATCCTGATGACGACCGGCCTGGTCGTGGCGTCCATCGGCATGGCACTGCTGACGCAGATCGACGTCGACAGCAGCTACGTCACGCACATCCTGCCCGGCCTGGTCATCATGGGCCTCGGCCTCGGTGCCACCATGGCCCCGGCCATGCAGGGCGCGATCTCGGGCGTCGATCCGGACGACTCCGGCGTCGCATCGGCGACGGTGAACACGATGCAGCAGGTCGGTGGTTCGATCGGCACCGCGCTGCTGAGTACCGTGGCCGCCAATGCGGCGACCAGCTACGTCAGCTCGAACATGGCGACGGCAACCGATGCGGCCTTGCTGCAGGCCAACGCGGAGATCGCCAGCTACACCACCACGTTCTGGTGGGCGTCGGGAATCTTCCTGCTCGGCGCGGTGCTCTCGGCCACGCTTCTGAAGAACGGACCGTTGCCTTCGGCTCCCGAAGGTGCGGTAGTCGTCGGACACTGAGCGGCTTCGCCGCATGTGAGCGGAACCTCGTAGCCTGCTGCGAGGTTCCGCTCACGTGCGTCAGCCTTCGAGCAACTTTTCGGTCGCGGCCAGCAATACGCAGGTCGCGACGCCGTCCATCGACTTCTCCAGCTCACCGAGCGAGGGGAAGCTCGGGGCGAGGCGAATGTTCTTGTCTTCCGGATCTTTTCCGTACGGGAAGGCCGAACCGGCGGCCGTCAGAGCAATTCCGGCGTCCTTGGCCAGCGCGATCGACCGCCCAGCCGTGCCCTCGAGCACGTCGAGGCTGATGAAGTAACCGCCCTTGGGTTCGGTCCACGACGCGATCTTCGACGCACCGAGCCGGTCCTCGAGAATCTGCTGCACCAGAGCGAACTTGGGAGCCAGGATCTCTCGATGCTTGGCCATGTGGGCCCGCACACCTTCGGCATCACCGAAGAAACGCAGGTGCCGCAGCTGGTTCAGCTTGTCCGGGCCGATGCTCTTCTTGCCGAGGTGCTTCTGATACCAGGCGAGGTTCTCCTCGGAGCTGCCGAAGAAGCTGACGCCCGCACCGGCGAACGTGACCTTCGACGTCGAGGCGAACACGAACGCACGATTGGGGAAACCGGCCTCGGCGGCCATGCCGATGACGTCGTAGGACGGCGCGAATTCCTCGGTCAGCGGATGCACCGCGTAGGCGTTGTCCCAGAACAGACGGAAGTCGGGTGCAGCAGTGGGCATGGTGGCCAGCGCGCGAACCACGTCCTCCGAGTACACGGCACCGGTGGGGTTGGAGTAGTTCGGGACCACCCACATGCCCTTGATCTGCGGATCCGACGCCACCAGGTTGGCGATCTCGTGGACGTCCGGGCCGTCGGGTCCCACGGGAACGGGGACCATCTCGATGCCGAAGCTCTCGGTGATCGCGAAGTGCCGGTCGTAGCCGGGGGCCGGGCACAGGAAGCGCACGTTCGGCTCGGCCGACCAGGCTCGCGGCGAGTCGGGCAAACCGTGCAGCAGCGCCCAGACGACGAGGTCCTGCATGATTTCGAGGCTGGCGTTGTTGCCGGCCAGCAGATTCTTCACCGGGATGCCGAGGAGTTCACCGAAGATGGCCCGCAGTTCGGGCAGGCCGGCAAGGCCGCCGTAGTTGCGGCAATCGGTGCCGTTGCCGTCCTTGAAATCCGCGCCCGGGAGCGTCAGCAGGTCGGCTGCGAGATCGAGCTGCTCGGGTGACGGCTTGCCACGGGTGAGGTCGAGTGCGAGTTTCTCGGTCTTGAGCTGCGTGTACTTCGCGCTCTGCCGCTCGTGCTCGGAGGCAAGCTCCTCATGGTTCATCAGACCCAACTGGGTTTGCGCTGACATGCGGAGCGGCCTCTCGGTGACTGGTTCCCCGGACAGTGTTGATGTCACTGAAATAAAGGGGACCCCGCGCACCCGGCAGAGCCCATTGACCCTTGCTGCCTTCCGGCCCTGGGGGAGTTCACAGGATGCGCGCCGCGCGGGATCCGTTAGGAAGTGTAGCCGCCTCCCGTCGGGCAACGCATCACCACCCTTCGCGCCTCCCGATTTGGGAGATGGTGGGGGTAACCGGGTAAGCTCCCCCACGGAGGATTCGCCTAGTGGCCTATGGCGCTCGCCTGGAACGCGGGTTGGGTTAACGCCCTCAGGGGTTCAAATCCCCTATCCTCCGCCAGAGAAGCCCCCGTGACATGTCACGGGGGCTTCTTGCTGTTCGAGGGTGTTGCCATTCGCCTGCCCGCGTCAACCGGGCCGCGCGCCCACCCCGTTCGCGTCTACCCCGTTCGCGTCAATGGACCATTGCACCGCTCAGACGTATGCAGTGGTCCATTCACGCGGCGGCGCGCTCTGCGTCAATGGCACAGTGCAGCGTTCAGACGTATGCAGTGGTCCATTGACGCCGAGCGGGCGGCACCGAACCTAGCGAGCCGACCAACCACCGTCCATGGTGTACGACGCGCCGGTGACCATGCCCGCGTTCTCGGAGGTCAACCACCCCACCAGTGAGGCGACTTCGTCCGGTTCGACGAGTCGCTTGATGGCCGCCTCGGTCAGCAGGACTTTCTCGAGTACCTCGTTCTCGGGGATGTCGTGTGCCTTGGCCTGGTCGGCGATCTGTTTTTCCACCAGCGGCGTTCGGACGTATCCCGGGTTGACGCAGTTGCTCGTCACTCCGTGGGCTGCGCCTTCGAGGGCCGTCACTTTCGACAGTCCTTCGAGTGCGTGCTTGGCGGTGACGTAGGCGACCTTGAATTCCGAGGCCCGCAGTCCGTGCACCGACGACAGGTTGATCACTCGACCGAAGCCGCGAGAGTACATGTGCGGCAACGCAGCTCGAACGAGCAGGAACGGAGCCTCGACCATCAGCGTCTGGATTCTGCGGAATGCGCCGGGGTCGAAGTCGACGATCGGTGCGACGGTCTGGATGCCCGCATTGTTGACCAGGATGTCGACGTCCAAGCGGAGGTCGTCCAGCGCGGTGGTGTCGAGCAGATCCACCGACCAGACGTCACCGCCGATCTCCGACGCCAATTCCTTTGCCGCAACGTCGTTCACATCGGCGACGGTGACGTGCGCACCCCGGCCGGCCAGCTCGCGAGCGCAGGCGGCCCCGATGCCGGACGCTCCCCCGGTGACGAGGGCGGAGCGTCCGTTCAGGTCGGTCACTTGAGACCGGCCTTCGCCAGCTCGGCCTCGGTGGCCAGGTTCTTGGCGTCGGCGATATCGATGCTCTCGAGCGCCAGTCCCTTGGTCTCCCGAGCGACGACGACCGCCACGACGGTGATGGCGCAGGCCACGGCGAGGTACACCGCGATCGGGACGGACGAGCCGTAGACGTCGAGCAGCTTCACGGCGATGATCGGGGCCAGCGAACCGGCGACGATCGAGGTGACCTGGTAGCCGAGGGACACACCGGAGTACCGCATCCGCGTCGGGAACATCTCGGCCATGATGGCCGGCTGTGTGGCGTACATGAAGGCGTGGAACATCAGGCCGATGATGATGGCCAGCATGATCACGACATTGTGGCCGCTGTTCATCATCGGGAAGGCGAAGAAACCCCACGTCGCCGCGGTGACGGCACCGGCGAAGTAGACCGGGCGACGACCGATGCGGTCGGCGAGCTTGCCCACCAACGGAATCGTGCAGAAGTGGATCGCGTGGGCGATCAGCATCCACCACAGGATCGTGGAGGTATCGGTACCCACCTCGACCGAGAGGTACGTGATGGAGAAGGTGACGACGAGGTAGTACATGACGTTCTCACCGAAGCGCAGTCCCATCGCGGTGAAGACGCCACGCGGGTAACGCTTGACGACCTCGAAGACGCCGTACGACGCGGCCTTGATGACCTCGGCCTGCTTGTGGGCCTCGAGGAAGATCGGGGCGTCGGAGACCTTGGTGCGGATGTAGTAGCCGACGAAGACGATGACGGCGGAGAGCCAGAACGCGACGCGCCAGCCCCAGCTGAGGAAGGCCTCGTCGGACAGGGTGGTGGTCAGGACGAGCAGCGCGACGGTGGCGAGCAGGTTGCCTGCGGGGACGCCTGCCTGCGGCCAGCTGGCCCAGAATCCGCGAGACTTGTTGGGGCTGTGTTCTGCGACGAGGAGAACCGCGCCGCCCCATTCGCCTCCGACGGCGAAGCCCTGGATGAATCGCAGCGTCACCAGCAGGGCCGGGGCCCAGTAGCCGATCGCCTCGAAGGTCGGTAGGCAGCCCATGAGGAACGTGGCTCCGCCGACGAGGACGAGGCTGAACTGCAGCAACTTCTTTCGGCCGTACTTGTCGCCGTAGTGGCCGAAGACGATGCCGCCCAACGGCCTGGCGACGAAGCCGACGGCGTACGTGACGAAGGCCGCGAGGATCGCGTCGAGCTCACTGGTTCCGGCAGCGAAGAAGATCTTGCTGAACACCAGTGTTGCGGCGGTGCCGTAGAGGAAGAACTCGTACCACTCGACGATGGTGCCTGCCATCGATGCTCCGACGACCTTCTTCAGGCCTGTGGGGGTGGCATCGGGATCCGGTTCGGGTCGTTCTGTCAGCGGCTGATCGACGCTCATGTTTTCTCCTGTGTTACTCAGCACGTCACGTTCATGCATGTGATGGACCACACAACTGCGGGTTGCTCTGAGTATTGGTGCAGATGTTTGTGGGCGCAAGAGCCATGAACGCAGGTCGGATCTGCAAAACTGCACACATGACGCTCGGTGGCGCGAAGATCCCCAGTGCAGACGACCTGCTGGTGCTGCTCGCTGTCAGTCGAACCGGTCGCTACAGCTCCGCGGCCGACGACCTGGGGATCAACCACACGACCATTTCCCGACGCATCGCCGCACTCGAGGACACGCTCGGCGGCCGCGTCCTGACCCGAGGTGCCGGTGGCTGGGAACTGACACAGCTGGGCCGCGGCGCGCTGGCCGCTGCCGAGGCCGTCGAGGATGCGCTACGGACCCTCGTCTCGACCGACGCAGGTGCGTTGGAGGGCGTCGTACGTATTTCCGCGACCGACGGATTCAGCGCCTACATCGCGGCTCCGGCCGCGGCGCGGGTGCAGCGTGCTCATCCGCGGGTGTCCGTGGAGATCGTGGCGGTCACCCGGCGCGCGTCGCAGCAACGATCTGGCCTGGACATCGAGATCGTCGTCGGCCAACCGCAGGTGCATCGCGCCGAGGCCATCCGACTCGGGGACTATCTACTCGGCCTCTACGCATCCGAGGCCTATCTGAAGGACCACGGAACGCCGCAGGTGCCGGCCGACCTCTCCGCACACCCCTTCATCTATTTCATCGACTCCATGTTGCACGTCGACGATCTGGATCTGGCCCCCAACTTCACCCCGACGATGCGCGAATCGGTCACCTCCACCAACGTCTTCGTCCACGTCGAGGCCACTCGCGCCTCGGCGGGCATCGGACTGCTGCCGTGCTTCATGGCCGACCGCCACCCCGACCTACGACGAATCCTGCCCGACGCCATCGCGGTGAAACTGACCTACTGGCTCGTCACCCGCACCGAAACCTTGCGACGACCGGAGGTATCGGCAGTGGTCGACGCGATCCGCGCGGTCGTCACCGAGCAGCGCTCGGCTCTGCTGGGAGAGAGCTGACTAAAAGGCCGCGTCATATTTGTGTCATGACTGAATTCCCAGGCGTAAAGGATCCGTAAGGATCGTCTTCAGGCCAATTTCGACGGCGTAAACATATCGGTGACCGGAGGGCCATAAGCCCTCCGACCAGCGCTGATGATGCGTTGGACCGCCAGCGCTGAAGATGCGTTGGACCGCACTATGTCGAAGAGGCTCGAACGTTCATGGCTGATTTGGGTTATCTCCTCGTCACGGCCGCGGGATTCGGTGTGTGTGCACTGATTCTGCGGGCGTTGGCGACCACTGCCACTACGAAGGCGAAGGCGAAATGACGCTCGACGGAACCATCAACGTCGTACTCGTGGTGATCGCCGCCGCAGTGGTCATCTATCTGTTCGTCGCTCTGCTCGACCCGGAGAGGTTCTGAGAACATGACTGCAGCTCTGGCAGCATCGCTCCAGATCCTCGTGGTCGTCGTCGTTCTGGCGATCGCGTACGTGCCCCTCGGCGACTACATGGCGAAAGTCTTTGCCACCGAACATGATGTCGATACAGACGCAGGAAGCCTCGGCGCCGCGGGGAGTACAGCCACCCTGCAGCGCACGCGCGGCGGCACGACCGTGTGGGCAGATCTTCGTATCGAAAAGCTGATCTACCGCCTCTGCCGGATCGACCCACGGTCCCAGCAGACCTGGGTCGGATACGCACTCTCGCTACTCGGCTTCTCCGCTGCGAGCGTCCTCTTTCTCTATGTGCTGCAACGAGTTCAGGGTGTACTTCCACTGAACGGAGGACTGTCGGGAGTGAGCCCGTCGGTCGCGTTCAACACCGCGATCTCCTTCGTCTCCAACACCAACTGGCAGTCGTACACACCCGAGACGACGATGTCGAACCTGACGCAGCCCCTGGGCTTGGCAGTGCAGAACTTCGTTTCTGCCGCCGTCGGCCTCGCTGTCGCCATCGCCGTCATCCGAGGCTTCGTGCGCGTGCGGACCGGCGGCGAGATCGGAAACTTCTGGGTCGATCTCGTTCGAGGAATCCTACGCATCCTTCTACCTCTGTCGTTCGTCATCGCGCTGATTCTGTTGACGCAAGGCGTAATTCAGTCCTTCAGCACGGGCTTCCCTTCGACAGGGCTCGACGGGTCGTCCGTCTCCAATGCATTGGCTCCCGTCGCGTCACAGGAAGCGATTAAGGAACTGGGCACCAACGGTGGCGGGATCCTCGGCGCGAACTCCGCGCACCCGTTCGAGAACCCGACCCCGTTGTCCAACGTCGTCGAGATCATCTCGATCCTGCTCATCCCGGTGGCACTGACCCGCACCTTCGGCACGATGGTCGGCGACCGTCGTCAAGGTCTGACCCTGCTGGCAGTCATGGCGACACTGTTCGCAGCTCTCCTCACTGTCGCTGCCGTCGCGGAGTCCGGTGCGCGCGGCGTCGCAGCACAGGCCGCAGGTTCGATGATGGAGGGCAAGGAAGTTCGGTTCGGCATCCCCGGATCCACCCTTTTCGCCGTCGCAACGACGGGAACCTCCACCGGCGCAGTCAATTCCGCGCACGACAGTATGTCCCCGCTCGGCGGAGGAGCAGTCCTGCTCAACATGCTCTTCGGTGAAATCGCCCCGGGTGGTGTCGGAACCGGTCTGTACGGACTGCTCGTGCTGGCGATCATCGCGGTGTTCGTGGGTGGACTCCTCGTGGGGCGTACGCCCGAGTATCTCGGCAAGAAGATCGGGCAGCGCCAGATCACTCTCGCCGCACTGTCGGTACTGGTGATGCCCGCATTGGTTCTGATCGGCACCTCGATCACCGTGATCCTGTCCTCCACGACCGGCTTCCAGGGCAATTCGGGTGACCCAGGTACGCCGGGATCGATCCACGGATTCACCGAGGTCCTCTACGCCTACGCCTCCGCCTCGAACAACAACGGCAGCGCGTTCGGCGGGTTGACCGTCACCAGCGACTGGTTCCAGACCTCCCTGGGCATCGCGATGCTGCTCGGACGCTTCCTGCCGATCATCTTCGTGCTGGCACTGGCCGGTTCGCTCGCCACGTCCAAACGCACCGCTCCGAACCCGGGCACTCTTCCCACGACCGGACCGCTGTTCACCGGACTGGTACTCGGAACCGCCGTTCTTGTTGCGGCACTGACCTTCTTCCCGGCCCTGGCTTTGGGCCCGATCGCAGAGGCACTGCAATGACCGTCACCTCATCCAGGCTCATCGACGACGAGTCCGACGTCGACGACTCCCCCACCCCGGTTCGATCCGGTTACTTCAGCCCCCGGCAGATGTGGACGTCACTGCCGTCCGCGTTCGCCAAACTCGACCCTCGGCATCTTGCCCGCAACCCGGTCATGTTCGTCGTACTCATCGGCTCCGTCGTCACCACCGTGCTCGCGGTCCTCGATCCTTCCGTGTTCTCCTGGCTCGTAGCGGCGTGGCTGTGGTTCACGCTGTTGTTCGCCAACCTTGCCGAGTCCGTGGCCGAGGGCCGAGGCAAGGCCCAGGCCGCGAGCCTGCGTGCCGTCAAGCGAGACACGGTCGCGCGCCGTCGGACATCGAACGGGACCATCGAAGAGGTTCCCGGCACCGAATTGAAGGTCGGTGACGAGGTCGTCGTCTCGGCCGGCGAGATCATTCCCGGAGACGGCGATGTCATCGAAGGCATTGCGAGCGTGGACGAGTCGGCCATCACCGGCGAATCTGCGCCGGTCGTCCGCGAATCGGGCGGTGACCGTTCCGCAGTGACCGGCGGCACCGGAGTTCTCTCCGACGAAATCGTCGTACGGATCACCGCGGCCCAGGGACAGACTTTCGTCGACCGGATGATTGCCCTCGTCGAGGGTGCATCGCGCCAGAAGACCCCGAACGAGATCGCGCTGAACATCCTGTTGGCTTCGCTGACGATCATCTTCATGCTGGCCGTCGTCGCGATCGGACCGATGGGCGCGTACGGCGGCGAGCAGCAAGACCCGATCAAGCTGATCGCGCTACTTGTATGCCTGATTCCGACCACCATCGGAGCGTTGTTGTCCGCCATCGGAATTGCCGGTATGGACCGACTGGTTCAGCGCAACGTCCTGGCGATGTCCGGCCGCGCCGTCGAGGCAGCGGGCGACATCGACACACTCTTGATGGACAAGACCGGCACGATCACCTTCGGCAACCGTCGCGCCACCGGGCTTCATCCCGCACCCGGCACGACGGCAGGCGAACTCGCCGCAGCAGCACGGTTGTCCTCACTCGCCGACGGCACACCCGAAGGTCGCAGCATCGTCGATCTGTGCGGACTGGAATACTCGTTGCCGCTGCACGCCACGGACACCGAGAAGACCGGCGAGTTCGTCGCCTTCACCGCCCAAACACGTATGAGCGGAATCGATCTCGACGGCACCCAGGTCCGTAAGGGGGCTTCCGATTCGGTGCTGGCATGGGTGCGCAGCAACGGCGGTCCGTCGATCGCCGTCGAGATAGACGACATCTCGAACAGCATCGCCGAGATGGGCGGGACACCCCTGGTGGTCGCCACTGCACCCCAGGGCGGTCCTGCCCGCGCACTGGGTGTCATCGAACTCTCCGATGTCGTCAAGCCCCACATCGCGGAGCGATTCGCTCAGTTGCGGGCCATGGGCATCAGGACCGTCATGGTCACGGGTGACAATCCGCGGACCGCGAAAGCCATTGCAGCCGAAGCAGGTGTCGACGACTTCCTCGCCGAGGCCACACCCGAGGACAAGCTCGCATTGATCCGCAAGGAGCAGGAAGGCGGCCGGCTGGTCGCGATGACGGGCGACGGCACCAACGACGCCCCCGCTCTGGCGCAGGCCGACGTGGGTGTCGCGATGAACACCGGAACGTCGGCAGCAAAAGAGGCCGGCAACATGGTGGATCTCGATTCCGATCCGACCAAGTTGATCGAGGTCGTCGAGATCGGTAAGCAGTTGCTGATCACCCGCGGAGCATTGACGACGTTCTCCCTCGCCAACGACCTCGCGAAGTACTTCGCGATTCTGCCGGCGATGTTCAGCGTCGTCTACCCACAACTCGACGGCCTCAACATCATGCGGCTAGCCACCCCCGAATCGGCGATCCTGTCCGCGGTCATCTTCAACGCTCTGGTGATCATCGGGCTGATTCCGCTGGCGCTCAAGGGTGTTCGTTACGTCCCGTCGAGCGCTTCGACACTGCTGCGCCGCAATCTGCTGCTCTACGGAGTGGGCGGTGTCATCACCCCGTTCATCGGGATCTGGCTCATCGACCTCGTCGTTCGTTTCATCCCAGGGATAGGCTGACATGCGTTTCGTACAGAGATTTCTCGGTCAGATCGTGGCAGGACTGTCGGTGCTGCTGGCGCTGACGGTCATCGTCGGTATCGGGTATCCGGCGGCGGTATGGGCGGTGAGCCGCATCGGATCCAGCTCTGCCGAGGGGTCGCCGCTGCGTGACGCGAACGGGTGCATCGTCGGCAGCAGCCTGATCGGGGTCGACCCGCAGGTCGAAGAGGGAGCGCCGGATCCGTTCTTCCACAACCGAGTTACCGGATCCATCTCCGACGAGGATGCCTTTGCCGTGAGCGACCCGGCCGCGTCGTTGCCGACCAACCAGGGCCCCAGTAGCGAAGCACTGGCGGCATTCATCGAGGAACGTCGTGCCGTCATCGCCGAGCGTGAAGGCGTCGCCCCGGCCGCTGTGCCGGTGGACGCGGTCACCGGATCCGGCTCGGGTATCGATCCCGATATCAGCCCCGCCTACGCCGCGATTCAGATCCAACGTGTCGCGCAGGTCAACGACATGAGCGTCGACGCGGTGACGGCTCTGGTGGCCGAACACACCGACGGCAGGCAGCTCGGGTTCCTCGGCAACGAGACGGTGAACGTGCCGGAGCTCAATGTCGCTCTGGGACTGACGGCACCGGGGTGCGGTACGAGCTGAGCCTCGACGGTCCAGGGCAGCGGGTAGACGACATGGGAAAAAAGACAGGCAAGCGGGGGTCCGGAGGACTCGATCGCGGTGAATTGCGCATCTATCTCGGGGCCGCGCCGGGGGTCGGTAAGACCTTCGCGATGCTCGGTGAAGCGCACCGCAGGCAAGAACGTGGGTGCGATGTGGTCGCGGGCGTGGTGGAAACCCACGGCCGCGCCCGCACCGCTGCATTACTGGACGGCATCGAACTGGTTCCTCCGCGGATAGTTCACTACCGCGGATCGATCGCTCAGGAACTCGATGTCGCAGCGATCATCGAGCGTGAACCTTCGCTGGTGCTCGTGGACGAACTCGCCCACACCAACACTCCGGGTAGCGCCCACGAGAAGCGTTGGCAGGACGTCGAGGAATTGCTGGCAGCGGGAATCGATGTGGTCTCCACCCTGAATGTGCAGCATCTGGAAAGCCTCAACGATGTCGTCGAGCAGATCACCGGTGTGCCGCAACGAGAAACCGTCCCGGATTCGGTTGTGCGGGCAGCGGAACAGATCGAATTGGTCGACGTGGCTCCAGAAGCGCTGCGCCGCCGGCTCTCCCACGGAAACATCTACGCAGCCGAGAAGGTCGACGCAGCGCTGAGCAACTATTTCCGTCAGGGCAATCTGACTGCCCTGCGCGAACTGTCGTTGTTGTGGATCGCCGATCAGGTCGACGCTGCGTTGGCGAAATACCGCAGTACACACGACATCACCGACACGTGGGAGGCACGCGAGCGTGTTGTCGTCTCGGTGACCGGTGGACCGGAGTCCGAGACCCTGTTGCGTCGCGCGAGCCGGATCGCCTCGCGGTCCAGCGCAGAACTGATGGTGCTGCACGTGATCCGCGGTGACGGCCTCACCGGCGTCTCGGCACCGCAGATGGGGAAAGTCCGCGTACTCGCAGCAAGTCTCGGCGCAAGTATGCACAGTGTCGTCGGTGACGACGTGCCGACCACGCTGCTCGACTTCGCACGGGGGGCCAACGCGACCCAGCTCGTCATCGGAACCTCGCGGCGGTCTCGCTGGGCTCGAATACTGGACGAGGGCATCGGCGCTGCGGTCATTCAGAACTCGGGCAAAATCGACGTACACATGGTCACCCACAACCAGATCAGTCGAGGTTTTCGGCTCGGGCGGCTGATCCCGCCCAACCCGAAGCACCGACGAATTCTGTCCTGGGTTGCCGCAGTGGTCGTACCCGTCGTCTCGGCCATGGCGATGCTGTTGGTGGATCCATATCTCGATCTCGGCGGCGAGAGTGCCCTGTTCTTCATGGTCGTACTCGCCGTTGCGCTCCTGGGCGGCGTTGCGCCCGCGGCACTGTCGGCGTTGATCGCAGGATTGTTGCTCAACTACTTCTTCGCCGATCCGCGGTACAGCTTCACCATCGCCGAACCCGACAATTTCGTCACCACCGTTGTACTGCTCATCATGGCAGTGGCAGTGGCCTTTCTCGTCGACGCGGCCGCCCGACGCACCCGCGAAGCACGGCGAGCGTCACAGGAAGCCGAACTCCTGACACTGTTCGCCGGAACGGTGTTGCGCGGCGGCGACATTCGAACGCTGTTGGAGCGAGTGCGAGAGACGTACTCCCAACGCGCGGTCTCGATCATCAGAGGTGCTGGTGTCATCGTCGAATCTGTCGGTGACTCTCCACCCGCCGTGCCCGATGACGCCGACACCGCGATCGACACCCCCGACGGTTCCTTCACGTTGCTCCTGTCCGGTACCAAAACCGGTGCCCACGATCGACGTGTGCTCAGCGCAGTGGCCAACCAGGCAATGGGTCTGATCAGGCAGACCGAACTCGCTCAGGAGGCCAGCACCGCCGCAGGCCTGAAGGAAGTCGACCGTCTTCGGCGGGCGCTGCTGTCCGCGGTCAGCCACGACCTACGAACACCGCTCGCCGCGGTCAAGGCTGCGGTGTCGAGTCTGCGCGCGACCGATGTGGAATTCTCTGCCGAGGACACCGCTGAACTGTTGGCGACCATCGAGGAATCGACCGACCAGCTGACGGGTCTGGTGGGCAACCTGCTCGATTCATCGCGATTGGCCGCGGGGGTCATTCAGCCGAGTCGGTCCATCGTGTACGTCGAGGATGCCGTGGACGCAGCGCTCGTCGGAACGCACACGGGTCGCGAGCTCGTCATCGTCGATGTGGACGACGTCGCTGTCTCGGCCGACGCGGGTCTGCTCGAGCGCGTGCTGGCGAATCTGATCGACAATGCGCTGCGACACGCACCCGGATCGCCGGTGCGGGTCGGGGCCGCCTACATCGGCGACCGAGCGGTGATCACCGTTGCCGACAGCGGCCCTGGGATCGCGCCCGGAAGCGAAGAGGCTGTGTTCGAGTCCTTCCAACGATCGGGCGACCGCGACAACACCACGGGCGTCGGGCTCGGACTCTCCGTTGTGCGTGGGTTCGTCGAGGCCATGGGAGGCTCGGTGACGGTGTCCGATACTGCAGGTGGCGGAGTGACCATGACCGTCGAATTGGCCCGAGCGGAATCGACTGCCAGAGGCGACTTCTCCGAGCAGACCCATGGGTGAATCGCGTTCCGCGATCAAGGTTCTGGTTGTCGACGACGAGCCGCAGATCGTGCGCGCACTGCGCATCAACCTCGCCGCCCGCGGTTACAACGTCGTCACCGCGGCCACCGGGACCGGCGCGCTACGCGCCATTGCGTCCGAGCACCCCGATGTCGTCATTCTCGACCTCGGACTGCCCGACATCGGCGGCCTGGACGTGCTCGCCGGTGTGCGAGGATGGAGCGAGATTCCGGTGATCGTGCTGTCCGCGCGCACCGACAGCGGTGACAAGATCGACGCTCTCGACGCCGGTGCCGACGACTACATCACCAAACCGTTCGGGATGGACGAATTCCTGGCCCGGCTACGCGTCGCTGTCCGCAGACGAGCCATCACGACGTCCCCTACGGACCCGCTGGTGACCACCTCGTCCTTCACCGTCGATCTGGCCTCCAAGAGGGTGACCAGGGACGGCGAGATCGTGCATCTCACGCGTACAGAATGGGGAGTCCTCGAGATGCTGGCCCGCAATGCAGGCAAGCTGGTGGGGCAGAAAGAACTACTCCGAACTGTCTGGGGTCCAGGGCACGATCACGGCTCCAACTATCTGAGGATCTACATGTCTCAACTTCGACGCAAGCTCGAAATCGATCCGGGCAAGCCTCGGCATCTCATCACCGAGACGGGTATGGGGTATCGACTCGTGGAGTGAAGCGGACCGGAGCAGGCATCTCGGGGAGCAGATCCAGATGGTGGGCCTGCCCGTCGGACAGTGTCAGGACGCTCGGGCAGTCGCCGGGACCGTCGGCGATCGCGAGGACGTCACCGACCCGAACATCTGCCGGGAGCGACACTTCGGAGTCGATCACGCACCGACGCAGAGGATCACTGCCGTCGGCGAGTACGAACACTTCCTCGCCGCCCAGGCTGTGGCGGTTGGCGATAACCGCCGCGGCCGGACCGGCAGGGACGCAACCGGTTCCACCGTCCACCACCACGACGACTCTGTGTGAATCCGTCCGGTCGATCGACCGGACGCGGCACACCGTCACCATGGACGCGTCGGTGATCGACTCCCCGGTCTCGACGGCAAGCTGCGGACGCGGAAAGCGATGCCGGATGCAGCCTTCGTCGATGGCGTCTTCGACGACGTCGGACAGGAGCGCAGTATCGAGTCCCGTCGGAGAATCGATCCGTAGATGCAGGCGATTGCCGAGCACGCCGTGATCTCGGTAGGCCTGAGCCATCACCCCGAGAGACTCGACGATCCGTGCGAACACGCCGTCGAGGGTGGACGCGCTGCATTCGACACCGTCGAATACCGTTGCAGGGCAATCGACAACCTGAGCGATGACGTTCTCCGCGTAGTCACGATTGCCGTCGGTGCTGACCAGAGTCGACTGGGCGACGGCTACGGCACGGTCCGCATCCGAAATCCGGTGAAGACCTGCGGCGACGACGATTCGGCCCACTCGCTCACCCACCGGAAGTGACAGAAGCAGATCTGCAGCCTGTGCGCTGTGCGCTCTGCCGACGATGTGGGAGGGATCGACACCGAGCTGCCGGGCGGACGACAACGCTGCCATCGACTCGACGACCAGTATCAAGTGCTGCTCCCCTATCCAGCGCGCGACAACCGGAGCCAGCACACTGCCTGGCCGGTAGAGCATTTCGGCTGTGAACGACCCGAGCGCGATGCGATTGCACCTGCCGCGCAGGCTGGTCTCGTCGATCACGCACACCGGCGTCGAGTAGCGATCGGCGATGTCGTCGAGGAACATTCCTGCCACCGTCACTCGACCGTGTCGATAGTGCGTCGTACTCGGCCACACGGCATGGTCCAATCGCGACGACAGTGCACCTCTGAGCGACGGCAGATAATCCAACAACGTCATCGAACACATCTCCTCGTCGATACCGGACCGAGTGCGGGCCTGCAGTCGATCATCGTCCCGATCGGAGGCGAACAGCCCTGCCTTGACGGGAAATTGACGCTGGGGACGATGACCTTGACACCGCGGTAACAGATGCGCCTCGACCCATCTGCACCCCGTAAGAATCTCGGTACGTCGCGTCAAAACTCCGTCAACGAACTGCCCGAGCGGTTCGCGCGGGCGTATATCTGAGTGCATGACACTCTCGCTCGAAGCGCCCGATCACTCGACACAACTGCACAATTCGATCCACCTCATGCGTCGGGTCATTCCAGGGGTCGGTTTCGGTGTCCGTGCGAACGCGCTCGGCGATCACGGTCTCGCCACCTGGGTACGGAACTCCGGTGTCACCGTCCTCGCGCACGATGACGACGAGCTCGATCGTGTGCAGCTCAGCGGGATTCGACCGAACCACATAGTGTTTCGATGCGGGGCCAGCACCGACGGCATCCGCAGTGCCGTGCACCGCGGGGTGTTCCGTTTTGTCGTCGGCACGGATTCGCAGATCGCTCGATTGGCACAGTGCGCGCAACGAACCAAATACGTCTACCTCGACAACGATGCGCCGGCAGCACTCTGCGGTCACCGAGTGCAGGTGGTCGGTCTCCACAGCGACGTCGACGACTCCGGTGACCCGACTGAATGGGCCTCGGCCGCCGAGATAGCGCTGCGCCGCACGTCGGTCTCCACGTCGTGCGGGTCGCCGGTGCACCGCATCATTCTGAGCGGCGGATCGACCGAGGAGTGGATGAACTTCTCCGTCCCGTACCTGACGTCCGTCGTGCGCTCTGTGGACGCTGCCCTGCGTGACGGGTGCAGCCGATGGAATCTGCCACGGCCTGCCGTCTCGGTGATACCGGCGCAGGCGGCGGCCCGCTGATTCGCCGGGAGGTGGCGTATACCGTCGAGTGGACAGAACTTCCGTCCCCGAGAAGGAGCGTCCACTCGATGGCCGATATCGACTTCTATTTCGATCCGGTGTGCCCGTTCGCCTGGATGACCAGCAAATGGGTTCGCAAGGTCCAGGCCCAGCGCGAGTACACCGTCGACTGGCGGTTCATCTCGCTGCGCCTGCTCAACTCCCACATCGACTACGACGCGCACTTTCCACCCGAGTACGAGGCAGGCCACACCGCGGGCCTGCGACTGTTGCGGGCGGCTGCCTCTGTTCGTCGTGAGCATGGGTCGGACGCTGTCGGGCCGCTGTATCAGGCCCTCGGCACCCACATCTTCGACACCGAGGTGGTGCCCGACGATGCTGCGAGCCACGGCCATCGCGGCACCGCTGCATTCCTGGCCCCGATCCTCGAAGAAGTCGGGCTGCCCACCCGTCACACTGCAGCACTGGATGATTCGTCCCTGGACGACGAGATCCAGGCCGAAACCGATCATGCTCTCTCGCTGACCGGCAAGGACGTCGGAACCCCCATCATCGCCTTCGAGCCACCGGACGGCGTCGCGTTCTTCGGTCCGGTGATCAGCAGACTGCCCAGCGACGAGGAGGCAGTAGCGCTGTGGGACAACGTCATCGGACTCGCTCGATTCCCCGGCTTCGCCGAGATGAAGCGCAGCCTGCGTGAGCTCCCCCAACTGAAGGCCCTCGGCGTTCAGGAGGACGAGGCGGGCGTGCAGCAGGATTGGCACGCCGGGAGCCGACGCCAGAAGAAGTGAGACTTCGGCCGCATCAGTCGCCCAGCACGTCGTCCATATTGCCGACGTCCAGGGTTCCGGCGTCGAGGCCGTAACGCAGGTAGACGGTGCCTTTGCCGTCGACGGCCGGTGGCTCGAGCAACGTCAGGTTGCTGGGCACGGTGCCGTCGGCGAACACTCTCTTTCCCACTCCGAGAAGGATGGGATGCACCCACAGATCGAGTCGATCGAAGAGCTTCTCGCGCAACAGAGTCTGAACCAGATCGAGGCTTCCGACCACTTTGATGTGGTCGTGTCGATCTCGGATCTCACGCACCGCACCGACCAGGTCCGGTCCGAGTTGGGTCGAACCGTCCCACCGCAGATCGGGTGTGCCGCGCGAGGCCACGTATTTCGGTATGGCGTTGAACAGCGTTGCGAACGGGCCGTTCTGGCTCGGCCAGTACGCGGCGAAGATGTCGTAGGTGCGCCGCCCGAGCAGGAGCGCATCCGTGCCCTCGTATGCAGCGTCGACTTGCGCCCCGGAGACCTCGTCGAGGAGAGGAACCTGCCAGCCACCGTAGGGGAAGTTCTCGGGATCTTCCTCGGGGCTTCCGGGCGATTGTGCGACGAGGTCGAGGGTGGCGAACAGCTCCAACGTGATGAGGCCCATGATGTCTCCTGGTTCGGTGGGGTCTTCTTCGGGACAAACCTTGTTCAGCCCAATACTTTTCGCAGACTCTCGGCAAATTCGGTCGGCTTTCCGGTCTGACCGAATTCGCCGCCGAGGAATCCCGAGTGGCCGCCGGCAAAGACGATCGGCTCCGATCCGAGGAGCGCCGCAGTCGAATACGCTGCGCGAGCCGCGATGTGACCGTCCTCGGGGCCGCCGGATTCTTCCCCTACTCCGATCACCACTGTGGTGGGAGCAGCACGCAATGCGTCGACATCCGGCGCGAAGTCGACGCCTCCCCCGCGCATGTTGGACATCAGGGCATCGTCGCGGGTTCCGTCGTCCTCGGTCGGAAGGCCGAACTGCGCGGGGTCCGGTGCCGGGCGAGCGAAGAACGCGTCGTCGATGGGGCCTGCATGCATCAGCAGCGACATGAATTCGGCCATGGCAGGGCCGCGTCCGTGAGCGTCGTATGTGGCCACCATGTGTGCGCACACCGTCGCGATGTTCTCCCGGTCAGGAAGCGTGCCTCCGGCGGGTGGTTCGTGGGCCACCAACGTCCGGATGTCGGACGGGTACTTGCTGACGAGCACCAGCGCATTGACCGCACCCCCGCTCGAGGCGAACACATCCACCGGACCGTGGCCGACGGCGGTGAGCACTGTATGCAGGTCGTCGGCATGTTCGCCGAAGGTGACTGCGGCGGTCGCGTCGTCTCGTCGACTGCGTCCGACATTTCTCGGGTCGTACGTGACGACCACCCGGTCGCGGAAGTGCGACGCCAACGTCACGAACCCACTGGCATCCATGGGTGAGCCGATGAGCACCAAAGGGGTGACCCCGGGCTCGAGCTCGCCGATCACGTCGTAGGTCAGGGTCGCACCGGGAACGGAAACTGTCTGTGTCGTCATGGTCGTGTGGACCTCGGCCCGAGCGAAAACTCACCGGGAACGCTCGTCCGGTTGCCACGGGGGCGAGCGTCGGTTACGAACTCGGCGCTGCTGGGCGAGAGACGACAGTCCCGACGCGGACCTGGATGTGGCCGCCGCGGACGGCCCGAGTCGACAGATCGTGCAGCAGTGGCGTCATCGCCGTCCACGGATGAGCCTCGATGTCCGCCCCTCCGAGTCGGCACGCAAGTTTCGCCAGCGGGGTCCACACCGCCGCGCGTCCGACGGGGCGCTGCATGTCGACGACGGCCACGACGCCGCCCACTCGCGTCGCCGCGATCATTGCCTCGAGGGCCGCCTGCCACGGCGTCATCAGCGAGAGTGCGTAGGTGCTCAGGGCCGCATCGAACGGGGCGCGCTTGCCCAGATCCGCGCTGGCGGGGGCGGTGGCGTCGGCTGCGACGAGCGTGACGTTGTCCCAACCGGCCCGGTCGGCTCGCCGTCGGGCCTGTTCGAGCATCTGCGGGCTGGCGTCGACTCCGGTGATCGAGCCGGTCGGGCCGATCATCCGCTGCAGCCCCGCGAAGTTCAGCCCTGTCCCGCAGCCGAGGTCCAGAACATGGCTTCCGGCAGGCAGATTCAGCAACTCGAACGCCGACTCCCGGCCGGCGCGATACACCGGCCGTTCGAAGGAGATCACGTCGTACAGGCGCGCCGACGTCGTGTACTTGGTCGGTCGTCTCATCTCGGGTCTCTCCAGGGCGCGGGCATAGTGGGAGGTATGGGAATCCGTCGTTCGTCTTCGAGTGTGCCCGAGAACCGCGCCGACGTGGTCGTGGTGGGCGGCGGCACCGCCGGCATCGTGGCGGCGAAGACCGCGGCCGGCTTCGGCATTCGCGTCATATTGATCGAGCGGGACCGCACCGGCGGCGACTGCCTGTGGACCGGATGCGTTCCGTCCAAAGCACTGCTCGCGGCGGCGTCGGTGGCGCAGACGGTTCGATCCGCGTCCCGCTTCGGCATCGTCAGCCAGCCGCCGAGCGTCGATTTCGGGCGCGTGATGCAGCACGTGCACGGGTCGATCGCCGAAATCGCGCCGATCGATTCGCCGGAGGCACTGACCGCGGCCGGAGTCCACGTGATCAGCGGTGACGCCGTGTTCACCGGTCCGAACACCGTGAGCGTCGGTACGCGGATACTGCATTTCGGTCAGGCGATCGTGACCACCGGTGCGCATCCCGCGGTGCCGGCGATCGACGGCATCGAGCACGTGGACTACCTGACCAGCGACACCCTGTGGGATCTGAAGGATTTGCCGCAGCGACTTCTGATCGTCGGGGCCGGGTCGGTGGGTTGTGAAATGGTGCAGGCATTTTCGCGCCTCGGATCGGACGTGACTCTGGTTGGACGGTCGGCGACGATCCTGCCTCGGGAGCACCCTGAGGCCTCGTCGATCCTGGCGCACGCGTTGACCGACGAGGGTGTGCGCGTCCTGACCTCCACCGCCGTCGTGCGTATCGACGAAAGTTCGGCCGTGACCGATACGGGTGTCGAGATCCAATTCGATCGAGTGCTCATCGCCACCGGGCGGACTCCGCGTACCGCATCACTCGGCTTGGATGCGGCCGGAGTATCGTTGGACGACAACGGATTCGTGCGCGTCGACGAGCATCTGCGGACCACCAATCCCCGTATCTGGGCGGCCGGAGATCTCACCGGTCATCCTCAGTTCACGCACACCGCCGGTGTACACGGCAGCCTGGCTGCGAGCAACGCGGCACTCGGTCTGAACCGAACAGTGAGTAGGACCGGAACCCCGCGGGTGACGTTCACCGATCCTGAGATCGCCTCGGCGGGAATCGATGTGCGTACCGCTCGCGGTCGCGGACTACGGCTGCAAATTCTGGACCACCACCACGTCGATCGGGCCGTCACCGAAAGGGCAACCAACGGATCGACGACGCTGGTGCTCGATGCCAAGCGTCGCATCGTCGGGGCCTGCGTGGTGGGACCGCGAGCGGGCGAGACGATCGGGGAGCTGATCATCGCCATCGAGCAGGGGTTGCGTACCCGAGATCTCGCCGGTGCGACGCATCCGTATCCGACGTACAACGACGGGCCGTGGAACGCGGCGATAGCGGACGTGAAGTTGCAGTTGGGTTCTCCGGTGATTTCCCGAGCAACGGCCGCGCTGGCGAAGGTGCGCGGCGCGTGGATCAGGAGAGCGCGCGATACCCGGCGATGATCCGTTGGGTGGAGCTCACCGCGACCACGGCCGCCCAGACCACCGCAATCTGCCACGAGATGCCGGGCAACAGCAGCCACAGACTGTGTACTGCAATGGTTTCGGCTCCCTCGGCCAACCCTCCGAGGAACGACAGCGAACGGCCGTCGTCGATGGTGCGACCGGTGCGCTCGGCGATCGAGGAGAACGCAAGAAACGCGGTGCCGTTGATGTAGTACGCCAGCAGCACAAGCAGGAACGGCCACCACGGGGCGTCGTATCCGGCCGAGGCACCTACCGCGACGCCCACCACCGTCGTGCCGTAGACCACAAAATCGGCGGTGATGTCGAAGAATCCGCCGGCTCCGGCTGTTGCCGCCCGCCTGCGCGCCAATGGCCCGTCCAGGCCGTCGGCGATCCGGGAGACGACCCACAAGAACAAAGCGAGCAACCAGAACTGCAGGCCGGCGGCCAGTGCACTACCGAGGCCGAGCACCAGTCCGGCGGCGGTGATCCGGTCGGGGGTGATCGCGGGGCGATCGAGGGCGCGGGCGCAGCGATCGAGCGGGCTTTCGAGGTGGCGACGCAGAAAGCTGTCGATCATTCGGCTGCACCGGTGAGTCCCAGGCGGCGTGCCAACAGGGCCGAACCGGCCGCGATCGCCAGTACCGCGAGCAATGCGATGGCGAACGGCCACGACAGCGGCGAGGTCCCGTACGCACCGAGTGCGGTGTAGGCGACGGTCGCGGGCACGATGCCGATCATGGTGCCCACCACGTAGTCACGTTGCCCCACGGCACTGACTCCGGCCGCGTAGTTCACCAAGGAGAACGGCAGCGGCACGAGTCGCACGAGCAGTACCGACAGCAATCCGCGGCGTCCGAGCATGGCGTCGAGCCGGCGGAGCCTGTCCCATTCGGTGCGGGCCACCTGGCCGCGTCCCAGCGCCCGCGCTCCCCAGTACCCGAGATACGCCCCCATCGTGGCGGCGAACACCACGACGGTTGCGCCCACAGCCAGACCGAACAGCAGTCCCGACGCGATGGTCAACGTGCTGGCGGGGAACGGAGTGGCCGACAGGACGGCATAGAGCACGACGAACAGCGCGATGCCCCAGGGCCCGGCCGACGCCACTCGGTCACGGATGAACGACGGATCGGGCAGGTCGACGGTGCCGAGCACGATCACCAGAGCGACGACGACCACGGCAGCCGCGAGCAATTTCAGGGTCGTGCCGCGGCGACTACGCGTCGGGCGGTCCTGCGTCACGGTGTGTGCCTCTCGTCCGGCGGTCAGGATCCATTGTGCACACGACCGGTGTGCCCGCGTGTTCAGCGGTTGTCTCATTCGACCGATTACGGTGGTGAGGGCAGCGTCGACGACGGCTGCTTCGGTTGATCTGGAGGGCCCACGGTGATTCGTTCAGTACGGTGCGCAGTGACGATTGCGGCGAGCGCAGGGCTGCTGCTGACCGCATGCGCAGCACCATCATCGGAGGCTCCGCGCGCCGAGGACTTGTCCTGGAGCGAGATCCAACAGCAGGCGCAGGGGCAGACCGTCTCGCTGTGGATGTACGGCGGCGACGAGCAGGGCAATGCCTACGTCGACGACGTGCTGACGCCCGCGGCCGCCGAAGAGGGCGTCACACTGCGGCGCGTGCCAGTGGAATCGACGACCGATGCCGTCAACCGCATCCTGTCCGAGCGGCAGGCCGGGGTCACCGACGGCGAAGTCGATCTGGTGTGGGTCAACGGCGCGAACTTCGGCACCGGTAAGCAGGCCGGCGCGTGGCTGTGCGGGTGGACGCAGAATCTGCCGAACATGGAACTGACCGATCCCGAGGATCCGCTGCTGCTCGACGACTTCGGTACTCCGGTCGAGAACTGCGAATCACCCTGGCACAAAGCTCAATTCACATTGGTCTACAACGCAGCGGCCATCCCCGATCCGCCGACGACATTCGACGGCGTGCTCGACTGGGCTCGCGCGAACCCGGGCCGCTTCACCTATCCCGCTCCCCCGGACTTCACCGGCTCGGTGTTCGTGCGTGAGGCGTTGATCAATGCCTCCGGCGGTGTCGACGAGGTTCCCGCTCAGTTCGATCAGGACTCCTACGATCGCCTGGCCCCGGCACTGTTCGATCGATTGAACGAGCTCGCCCCGTCACTGTGGCGCGAAGGAACGACGTACCCGCAGTCCTCCTCCGAGCTCGACGCCCTCTACGCCGGTGGCCAGGTCGACATGACCATGACGTACGGCCCCGCGACCCTCCCGAAACTCGTCGCCGACGGCACCTTCCCCCCGGAGACCCGCGTCCTGACGCTCGACGAGGGAACCGTCGGGAATGCGAGTTTCCTTGCCATTCCGTCGACATCGGGGAAGTCGGCGGCGGCACAGGTGGTTGCCAATCTCGCGTTGTCGCCCGAGCAACAACTCGAGAAGGCGACGCCGGACGTGTGGGGGCAGTTCACTGTGCTCGATATCGACCGATTGCCCGATGACGCCCGCGCGCAGTTCGAGGCGTTGCCGAGTTCGACGGTTCTGCCCTCCTACGAGGAGCTCTCGGCGAACGCGCATCCCGAACTCTCGGCCGACTGGGTCACCCCGCTCGACGAGGGATGGCGCCGAAGCGTGCTCGCCGGGCAGTGAGCGCGTCCACGAAGAGCTTTCGCGGCACAGCGGCGGTACTCCCCGCCGTAGTCTTGGTCGTTCTCGTCGTCGGCGGCGGTCTCGGCACCGTGGTGCTGCAGAGCCTGGGTCTGATGCCGTTGGTCGGAACCCCCGAACTATCGGTCGACGCGTACTCCGCGCTGGGCGGTGACCTGTGGCGCTCGATGGCGTTGACGCTGTCGATCGCCGTCGTGTCGACCGCCTTGGCCACGGTGATCGGGCTCGCGGCTGCGCTGACGGCGTTGTCGGGTGGACGCGCCGCGTTGGCCGCCGCCGGATTGACGGTCACGGTGCCGCACCTGATCGGGGCGGCCGCGATGGCCCTGTTGCTGGCGGATTCGGGAATGCTGCCCCGCATACTCGGCAGAACCGACGGCGGCTGGCCGGAGTTGGTCGGCGGGCGGTGGTCGATCGCCGTCGTCGCCGAATATGCCTGGAAAGAATCGGCTTTCGTGGCCGTCGTCGTGGCCGGGACTCTCGCTACCCGAGTAGCTGCATTCGACGAGACGGCCGCAACCTTGGGCGCCGGCCGGTGGACTCGGCTCCGTTTGGTCACGCTGCCGTTGGCTCGGCCCGCGCTGATCGCGTCGGCGGCCATCGCCTTCGCCTACACCGTCGGCTCGTACGAGGTGGCCCGCATTCTGGGTCGACCGTATCCGGAGCCGTTGTCGGTGATGGCGATTCGCCTGTTCACCTCGATCGATCTTCAGACACGTCCGCAGGCAGCCGCTACCGCGACGATCGCCACCGCTCTGACGGTGGTCGTGGCCGCGGTGGCACTGCACTATCTGCGCAGATCGGCAGCGTGGAAATGAACAGGATTCTTCCCGCTGTCGGCAGGTCCGTTCTGGTCCTGTGGTTCCTGTTGCCGCTGATTCCGGTTGTCTTGTGGGCCATCAGCAATCGCTGGTCGTTTCCCGGTTCGGTTCCTCAGGAGTGGGGATTCGACGGCGTTCGGAGTGCTCTCGACGCCGGTGGCGTCGATGCGTTCGTGCGATCGACGGTGCTCGCTCTCGCTGTCGCCGCCATCGCAACGCCATTGGGCGCGTTGGCGGCTCGCGCACTGGTGAACGGAACGGTGCGCTTCCCCGCTTTCGTGGCCGGGGTTCTCTTCGCACCACTTGCCCTGCCCCCGTTCGCCGTGGCATTGGGACTCGATGTGCTGGTGCTGCGCTCGCGCATTCCGAGCACGGTGGCGGTGATCGCGCTGCTGACCGTTGCGGCCGTTCCGTACACGACGTATCTGATGCGAGTCGCGTTTGGCGCGTACGACATCGGCTACGAGGAGGAGGCGCGCACTCTCGGTGCGTCGAGTGCCATGGTGCTGCGGCGGATTCGCATTCCGCTGCTGGCTCCGGCGTTGGCGGGGGCGGCGTTACTCGCCTTCCTCGTGGCGTGGAGCGATTACGTGATCACGCTGCTGATCGGTGGCGGCAGACTGGTCACCGTGCCCATTCTGGTCGCCTCGTTCGCTGCAGGCACCGGCAACGATTCGGTGGTGGCTGCGCTGTCGGTCGCCGCCGTCTTGCCACCGTTGTTGCTGGTGCTCATGCTGGCCCGGTTGCGTCGTAGGAGTGCACGATGAGCGTCGAACTGTCCGTACACGGACTCACGAAAGTCCATGCCGGTCAATCGGTTGCAGCTCTGGATTCGTTGGATCTGACCGTGTCACCGGGATCCTGCACGGCGATTCTCGGCCCATCGGGCTCGGGCAAGAGCACTGCGCTACGGCTCATCGCCGGCCTCGATTCACCCACTGCCGGCACGGTGCGCATCGACGGCCGCGAGGTGAACGGTGTCGCGGCCGAGAATCGCGGCGTCGGGATGGTGTTTCAGCGTCCGATGTTGTTCCCGCACATGTCGGTACTGGACAACATCGGCTTCGCCTACCGCGCAGCTGGGGAGAGTCGCAAGCGGTCGCGCGAGCGGGCCCGGGAGTACCTCGACCTGGTGAATCTCGGTGACATCGGGGGCCGAGCAGTGTCCGAGGTATCCGGTGGGCAAGCGCAACGGGTTGCGTTGGCGCGTTCACTCGCTGGATCCCCGCGAGTGCTGTTGTTGGACGAGCCCTTCAGTGCACTGGACCCGGTGTTGCGCACCGAGATGCACGACCTCGTCCGGGAATTGCGCTCGACGTTGGATCAGACTCTGCTGCTCGTCACTCACGATCAACAGGAGGCGGCGGTGCTGGCCGATTCGGTGGCGGTGCTCATCGACGGTCGATTGGAGCATCGCTCCGATATTGCGACTGCCTACACACGTCCGAGCACGCTGGCAGTGTCGCGCCTGATGGGTGGGATCAACGAAATCGAGGGTCAGTGGGACGGGGTTGGGGTGCATCGCTCCGAGCTCGGGGAGTTGGAGGTGGAGGGGGTTTCACTTGCTGCTGGGCCAGCCGTGTTGCTACTGCGGCATGAATTGATCACGTTGGATGACAACGGGATTCGTGGGGTTGTTTCTGGTCTGCGGCCTACCGGATTTCGGAGCATCGCTGAGGTGACGGTGGGCTCGACGGTTGTGAAGGTGGAATTGGCGGGGGGATCTGCGGTGCGAATTGGGGATCCAGTGGGGTTGACGATTCCGGGTGGGGCGCGGTTCATTGTTGGGGGTTGAGGTTGAGCATGTGGCTGTTCGCAGACCACACGCCCTGGGATTCGTCTCCGGCGCTCACATTCACCGACTTACGAAAACTGAGGTCGCTGAATCGCCATCGAACGTTGACATTAGAGAACGTTCTTAAAATCCGCGCAGTGGCAGCTATCTTCTGACCTCGGCCTACTAGGTAGGACGGCGTCTACTCGTAACTCCACCCTTCGTTATCGGCGATCAATGACACGACCTTAGGTACGTAACCCGACTCAACCGTTTCTAAACTGAACGATACCGCTTCAGGAAGCACTGTTGGTGCCTCAATGATCACGCTTTCGGCGAGTGCACGATCCTTCGTTATCTTCGTGATGCGAGGATATGCAAAATTGACGTCGAGCCCTCGATCCTGACTGTCCGACACACCCTGCAACCACCGAAGGTTCCTCAAATGATTACTTTGAGAAGGTACTCTCTTCAATTTTTCCAGGTCCTTCAACCCTCCGAGGTAACTTCCTAGCGGATCTGACTTATTTTGGTCGGGGCTGCTCTTAAAACTGGACCAATTAAGTTGAAACGCTTCTGCCACTAACGTACCAGCGTAAGGCGAGAATTGCCGAAGGTCAACCTTCGCTAACCGATTACGGTCAGCGCGTTTCGTGACCGGACCTTGCACTACGGATCTTATTCCGCCGCGAATGCATTCGAACTGAAGATCGGTAAGTTCGGCCGTTGCCTCATTTAACTGCATGGATAAATCGGTCAATATTGAGGGACTGCTCCACAGTGCGACTAGGCCCGCCCATAGCATGACATCGATCGTGTTTCTTGCATTTCCCTTTTGCTCAAGCCACCATGACGAAGTGGCACGCTTCATTCTGGCAGACCTTGCTCGTTCAGCTAGCGAAATATCTGGATCAAACAAATTCTTCATCGAACGCGCTTCGCCGTAGCTTGCAGTAGGTATTCCTGCATAATACAGAGACATAATAACGCTTGATGGGGTCACGCCAAAATGTTTAACAGAGGTGTCAACTAGATATTTGACCTGCTTTCCTGCGGAAAAGTCCATGGAATCATCATTCGCGATGGGCGTCCTGAAGACGTCATACAGGTAAGCTTCCAGCGGTGTGGCAGGAGCGTGATCGCCCAAACTGTCAGGCTGCACACCGACTCGTCTTGATAAAACGCTACGTTCGATTCCCTCGTTTACAACTGAATGTGCATAG
Organism: Rhodococcus sp. 05-340-2; assembly: GCF_002258915.1. Lineage (NCBI taxonomy): Bacteria > Bacillati > Actinomycetota > Actinomycetes > Mycobacteriales > Nocardiaceae > Rhodococcus > Rhodococcus sp. 05-340-2. Next base: position 73,831 of record NZ_NOYU01000043.1, read on the forward strand.
GTAAAATTGGTCAGTTTCGTGAAACTTCCAGTGCCGCCCCAGTCGGTTCTGACGAAACGCAAAACGGACTCGATATAGTTCGACTCTAAGAACGAGTCTCCCAACGTAAGTTCAGGAAACGTCGCGCCAAAGACGCTAATCCTACGGTAAAATTGAGTTTCGTCGGGACTATCTCCAGCAATCAAACGTTTACGCTGAGCTCCATCAAGGGTCTCGCCGACCATAGCCTCGCACATCAAGTAAATTAATGTGGTCCGGTCGCTGCCGGACTGCCCCACGGCTGCCTCGTAAAAAGTCGATGCAGAATCGTTTCCTCCGTTCCCAAGGAGGATATTTGCATATTCCCTCGCAGCACGAGAAGTTGGGTTCTCCAAGATGCCGTTGACAAGGATGTCCCGTAGAGTGTCGCGTCCACACTTAACGTTGAGCTCGATACCTGAATTGACAAGTCCGTGCTCAAGGACCGACAGACCCACCTGATCGAATATCAACCTGACAAGCTTGTCTTGCGCATAAGTTTTTGACGAGAAAACCCAATCCTGCAATAGCGCCAGCCCTAGCCGACGTGCGTGTATGGAGACGCCAAGATCGTGACTGCTGATCATTTCTTCTAAGCTTAGAACCAAGGTTCCTAGTTCACCGCTGGAATAGCAACCCGCGTAGAATCGGCACACATTCATCCAGAATGGATTCAAGGCAGTTGCCTCAAATCGCTGAGCTCGGTCTCCCGGCGGCGTCGAATCGCGATACGTGCCAACCGGAGCAGTTTGATATAAATGTTGCGCCGCGAAATACTCACGCAGTGGTTGAACCTCAAATTCGTACTGCCCCTGAATTCTTGCCACCAGAACGAATACGCGTTCGAGTCCGCCGCCGAAGAGGTCGTCAGCCAGTTTTTCAGGAAGCGACTGCGACTTCAGATACATGCGAGCTTGATCCGTCAGTGCATCGGTGGAGATGCTTCCGACACCTTTAGCCGATTCTGCTTCAGCCTGCAAGATCCATGCTAGTTTCTGAATAAATTCCAACAAAACTTGACGATGCTCTCGGACCTCAGACGATTTGTCGGCCTCTCTCGTAAGAAAGAGATCAACATAGCGTCTATACAAGTCTGTTCGCTGGTCCGGCAGCGAATGCCCTACTTGGTGAATGAGGGTAAGGAGTATTGTGAGCTGCATTGGATTGCGGGTCAGCTCTCTTATATGCGGAAGACGAAGTTTCTCGCCCAATATCTTCTTGACGTCTAGACTTTCCTGTTCCTCCAAATTCCTTGCCGCAATCCACTTATCCGCGTAACGATTAATCGTTGGTTCGTCAAGGTTGTCGAGCTTTACTGTTAAAAAACCGTGATCTGTAAAGCTCGGAACATTACCGAAAATCGATGGACGACTAGTCACTATTACCTGGACGTCGGCTTCCAATGCACTGAAGCGTTCGACCGCATCTACTACTTCGTTAATCAGCCATCGTCGTAGATCTAGGTCGGCTACTTCATCTAGACCATCCAGGAAGATAAGGACCGGTGACGACTTCAACAGTGACGATACGTCGTTTACATCAAATTCGAATCCGCCAGATTTGAACGAGACAAGCTCTGCGACAAAATTTTCAAAAGAACGCGGACCAATCTGACGCGCTCCGTCGTATGAGAAGGGAGAATTTCCGTCGAGAAAAGAGGCAAAATCTCTTAGATCTATCTTGATAGGAAACCGAAAAGCGATCCGCCTGAAGTTCTCTGGTATTGTGTCTATAACATCTTGCTTTCCAAGCTGTTTCGCGCGGTGAATCTGACAAAGATATTGCGCCAACGTAGACTTTCCTTGACCGGGGGCACCTTCGATCACTGTCCGCGAGAGGTGCTCTTCCAAACGACTTTCGAGTAAGAGTTCGGCGGTCCCAAAGGTACGCTCAATTAGACGGCCTGAAGGCTGTCGGATGATAAACCCAGCAGTATGTCTACTGGTTCTGAAAGGAGTCATGTTAAGCTTTTTGGCGAGTAGGGCTGCAACATTTAAGTAGCCGCTCTTTTTGCTTGGCCTGCTGTGCGCTAGTTCGGGTGTACCCGCGCTCAGGTCAACCGGTACATCGACAAACAATTGAGTGACCTGTTCATTGGTCATATCTACCTGCTTAAACTTGACCGTCGCATCATCTTTAAACTGTTTGGCAATGAATGCTTGCAGGGCATTTCGACGACGTTCAATGTCACCCCCCGTAAGGGTCGATAACGCTATCTCTACCCCATCCTGCAGAGTCAGCATCTCGGAATACTTCAACTTCAACGAGGATGTCTCTCGATCCAACCGTCGATCGACATCGTCGCGCCAGTAACATTTTCCTGGAATTGCAAGGTTGCTATCCATCCAGAATTGCACTTTATCTATTCTACCGGCCTCCCAATGCGCAGTACCCTTTGCATTGGTGATCATGACATAACTTTGTGCGCCATTTAGCGCTAGCCGCGCTATTTTTTCTTTCTCTCCTTCGAGGGCTTTGATCATCCAGTCGGCGGTGACATCCTCGTCCGCTTCAGTGGATTTCTTAAACTTCACCTGAAGGACAGTGTCGGAGGCTGGATCCCACCCGTCGCGGCCACCGTCGGGTTGGCCGATAGGATAGCATTGAAGGTGGGGGTAAGTCGCGAGGAAAATTGTCTGAACTAGTTCCTGAAAGCGTTCAGCGTTGCTCTGTTCGTATAGGTAGGTCATGGGCTCCCCTGGCGTCGCTATTCAGAGCGTCGGCTTTGCTGACTAGTTGAAGGCGACTCTACCCTCAAGGTTGGCCCTCGCTTTGGGTAAATTCAGCTTTTTGTTAAGCCATTCTGTGCGAGTCAACTGCCCGGGGCTTGGCTGACGCCGCTGCCAGCACGCGAGATACTAATGTTGGTGGAATCCAGCGGCGGAAGTGCGTCGTCGAGGCTGCGGAGTCGACCGTACAACTGTTGGATCACGGTTCTTCCCGAGAGGTCCTCACCACCTGCCGCGCTTTCGAGAGAAGTAACAGTGCCTACCAACCCGATGCACTTGAGAAGGTGCACACCGGCTTGTAGCCGCTCCGCGTCCCTCGCGACTACCCCCCCCCCCCCCCCCCCCTGCTCTGTCGGCGATAAGGATGACGACCTCTGTTCCTGCTTGGCGGCAGCCATAGTGTGGGCGTTTAGCATGGCTCGCCCGAGTTCTCGCGCGGTCGCAAGTGGCGGTGCGCACCGCTGGTATTTCGCCTGGTCGGAAGGCTATGTTCGCAGCTGGCGCAGGTCATCGACCGGTTTACGATGCGAGATTGTGCTGAACTGCTGGCTTGCCGACGCTGGCGCGGAAAGTCGATTTTCGACGCCTTGATGTAGTCGGTCGTGGGGAGAGCCCAGATCAGCGCCTCTGGCAATGTCGGCCGGCGCCGGCCGCACACCGCCCTCCATTCCAAAACCCAACGCACCAGAAACTAAGCTGCTTCCATGCCCGCCGGACGCTTTGCTCCCAGTCCCTCCGGCGACTTGCATCTCGGGAATCTAAGAACCGCGTTACTGGCCTCGCTCTTCGCCCGCTCCACCGAACGACGCTTTGTGATGCGCGTCGAAGACCTCGATCGCGTGGAACCCGGCTCCGAGCAACGCCAACTCGACGACCTCGCCGCCATCGGACTCGACTGGGACGGGCCGATCATGCGGCAATCCGAGCGTCGGGAAATCTACGACGCCACGATTCGCACGCTCACCGCAGCCGGGCTGACGTACGAGTGTTTTTGCACGCGTCGGGAAATCCTTCAGGCCGCATCGGCGCCCCATGCACCCGACGGCGCGTATCCCGGAACCTGTCGCAATCTGACCGCGGACCAGAAAGCAGCGAAGGACCGCCCGCCAGCCATCCGATTGCGTTCGCAGGTAACCGATTTCACCATCGTCGACCAGCTGCACGGACTGTTCCGAGGCCAGGTGGACGACTTCGTCCTTCGCCGATCCGACGGCGTCCCCGCCTACAACCTCGCCGTCGTCGTCGACGATGGCGCGCAGGGCGTCGACCAGATCGTGCGCGGCGACGACCTGCTCACCTCTGCCCCGCGGCAGGGATATCTGGCGCAACTTCTCGGCCTCACCCCCGCCACCTACGTCCATGTGCCCCTCGCACTCAATGTCGAGGGCAAGCGTCTGGCCAAGCGGGACGGCGCGGTGACGCTGCGCGAACGGCCCGATGCGTGGGCGCTCATCACAGCATCCCTCGGAATGCCGGACGTAAAGAACGCCGAGGAACTGCTCGAGCGGTGGAAGCCGACGCTGGTGCCGCGCGAACCGTGGGTGTTCGACCCCTCGAATCTCTGATCTACGAACCGATCGAGATCACGTTGCAATGCGACAGGACCCAACTCGGGGACGAATCGGACGTACAGTGACCGCGACAACTCTTCCCGAGGGAGAAGGACACGATGACCTCAGGCGGCTACGACCCCGACAAGGATCCACAGAACCCCGGCGGCTATCCCCCGCCCCCGCAGGGCGGTTACCCGCCACCTCCCCAGGGCAACTACCCACCACCTCCGCAGGGCGGCTACCCACCACCCGGGAACTACCCGCCTCCTCCCGCCGATTACCCCCAGCAAGGCGGCTACCCACCACCCGGTGGCTACCCACCGCCCCCGCAGGGCAACTACCCGCCGCCTCCGGCCTTCGGTGAGTCACCGATGCCGACGCAGCTGTCCGTGGGAACGGCAATCGGATATGGCTTCGGCAAGTTCAAGGAGAACGCCCTCGTCTGGGTCGGCATCGTCCTCGTCGCCGCGATCATCCAGGGCGTCCTGAACGTCGTGTTGAGCTCCGACAACGTCGTCCTCAGCTTGATCTTCAGTGTCATCGTCGGAGTCGTCGCGCTCCTCATTCAGGCGGCACTCGTCCGCGGTGCCCTGCACGAGGTGGACGGGATCAAGCCCGGGTTCGGGTCCTTCTTCCAGTTCGGCAATGTTGCCGCCGTCATCATCGCCGGCATCCTCGTCGGCATAGCCACCAGCATCGGCTTCGTCCTGCTGGTCATCCCCGGCATCGTCATCACGTTCTTCACGTGGTGGACCTTCCAGTTCGTCATCGATCGCGGTGACGAGCCGATTCCCGCCATCAAGGCCAGCGCCCAGGCGATCGCGTCCAACGGTGGGACCCTCTTCGTGCTGGCCCTCGCCCTGGTCGGCATCAACATCGTCGGTGCCGTCCTCATCGGCATCGGTCTGCTGGTCTCCATCCCGATCACGATCATCGCCGGAACCTACGCCTACCGCGTCACGGTGCGCGGACGCGTCGCCTGACCTGAGATCTGCCCCGATGGACGCGTATCCCTCACCCGGGATTCGCGCCCATCGTCGTCTCGGTGCTTGGATCGAGCAGTGACCACTACCGAACACACCGCCGCCAACGGCGGCACCGAGTCTGGGCAGGCCACGTTCGCTCACATCAGCCGGGGCTACTACCCCACCATCGTCGCTCTCTTCGTCGCGACGCTGCTGATCTCGAACGTGGCCGCCAGCAAAGGTGTCGCCTTCTTCGCCTCGTCCGACGTCATGCTCGGACCCTTCCAAATCCTGCCGATCAACACCGACGGGGCATTCTTCCTGTTCCCCCTCGCCTACATCCTCGGCGACGTCCTCAGCGAGGTCTACGGCTTCAAGGCCGCACGCCGCGCGATCTACCTCGGCTTCGGATCGTTGCTGCTCACCTCCGTGTGCTTCTGGATCGCCATCGAACTTCCCGCCGCCTCGTTCTACGAGAACCAAGAGGCCCTCGAAACCGTCGTCGGTGTTGTCCCCCGACTCGTCCTCGCCGGTCTCGCCGGCTATACCGTCGGGCAGCTGCTCAACTCCGTCGTCCTGGTCAAGATCAAGGAACGCACCAAGGAAAAGCACCTGTGGGCGCGACTGATCGGCTCGACCATCGTCGGCGAATTCTTCGACACCCTGATCTTCTGCTCCATCGCCGCCGGAGTCATCGGCATCACCACCTGGACCGACTTCATCAACTACGTCATCGTCGGATTCCTGTGGAAGACACTGGCCGAGGTCATCGTCATGCCGATCACGTACCGCGTCATCTCGTACATCAAGAAGCGCGAACCGTCGTACCAGAGCAGTTAGCTCGCGACCCATTCTCGACTGACCTCGAGGTAGCGCTCTCGCGCTGCCTCGAAGGTCGCGACGGCCCGGGTTCCCGGCCAGTCCTTCGGCGTCATGGACGGCGGAAGGCCCGGGTCGACGTAGGGAATGACGCGCCATTCGTCGAGCAACGGCACGAAAGTGACGAACGCGTCGCGGGGGTCCCCGGCCGGGACCTCGGAGTCGTAGGCGGCCAAGAATGCTCGATGCCGATCGGCGATGCCGGCCAGATCCCACCACTGCGCGGCGCTCTCACGCAGCGTGGTCGGCGGCGCGACCTCGGAGGCGACGAACGTCGTCACGTAGGGCGAGAGCTCCAACGCGTCGACGATGGCACCGGCCTCGTCCGCGAGATATTCGGGTGCGATCCACAGACCGGGTGAGACTGTGCCGCATCCTATTCCGGAGAGTCGACGCCTCAGTTGGTGGCGCGCGGCGCGTTGGGTCTCGGGGATGGTGAACGAGATGAGCCGAAACGGATCGCCGTCGGCCATCCGCCGGAACCCGAAGATCCGACCGTCGCCGCGCGCGAACATCGCGTCGGCCTGCTCGGTGATGCGATAGCCGGTGCGGCCGTCACGATTACTCGATTCGACGACGCCCTTCTTCTTCAACCTGGCCACCGCGATGCGCGTGCTCTCCGGTGGCACTCCGAGTGCGTCCATCCAGACCACAAAATCGGCGATGGCGAACCACCCTCCCAGAGGGCGAACGTAAGCCCCGAGCACGGTACGCACCAAGGAGGTGGCGCTTCCCGGGCGAGAGTCGAAGTCGTCGAGGATGGCCCCGGCAGTGCTAGGCGCGGAGTTCGTCACGGATCGCCACGATTCCCAGATACACCTCTCGGTACGAGGTACTCAGTGGGCTCAATCCCAGGCGAATACCCTGCGGCGCGCGGTAATCCGGGATGACGCCCTTCTCCCACAGGCGAGCGTTGATCGCCTTGAACTCGGGATGGTCGATGGTGATATGACCGCCGCGTCGATTCGAATCCTCGGGTGAGGCGATCTCCACCCCGAGCGGTATCAGCATCTCGCGGACGAGCTCGAGCGCGTATTCGGTGAGTGCGACGGACTTCGCGCGTATCGCGTCCATCCCCACCTCGGCGATCATCTCGATGGTGTCCTGCATCGCGATCATCCCGAACACCGACGGCGTGCCGCTGATGACGCGTCGAATACCCTGCGCCGGAACGTAACCCTGCGCCATCTCGAAGGGATCGGCGCGACCCATCCAGCCCCAGATAGGTTGGACGAAATCGCCCTGAAGATCACTGCGCACGTACGCGAAGGCCGGTGATCCGGGTCCTCCGTTGAGGTACTTGTACGTACATCCGACGGCCAGATCCACTCCCCAGGAATCGAGTTCGAGCGGTACCGACCCGACGGAGTGGCACACATCCAGCAGCATCAGCGCTCCGGCTGCGTGCGTGATGCGCGTCGTCTCGGCCACGTCGACGAGGAAGCCGGACCGGTAGGCGACGTGGGTGATCACCACCAAGGCGGTGTTCTCCCCCACCACCTCGGCGAGTTGTTCGGGTTCGATACCACTGCGGCGGTCCGTATCGATCCATCGCAGCGTCATATTCAACTCTGCTGCAATGCCTTCGAGCAAGTATCGGTCGGTCGGGAAGTTGTCGCGGTCGATGACGATCTCGGTGCGACCCGGCCGCATGGCGATCGCCGCCCGTGCCAGCTTGTACAGCAGTACCGTCGTCGAATCGCCAATCGTGGTCTGTCCGGACGCTGCCCCGAGGGTGGCGTGGGCCAGGGCGTCGCCGATGGTGACGGGGAGATCGAACCACTGCTCGTCCCAACCGCGGATGAGGCGTCCGCCCCAGGCCTGCGTCATGAAGGCATTGATGCGTACGACGCTTGCCTTGGTGGGCCGGCCCAGCGAGTTGCCGTCGAGATATGCGCTGATGGACGGGTCGTCACTGCCGAGGAATTTGTCGCGGTAGCTGCGGAGCGGGTCCTTGTTGTCGAGTTCGAGTGCGTGTTCCATCATCGGCCGATTTCCGTTCTCACAGCGAGCAATTCGGGAAAGAAGGTGAGTTCGAGCGCTTTCTGCAGAAATCCGACACCACTCGAGCCTCCGGTCCCGCTCTTCATTCCGATGGTACGGAGCACCGTCCGCATGTGCCGGAAGCGCCACAGCTGGAAGTTCTCCTCGAGATCGACGAACTCCTCGAAGGCTTCGTACACCGCCCAATGTTCGGTGTGATTCTCGTAGACGAACTTGATCAGCGGCATCAGATCCTCGTTGAACGTGTATGCCGCGGTGACATCGCGATCGAGCGCCGATGCCGGTACGTCGTACCCCTGACGCGCCAGCGACTGCCAGAAGGCGTCGTACAGGCTCGGCTCGTGCAGCAGCGTCGAAAGCAATTGATGCGCAGCCGGATCGGACTCGAAGACCGTCAGCATGCCCGCATTCTTGTTGCCGAGAACGAACTCCACGGCCCGGTACTGATGCGACTGGAAACCCGACGAGTTGCCGAGAAACCCACGGAACTGTGAGTACTCCGTCGGGGTGAGCGTGGCCAGGACGGACCACTGCTCGGTCAGCGTCTTCTGAATGCGCTTGACCCGGGCGACGCATTTGAGGGCGGTGCCGATGTCGTCGGCATCGAGAGCCGCCCGCGCGGCCAGCGTCTCGTGCAGCACCAGCTTGAGCCACAGTTCGGTGGTCTGGTGCTGAATGATGAACAGCAGTTCGTCGTGATGCTCGGGGGTGCTCACCGGCTTCTGGGCGCTGAGCAACGTGTCGAGGTCCAGGTACGCGCCGTAGCTCATACGGTCGCTGAAGTCGGTGACGACGGTCTTCTCTATCGCGCGAGTATTCGCTTCGACGCTCATGGCTGGTCCTCGTGGTGATGGGCTGATACCGACAGCGTATTACAGCATTGTGCCGTCCGCCAGTAATACGACATACATCGGTTTCGTGAAAGCCACCCGTCGCCTATCCTCGAAGTAACCGACCCGAGTGAGGAATCGCAGTGCGTAGAGCGTCCGGACAGTTGGAGGAGTCGATCCTCGAGTTGCTCGGCGAGCACACGGAACTCTCGGTGGCCCAGGCCCGCGAGCATCTGGACTCCGAGCTCGCCCACACCACTGTCATGACCGCGCTGGTGCGCCTGCACGGCAAAGGCCTCGTCGATCGCGAGCGGCGTGGGCGATCCTTCGTCTACACCCTCAATGCCCCGGTCGACGAGATCCCCGCACTCCGGGCCGCAATGCGGATGCGGACCGAACTCGGTGCCCGAGCCGAACGCGCAGACGTACTGGCCAGCTTCGTGGCCGCACTCGACCCCGAGGACGAGGCAACGCTGCGAGAACTTCTGGCCAAGTCGGACGCAGCCGAGCAACACCCATGACCCTGCTCCTGGTCGTCGCAGTCCTGCCCTGGGTGCTGTCACTGCTGCTGGGATTCGGAGCCGACCACATCGACCGTCGACTCAACCCGTCGACTGCCGTCGTCCTGTTGCCCATCCTGTCGATGGTCACCGCGTTTGCAGTCGCCGCATCCCTGGCCGCGGTTGCCGCGGTGCTGCTGGCGTCAGGTGAGCTTGCCTGGATGACGGTGGGAATCATCATCTCCGCGTGGATGTTCTGGCGCGTGGTCGAGGTCGCCCGCCATGTTCGACGCGTCGCCGTCGGCGCGTCGATCGCCTCCGAGTTCGGTGACGAGGCGCGGGCGACGGGCGGCATCGTCGTGGTCGACTCCGACGTTCCCGACGCTTTCGCCGTCCCCTCTGGCGGAGGTGCAGTCGTGATCACCACCGGCCTCGCGGAGGCTCTGTCGGACAACGAATTACGCGCCGTGGTCGAACACGAGCGCGCGCACCTACGGCATCGCCACAGCGTGTGGATCCAGATGTGTGAAATCGCGGCTCGGCTGGACCCTATTCTTCGGCCGGTGCCCCCGAAGGTCCGGCACGCCGCCGAACGTCAGGCCGACGAGAGCGCAGCGGCACTCGGCCGTCGAGATACGTTGTCTGCCATCGCCAGAACCGCCTTGCTGCGCAAACACCTCGACCATGGAACCCGCACTCTCGCCAGTACCGGCGGCGACGTCGTTCGCCGCGTGCAGGCCCTCAGCGAACCACCACGACACCGTCAGGATCGCGGAATCCTTGCGGCCGGACTGGTCCTGATCCTCGCGTTCACCGTGATCTCGGTGGCGTTGTTCGATGTCGTCCAAGATGTGGTGGCCCCCGAAACCGGAGAAGTCGCCACCTCGATCTTCCGCTGATCTCGGTCAAATGCCCGCGACGCCCGCCAGTTGGCCGATCGCGTAGGTGACCGCCATCGCGATCGCGCCACCGATCACGATTCGAGTCACCGCCGGGCGACTCGGAGCTCCACCGAGGCGCGCGCTGATGGTTCCGGTCAACGCCAGAGCGAGCAACACGACGACAAAGGTGACCGGAATACGTTGCGAAGCAGGCAGAAGCAGGATCGAGAGCAACGGCAGGAGCGCACCACTGATGAACGACACGGCCGACGACGCGGCTGCTTGCCACGGATTGGTCAACGCATCGGGGTCGATCCCCAACTCGATGTCCACGTGTGCGGCAAACGGATCGTGTTCGGTGAGTTCGCGAGCGACGGTCTGCGCGGTGTCGGCCGACAGGCCCTTGGCCTCGTAAAGCGCCGCGAGCTCGGCCAATTCCTGCTCGGGCTGCTCGTCGAGTTCTCGGCGTTCCTTGATCAACAGCGAACGCTCGGCGTCACGTTGTGTGCTCACCGATACGTACTCACCGAGTGCCATGGATACCGCTCCCGCGACAAGCCCCGCAACGCCTGCGGTCAGAAGCGACCCACGGTCGGTGGTGGCGGCAGCAACACCGACGACCAGACCGGCGGTGGACACGATGCCGTCGTTCGCACCGAGCACCCCGGCCCGCAACCAGTTCAGCCGACCGGACAGATCTCCGTGCGGTTCGTGCTCGTGCAGGCTCGGCTCGGGCTCACTCATCGCCGGCCGTCACCGATACGTCGTCCCACGCGGCGCGCGCGCCGGACTCTCCGATTCTGTACACCTGGACGATTGTGGTCGCTCCGATCACCACTGCCAAGACCACCACCGCGATCGACTGCCACCGCACGGGCGCGTTGCCGCGACGCTCACGCAGATGCAGGAACACGAGCGCCGCGGCGACGACGACAAGACCGACGGAAAAGAAGATCATCCAGTCGCCGATTTCGGCATGCTGTTCGACCGCAGCGGTCTCGGGGACGCGCTTCTCGAGCCACTCGCCCGCCTCGGTCGTCAACGGCGTCAACACCAACGTGAACACCGCCAGGGCTGCGATGAGCCACACGAGCCTGCTGCGCACCCCGGACCAGATACTTGCCGCGATGGCGAGCAGCGCGGTCAACGGTGCCAACACCACGATGAAGTGAACGAGCAGAATGTGGGCCGGTAGGCCGTTGAAGGTGGACATGCGTTCTCCCGCTGGCTTCGAAGTCGCGTGCACCTCACGCACCGCACATGCTACACACCATGTAGTAGTTGCGCCGACGGTTCGAGTGCTGCCAGGGATCGCCACGTCGAGTCGGGTTGTGCGACCATCGCATGCACGATCTGCTCGAGACGCTCCCCCAGCGCGACAACGGTATTCGCGTCGAACAGTGCTGTGGGATAGACGATATCGACCGCAGTCTCGATCGACTTACCTTCGCTGTGTCGATGTTCAGTGACGTGAAAATGGAGATCGCACTTGGCGATGTCGATCGGCCGCGGCGTGGTCTCGAAGCGAACATTCCCGACGTCGACGGTCGCGGCGCTGAAGACGTCCCACGACAGTGCGACCTGAAAGATCGGGTGCCGCGCCTCTACCGACTCGGCAGCGAGATCGGCGACGACGTCCTCGAACGGCACCGACGCATGGTCGAAGGCCCGTAATTCGCTGAACCGAGAGGCCTGCACGACGTCGTCGACGGTCGTTGCGGCTGCGATGTCCGTCCGGATCGCGACGGTGTTGGTGAAGGTACCGACGACCTGCTCGAGCCTCGGATCGTCGCGTCCGGCAACCGGGGTTCCGATAACGAGGTCGGTGCATTGCGTGGCCTCTACGAGCAGAATCAACAGCGCCGCACGAAGCACGGTGAATCGTCCTGTCCCGCAACGCTGTGCCAAATCGGCCATCCTTTCCGTCGCGTGTGCATCGAAACGAAGCGACGTGCGTGCGCCGGAGAAGTCCCACTCACGTGCCCGCGGGCGGTCCAACGGCAACTCGGCGCGGCTGGGGACACCCGCCAGTTCCGCGCGCCAGAACTCGATGTCGGCCGACACGTCGCGGTCAGCGGCCCAGACGCTGTAATCGGCGTACTGCAGGGGTAGTTCGGGCCACGACGGTGCGGTGCCGGCGATCCTGGCGTGATACGCCACTACGAAGTCCGACGCCAACAACCCCAGCGACCAACCGTCCGCTGCACTGTGGTGAACAGCGCACGCGAGTGCATGGCGATCGGGCGCTACCGCGAACAGGCGAGCCCGGATGGGGAACTCGGTGCGCATATCGAACGGTCTCTCGAGGGTGTACGTCACTGCGGCGTCATCGAAGTCGACAACGTCGAGATTCGGTGCCACCGCAGCAGAATCCGGCTCGACGACCTGAGCCGGAGCCCCATCGACATCCGGATAGCGCGTACGCAGCGTGCTGTGCCGATCGATCAGATCGGTCAAGGCCTGCGAGGCTGCCGCTGCGTGGAACTCCCCGGACATCGTGACCGTGAACGGCAGGTTGTACAGCGGTAGCCGAGCACTCCGATCGATGTGACGTTGCTGCGGAGCCAGCGGGATCGCCGCCACACCCTGCGACATACCTCGTTCGGGCCGCGGATTCTGCTGCAGCCCATCACAGCGACGTGTATCGATCCGCGCCGCCAAGGCCTGCACGGACGGGGCCTCGACGAGGTCTCGCACACCGATGTCCACCGATGCCTCGGCCCGCACCGCCGAGACGACTCTGGTCGCCGCCAGCGAGTCACCTCCGAGATCGAAGAACGACGCAGCGCAATCGATACCGTCCCTACCGAGGACGCGTACGAACGCTGCCGCCACCATCTCCTCGGTGGCACCGGACGGCTCGGTTGGAGCACCGGTCGTCGACGTGGTGAGGTCCGGCGCAGGAAGTGCGCCGCGATCGACCTTACGGTTGATCGTCAGCGGAATCTCGTCGAGAATCGAGATGGTCGCCGGCACCATGTGGGCAGGTAATCGCCCGGTGATTTCCTTGCGCATGCGCTCGGTGTCGAGCACGTGTTCGCTGTGGGCGGCCACGACGTAACCGTCGATACGCATGTCGCCAGTGTGGCTGCGGCGCAATGCCGATGACGCCGCGGCAACCTCCGGAAGCGCTCGCAGCGCTGCGTCGATCTCACCCAGTTCGACGCGATTTCCCCGGATCTTGATCTGATCGTCGGTGCGGCCGAGGAACTCCAGCGTGCCGTCGCAGCGCAGACGCGCCCGGTCTCCGCTGCGGAACATCCGAAGACCGTTGCTGCCGAACGGGTTCGCGACGAAGCGCCCCGCTGTGTCCTGGGTGCGGCCGAGATATCCGCGCGCAACGCCGGGCGTCTCGATGTAGATCTCGCCGACCGCACCCGACGGAACAGGCCGCAGCGTGTGATCGAGGAGGTGAATCACCGACCCGACCATGGCTCGCCCGATTCCGTCCGTGCTGCCCGGATGCAGTGGCGCGGTCATCGTGACACTGCAGGTCGTCTCGGTGGGGCCGTAGGCGTTGAGCAGTCGTCGACCCATCGACCAGCGGTCGACCGTATCCCGAGGGGCCGCTTCGCCGCCGATGATGATCGTCCCGACGCCCGCCAGAGCTGCGGGATCCAACGTGGCCAGAGCCGAGGGTGTGATCAGCAGATGTGTAATCGTCTGCTGAGCAATCAGTTCCGACAGTTCTGCGCCGCCGTAGCTGTCCGGCGGCGCGATGACCACTGCCGCACCTGCTGTCGCTGCGGCCAACACTTCGACTATGGCCGTGTCGAATCCGGGTGAGGCGAGGTGACAGACTCGGGACTCGACGTTCAGGTCGTAGCTGCTCCGAATCTGTTGCACCAGAGCGGCGATGCCATCGTGGGTCACGACGACGCCCTTGGGTGTGCCGGTGGAACCGGAGGTGTAGATGACGTACGCCGCCTGGTGCGGTGCTGTCGTCGCGGCAACGTTGCCGGAGTCTCCCTCTGCGATAACGGTATCGAGGTCCAACCCTTCGACCTCACCGCACTCGCTACCGCCCGTGCACAGGCTCAACACCGCCCCGCTGTCGCGCAGTACGAACTGCGCCCGCTCGCGGGGGTGATTCGGGTCGACCGGAACGTACACCGCGCCCACTCGTGCTATCGCCCAGAACGCGACGACCCCCTCGGCGGATCGGCCGACGCGAACGGCGACCCGGTCCTCTGCACCGATTCCTCGGGTAATCAAGGCGGATGCGAGTGTCGCGACTCTCGAGCCCAATTCTCCGTAGGTGATGGAGACTTCGGCGTCCTGGATTGCAATTCGATTGCTGTGCTGCGTGATTGCCGTCGAGAACACATCGTTCAGTGATCCCTGCTCCGTCACGGCCACGCCCACCGACGCGGGGTTCGTACGCGGTTCCTCCGGCAAGAACAGGTCGAGGTCTGCTACCGCGGTGTCCCCGCAACCGGACTCGGCAAAACGGTCGAGAAAGTGCAGGAACCGTCGGTGGTGGCGAGCGAGGTCGCTCGGCGTGTACGCGGCGGGGTTGGCCTCGAAGTCGATGCGCGGCCGCTCTCCACCTCGACCGGGGTAGATGTTGACGGCGAGGTCCGACACCGGGCCCGTGGTCAGAATGTCGATCTCACCGTCGAAGTCGCCGATGGCCACGGTGTTCGCGAACATCATCACGTTGATCGTCGGCCCGAAACGCCCATCGCGCAGGGCATGTCCACTCTCGGCCGCCGGCGGTCTGCTGCGCTGATGCCGCAGCACGGCCCCGATCGCCACCTCGGCCGACTTGACCACGCTGTTCACCGTCGCCGATCCGACGCCCGGCAACCGCAACGGCACCACATGCGACAACGACGATCCGGCCCGGCGCAGCAATGCTGTCGGCCGCGCAGAGACCGGCAACGACAGATCCACGTCGTCGGTGTCGTTCATGCGCGCCAGGTACGCGGCGAACGCTGCGATCACCACTGTCGAGGTCGCATGACTGGGACCGGCGAGGGAGATCGATCGATCCTCCCCGACGACGATCGGCACCGACGCAGGCTGAGCACTTCGGCCCCAGGGTGCGGCATGGCCCAGATCGGCGGATTCCCAATGCGCCCGATCGCGTCGCGCGCGGGCGGATGCGCGGTAGCGCTCGTCCTCGGCAAGGAGGGCAGCCGGTGAAGTGGGACTCATCGGCTCGGGCTCGACGCCACAAGACTCGGCCGCATACAGAGCCGCCGCCCGTTCGAGCACCTTCATCGAGGCATAGCCGTCGAGCGCGATGTGGTGGGCTCGGGTGTACCAGAAGACGCGATCGTCCCCGACGCGCAGAACCCGCAAGCGCACCAGCTGTCCGTCCATCGAGAAGGGCGTGCGGCAATCGTCGTCCATCCACCTCCTGGCGGCATCGGCCGGACGGTCGTGTCCGCGGAAATCGAGGATCTCTACCGCCTCGGTCTCCCGAGGCTCGAACCGCTGCATCGGAGTGCCGTCGACCTCGATGATTCGCATCGTCGACGACGAGAACTCTCGATGTGCCCTGCCGCCACAGGCGGCCAACGCGTCGACGTCGACGGCACCGACGATGTCGACGGAGTAGGCAATGGTGAAGGGCACGTCGGGCATGAACTGTTGGGCAATCCAGATGTCGGCCTGGGACGAACTCACAGGTAAGGCGTCGTCGAACATGCTGGTCCCCCCAGGGCGGCTCTATTACTACACAGTCGGTAGTAATAGGCTACCTCGCCGAATCAGCGGCCAGGTGTCGACGCCAAAGACTTCCGCAGGTGTACCTCGCCGCGCAGCCGGGTGATCTCGGGCCCCTGCAGCACCGCGTCCGTCTGCATTCGATCCAGCAACAGGGTCGCCGCCACCCGTCCCATCTCTGCCAACGGCGGTGCGTAGCATGCGATCGCAGGCGGAAACACCTGGTACCACTCGGGATCGCCGTGCGCGGCGACCGACAGCTCCGCCGGAATGTTCAGCTCGAGATCGGCACACCCATGCAGGACGCCGAGTGCGATACGACTGCTGGCTGCAACCACCATCGTCGGAAGGTCGTCACGAAGGGAATGGAGAGCCTGCCGACCCCACTTCGAGGAGAACTCTCCATCGAGAACGCGGACTCGGCCCCCTCTCCCCCCGTCCACCTGCAGTCCGGCATCCCGCGCAGCGGACATGAACCCACGCAGACGATCACGGCTCGTACTGTGCTCCGGATCCCCGGTCACAAACGCTATGTCGCGATGCCCGAGAGCCGTTGCCGCTTCGGCTAATTCGCGGATTCCAGTTTCGTCGTCGCTCACCACCGCGTCGCACTGGAGCACGTTGGATCGACGGTTGAGCTGAACGATCGGTATGCCCGCGGGCAGATTCCGGTCCGCATCGACCGGGACCTGCACGATACCGTCCACCCGATGGTCCAAGAGCGCCTTGATACCTCGATCCTCCGAGTCCGTATCGGGCCCGCTCGTCGCGACGACAAGCTGGAGGCCCGCATCGGCAAGAACGGCCTGGATGACCGAGGCGCTTTCGGTGTAGAACTCGTTCGCCATATCGGGGAGTAGCAAGCCGACAACCCCGGTGCGATTCTCACGCAGTGCGCGCGCGACCTTGTTGGGCCGATAGCCGAGTTCGTCGGCGGCGTCGACGATGCGTTGACGAGTAGCCGGATCGACGTAGCCGCGACCGCTCATTGCCCGTGATGCCGTACCGACGCCGACACCGGCGCGGAGAGCGACATCGCGCAGTTTGGCCACGCCGTCGAGCATAACCGCACTTGGACTGCCCGCAGAGCGTCGCCGACAGCGGGGATTGACAAATCCACCACTTCACCCCATATTGATATGGAACCGATTCCACATGACCTCGATCACATTCAATCGATCGAGTGTCGCCACTCATGTCGACCAAAGGACGCCGTATGGAAGCCGCCTCGTCGGGACCGTTCTCGATGCTCATGCACCTCGCAGGGGACCCCACCCAGATCGACATCTTTTCCGCCGATTCGTGCATCGAAGGATGGCTGGCGACCGAACGCGCACTGGCGATCGCCCAAGGAGAGCTCGGCATCATCACCGTCGAGGATTCTCGCGCGATTGCCGCCGCCGCGACGATCGACATCGTGGACAGGGACGAACTCTGGAAGTCGTCGAAGAACGTCGGCTACCCCATTCTGGGATTGGTACGGCAGATCAGCGCGCAGCTCCCCGCAGGCCCCGACGGACGAGTTCACTACGGTGCCACTACCCAGGACATCATGGACAGCGCACTGGCACTGCAACTCTCGCGCTCCATGACTGCTCTCGACGCACAGCTCGAGCAGTTCGGTGACGCACTGGCCGTGCTGGCACAAGAACACGCGTCCACGGTGATGCCGGGCCGAACCCACGCACAGCAGGCCGTCCCCACCACGTTCGGAGCCACGCTGTCCACGCTGCTCGGGCAGCTGACCCGCCATCGAACACGGTTGGCCGAGGCGCGGCCGCGCGTCGCGATGATCTCCATGTTCGGTGCGGGCGGCACCTCGGCCGCGTACGGGCCACAATCCGTCGCCGTACGACACCGGGTCGCGGAGCTGCTGGAACTGCACGACACCGACACACCCTGGCACGTCGAACGCGACGGGTTGGCGGAGTTCGGGTGGCTGTGTGCCACCATCGCGGGCGCGTGCGCCAAGCTCGCACGCAACGTCGTCGACCTGTCCCGTACCGAAATCGGTGAGGTGTTCGAGCCCTACTCGAGCCACCGTGGGGCGTCTTCGACCATGCCGCAGAAGGTGAATCCCATATCCTCCGAGGCGATCATCGGATTGTCCGGAACCGCAGCGGCACTTGCATCCACCCTGCCCCGGATCCAAGAGGCGGGACACGAGCGCAGTGCCGGAGAATGGCAGATCGAATGGCACGTCATTCCTCAGTTGGCCGTTCTCGCCGGCAGTGCCCTCTCGGAGGCGATCGTCATTGCCGAAGGTATGCGCGTCGACGCAGACCGTATGCGTGAGAACCTCGACCTCGACGGCGGACTCGTCATGGCCGAGGCCCACATGATCCATCTCGCCGACGCCATGGGCCGAGAGCACGCCCACGACCTGGTGTACGAAGCAGCTGCGCGCGCTCGATCGACTCGTCGCGTGCTCGCCGACACTCTGCCCGAAGTCGCCCGTGAAGCCGGGAAGGAATCGCTTCTGCCCGAGAAGCTCACCACTGCCGACGACTATCTCGGCGAGGCCGTCGGAATCGTCTCGAATGCTGTTCGTACCTGGCAGCAGCTCCCTGTCACCAGGCCCACGCTGACCCGTATCGACGACCTTGCACAGGTGACCTCATGACCATCGCACCCCACAGCACCACGGAAGAACCCGCAAAACTCGCCAGCGAAGAGCGCTTCGATCTGATCAGGGGCCGTATCGGCATGATCGGGGCTCCGATTCTGCTTCTCGGCATCCTGTTCGCCCCACTCGATCTACCGGGCAACCAACAATCGATGCTGGCCGTGCTCACCGTGGTGGTCCTGATGTGGATCACCGAGCCCGTTCCGATTCCCGTCACCGCACTGCTCGGTATCGCCGCGATGGTCGTCCTCGGAGTCGGCACACCGACCGAGGTGTACGGAGGATTCGGATCGGCGACGGTATTCCTGGTGATCGGTGCCTTCATCCTCGCCAGGGCCATGACCGTGCACGGACTCGACCGACGATTCGCCCTCAAGGTCCTGTCACTGCCCGGGGTCGGTAACAGTACGTACCGCACTGCCGGCGCGTTCGGACTGGTCGCTTGCATTCTGTCGATGTTCGTATCCGCCTCGGCCACAGCAGCAATGCTGCTGCCGATCGGAATCGGTGTCGTCAAGACCATCGGCGATCTCATCCAGAAGCAGAACCCCGACATCAAGACCAATCGAACCAAATTCTCCTGCCTGCTCATGTTGGCGATCGCGTACGGCGCAAGCGTCGGCTCGGTACTCACGCCGATCACCGGGATTGCCAACGTCATCGGACGCGGAACCATCGAGACGATGACCGGCTACAAGGTCGACCTCTTCGACTGGGTGTCCATGTCCGGCCCCTACCTGGTGGCCATGGCCGCAGTCATGTGGATTGCACTGATCATCGTCAATCGACCGGAAGTGAAAAAGATTCACGGAGGCCAGGAGTACTTCCGCGCACGGTACTCCGAGCTCGGTTCGATGACCGTTCCGGAGCGCAACGTTCTGATCGTCTTCGTCGGCACCGTGGTGCTGTGGATTCTGCCGTCACTCGTCACCACCTTCGGCGTCACCACGGCCGTCGTCACCAATGTCACCGACAACCTCAACGAGGGATCCGTCGTCATCCTCACTGCCTGCGTTCTGTTCTTCCTTCCTCGCGGAAACGGCTCGGGTGAGCCAACGTTGACGTGGAAGGAGGCGGCAGCAATCGATTGGGGCACTGTCGTTCTCGTCGGTGTCGGACTGACCATCGGTGCGATGATGAACAAGACCGGACTCGCGGCCACCCTCGGTGAAGGCCTGGCGGACCTGACCGGCGTCAACAGCACATGGATGCTCAGTCTGATCGCAATCGTCATCGCCCTGGTGATCTCGGAGACCACCAGCAACACCGCAAGTGTCGGAATCGTTGTCCCCATCATCATTCCGATTGCCATCGCGATCGGAGTGGACCCGATCATTCCCGCCATGGCGGGCGTCTTCGGCGCCAATGCCGGAGCCATGCTCCCGGTATCGACACCCCCGAATGCGATCGTCTACGGATCGGGCTTCATTCCCATGAAGCGCATGATCGGCACCGGTGTCTTCATCGACATCATCTGCATCCCGCTGATCTTCGTCACCGTTGTCGGAATCGGCACCCTTATCGGGCTGGGCCTCCCGGCCTGACCGACCGCCATCGACAACCGCGTCGACGTAGCCCCGCAGCAACGTCGCGGAGCTACGTCGACGCGGTGGTTGCCCTATGGTGAACCCCGTGCCGCAGAGCAACCACTATCACCATCTGATGTTCGGTCCTGCTGCGATTGCGCGGCAGAAGGTCGACGGCAGTTACACCGCCCACGGCTCACAGACCGAACGACCCGACGACGGTCCGACGCCTCTCGACACTCGCGAGAAGGCCATGATTCGCGCGCTGGATCAGTTTCAGATCGCCACTGTCGCCGAGACCGGTTGGCCCTACATCCAGTATCGAAGTGGACCGAAAGGCTTCCTGCAGGTTCTCGACGATCGCACGGTGGGCTTCGCCGACTTCGCCGGAAACCACCAGTACGTGACGGCGGCCAATCTCGATCACGATGATCGCGTCGCGCTGCTTCTGGTGAATTACCCTCTGCGCCAACGGCTCAAGCTCTACGGACGGGCACGTACCGTCGAGAAGGCCGACGACCCCGAGCTGCTGGACCGACTGCGGAAGATCGGCGACATGACCGTCGCGGCCAGGTGCGAACGCAGCGTCGTCATCGACGTCGAGGCATTCGACTGGAACTGCACTCGCAGCATCATCCCCCGCTACGACGCGGCCTACCTCGCGGAGCTGTCCGAGGTCTACCAGCGCAAGGCCGCCGAGCGCGAACAGGAGCTGCTACAGCGCATTTCGGAGCTCGAAGATCAGCTCACGCAGTCTTCGACGCATAGAAACGACCCAGGAACTCCGTCTTGAATTCCGCGAAGCGTCCCTGATCGATGGCGGCGCGAATGTCGTCGACGAGTTTGACGGTGAAGCGCTCGTTGTGGATGGTGCACAAGGTCGAGGCGAGCATTTCCTTGGCCTTGAACAGATGATGGATGTACGCGCGGGTGTAGTGCGCGCAGGTGTAGCAGTCGCAGTTCTCGTCGATCGGGGTGAAGTCGCGTCGATGCTTGGCGGTGTTGATGTTGAAGCGCCCCGTCGACACGTAGATCGCCGCATTGCGTGCCACGCGTGAGGGATTGACGCAGTCGAACGTGTCGGCACCGTTCTCGATGGCGGTGAAGAAGTCGTCCGGTTCACTGATGCCGAGCATGTGCCTCGGCTTGTGCTCGGGCAGTTCCTCGTTCACCCACCGAGTGATGGTGCCCAAGTTCTGCTTCTCGAGTGCACCGCCGATGCCGTAGCCGTCGAAACCGCGACCCGTCTCTCCGGTGATGGTCTCGAGATCGTGTGCGGCCTTGCGTCGTAGATCCTCGTACTGCGCGCCCTGCACCACCCCGAACAGCGCTTGATACGGCTTGTCGGCGCGTTCGATCGTGAGACGCTCGTGCTCGAGGACGCACCGCTTCGCCCACGCCTGCGTCCGATCGACCGACTTCTCCTGGTAGCCGCGGGTATTCATCAGCGTGGTCAGCTCGTCGAACGCGAACATGATGTCTGCTCCGAGGCGATGCTGAATCTGCATCGACACCTCGGGAGTGAACCGATGCTTGGAGCCGTCGAGATGGGACTTGAACGTCACCCCGTCGTCGTCGACGTGAGCCAGCCGTTCCTTGCCCTCGGCGATGACGTCGTCGGACTGCACGCGCGTGGCGTCCATCGAGATGACCTTCTTGAACCCAACACCGAGCGACATCACCTGGAAGCCGCCGCTGTCGGTGAACGTCGGCCCGTCCCAGTTCATGAACTTGCCCAGCCCACCTGCCTCGTCGACGATGTCCGAGCCCGGCTGCAGATACAGGTGGTACGCGTTGGCGAGCACAGCCTGCGCGCCGAGTTCCTTCATCGCCTCGGGCAGCACCGCTTTGACGGTCGCCTTGGTTCCCACCGCGATGAACGCGGGGGTGGCGATGTCACCGTGTGGGGTGTGGATGGTGCCGGTGCGGCCCAGCTCACCGTCGAGCCGGGTGCCGATATCGAAGCCGAAACTGGAGGAACTCACCACGTCAGTATGCGGCTTCGCTGCTTGTGAGTGGAAATTCGTAGCCCACTACGAGGCAGGAGTGGAGCCTGCGGAACGACCGGTGACTCAGCCGTGCACCTGCGGCGGAGCCGCTCCAGCCGCATTGAGGCGGAAGTACGCACCCCTGGCCGCGAGCAGTTCCTCGTGATTGCCCTGCTCGACGATGCTGCCATTCTCCATCACCACGATGGTGTCCGCGTCGCGGATGGTCGAAAGCCTATGTGCGATAACGAAGCTGGTGCGATCGGTGCGTAGCTTCGCGGTGGCCTTCTGCACCAGTAGCTCGGTTCGGGTGTCGACCGAGCTCGTGGCCTCGTCGAGGATGAGGATCAGCGGCTTGGCCAGGAAGGCACGGGCGATGGTGATGAGCTGCTTCTCACCGGCGCTGACGTTGTTGCCCTCCTCGTCGATGATCGTGTCGTAGCCGTCGGGCAACGAGTGCACGAAGCGGTCGACGTAACTGACGCGCGCGGCCTCGAGGATTTCTTCCTCGCTGGCACTCGGGTCGCCGTAGGCGATGTTGTCGCGAATGGTTCCGCCGAACAGCCAGGTGTCCTGCAGCACCATTCCGGTGCGAGCGCGTAGTTCTTCGCGGGTCATCTTCCTGGTGTCGACGCCGTCGAGGGTGATTCGGCCGGAATCGATCTCGTAGAACCGCATGATGAGGTTCACCAGGGTGGTCTTGCCCGCGCCGGTCGGTCCGACGATCGCGACCAGATGCCCGGGATCGGCAACCAGCGAGAGGTTCTCGATCAGCGGACGGTCGGCCGAGTAGCCGAACGAGACGTCCTCGAATTCGACGCGTCCTCGGCGCTCGGTGGGCCGCACCGCATCGGCCGGGTCGGCGTCCTCTTCCTCGGCGTCGAGTACCTCGAAGATGCGCTCGGCCGACGCGACACCCGACTGCACCAGGTTCACCATCGAACCCACCTGGGTGAGCGGCTGCGTGAACTGACGCGAGTACTGGATGAACGCCTGCACCTCACCCAGCGTGAGCGTGCCCGACGCGACCCGCAGCCCGCCGACCACGGCGATGACCACGTAGTTGATGTTCCCGAGAAACATGATGACGGGCATGATCATGCCCGAGATGAACTGCGCCCGGAAGCTCGACTGGAACAGCTTCTCGTTGCGCTCGCCGAACTCGCGTTCCACCTCTGCCTGACGACCGAAGGCCTTGACGATCTCGTGGCCCGTGTACGTCTCTTCGATCTGCGCGTTGAGCTTGCCGGTGTGCTTCCACTGCGCCACGAAGTGCGGCTGTGAACGCTTGGCGATGACGGCGGTCACCGCGAACGACGCCGGAATGGTCAGCACCGCAACGAGAGCCAGCAACGGCGAGATCCAGATCATGACGCCAAGGATGCCCAGCACGGTGAGAATGCCGGTGATCAACTGGCTGAGCGTCTGCTGCAGGCTCGTGGAGACGTTGTCGATGTCGTTGGTGACGCGGCTCAGTGTCTCACCGCGAGCATGATTGTCGAAGTACTTGAGCGGCAGTCGATGCACCTTCGCTTCGACGCTGCCGCGCAGCAACAGGATTCGACGCTGCAGCGCGATGTTGAGGATGTATCCCTGCGCCCAGGCCAGCACCGCAGAGAGCACATACAGAACCAGCACCCACAACAGCACGGTTCCCACTGCACCGAAGTCGATTCCGGCTCCGGGGGTCAGGTTCGTCCCGGACACCAGATCTGCGATGGAATCGTTCCCCTCCGCCCGGAGCTGGTCGATGGCCTGATCTCTGGTCTGACCCGGATCGAGCTCGCGGCCGACAACCCCGTTGAAGATGAGGTCCGTCGCGTGTCCGAGGACGCTGGGTGCTGCGACGGTCAGCACGGTGCTGGCGATACCGAATGCCAGCATCACCGACAGGAGCATTCGCTCGGGAGCGAGCAGGCCCACCAGACGCTTGAACGAACCCTTGAAGTTGCGGGCCTTGGTTCCCGGCTTCACAGTCTTGGAGACGGGGGCGATGTCCTCCTCTTCCGCCTTCTCCACCTGCGCGGTCACAGTGCACCCACTGCGTGCTGCGAGTCGACGATCTCCGCGTAGGTGGGGCAATCGGCCATCAATTGGTCGTGGGTACCCACACCTACCGGCTTTCCGTCGTCGAGTACGAGTATCTGATCGGCGTCGATGATCGTCGAGACGCGCTGGGCGACAACGATCATGCACGCATCTCGCGTCACTGCCTTCAGAGCCGCGCGCAGATTGGCGTCGGTGGTGAGGTCCAGCGCGGAGAACGAGTCGTCGAACAGATAGATGCTGGGTTTGCGCACCAGCGCGCGAGCGATGGCGAGGCGTTGCCGCTGACCGCCGGAGACCGTCGTACCGCCCTGTGCGACGGGCGTCTCCAATCCCTCGGGCATGGCGCGAACGAAGTCGGCTCCCTGGGCGATCTCGAGTGCCTCCCACAGTTCGTCGTCGGTGGCATCGGATTTGCCGTAGCGCAGGTTGCTCGCAATGGTGCCCGAGAACAGGTACGGCTTCTGCGGGATCAGACCGATCTCGGAACGCAGCAGGTCCAGATCGAGTTCGCGGATATCGACTCCGCCGACGCGTACCTCACCGCCGGTGACGTCGATGAGTCGCGGAATCAGGTTGACGAGAGTGGACTTTCCCGAGCCGGTGCCGCCGATGATGGCGGTGATCTTGCCTGCCTCGGCTGTGAGGTTCACCCCGCACAGCACCGGATATTCGGCTCCGGGGAAAGAGAATTCGGCGTTCACGAGCTCGACGGTTCCCGGCGACGACGCGAACGTCTTGGGCTCGCGGGGCAACACGACCGAGGATTCGGTGGCGAGTACCTCGCTGATGCGATCGGCGCACACCGACGCGCGGGGAACCATCATCGCGATGAACGAGGCCATCATCACCGACATGAGGATGAGCATGATGTAGCTCAGAAGTGCTGTGAGCGAGCCGATCTGCATCGTGCCCTCGTCGATCGCATGGCCGCCGAACCAGATGACGGCGACGCTGGTGACGTTGCTGATAAGCATGACCGTCGGGAACATCAGGGCCATGAGCCGTCCGACGCGCAGAGCGGTACCGGTGAGCGCGGCGTTGGCCGATCCGAAACGGTCGATCTCGAAATCCTCGCGAACGAACGCTCGCACCACGCGAATTCCGGTGATCTGCTCACGCAGAACACGATTGACGGCGTCGATCCGCTTCTGCATCGAGCGGAAGGCCGGCACCATCTTGATGATGATCAGGCCCATGGAGATCGCGAGCCCCGGCACCGCGATCATCAGGATCCAGGACAACCCGAGATCCTCGCGCAGCGACATCACGATGCCGCCGACGCACATGATCGGGGCCATCACCACGATGGTGAACCCCATGACGATCACCAACTGCACCTGCTGAACGTCGTTGGTGTTGCGGGTGATCAGCGACGGCGCGCCGAACTGGCCGACCTCACGGGCGGAGAACGTGCCGACGCGATGCAGGATGGCCCCACGCAGGTCGCGTCCGACACCCATGGCCGCGCGCGCACCGATGAACACCGCGGACACCGAGCTGATGATCTGCACTGCAGACACCAGCAACATCACTCCGCCGGCGGAGAGGATGTAGCCCGTGTCGCCGGTGGTGACGCCCTTGTCGATGATGTCGGCGTTGAGACTGGGCAGGAACAGTGCCGCCAGCGTGGCGACCAGTTGGAGCAGAATCAGCGCGACGATCGGCATCTTGTAGGGAGCCAGATACGTGCGCAGCAGGGGGATCAGCATGATGGCCGAAGATTACTCGTACACATGGATAACAGTCTCTCCGTTTTTCGAGTGTTGCGGGCAATCTTCGGCCGACCGGCTGCAGTCGAGAACTACGCGGACTTCTCCGGTGCAGTCTTCAGTTTGGCACCTTCGATGTCGACGTCCGGCAGAACCTTGTCCAGCCACTTCGGCAGCCACCAGGCCTTGTCGCCGAGCAGCGCCATCACGGACGGAATCAGCACCATGCGCACGACGAACGCGTCGAAGAACACGGCGGCGGCGAGCGCGAATCCGATGGACTTGATGAACGAGTCCGGCTCGGCGATGAATGCGGCGAACACCGAGATCATGATGATCGCTGCCGAGGTGACCACGCGTGCGCCGTACTTGAAGCCGTTGACGACGGCATCCTTGGCGGCGGCTCCGTGGACGAACTCCTCACGCATTCGCGAGACGAGGAACACCTGGTAGTCCATCGCCAGGCCGAACACGACACCGATCAGGAAGATCGGCATGAAGCTGACGATCGGCTGCGGGTTGGAGATCAGGCCGAGCCCACCCTCTTGGAAGATGAACACCGTGGCACCGAACGTGGCCAGCACGCTGAGCAGGAAGCCGAGTGTTGCGGTCAGCGGCACCAGGATGGAACGGAACACCAGCATCAGCAGCACGAATGCCAGGCCGACGACCACCGCCAGGTACGGAATCAACGCGTCCTGCAGTCGCTCGGAGACGTCCAGCTCGAGCGCCGTCTGGCCGGTGACGCCGTAGGAGACGCCGTCGCTGGCCACCACGCCCGGTTCGGCGTCACGCAGGTTCGCCACCAGGTTCTTGGTCTGCTCGCTGTTCGGCGAGGACGACGGGGTGACGAGGATCTGTGCGGTGTCACCGGCCGGGTTGACGGCGATGATCTGCGCGTTCGTGACGTCCGACTGACCGGTGATGGCCTCGACGACCTTGCCGAAAGAGGCAGTCCGATCGGCCTCGGCCACGTTCGACGCGTCGGCGATGACCAGCAGCGGTCCGTTGCGTCCCGGTCCGAAGCCCTCGTCGACGATGTCGTAGGCCTGACGCGCGGGCGTCGACGGGTCGGCGGTGGCGGTGGACGGCAGTGCCAACGACAGTCCTGTGGTCGGGCCTGCGATGACGCCGAGGAGGACGATGCCGCCGATGAGTCCGAGAGCGGGCTTCTTGACCAGGAAGCGGGCCCACCGGAGTCCGTTGGTGGGCTTGGCGTTCGGGTCTTCCGGGTCGGTGGTGTTGACGCCCTTGATCTTGCCTGCGAAGGCCTTGCCCTTGTAGAGGCCGAGCATGGCGGGCAGGAACGTCAGTGCGATAAGTACCGCGATGAACACCGCGAACCCGGCTGCCGCACCCATCTGGGACAGGAACGGGATGCCGACGACGCGCAGTGCGACGAGGGCGATGAGCACGGTCGCGCCGGCGAACACGACGGCCGAGCCTGCGGTTCCCACGGACCGCCCGACGGCCTCCTCGCGGTCGTCGGTGAGCGTCAACTCGTGTCGATAGCGGGCGAGGATGAACAGCGAGTAGTCGATGGCGACGGCCAGGCCGATCATGATGGCGAGAACCGGCGTGAACGACGACAGGTCGGCGAAGCCGGTTGCCGTGGTGATCGCCAGACTCGAGATACCGATGCCGACGATGGCAGTGATGAGCGGCAGGCTCGCGGCTGCTGCGGAGCCGAACATGATGAGCAGCACAACGGCGGCGACGGCCAGACCGACGAGCTCCGAGGTTCCGCCGGGCGAGACGTTCTCCTGCGCGACGGTACCGCCGAGCAGGACGGTCAGGCCGGCGTCACGGGCGGGCTGCGCGGCCTCGTCGAGTTCGGTGCGGATCTGGTCGGTGACGTCGGCGAGTTCGACGTTGATCGGCACGGTGACCGTGCCGACGTTGCCGTTGGGGCTCAGCGGTGACGTGGCAGCGGCGTCGGCGGCTACCTGGTCGGCCGGGGTGCCAGCCTCCGTCGCCGCTTCGGTGTACCGCTCGACGATCGACTGGTTGGCCGCGACCGGGTTGGCCAGTGCCGGAGCACCTTCCGCAGGCTTGGCTGCGTCGATCTTCTGGATCTCGGCAATGCTGGCATCGATGGCCGAGGTGTACTGCGGGGTGTCCAGCGTCTGCCCGTCCGGTGCCTGGAAGACGTATTCCGCGCTGACTGCGGTCAGCGGATCCTCTGCGGAGCCGAAGCGCTCGGACTGCAGATCCAACGCGGCCTGCGCGGGCGTGCCCGGGATGGAGAACGAGTTGACCGTCGGGCCGGACAGCGTCGCAGCGCCCACTCCGGCGAGAACCAGAATCGCCAGCCACAGTCCGAGGACGATGCCCTTGCGTCGGTACGCGAATCTTCCGATTCGGTAGAGATAGGTGGCCACTGTCAAGCTCCTCGGTTGGGTTCGGACGTGAGGGTGTTGGGTTCGGGAGTGGAGCCTGCGGAACGACCCTGAGGCTCGGGCAACCCGGCTCGGAGTTGATCGAAGGCGTCCTCGATGAGGGCCCTCGGCGTCGATGCGCCGGCGGAGTCGGTGACCCAGATGTTCAGTGCTGCCGTGACGGCACCACCGACGGCCATCTGGAGCAGGTTGGG
This sequence comes from Rhodococcus sp. 05-340-2, assembly GCF_002258915.1. Classification (NCBI taxonomy): domain Bacteria; kingdom Bacillati; phylum Actinomycetota; class Actinomycetes; order Mycobacteriales; family Nocardiaceae; genus Rhodococcus; species Rhodococcus sp. 05-340-2. The sequence continues at coordinate 102,354 of NZ_NOYU01000043.1, forward strand.
GTAGAGGTCGGTGTCGATATCGGTGCCGGTTCGCTCGGCGATGGCTTCGCCGAGTTTGCGGGTCAGCGATTGGTGCATCTCGAGCTTGCGGGCCATCAGGGCGGGGTTGGCTTCGATCAGCCGCGCCGCCGCGAAGGTGTCGTCCAGATCCCGACCGGGGTCCGCGACGAGGTTGATTGCGATGTGCCGCAACGAGTCCCAGATGGGCTCGGTAGACGGCCTGGCGCGCAGCAGCTCGAACCATTCGAGGGCAGACACTTCGATGTGATGAAGAACTGCTTCTTCCTTGTTGGAGAAGTAGTTGTGGAACGTGCGGGTGGAGACTCCCGCTTCGTGCGCGATGGCGTCGGCGGTGACCGCGTCGAAGCCGTGCTCCTTACCCAGACGCACGGCGGCCATCCCGAGGGCGTCGCGGGTGGCGGCCTTCTTCAGATCGCGAAGGCCCGTCGGAGAGGTCACGCATACCAACCTACGGAACTTGCACGATCCTGCAAGTTTGCAGTGATGTGCAATTTTGACGATCGCGCCACACCGACCAGCAGATGTGACTCACGTCATCGACGCGCCCATGCGGTCGGCTCGCTGATCAGCTCCCCGACGAAGTCCGGCAAGTCGTCCTCGACGATGTCCGCAAGCGACACCGATTCGAGTACCGCACGCAGATTGGCGCGTACCGCGAGCCACACTCTGGTGAGCGGCTCGGCCGGACCGGAATACTCCGCATCCTCGGGCCGCTGACCGCGCACCGACGCCAGCGGGCCCTCCACGGCCCTCATCACGTCGGCAACAGAAATGTCCGACGCCTCCCGCGCCAGCCAGTAGCCGCCGTCGGGTCCCCTTCTACTGCACACCAGATCTGCACGACGCAGATCCGAGAGCACCGATTCGAGGAACTTGTGCGGGATGCCCTGCGCGGTGGCCAGCGCCTCGGCTTTTGCGGGCTGCTGCCCACCGACCGCAGCGAGTTCGACGAGCGTCCGAACCGCATAGTCCGCCTTGGCCGTGATGTGCACGCTAAATTCCTATCATTTCGGTAGGAAATTAGCGAGCAGTTGCCGGAATACCCCGACGCGTCAGGACCCTTCCGGTACCGCCACGACCACCTCGTTGCGTCGGAACGGCGCCAAGGTCCACGGAGGATCGTAGAACCAGGTCATCGGCTCACCCAGCATCTCGATGCCGTGTGCGCGCAGCGCTTCGGTCAGCGCTGCCATCCGCGGTTCGACGTCGCCCCGGCCGCGGCCACCGCTGAAACGCAACACGGCCACCGTCTCGGCGGGAACCTCCGTCAACGTCACACGGTCGTCGTCGGGCGTGGGCAGCGTGTCCATCGTCCACTCGGCCGGCATGAAGAACCGGACGACCCAGCCGTCGCTGCCGGGCGTGCTCGACACGGGCGCAGTCATCGCAATCTTCTGCGAGCCTGCGGACGACTGACTGACGGGAGCGGTCATCGCGACCTTCTGTTTGCCCCCGTTCCCACCGAAGATGTATCCGGCCAGGCGACGGAAACCCTCCTGGCGCGCCTCTTCCTCGTCGGCGTCCACGGTCGTCTGCGCCGCGATGCGTGGTTCGTACCGACGGATCTCCACCGCGTCGGTCAGTCGCCGGCTCGTGTGCTGCGGTTCCTCGGTACCGACCCGAATCCCGACGACACCCAACACCGACGAGACCACCTCTCCAGCCGTGGACGCGATTTTCTGCAACAAGTCCGACTCCGATCACTTGGTCGATAGGTGCGTCCTCCACGGTACGAGCCGTAGGAAAGCCGGCCAGGCAGCGTTACACTTGGCCTCTCACTGTCACGCGGGAGGTTCGATGAGCGACTGGATCGGTTCGGCGTGGAACGCTCTGCCCGAACCGCTGCGCGATCCCGTGGCGTTGGCCATCCCCGCGTTCGCACTGCTGCTGGCAATCGAGTGGATTGCGGCCGCGAAGCTCGAAGACGGTGAACGCGGTAGCTACTCCGCCAGGGATGCGCGCTCCAGCCTGAGCATGGGCCTGGTGTCCATTGCGACCACGACGGCCTGGAAGGCGCTGGCCCTCGTCGGCTACACGGCCATCTATGTCTACGTCGCGCCGTGGCATCTCCCCGCCGACGCCTGGTACACGTGGGTGATCCTGATCCTGGGCGTCGACCTGCTGTTCTACGGCTATCACCGCATCGCGCATCGAACCCGACTGATCTGGGCGACGCATCAGGCCCATCATTCGAGCGAGTACTTCAACTTCGCCGCGGCGCTACGACAGAAGTGGAACAACAGCGGCGAGGTCATCATGTGGCTACCGCTCCCCCTGCTGGGCATGCCGCCGTGGATGGTGTTCGTCGGCTTCTCCATCAACCTCGTCTACCAATTCTGGGTCCACACCGAGCGCATCGACCGGCTGCCGCGTCCGTTCGAGTTCGTCTTCAACACGCCCTCGCACCATCGCGTCCATCACGGTCGCGATCCGCTGTACCTCGACAAGAACTACGGCGGCATCCTCATCATCTGGGACCGCTTGTTCGGCACCTACGCCGAGGAGGTCGAGCGCCCGAACTACGGCCTCACCAAGCCCGTCGACACGTTCAACATCTGGACCCTCCAAACACACGAATACCGCAACATCGCGCGGGATGTTGCGGCATCGCGGTCATGGAAGGAACGCGTCGGGTATCTCGTCGGACCGCCGGGATGGACGCCCGGGGCCGCGAGAGAACGCGCTACTGCTGACTCAGATTGATCAGGAAGTCGACGGTTCCCGAGCCCTCCACGGTGACGAAGCCGAGCGACGGCGGTTCGATTCCGTAATCGGCCCACGTGGTCGGAATTGCGCCCGACGCGATGAGCGTGTCACCGGACTGCAGTACCTCCATCTGCACCGAGACCGGACGCGTCTGATCCTTGAGCGTCAATGTGCCCTCGGCAGTGACGGTTTCGGTGGTGCCGTCCTTGGGCAGCGAGGACAGGTCGATCGGCGAGTCGATGTTGAACGTCGCCGTCGGGTACGTGGCGGTGTCGAAGATGTTGCCGCGGAACTGGCTGTCACGACGATCACTGTCGGTGCTGATCGAGTTGGTCATGACGACCACCTGGCCCTCGGTGAGGGTGTCGTCGGCGATGACGACGTTGCCCGCGACCTCGGTCGTCGACCCGACGACCGTGACATCGGATCCGTTGAGCACCTCGTCGACGGTGTAGCCCGCAGCGGTCGCGTTGGCAGCGTCACCTGCGGTGACGATCCACCGCCCGTCGATGCTCTCGGTACTGGCGGCCTGCGCGCCCGAGGTGGACACCGATGCTGCCGGTGCGTCGTCTCCTTGCAGCGATGCATAGATCTTGGGGCCGAAGTACAGCCCGAGCGCCGCCACGACGACGACAACTACTCCGACGATCCACCATTTCTTGGTCATGACTGCCGATGATAGTTGCAGCTTCAAGCCTATGGGTAGTGAGCGACCTGGTAACTCCCTGAGAGTTTTGTCCGTTTACCCCGTGAACACGTGTCGGTATCGCCAGGCACAATGGAACCCATGGATCCGGTGGACGCACTTCGAGAGATCGGGTATTGGCTCGAACGCTCACGCTCGGACACCCATCGAGTCAAGGCCTACCGCCGGGCCGCCGATGTCGTCGAATCCCTCACTCCCGCACAACGATCCGAGCACGAGAAGGCAGACAGCTGGTCCTCGCTGGCCGGCATCGGGGCCAAGACCTCGCTGATCATTCGCCAGGCTCTGACCCAGGACGTCCCGGACTATCTCCGCGAGCAACGTGACGCGGCAGAACCCATCGGCGACAACGAACTTCGCGGCGCACTGAAGGGCGATCTGCACACCCATTCCAACTGGTCCGACGGCGGCAGCCCCATCGAGGAGATGATGCGCACCGCCGCGCGGCTCGGCCACGAATACTGCGCTCTCACCGATCATTCCCCTCGCCTCAAGGTCGCCAACGGCCTCACTGCCGAGCGCCTGCGAGCACAGCTCGACGTCATCGCCGAGCTCAACGAGCGGCTCGCACCGTTCCGCATCCTCACCGGAATCGAAGTCGACATTCTCGACGACGGATCACTCGACCAGGACGAAGGTCTGCTCGCCGAGCTGGACGTGGTGGTGGCGAGCGTGCACTCCAATCTGCGAACCGACTCCAAGACCATGACCAAGCGCATGGTCACCGCCATCGCCAACCCGCACGTCGACGTTCTCGGTCACTGCACCGGACGGCTCGTCGAAGGCGGCCGCGGCACCCGGCCCGAATCGACGTTCGACGCTCCCGTGGTGTTCGAGGGTTGCCGCCAGTTCGGCACAGCAGTGGAGATCAACGCCAGGCCCGAGCGCCAGGATCCCCCCGAGCGACTGATCGACATCGCCCTCGAACGCGACTGTCTGTTCTCCATCGACACCGACGCGCATGCACCCGGGCAGCTCGACTGGCAGGGCTACGGCTGCATCCGCGCCGAAGCGCGTGGCGTCCCCACCGAGCGTGTGATCAACACCTGGCCGCTCGCCGAACTGCTCGAGTGGACGGCGCAGCGCGCGTGAATCGTCGTCATTTCCTCTCCGGCCTGCTCGCTGTAACACTGGTCGGCTGCAGCTCCGCCGACACCGACTCGTCACCGAGTACCGCCGAGACGTATTCGGCTGCGCTGCAACCGGTATCGGCCCCAGCCGGGGATCCCATCAGACTGAAGTACGGATACGACTCGGACAACATCGGCGATCTGTACCTACCCGAGAACACCGCCAGTTCGCTTCCGGTGGTGGTGATGATTCACGGCGGCGGGTGGCAGGAAGACCTCGACCTGTCGTACTTCCAACAGATGTCGAAGGCCATCGCCGATCAAGGCATCGCCGTCTGGAACGTCGAGTACCGGCGCGGCCCGAACAACTGGGCCAACACCCTCTCCGACGTCGACGACGCCACCGAGGCACTGGCAACCGTCGTGCAGGGTGCGGCGGACGGGCGACTCGACCTCGATCGCGTCCACGTCGCCGGACATTCCGCCGGTGGACAGCTGGCCGCATGGGTTGCCGCTCGACACCTGATGCCGGTCGATGCGCCCGGAGCGGAACCGAAGATCAAGCCCCGCAGCGCCACCATCATGGCCGGCGTCTTCGACATGAAGCGAGCGGCCGACATCGGCGGCGACAAGTTCGTGCCTGCCTTCCTCGGCGGCATGCCCAACGAAGTGCCCGGACGCTACAAGATCGCCTCCCCCATCGAATATCTCCCGCTCGACGTCCCACTGACCGCGCTGCACGGTGACGCCGACCAAACCGTCTCGGTGAACCAGAGCCGCGTCTACGTCGATGCCGCGACCAAGGCAGGCAGCACCGACACCGAGCTCGTCGTACTGCCCGGAGCCGGTCACGGCGCGTTCCTCGACCCGAAGAACCGCGCCTGGTCGACGGCTCTGAGCACCATCACCGGACGTGCGCAGACACTGCTCTGACGTCGGTGGTTTCGCCGGGGTGGTACACAGTGGCGATGAACGGAAAAATCGCGACCGGGTTGCTCGGGCTGATCGTGGCCGTCTCGATTGCCGGATGTAGCAGCGACCCGTCGACCGAGGAAGCGTCGACCACTTCCGCCGCAGCCACGACGACGTCTGCAACGTCCACGACAGTGCCCGCCAGCACCACGGTCGATGCGCCCGCTCCGGCTCCTGCCCCTGCTCCTGCTGCCGAAGCACCGGAGGCACCGCCCGCCGCCGAGCCCGCGGCCCCGAGCGACGCGACCTCCGGCGTCACCGGTGAAGCGCTCTACCAGCAGACCTGCACGCAGTTCATGACGTCGATCGATGCACTGGAGCAGACCGGGATCTCCGATCGCGCCACGTCGGTCGAAGGTCTGCGCAACGAAATGACCACCGCACCCAGCTGGAACGACGTCCCACCCAGCGATCAGAACGAAATTCTGCGGGGACTCGACGCCGCGGGTGCGGGACAGTGCTGAGGGTCTGAGTCGCTGCGTGGTCTCGCCCTGCCACCATCCCCGCACCCCGCCCCCGGCTCACTCCCCGCAAACGCGCGCGCATTTGCCAGGTGCGCGCGAAATAGACCCCGAATCGCTAGCGAATCCGAACGCGTACGACGAATGCGCGCGCGTTTGCGACAGACTCAGCCGCAGAGGACCGAAACCCTGCACCCGTGCACCAGCACCCGTGAACTCCTGAGTGCGCCCACGTCCGCCCCGTAATCCCGCCCCGTAATCCCGCAAACGCGCGCGCATTTGCCAGGAGCGCGCAAAATAGACCCCGAATCGGGGGCGAATCCGCGCGCGTACGACGAATGCGCGCGCGTTTGCGGCGGCACCCAACCCTGCCGGCCCCACCCCAGACCGAGCACACAAAAAACTCCCCACCCGACGGATCGGGTGGGGAGTTCCTGGCGGTGGCGGAGGGATTTGAACCCTCGGACGGGGATTACCCGTCACACGCTTTCGAGGCGTGCTCCTTAGGCCGCTCGGACACGCCACCGCAGAAGACTGTACCGGAATGACGGCCTGAGGCTAAATCGCCTGCTCAGCCGTCGAATCTAGTTGCCGGTGAGCTTGTCCTTGATGTTCGAGGCTGCGTCCTTGACCTTCTCGGCACCGTCCTTGAATGCTGCCGAGGTCTGGTCGCCCTTGCCCTCTGCTTCGAGGTCCCTGTCTCCGGTCGCCGAACCTGCGGCTTCTTTCGCCTTGCCGCCGAGGTCTTCGGTCTTGTTCGAGATCTTGTCGCCGAGTCCCATAAGTGTCTCCTTCGCAAGTTCGGAGCGCAGCGTTGCGCTCTGCCCTCCACCCTCCACAAAATCGAACATCCAGGCCACCATGTGACGAGATCGTTATCTCTGACGGGCGAAGAATCGGGTCAGCATTTCGGCGCACTCGGCTTCCAACACACCACCGCGAACCTGTGGCCTGTGGGTGAGTCGACGGTCTCGTACGACGTCCCACAGCGAGCCGACGGCTCCGGTCTTGGGTTCCCACGCTCCGAACACCACCGCTCCGACGCGGGCCAGCACGAGCGCTCCAGCGCACATCGTGCAGGGTTCCAACGTCACGGCCAGGGTGCAGCCTTCGAGTCGCCAGCCGTCACCGTGGACAGCCGCTGCTCGACGCAACGCGATCACTTCCGCGTGTCCGGTGGGGTCGCCCGACGCCTCCCGCGCATTGCAGGCCCGGGATATCTCGCGTCCCGAGGCGTCGAACACGACGGCTCCGACGGGGACGTCGGCATCCGATGCCTCGGCCGCAGCCGACAGGGCCGCTCGGATCATGTCCGCGTCGGACACCGGCATCGATTACCGCCGCAGCTTGTTCACCGCTGCGGCGAACTCGTCCTCGAAGCCCAGGCGTTCGGCGATGGACTGCAGCTGTTCGTCGGGGTAGTCGTCGGTCTCGGCGACGATGATGCCGAGGACGGCTTCGGGCAGTCCGAGGTCGGCGAGCAGCGCGAGGTCGCCTTCCTCGTAGGGCTCGATGTCGTCGAGTTCATCGGGGTCGACGTCGGGAATCTCGATGTTCAGCGCGTCGAGAACGTCCGCGGCGATTTCGTAGTCCACTGCGGCGACCGCGTCGGACAGCAGCAGTCGGGTGCCGTTCGGTGCGGGACGCAGGATGACGAAGAATTCCTCGTCCACATCGAGCAGTCCGAACACAGCTCCCGAGCTGCGAAGTTCACGCAGTTCGGTCTCTGCCGCCGACAGACTGGTCAGTGCGTCGTCGGACAGCGGCGTGACGGTCCACTTGCCTTCCTCTCGGACAACTGCAACGCCGAATCCCTCGAGGTCGTCGTACTCCGGTGCGGATGCGCGGTTGTTGTTCGCGCGCTGTGCGGCCATGCGCGCAACGGTAGTCCGGTTGGGGCCGGTATTCGAAGTCCACCTCCTGTCGACGTCACCCACCTGTGCCAATCTGATCGGGTGACTTCTTCCTCGGTGTGCGTTCTGGGTCTCGGACTGATCGGCGGGTCGATCCTGCAGGCTGCACACGACGCGGGGCGTCAGGTGTGGGGATGGAACCGATCGGCCGACGCGATCGCCGGTGCTGTCGCCGACGGTTACGACGTCGGTACCGACCTGGAAGCCGCGCTGAGCAGGGCCGCAGCGCAGGACGCGTTGATCGTCATCGCCGTTCCGATGCCTGCCGTGGACTCGGTTCTGGCGGCAATCGCCGAGCACGCGCCCGCTGCTCCGATCACCGATGTCGTCAGCGTCAAGGCCGAGGTCGCCGCAGCCGTGGCCGCTCGCGGACTGCAGGCCCGCTATGTCGGTGGGCATCCGATGGCCGGCACCAACCAGTCGGGGTGGTCGGCCACCGATCCGACTCTCTTCACCGACGCGGTGTGGGTGGTGGCCACGGACCCGGGCGTCGACTCCGACGTGTGGGTGCGGGTGGCCCGGCTCGCCCTCGACTGCGGTTCGGTGGTGGTACCGGCCGAGAGCGTCGAGCACGATCGCGCGGTCGCCAGAATCTCGCACCTACCGCACCTGCTGGCCGAGGCGCTGGCAATGGTGGGGGCGGCCGGCGGACCGCTGGCGTTGGGCCTGGCTGCGGGCTCGTTTCGCGACGGGACGCGGGTGGCGTCGTCGTCGCCGAATCTCGTCCGCGCGATGACCGAGGGCAATGCGGCCGCCCTGCGCACCGCGCTCGACGAGGCGCTGGATGCACTCACCGCAGCGCGCGAGGAACTGGACGAGGGCTCGACGAAGACGCTGGTCGACGCCGGCAACAGCGCGCGCCTGCAGTACGAGCAGCATCGACGCTTCGAGATCACCGACATCACCCCGGGCGAACCGGGCTGGCGGGAAGAACTACAGAACGCGGGTCGACGCGGTGGCGTCGTGCGTCAGATCCGCTCGGCCAGTCCCGGGTAGTCGACAACGAAGCCGTCGGCATCGACCGTGACGGACGAGGTCGACACCGGTGAGATGACGTGGATGCCCTCGGAACCGCTGCTGTACGTCAGCGTCGCCTCTTGAATGCTGAGGTCGAGCACGTTGACGTAGACCGTCGGGACCTCGAGGTCCTGAACCTGGGTGTGCAGACCGAATCGACGGATCGGCAGAGTGTTGAAGAAGGGGCTGAGCACCATGTCGACGTCGAGTGCGCCGCTGTAGGTCGAGCGCTGATGGCTGGTGCTGTTCTCCACCATCCAGTAGCCCTCGTCGTCGCGGCTGACGGAGGCCTGCCGGTCACCGGACGCGAGCGAGGTGCGCACCGAGAGCCGCTTGGTGACGCCGTATTCGTCGGTCACCAGGTCGTAGGACGCGCTGAAGGCGGGGTGATCGCTGCACGCGGCACCGATGATGCGTCCGGCAGCCTTGATGCGGTTACCCGAGAGCTGGACCCGCACCGATTCCATACGGGGAACGTCGTGCGCTCGCCACGTGAGGATCGAGGGCCAGGTTTTCGCGTCTGCGGAGCCGGTCGCGGGGATGGAGACATGCTCTGCACCCGATGCTTGAGTGATCACGCACCTACGGTAGGCGACGAGGCCCCCAGAAGATCAAGCGGACGTGCCTTTTCTCGCAGTTCATTAAGGTTGTGCCCGTGACGACAGAGAACACCGGCGGCGGGCAGTTCGATTTCGCGCACTCCGAACAGGCCGCGAAGAGTCGACAGGACAAGGCGACCGCTCTGGCGCGTTACGTGTGGGATCGCGGCATCACCGGTGCCGAGCTCCTCGACCTCACCGACGCCGTCCGCCGAAAGCTGGCCCGCGCTGCCGACCTGCACCCACCGAGCACGATGGAGACGTGGACCATCGTGGCCGAGTTGCTCGACCGTAAATCCGCATGGGCGGCCGAACACCCGGGCCACGACGGCGCGACGCCCCAGCACTCGGACGAGAAGATCATGTGGGTCAAGCCGCCGATCACTCCCTGGACTTAGACCAGCGAGTCCTCCCACGCCTCGTGCAGGTGCGCGAAGCGTCCCTCTCCCGCGATGAGGTCCTCGGGGGTTCCGTCCTCGACGATGTTGCCGTCGGCCATGACGAGTACCCGATCGGCGATCGCCACCGTCGACAGGCGGTGCGCGATGATCAGCGCAGTTCGCCCCTGCAGGATCGTCTCGAGTGCGCGCTGCACCAGTCGCTCGCTCGGGATGTCCAGGCTCGACGTTGCCTCGTCGAGCACGATCACCGACGGCGCAGCGAGGAACACCCTCGCGAAGGCCACCAATTGCCTTTGGCCCGAGGACAATCGGCCTCCGCGCTTACGCACGTCGGTATCGATCCCTTCTGGAAGCGAGGCGATGAACTCGGTCAGTCCGACGGCATCCGCGGCAGCGCGCACCTCGGCGTCCGTCGCGTCGGGACGTCCGAGGCGGATGTTGTCTGCCACCGAGCCGGAGAACAGGAAGGATTCCTGTGTCACCATGACGACGTTGCGGCGCAGGTCCTCGTCGCCGATCTCCCGCATGTCGACGCCGTCGAGCCGCACGGCTCCGGCCGTCGGATCGTAGAAGCGCGCCAACAGCTTTGCCAGTGTCGACTTGCCTGCTCCGGTGGCTCCGACCATCGCGACCACCTGTCCGGCGGGTACGTGCAGCGAGAACTCCGGCAGCACGACGCGTTCGGGGCCGTAGGCGAAGTGCACGTCGTCGAACGTGATGTCGCCCTTCGCAGTTCCGATCTCCACCGGGTTCTTCGGTGCCGTCACCGACGGCTCCTCTTCGAGGACACCGGAGATCTTCTCCAGGGCAGCGGCTGCGGACTGGTAGGCGTTGAACACCATCGCAAGCTCGTCCAGCGGCCCGTAGAACCGGCGCAGATACAGCACGTAGGCCGCGAGCACGCCGATGTCCATGTGGCCGTTGATCACTCGCCAGCTACCGAACACCAGGATGATGGCGAGCGTGACGTTGCCGATCCAGCGCACGATGCCGGTGTAGCTCGCCATACCGCGCAGCGCCGCGGTGGTGGCGTCGCGATACTCCGAGTCCTCGGTACTGAGAATGGCGTCGTTGCGGCCCTCGCGTCGGAACACCTGCACCGCGCGGATGCCGCCCATCGACTCCACGAAATGGACCACGACGCGCGCGATCGCCACCCGTGTTCGACGGTATCCCTGGCGTTGCCGCCGCTGCGACCACCGGGTGACGAGGACCAGCGGAACGAAGCCGGCCAGCACGATCATCGCCATCGGAACGTCGAGGTACACCAGGATGATCGCGATCGACACCATCGACAGGATGGCCGTCAAGGCATCGTTGAGCGCGCTCTCGAGCAGTGTCTGCAGAGATTCGACATCGCTGGTCAGTCGCGAGATCAGCCGTCCCGAGGTGTACTTCTCGTGGAACGACAGGCTCAGCTTCTGGGCATGGTCGAACACCCGTCCGCGCAGGTCGTACAGGATGTTCTGACTCAGCCGACCGGAGACGGTGAGAAACGCGTAGGTGGTGAGCATCCCGAGCAGACCGAAGCCGGTGTACCCGCCGACCGCCCACAGCAGCGGACCCCAATCACCCTGTCCCGCAGCACCGACGCCGTTGTCCAGCGCATAGGCGATGAACAGCGGACCGGCAACGTAGGTGATGTTGTCGACCAGAATGATCAGGAAGGACAGCAGGGCCTGCTTCTTGTACGGGCGCACCAACGAGACGAGCAACCGGCGAGAACGCCCGGCCAACACCAGGTTTCCGGTTGCGTCGACCTCGGATTCCTCACCGCCGACGCCGCGCCAATCCGCAGCTGCAGTTTGCTCAGCCATGAATCGACCCCATCACCTCGCGGTACCGCGGCGACGACGCCAGCAGTCCCTCGTGTGTTCCCTGCTCCACGATTCTTCCGTTCTCGAGATACAGCACGCGGTCGGCCAACGCAGCGGTCGACGGCCGGTGCGCCACCAGCACTGTCGTCGAATGCGCCAACACACGCCGCAATTCCTTCTGCACTTTGGCTTCGGTGTCCACGTCGAGCGCGGACAGTGGGTCGTCGAGCACCAGCACCCGTGGCTTGCCCAGCACCGCCCGCGCCAGTGCGAGCCGCTGCCGCTGCCCACCGGACAGACTCATGCCCTGCTCACCGATGCGAGTGTCCAGACCCCACGGCAACTGCTCGACGAAATCCGTTGCGTGCGCGATCTCCAACGCCTCGGCAATCTCGGCATCGGACGCGCCGGGCGAACCGAGCGCGATGTTCTCGCGCGCACTGGCCGAGAACAACACCGGATCCTCGAACGCCACCGTGACGATCGCGCGCAGATCGGCCAACCGCATCGAGGCCACGTCGATTCCGTCGATGGTGATGGAACCCTCGGTGGCGTCGAACAGTCGAGGCACGAGGTTCGTCAGTGCAGTCTTTCCGCTACCGGTGTTGCCGACCAGCGCGACGGTCTCCCCCGGCTCGACGACGAAGCTGACGTCGGTCAGAAGCGGCGAGGACGCGTCGGGAAAGGTGAATCCGACGCGATCGAATTGCACTCGGCCACGGATTCTTTCGGGCAGTTCGACGGGATTGTCCGGATCGGTGACGGTTTCGGGAGTGTCCATGATCTCCCAGTACCGATCCGCTGCCGTGCGCGCATTGTTCAGCTCGGCCAGCAGATACCCGAACGATTCGATCGGCCACAGCAGGAAGGTGACGATGGCGATGGCCGCGACGAGCGTGCCGACCGTCATGGTGCCCTGCACGATCGAGTACGTGCCCACCGCCAGGATCGCGCCGATGGTGATCGGCTGCAGTCCGACGATCACCGCCCAGATGATCGCCAGGTAGCGCACCTTCTTCAGTTCGGTGCCACGCAGCGTGCGCGCCTGACGAAGAAACTGCTTGCCCAAGTGGGCACTTCGACCGAATGCCTTGAGGACGCGAATACCCTGGATGGACTCTTCGACCGTCGTCGTGACGTCGCCTGCCTGATCCTGAGCGTCACGGGCCACGACGCGATACAGCGTCTCGAACTTGGTGCAGGCGATCACCAGCGGTACCGACGTCACCAGCATGATCAGCCCCAACTGCCAGGACTGGACCAGCAATACGCCGATACCGACAACGAGTGTGACGGCGTTGATGATGATGAACGGGCCGATGAAGGCCATGAACCGCCGCAGCGAACCGAGGTCCGCGATGGCGCGAGAGAGCAGCTGACCCGATTCCCAGCTTTCGTGAGCCGAGACCGACAACCGCTGCAACTTGTCGAATACCGTTGCCCGCGCAGAGATCTCGAATTGGCTCGACGGTCGGGAGACCAGGTAGCGGCGAACCCAGATACCGAGTGCATCGATGGTGCCGAGTAACAGGATGAAGGCCGCGGGCCACCAGACTGCCGAGAAATTGCGATCGGTGATGGGGCCGTCGATGACGCGTTGCATCACCAGCGGAATCACCAGACCGGTCATGGTGGCGATCAGCGAGACCGCGATCGAGGCGATGTAGAACCACTTGTACGGCAGCAGAAACGGCGCGAAACGACGCAGTGAGCTGGGTGGCGTCGCGGTGTCCGGGTACGGCTGATCCAGGGTTCGGGTTTCGGGATCGAGCACACCCGTAGACACAGTTCTTCTCCTTATTGCTGTGCTCGAATGATTTCATTGCACAGGCTCAGTTTCCAACCGATTTTTCGGCCCTCGCATTCCAGTGTGAAACCTCGAGCAAGGTCGAGGTCAAGTGAACCGACTCTCGAGTAACGTAGGACCGTCGGGCGAGGGAAGGGCACACGTGAGCGCACGGTCGATGGTCGGGTTGTTCGCGGGGATCGGCGGGCTCGAGCTGGGGTTGGCCGACGCGGGGTGGACGACGCAGTTGCTGTGCGAGATCGATCCCGGAGCCGGGGCCGTCCTTCGAGCGCGCATGCCCGAGACACCTCTGCACACGGACGTGACCACTCTTCGAAGCCTGCCCGCCGACACCGAACTGGTCGCAGCCGGTTTCCCCTGTCAGGACCTCTCCCAGGCCGGACGCACCGCGGGCATCACCGGTGCCCGTTCCGGTTTGGTGGACGAGGTGTTTCGGCTGGTCTCCCGTCGACGCGGTCCGCGATGGCTGCTGATGGAGAACGTGCCGTTCATGCTGCAGCTCGGCCGCGGGGCAGCCATGCGCCACATCACCGACGCGCTCGAGGACCTCGGCTACATGTGGGCCTACCGCGTCGTCGACGCCCGCGCATTCGGTTTGCCGCAGCGTCGACAGCGGGTGGTGATGCTGGCCTCGCGCACCGACGATCCACGGGAGGTGCTGTTCTCGCAGGACGCAGGACCGCTGCCCGACGGCGACCCCACCACCCAGCCGTGCGGCTTCTACTGGACCGAGGGCATTCGCGGGCTGGGCTGGGCGGTCAACGCCGTCCCGACGCTCAAGGGCGGATCCTCGCTCGGTATCGCCAGTCCCCCGGCGGTTCGCCTGCCGTCGGGAGAGATCGTCACGCCCGGCATCATCGGGGCCGAGCGTCTGCAGGGGTTCGATCCCGACTGGACGCTGCCCGCCGTCCAGCAGCCCGGTGTGCGCAGCGGACATCGCTGGAAGCTCGTCGGCAACGCCGTCAGTGTGCGCATGGCGTCATGGGCAGCGAGCGCACTCGACGATCCCCAGCCGTACGACGCGTCGAACGATCAAGCTCTGCTGCCTGGTCAGGCCTGGCCGACCGCAGCGTGGGGACGCGATCGCACCAGCTACCGGGTCGACGTGACGACCATGCCGGTGCACGAGCCCTACGAAGACCTGATCGATTTCCTCGACGACTCGAAGCTGCTCTCCGCGCGAGCGACCGCCGGATTCCTCAAGCGGGCACGAGCAGGCAATCTCCGTTTCGTCGACGGCTTTCTCGACGACCTCGACGCACACCTCGAGCGCATGGGCGGATACGTCGATCGAGTTCCGGTGTGAGCGCGGACCGACCCGCCACCGACGCCAAGACCAGTGCCCGGCTGAGCAAGCAGAAACGCCGTGACACCAAGCCCGAGGTGGCGCTGCGGCGAGCACTGCACCGTCGAGGTCTGCGGTATTTCGTCGATCGCGCTCCACTGAAGGGCATGCGGCGTCGAGCAGATCTGGTGTTTCCCAGGCGCAAGGTCGCGGTCTACGTCGACGGCTGCTTCTGGCACAGCTGCCCGATTCACGCCACCAAGCCCCGCAACAACGCGCAATGGTGGGCCGACAAACTGGCGGCCAACGTCGCCCGCGATCGCGACACGGACAGACGATTGATCGACGAGGGCTGGCGCGTGGTGCGAATCTGGGAACACGAGGATCCCACCGTCGCCGCCGACCGAGTGGTCGACGAACTTTCATGAGCCTGAAACCATCTCGAGCCCCCGCGCGTCCAACCCCCTGATCGGTCGAATCGAGTTCGGGGGAAACGGTGCATAGAAATTGGTTGCTCGCGGCAGTGGCGCTGGCGATGTCGGTATCGACGAGTGGATGCGCGGTGGTGTTGCTCGGCAATGCTTTCCCCGCAGGCAGTTCGTCGCCGCAGAACAAGTACGGATTCGAGATGTCGGAGGCAGACCGATATCTCGCCGACTCGGCGGAATTCGTCCGGAGTCTCGACCCCTGCGGTTTTCTCACCGAGGACGATCTCGCCGACCTCGGCACAGTGGTGCAGCTCCGCCCCGATGGCGAATTGAGCACGTGCTCGGCCACCCTGAGACCTGCGACATCGAGCGCCACCGACGCCGTCTCCATCGATCTGAACGCGTATCGGCCGACGTCCGACGACCCGGGGACCGAGCAGATCACGATCGGTGGCGAACAGGCGTATCTCGACAACTCGGCGCACGGGTCGTGCCGCATCAGCTTTCCGCTTCGCGGGGAGTTCGACGGTGCCACCGCGGAGGCCATGGACGGTTACCTCACCGAATCCGGTCGTAGCTTCGCCGCGATCGAGGTCTCCCGCAGTGTGGGAGACGCGTGCACCGCAGCGACATCCGTTACCGAGACCGCACTCGGTCTGTTGGACGATCCACCACTGCGCGCCGAGTCCAGGTACAACCTTCCACTTGCCATGAAAGACCTGTGCGCCGTCCTGGAGCACTTGCCCGCAACCTGGACGGTGGAGCGCTGGAACCCTGCGTCCGATCCGTACCGTTGCCATTTCACGGCGTCCTCGGCAACATTTGCGGACAGCCTGGCGATGCTCGACGTCTCGCTCGGCTACGTCGACGGCGACATGCGTTCGACGGTCCGCGAGCCCGTCCAGCAGGGCGGCTACACCGTCGAAACTCGCGATTCCGATTCGTCGTGCTTCGCGGACATCGTGTTGGGCAACCCCGTGCTCGGCATGCCCGAGAAAGACGACACCACCGCTCGCTATGCCCGCACGGTTCCCACACTGACCGTCCTGACCGACCACTGCGACTCCGCGGTCGCACTGGCGGTGGCAACTGCCGATGTACTGACTGGCTAGCCTTGGTCGGTGCGTTCGAGAACTGAAAGCGTGGATATCCGCCGGGTCGTAGTGGCGATCTGCTTGATCCTCGCCGGACTGCTGTACTCCGCGTGGGTGGCCGAGTTCTTTTTCGATACCGGCCTGGACCCGACCACCTCGTTCCTCAGCGAACTCGACGCCCGCGATCAGCCGTACCGCGAGTTCTTCTCCACCGCAGACGTCGTCACGGGTTCACTGATGGTCTTCGCCGCGGTTCTCGGCTTCCTGGCAACCCCGCGTCGACGGCTCGTCGTCACCGGCTGGGTCGCGTCGGGCATCTTCGGTATCGCCACCATCGCCGACGCAAAACTCCCCCTCGAGTGTGTCGCGGCCGACGATCCGAGTTGCCCGATCGAACCCAGCGGGCTCTTCCCGCAACTCCATCATCTTCACGCTCTGACCAGCACCATCGCGGTGTTCGCGATCTTCACCGTCATGGTTGCGTTCACGCTGGCCGCGTTCCGCTACCGGCTGTACCCGCTGCTTCGCACGCTGGGCCTTGCCGTCCTGATCCTCACGACGCTGGCCACCGCGTGGCTGTTGATCGCCGACAATCTGCCTGGTCAGTACGGGCTCGGCATCGCGCAACGGATTCAAGTGGGCGGGATGTCGGCGTATCTGGTGGTGCTGGGATGTGCGCTTAGACTCGGCGTATGTCCTTCACCGCGACCGAACTGAACGGATCCAAGGTAGAGCAGTACCAGCAGCTCACCGAGCAGGCCCGCGGCCTGGTCTTCGAAGAGTCGAATCTGATCGCGAACGCCGCCAATCTCTCTGCGTTGGTCTATCACGCTCTGCCCGAGGTCAATTGGGTCGGCTTCTACCTGTACGACGGCACCGAACTGGTGGTCGGGCCGTTTCAGGGTCAGCCTGCCTGCGTGCGCATCGCCCTGAGCAAGGGTGTTTGCGGTGCGGCCGCGACCACCCGTGAGACGCAGCGCGTCGCTGACGTCCATGCCTTCCCGGGCCACATCGCGTGCGATGCCAACACTCGCTCCGAGGTCGTCGTACCGCTGTACCAGGGTGAAACGCTGATCGGTGTGTTCGATCTGGACAGCCCTGTCCCCGACCGCTTCGACGCCGACGATCAGGCCGGCCTCGAAGCGATCGCGGCGGTTTTTCTCAACTCACTGGGGTAGAACCAGCCGCCGCCTCGAAGAACCAGGCCATCACCAGCGCACCGGGGTCGACGACGCCGCGCGCGGCCTCACCGACGTAGCTGGCACGGCCGCGGTTTGCGGTGATGTCCTTCGTCGATTCGGCTCCGGTTCTCGCCGCGTCGGCAGCGTCCTGCAAGGTGCCGCCGTCCTTCTCGAGCGCGTCGACGGCCGGGGCGATGGCGTCGACCATCGTCTTGTCGCCCACCCGTGCGCCACCGAGTTCGGTGATGCTGTCCAGCCCGGCACGGGCGGCCTGCCCGATAGCCGCGAGATCCGGCTCGGATTCGAGCATCGTCCGGTAGAACTGGCGGAACCAGATGCCGAACAGCGCGCCGGACGTACCGCCCGCGTGGCCGAGGTAGGCCTCGCTCACTGCCTCGAATACCGTTGCTGCCGAGTAGTTTTCCTTGACGGCGTCCAGATCGAGCTGTTCGAGGGCCGCCACCATGTTGGTCCCGAAATCGCCGTCGCCTGCCTTACGGTCCAGCTCGGTCAGGGCCGGTTCCTCGTCGAGTACCCGCTGCGCCCACGTCCCGATCCATGTCGAGACGAACGCCGAAACCTCTCCGGAGTCCGAGGGCTCGAAGGAGGGCCCGAAGCCTCCGCGTTCGCCCACCGGCTTCGCACCACGGCTCTGGGCGTTGGGCCAACCGGGCGCGTCGGTCGGCGCGTCCCAGAGTTCGAGCATCTCGTCGTCGGCGCGCACGAGGGTGATCGAGGCTCCGCCCATGTTGAGCGCGGTGACGAAGCTGCCGACGAGCGAGCGGGATATCTCGATCCCTTTGCCGTGCAGATACTCCGAGAGTTCACCGAACAGCAGGTGCAGCTCCAGCGGGTGTGTTGCCCCGAGCCCGTTGACCACGGCGATCACCGATTCGCCCGAGTTCAATCCGAGCGAGTCCACGATGGGATCGGTCAGTTTCGCGACGATCTCCTGAGCAGGCAGCCGGGGCACGCGGTCGGTGCCGCGTTCTCCGTGGATGCCGATGCCGAGTTCGATCTCTTCCCTGGGCAACTCGAAGGACGGTTCGTCCGCTCCCGGCAGTGTGGGCGGGTTCAGCGCCACCGCCATGCTGCGTGCGTTCTCCGCGGTTCGACGCCCCAGTGCGACGACCGCCTGCAGACTGTCGCCGCGTTCTGCCGCTGCACCGCACACCTTTTCGACGACGATGGTCGCCGCGGTGCCGCGACGACCCGGGCCGTCCTCGCTCTCACTGGCCACGTCGTCGTCGACGAGAACGACATCGGCGGCAATGCCGTCCTCCTGCAACAACTCCCGGGCGATCTTGAAGTTCATCACGTCGCCGGTGTAGTTCTTCACGATGTGCAGCACTCCGCCGCCGGAGTCCACGGCTTTGGATGCCTCGTGTACCTGAAGAGCGTTGGGTGAGGTGAAGACCAGGCCCGGGCACGCGCCGGTGAGCATGCCGCGACCGATGAAGCCGGCATGCAGCGGCTCGTGCCCCGATCCCCCACCGGACAGCAGGGCGACCTGACCGTCCGAGATGCGGTAGCGGCGGGTGAGATAGCCGGGATCGGCGTGCCAGGTGACGTCGTCGGTGGCGGCGACGAAACCGCGGAGGGCGTCGGCGACGAATGTTCGAGGGGAATTGGAGAACATAACTCCACCCTAACCACCTGCGCCGCGTCCCTTCGTCGGTTCTGCGAGACGGATACAGTCGGGGCATGACTACCGAGACCTGGACGCTCGACGCATCGCACGGCGGGCAGCTGGCTGTCCGGACGGATGTCACAGGAAAAGCATCCAAGATGGGGCATCGCCTCACGATCGCGGTGAACTCCTGGTCTGCGACCGTCGAGTGGTCCGGGGGCGCTCCCGCCGCGGTTTCCCTGACCGCCGAGGTGAAATCGATCGAGGTGGTCCACGGCGAGGGCGGACTGACGCCCTTGATCGGACCGGAGAAGATCGTGGCGAAAGCCAACGCGCTCAAGAGCTTCGACGCCGACCGATATCCGTCGATTCAGTTCCGTTCGGCGGAGATCACCGCCGTCGACGCCGGATTTCGACTGTCCGGCACGGCGGAGATTCACGGCGTTTCGAGGGAGAGCACCGTGGATGTGGACGTCACGGACCTCGGCGATCGATGGCACATCGCGTCCGAAACTGCTGTGCGTCAATCGGATTACAAGATCACTCCGTATTCGCAGATGTTCGGAGCAATGAAGGTGGTCGACGAGGTCACCGTGACGTTCGACGCCGAATATCGCAAGCCCTGAGCCTTTCCAATTCACCTGCAATGGTGGACACTACGGCGGTGAGTCGAAATCGATGGATGATCGGATCGTGCGTATCGGCCCTGCTGCTGACCGTAGGCCTGACTGCGGGCTGTAGCAGTCCAGCCTCGACGTCTCCCGATGGACCTCCCGGAGTGAACGTCAACGGCGTGGGAGAGGTCCAGGGCGCACCGGATACGTTGACGACCCAGATCGGGGTTCAGGCAACGGCCGAGGACGTCACCGCCGCCATCGAACAGGCGAACGCGGCCGTCAGCGAGGTCACGGACGCCGTGATCGCAGCCGGCGTCGCTCGCGAGGACATCCAGACCCAACAGGTGTCGATCGATCCGCAGTACTCGGGCGCACTGCCGGGCGGCACCTCCGCCATCTCCGGATACCAGGCCACCAACACCCTGCAGGTCACGGTTCGGGACCTGTCGAAGGCCTCCGCAGTGTTGGGCGACGCCACAACGGCCGGCGGAAACGCGACCCGCATCTCCGGGGTCTCCTTCAAGATCGACGACGATTCCGAGCTGATCTCCGATGCCCGGTCCAGGGCGTTCGCCGATGCCCGCGATCGCGCCGAGCAGTACGCGACGCTCGCAGGGGGAGAACTCGGCGACGTTCTGTCGATCACGGAGTCGATCACCGGCCAGGAGCAACCGAGGTCGTTCGCCGATTCCGCCAGTTCGTTCGACACGGCGGTGCCCATCGAACCGGGGCAACAGACCGTCAGCGTGTCCGTGTCGGTGAAGTGGGCGTTGAACTAGCGGAGTGAGTTGCTGCCGCTGCAACGGTTGCTCCACTGAAGAGGTTGCAGACGGGGATTCGCCGACTCACGTCCCGGAGTGGAGCAAAAGTTGCAAGACCACCACGCAGGGGCTCAGCCCGCCTGCGGGGGCGGAAGCCGGTAATCAACGGGCGTCACCGAGAAGTCCACAGGATTACGGACGCCGTCGGCCACTGAACCCGGAACCTGCACTCGCGGTTCGAGACCGAGTGATTCCGCGAACGCGAACGCCTCCTCGATGGAATTGACCGGCCCCGCGGGGACGTTGCGGGCCATCAGATCTCGATACCATTCGTCGGCCGGACGTGATCGCAAAGCCGAGTTCAGGATGTCGACCAACTGATCTCGATGTTCGACGCGCAGAGAGTTGGACGAGAACCGCTCGTCCAGAGCCAATTTCGGGATCCCCAGCACGTCGGTCAGCGAGGAGAATTGCCGGTCGTTGCCCACGGCCAATGCCAACGGACGATCGGCGGTCTCGAACACCTCGTACGGCACCAATGAGGGATGCTTGTTGCCCATCGGGACCGGCACGACGCCGGCCCCCAGATAGGCCGACGACTGATTGCTCAACGCAGACAGCACCGACGCCATCAGTGAGGTGTGTACCTGCTGACCCGCGCCGGTGTTCGATCGATGATGCAGTGCCGCAAGGATTCCGCTGAGCGCGTGCAGTCCGGTGACGATGTCGACCATCGCCACTCCCACCTTGGTGGGCAGCTGGGCGTCGGCCCCGGTGACGCTCATCAGCCCGCCGACGGCTTGGACCACCAGATCGTAACCGGGGAGCGCGGCTCCGCCACCGGTACCGAAGCCGGTGATGGAGCAGTAGATCAGACCGGGATTGCTCTGCGAGAGCGTCGAGTACCCCAGGCCGAGGCGGTCCATCGCGCCGGCTCGGAAGTTCTCGATCAGAATGTCTGCACCCGAGACGATCTCGAGCGCCTCGGCTACGCCGCTCTCGGACTGCAGGTCGATGAACCGAGACGTCTTGTTGCGATTGACCGAGTTGAAATATGTTGCGGTGCCAGCGGAATCGTACGGTGGTCCCCACGATCGGGTGTCGTCACCGGTTTGGGGCCTTTCGATCTTGACGACCTCGGCGCCCATGTCGCCGAGCATCATCGTCGCGTACGGGCCGGCGAGCACACGAGAGAAGTCCGCGACGACGAGGCCTGCAAGTGGACCGGTGGCATGCGTCATCGGTCCACTGTATTTGCGCGACAGGCTGCAGTTCAGTTCAGGTCGGGAACGAACGCTCCGAGGACGGCGACCATCGTCTCCACGATGAGTTCGATGGGTGGGCGGGGCGGAACGGTGCGGGACCAGTCGGAGACGATCTCGGTGAGGGCACCGAGGAATGCTGTTGCGGCCAAACGGTATCCGCCGGGCGGAACGAAGTCGGACCCGATTTCGGCGCGCAGGGTGGCCTCGAAGAACTCCACCCACTGTGCACGACGGCGCGTCCGGTGCTGTTCGACGGCATCGCTGACACCCAGCATTTCCAGATACGAGATCCGCGCGCGGCGCGGATCACCCCCGATCGATCCCACCAAGGCCGTCATCGCAGCGGCGACGAGCGCACGGCGATCTCGGTCGACGTGACCGTCGAGTGCGGCGACGACCGCAGCCAGCGCGTCGTCTTGGATCAGGTCGTACACATCCACGAGCAGCGCCTCACGGTTGGCGAACTCGGCGTAGAACTGACTGCGCGCCAGACCGGCAGCCGCGCAGATATCCGCTACCGAGGTGGCTGCGTAGCCGCGTACCCCGATGACCTCGATCCCGGCGTGCAAGAACCGTGCGCGGCGATCGGCTCTTCGCGCGGCAGACGATTGTCCGGCGTACATGCGGCCCTGATCGTCGGCGACAGTCACCGGCGGAGTCTACCGCCGGTGACGCCGTCGCCTTCCGTGCGCCGATCGGTTCCCTCACGCCCCGATCGGCTTACCGAACAGTCCGGCGATTATCTCGCCTACAGCGTCGACGAAGAGCGGGTGTGCACTCGTGTCGAGCGCCATCGAGCCGACGTCGTTCGTTCGGCAACCGGGTTCCACCGGAATACCGGCAAAGCGATCGCGCATCCATAACACCGCGCTCGGAAAGGCGATCAATTCCAGGGTGATGTGCTCACTGAAATGGTCGCGGGTGTAGGTGACATCGGCGCCCGGACGGCTGCAATACGAATCGACCATCGCGTTGACCGGTCCGACCGGCACCAGCCAGTCCGGGTTGGAGTGGTAGACGTAGAGCGGCATGTTCGGAGTGGTGTCGCCGAGCCGCATCGCGGACAGAGCCTTCTTCACCACTGGTTGTTGGATCGGGTCACCCTCGGTGTGCAGGAAGCCCTTCAGGTTGACGAACGGCAGCAGCGCCGAGCTGTAACCGACGCAGAGATTGTCCTTGGCCGCGAACAACGCCCGGCCGAGCGGATCGATGTGTTCGTCGATGAAATCGGCCAACTCGGGATCTTCACGACTGGCACCGATGATTCCGGCAGCGACGATTCCCGAGCCGAGTGTGTTGTTGGCGTTGTCCACCAAAGCCCCGAGTTCAGCGGGGGTTCCGCCCTCGGTGACTCCGACGATGTCGAGCTCAGGGGCGTAGCGTTGGGCCAGTTCGGCTGCGTGTCCGGTCGCTATCGCGCCACCGGAGTAGCCGCTCATCCCCACCTTGGTGGCCTCCCCGGCCAACTGCATGGGCGCGAAGTTCTCGGCGGCTCGGATTCCGTCGAGGGTGATCCGCCCGGCGACCGGCCCTGCGGCGAACGAGTTGTTCGGACCTTGATGATCGGGTACCGATACCGCCCAGCCCTGCGCCAACGCTGCTTGCACCTCGAGGAATTGAGCACCCGACGTCACCGCGCCTGTGACCGGCCAGGGAATCGCACCCGCACGCATCGCATACGAGGGCGCGCAGTAGGCGGCGAGAGAATCCTCGGCCAACTGAATGGAGATCAACGGCCGCGATGCCGCGGGGACGCCACGGGGTTTGATGACCGTGGTCACCGCTGCGATCGGCTCGTCGCGACCGTTGTTGGACCGGAAAGACAACTGCCACGCGTCGACCTGCGTGGGGATGACGTTGAGAGTGGCCAGTTCGACCGGCCGTGCCGCGATGATCTGGCCCGGCGCGGTCGCGGCCACCACGTCGGCGGGCGGAAGGTAGAAGTCGGTGTCGAATTCCGGGATCTTCGGCCACGTGAACGGTGCCAGAGGCGGCTGGATTTCCACATCAGGCGAATCGGGTGCAGCAGCAGCGGGCGTCGCCATGGCGGCGAAAGCCGCTGCGGCGGTCATCACGCTGATCGCTGTACGCAGCGTCCAAGATCGGGCAGAAGACACGGGTGTACTCCTTCGCGCCGGAGGACGGGATCCACAGGAGGCGCGCCCGGCGACGGTTCGTACAGCGCATCCAACGCATCTTGGACACCGATGTCCGAGATGGTGTTCAGAACTGTAGAGCGAAGTGGCGTGGATAACAATCCCCGAATCGAAAAAGATTCAGAAGTGAGCCGATTCCAGCTTCAACCGATCGCCTCTCCTGGTCAGGCGACCGCGAACGACCGCTTCGCCAAGCCGAACTGGAAGCCGGTGATGGCTGTGGTCACCGGCGCTTCCGGGTTCTCCGCGGCACCGAGCGTGACGAACAGCGGCGTGAAGTGTTCGACGGTCGGGTGCGCATACGGCATTCCCGGTGCAGCGCTCCGGAAGTCCGCAAGTGTGTTGACGTCACCACGCGCCAACGCGTCGGCCGCCCAGAGATCGAAGTCCTCCGACCAGGTCGGCACGGTGTTGGTGGCGAAGTTCTCCCGCGAGAGGAACGGTAGTCCGTGCGTCATGAAACCCGAACCGATGACCAACACTCCCTCGGCTCGAAGTTCTTTCAGCGCAGCGCCTATCGCCATCAGCCGGTCGGGAGCATGCGTCGGCAGGCTCAACTGCAGAACGGGGACGTCGGCATACGGGTACATCACCTTGAGCGGAACCCAGGCACCGTGATCGAGTCCGCGAGAGGTGTGTCGGTGCAGATTTTCCGACGCCGGGATTGCCGCGGCCACCCGTGCGGCCAGCACCTCTGCGTCGGGCGTCCGGTATTCCATCGAGAAGTAGCGCTGGGCGAAACCGCCGAAGTCGTAGACCAGCGGAGTCGCGGCCGCCGATGCGGACAAGCTCAGCGGGGCCTCCTCCCAGTGCGCGCTGACGATGAGGATCGCCTTCGGCTTGGGCATCGACTGCGACCAGGTGAACAGCTGGTCCATCCAGAGGGCGTCATCGAAAACCGGCGGTGCGCCGTGGCTGATGTACAGGGCGGGCATCGGACCGTCGCTCGGGGTCCACATCTGCTGTGACCGGCTCGCGGGTGCGGTATCGGCGAGAAATGCGTCGAACGCTGCTCCCGCGACGGGCGGGTTGATCACAGATGTCATGGCGGGTCCTTCGAGTGTTTACTTGAAGCTTCAAGTTACCACTCGAGTCGATTCATGACAACGCCACCTCGCGGGTAGACCTCGATCGCCTGTGACCTCAGCGTCCACTATTCGTGCCTGGAAACCTTTTCCGGGCTGTTTCGATTTCGAGGTGGCCCTCGATTGGGCTGGATGTGCGTAGAAACTATCGGGCCGCGGGCCGGCCACCGGCCTCACGCCAGTGCCGGGGTTCCCGCCCCGATGGCCTTGAACAGGTTGTGCACGATCGCGTGGAAGGTGAATTCGGCGGCTGCCCTGTCTTGTCCTCGGCTGCTGAAGCGCCGGAATCCGAGGTTG
>NZ_NOYU01000001.1:0-66413 GCF_002258915.1 Rhodococcus sp. 05-340-2
CCGGTAGACGGCAGGGGGCGGGTACACCGACGCGTCCCGCCCCCTGCCGTCTACCGGTTCGCCTCGCGCCACCGCGTGGCCTCGACGAGCGCGAACCCGTGGACATCCGCCAACTCACCCAACCGCTCCACGCTGTCGCCGTCGAGGGTGGTTCCGATACTGCGCAGTCCGAACTCACCCGACAACGCGATCAGCATCGTCTCGGCCATGCAGGCATACGTCAGCCCTGGAGCCAACCCGTACGTCAACCCGAAATCCGAACCCGACGGCACCCGCACGATGCCGCCGTCGAACACCGTCACGTCGGGCCGCTCGCTGCGCACGTCCCGGCCGATGTTCGGCGGCTGCGCCACATCGCAGACAATGGCACCCTCCATCAGATCCGTTGGATCGATCAGCGCATGCGGCGCCGACGTCGCAGCGATGACGATCAACGAATCCTTCACCGCAGCAACAGGATCGGTGAAGAATTCGACGTGCCGCGACCTGATCAGATCGTCCAGGTCGCCGTCGACGGCATGCGCGGCAGCGGCCAGATCTCCCGAACCCGCACCGGCCCGAGCGCTCGCCACCATCTCCTGCGCGGCCGCCCACAGCTTGGGCGCGATGACCGAACTCTCCCCCCGCCTACCGACCAGCACGATGCTGCCGACCTCGCCGGCCAACTGCATGCCGATGGTTCGTCCGATCGCCCCGGCGGCACCGAGAATCGTCACCCGAGCCCGCGCGACATCGATACCGCGTTCACGGCACACGCGTCGAACAGCCCGCAGACTCGCCGCAGCGGTGAACGTGTTGCCGGTGGTGATCGGTCGCGTCGTCGCGCCGAGACCCAACCCGTTCCCGGTGATCACCGACGAATAGCCGCCCAACCCCACGACCGTCGCACCGCGGGAGATCGCCAGTTCGACGGCCCCGCCCACCACTGCCAGCGCACGCTCGGTCGGCAGGCGCAGCAACTGCTCGGAGGTGTACGGCAGCCCGATCAGATCACCGTGCGCCGTCGCCTCCCCACCCCCGACGACCCGGCCACTGCCGATGACGAACGACGCGGGTTCGAGCTCGGAGGTCGACGCCGCGAACCGCTCGAGCAGATCCTGCCGCTCGCCGTGGTCGAACACCTCCAGCGCCGGATCGAACGCCGCGAAGAAGCCGAGATCGAGAGGATGCGCAATGAACGCGAAGCGTCGATCCGTCGGCCGTACCGCGATATCGGGCGTCCGCCCGGGGCGCAACGCCTCGAGTGCGGGCGGAGTGGCGACGGTCGGGCGGCCCAGCAGATGCCCGAACAATCCGTCCATGTCCCCCACCGCCGCATAACCCAGTGCCCGATCCAATGCTGCGACCAGACGCGAGCACTGCACCGCCGAGACCGTCAGCGGTGGTTCGATCCGAATCACCCTGTTGCCGAACAGAGTCGGAGCCACTCGTATCCCCTCCACATCGAGCAGGTACGAGCAGATCACCACGGCCAGGTTGTGTTGATCGGCGATCGATCCCAGCAGCGACTGCCGCCCGACGAAATTCACGTCCGCGGTCAGTTCCAAGCCGAGCAGCAATCCCCTACCGCGCACCTCGGTCACGACCGACGGATACTTCTCGGCCAGCCTGCTCAGATCGTTCTTCAGCTGACGCCCGAGCACAGCCACTCCGGTGACCAGTGCGCAGTCGTCTCGGGTCAACTCGTCGAGAACCGCGATACCCACCCGCGCAGCCAACGCGTTTCCCGCGAAGGTCGACGTGTGGCGCAGCGCGAAACTCTCGTTCACCAACTCCGGACGGCACAGCACCGCGCCTACCGGCACGATCCCACCACCGAGAGCCTTGGCGACGGTCAGAATGTCCGGCACCACCCCCTCGTGCTCGGCGGCGAACATCCTGCCGGTCCGGCCCAGCCCTGTCTGCACCTCGTCGAGAGCCATCAGCACCCCGTGCCGATCGCAGATCTCCCGCACGCGGCGCAGGTACCCATCGGGCGGACACACCACTCCGCCCTCACCCTGAATCGGCTCCACCAGAAACACCGCATAATGCCCGGGCGCCGCCGCCAGGGCCGCGTCGAGCGCGTCCGAATCACCGAACTCGATATGATCGAATCCCTCGACCGGAGCGCCGAAACCGCTCTGGTACTTGATGTTTCCCGTCGCAGACAACGCTCCGAGAGTCTTGCCGTGAAAACTGTTCCCGGTGGTCAGCACACCCAGCCGACCGGTGTGCGCTCGCGCGATCTTGAGCGCCACCTCGGTCGCCTCGGTACCACTGTTGACGAACGTCGTTCGCGTCAATCCGTCGGGTGCGATGCGCCCCAACCGATCTGCCAGTTCCCCCGCCGCGCTCAGTACCGAGGGCTGCACGAAAATCGCTTCCCCGCTGCAGCGAACGTCGTTGACCGCCTGCCAGATCGGAGTGGGACCGTGCCCGAACGGAAGGGCACCGTACGCCCCGGCGAAGTCCAGATAGCGACGGCCCGATGCGTCGAACAGGACAGTCCCGTCGCCCCGCACGTACTCGCGATCCAGATTCAGCGCAGACAACAGCCGATACAGTTCGGGATTGACGTGTTCGGCAAAGCCCGATCGACCGGACCTGGATTCCAGCACGGAATAATGGATAGTTGTGTCAGTCATGACCAGCATGCTCCGTTTTCATCGGATCCACCCCTGGCTGTCGAGCTGTGAATGGTTGTCCCGAACAACCAGGGCTCGTCCCAAGCCAGGACGCAAACGCGATGGTAACTCTGCGGCAAGCCGGTGACAGCTCACCGAAAACCACACGAAAAAGCCCCGTCCGAGCAGGCTTCTGCGTCGAACGGGGCTGGATCGAGTGCCGGCTGGGCTACTACTGATCGTCGATGGCCGACAACTTCCAGGTGCCGTCGACCTTCTCCATGTTCACTGTCAACGGGCCCTCGGCACTGCCCGACGCGACACCGTTCTGCGTGGCACTGATGTTCACGTTGGCGATCAGTTCCGCCCTGCCATCCTCTAGCCGCGAGACTCCGATATCGGTGACCATGGCCTCGGTTCCCGTATCCGTCTGCACCACAGCAGATTTGGTGGTGTCGGCGGTGGAGTTGAACTCGTCGAGCATCGACTGATTGAGCACTGCACGGGCGGCATCGAAATCGGCATCGATCGTGGCGGCCTTGTACGTGTACAAGGTCTGCAGCGCATCGGTCGCGGCCGAGGTGACCTCCTGAGTCGCCGCGGAATCCACCCATGCCGCATTGTCGATCGTGGCGAACGGCTTGAACGCGGCCACGGCAGCGAACGCGCCGAGCACAACGGCAATGACCGCAACGACGATCACGTGCTTGTAGCCGATTCCCGACGCCGACGCGACGGACGCGTCGGTCGACTCGGACTCGGCAGCAGGCTTGTCGGCTGCGGGAGTCTCGGCAGCGGGCTTGTCGGCAGCGCGCTTGTCGAGGACAGGCGTCTCGGCAGAATGCGTCGCTGCTGCGGGCTTGTCTGCTGCGGGCTTGTCTGCTCCGGGCTTGTCGAGGGCAGGCTTGTCCGACACAGGCTCGGTGGGCGGCGTCGTGGTGATCGCCGCCGTCTCGGTCGCAGCCGATCCCTCGGCACCGGTCGAGTCCGTGTCGGTGTTGGCAGCACTCGGCTTCCCGGTGCCTGCCACCTTGCGGCGAACTTTGCTGGTGGTGGTGGGTGGAACGATCTTGCGACGCTGGGGAGGCACTACAGAACTCCTTCGAAACTCACTTCGGTACAGACGGAAAACACCACTGCCGGGTATCTCAGTTGCCGCCGGTGTCCGGCTGGGGGGCCGGCGTGGCGTCCGTACCGGGGTCGGCCGCATTCGGATCGGCCGCGTTCGGGTCGGCGGGGCCACCCGGTTCGGTCGGGACGACGGGGTTCGTGTTCGGGTTGTCGAGCGAGATCCGTGAACCGATTGGATCGACCTTGTTGGTCTTCCACACCCCGTCGACCTCTTCCATGGCCAGACGCATCGTCAGCTTGCTTCGCTCGACGCGATCGGGCCAGGTGGTGGTTGTCGCGATGACCACAAGTGCAGTCGCGGTGTTCTCGTCCGTGCTCAGTTCCGTCAGCGTGCCGTGCAACACCTCGGCCTCGCTCTTGGCGCCGGACTGACGAACCTGATCGGTGATGCCCGAGCGCGTCTGCTCGAGGTCGTTGAGCATCAGATCGCCGGTGATCGACGACTTCATGTTGTCGAACGACTGATCGATAGCCGATGCGTCGACCGTGTTCAGATTGACGGCAGCCTGCTGAGCTCCGGTGAGCGCCGCGTCCCTGGTGTCCGCAGTGGGCTTCTGGCTCAGCAGCGCGCTGCCCCAGCCGTACCCGAAGAACACTGCCGCTGCGAGAGCGGCCACGGCGATCACCGAGACGACGGCAAGCAGAATTTTCGCGGTCTTGTTACGCCCTGGAGTCGCTGGGGACTCCAGGGCTTCGGTGCTCGAGTTCACACTTTCACCCTACTACTCGGTAATATCCGGCCGAACCACTCTCGGCCCGACAGTAGTGCTGAGCAGCAGTTCCACCGATTCCGTTACTTCGGCGTGACGCCGATCAGCGGTGCCAACTGGGTGGCGATGGGGTTGAGGTTGAGCTTTTCCGGATCGACCTTGGGCTTGAGGTCCCACGGCTGCGGCACGTCCGGATCGGCGAACACGATGCGGTTCGCGCTACGCACACCCGTCACGCTGCCCTGCGGTGTAGCACAGTTCGCGTCGAGGTTCAGGGGGTAGTTCTCCCGAGTCGGATCGAAGTTCGGGTTCTTCCGCTTCTCCTCGTCGAGGATCGCCTGCGAACCCTCGTAGCCCACCGTGCAGGGCGGCGGGTTGTTGACCTCGAGCAGCAGACCCTGATGGATCGTGCCGTCGTCCGGAACGATCGTGGAGATGCCGGCACCGAGTGCAGGCAGGAACGTCAGGAACGGACGAAGCGCGACGTACCGCGGTTGGGCCTGAGCGGCAACCAGCGCAAGGTTGTTGATATCGGTGGTCAGCGCCGGACCGGCGTCGGTGATGAGCCCACCGAGCTGGTCGCCCGCTGCGGTACCGGTATCGATCAGGCGGCGGATGTCGGGATCGCTGGACTTCAACTGAGCCGTCACCTCGTCCAGGCTGGTGCTGAACTCACGAATCAGATCCGACTGCTCGGACTGCGTGTTCAGCACCGGCACGGCGTCACGTACCAGCGCGAGCGTCTGCGGCAGCGCCTCGTTGCCTGCCTCGGAGATGTTCCCGAGCGAATCGACGAGAGACGCAAGATCTGTGCCCTTACCGTCGAATGCCACGCCGAGCTCGTTGACGACCCTCGTCAGCGCGTCCAGCGGTACCGACCGGACCAGCGTGTTCGTGTTGGCGAGGACGTCCTCCACCGGCACGGGCGTGGTGGTGTCGGCTTGCGCGATCTGCGAACCGTCGGCCAGGAACGGGCCCTGATCGGTCTCGGGCTGCAGGTCGACGTACTGCTCACCGATCGCAGACCGGTTGGCCACGACGGCTTTCGTGTCGGCCGGGATGTCGGGCCCACCGTTGTCGAGCATGAGCGCGACTCGGACGCCGTCCTGCGTCAGTTCCAGATCTCCGACGGTTCCCACCGGAACACCTCGGTACGTGACCTCGGCGTTCGAGAAGATGCCACCGGAATCGGCGAGGTTCAGATCGACCTGGTACTGCCCGAAGCCGAGCATGTTGTCCAGACGCACGTACTTGCCGCCGACATAGATCAACCCCAGGAGGGCGACCACGACGAACGCGACCAACTGAAAGCGAACCAGTTTCGATCTCACTGTCCAACTCCGAATCGCTCGAGCAGATCGTTCAACGGTGCCAACGGATCCGCCGGTGCGGGCGCGGCGGCTGCGGCTGCCTGCTCGTTCGCAGGAGCACCCGGGCCCGGAACCGGTGACGGGATGATCGGCGGCAACGGCAGCAGCGAGATCGTCGGCCAACCCGGGCGCGGTCCGTTTCCGTTGTAGTACGGATTGGACGGATCGACGACGGGCAACGTGTTGCCGTACTTGGGCTGGACGTAGACCGGGTCGCCTTCACCGACGCCGAAGTTGCGCAGCGCGGTTCCGATGGACAGATCGAGTGAGAGGAACAGGTTGGCGGAGTTGCCCTCGATGATCTTCTCGGTGCCGTCCGCGAACGGCAGCGTCGGGATGACCGAGAGCGAACTCACCACGTCGTCCGCCGAATCTGCCAGGGCCTGGAGCGTCGGGCGCAGTGCCCGCAGGTCTGCGATCAGATCGTCCTTGGAACGGTCGATCACGTCGGTGCCGACGGCTCCGAGACGATCGAGCGCTCCGAGCATCTCGGTCAGCTGCGGACGCTGCTGCTCGAGAACCTCGGTGGCGATCGGCAGGTCCTTCAGCACGGCGTCGATCTTGTCCGTCTGGGTGTTGACCCGGCCGCTGAGAGTGTCGAGACCGTCGATGGCGCGGGTGATGTCGTCACGCTGCTGGTTGAGGCCGTCGATCAACGTGTTGGCCTGCTGCAGAAGCTCTTTCGTCTTGCCTTCGCGACCGTCGAATGCCGTGCTCAGTTCCTTGATGATCGGCGAGAGCTGCCCGACGCCACCACCGTTGAGCAACAGTGACAGCGCACCGAGGACCTGCTCGATGTCGGTCGCGTGACGGGTTCGATCGAGCGGGATGGTGTCGCCGTCCTGAAGCCGCGCTGCTGCCTCGTCACCGGGAGGTGCCGAGAGCTGCACGAACTTCTCACCGAGCAGGTTGGTCTGCTGCACCGAAGCGATCGCATTGGCAGGCAGATCCACGTCGGAGTTGAGGATGACGTCGACATCGGCCGTCCACCCGTCGTTCGGAACGGAGATCGAGGCGACTCGACCAACCGCCACACCGTCGACCTTGACGGTCGACTGCGGCACCAGGTCCAGCACGTCGTCGAACTGCACCGTCAGGTTGAACGGGTTGTCACCGACATCGGCACCGCCGGGAAGCGGTACGGCGTAGATGCCGGCCGACGAGCACGCTCCGGCCGACAGCGCGACCACGCACACGCCCGCTCCGACGACCAACGAACGCTTCACACGAGCTCGATTCCGTTTCACAGAGGTTCTCACTGTCCCCCACCTCCGATGTACGACTGCTCGAGTCCGGGCATCGTGCTGTTTCCGAGCCGTGGCGAGACGACGCCCGGCACGGTGCCCGGCACGGATACGTTCTGCTCGATGTCGTTGGTGAGAACACCGAACGGCAGCACGATCCGATTCTGGTCGGTGATCGGTGCCTGGATCATCGTGGTGATGTTGGCGCACTGATCGATGATCGGCTGAATCTGCGCACCGAGTGCCTCGAAGCGCGGATCGCCGGGAACGAGAGCGCCGAGGTCGAGGAGCTTGCACACGGTGCCGAGCGGATCCTGGGTCTCGTTCTGGAGATTGGCGCGCGAGGCGAGCGTGCCGGACTCGGCGTCGTAGGCGTTCACCAGGTTGCTGATGGCCAGCGGCAGCAACGTGAGTGTTTGCACCAGCTGCTCGCGGTTGTCGGCGAGCGTCTGAGTCGGCACCACGAGACCGTTTGCGGCATCGGTCAGTTCGGTCCGGTTGTCCGCGACGAACGTAGCCACGTCGCCGAGCGAGACCGACAGCTGCTGAAGCGCCGCTCCCAGATCCTCCCGCTGGCCGGACAGGAATCCGGTCAGGTCGGCCAACTGAGTATTGAAGTTGCGGACCTGCTGATCGTTGACGGCCAGGGCACTGACGAAGGTCTGCAGGTTCTTGATCGTGTCGAAGACGTCGGTGCGCGAGTCGCTCAACGTGCGGCCGGCGGCCGAAAGCTGAGTGATGCTGTCGCCCAACGCTTCACCGTTACCGTCGAGGTTTGCCGCACCGGTGTTGACGAGGTCGGTGAGAGCGCCGTCCTTGTTGGCACCGTCGGGACCGAGGGCGGTCGACAGGTCGTTGATGGACTTGTACAGCTCGTCGACCTCGACGGGGGTGGCGGTGCGATCGCGAGCGATCGTGGTGCCGTCGGCCATGGTGTCGCCGCCGGTGTAGACGGGCGAGAGCTGGACGTAGCGATCGGCGACGAGCGACGGACTGACCTGGACGGCCTTGGCGTCGGCCGGGATGTCGATCCCGCGGTCGACTCGAAGGACGACCTCGACGTCGTCACCGAGTGGCGTGACGGACTCGACGGTGCCGACCTTGACGCCCAGCACCCGAACCTCGGAGCCGGAGTAGATGCCGACCGACTTGTCGAAGTACGCGGTGATCTTGGTCGTGCCTGCCCTGGTGAACAACCACCAGCCGGCGACGGCCAGGACCAACGCCACGATCACGACGACGGCGATCAGCGCGAGCTTGTTCTTGTTTCTCGGTGCTGCCTGCGTGTCTGTCATCATTCCCCCGGCAACTTGTCGACCGACGGTTGGCGGTAGCCAGGTATCAACGGAACTCCGGGAGGTGTGAGGTTGGCCAGCGTGATATCGAGCCATCGACCGTTACCGGTCACGTTCGTGTACAGACGAATGAACGGTTCGTACAGCTTCAGCGCACGGTCGAGGTTGTCGTTGTTGCGCTGAAGGATGTCGATGACGCCGTTGAGCTGCTGCAACATCGGGTTGATGGTTGCCTCGTTGTCGCGAACGAGACCGGTCAGCTCCTGCGATACACGCTGAGTGCCGGTGAGCAGCTGCGAAATGGCCTGCTGTCGATTGTTGAGCTCTTCGAGAAGCGGGCCCGCGTCGGTGATCAGCTTGTTGAACTGCTCGTTGCGGTCGGCCAACACCTTCGACGTCTCACCGGTGGCCTCGAACAGCTTCTTGAGCTCCTCGTCACGGCTGGCCACGGTCTGCGACAACCGGGTGACGCCGTCGAGCGAGGCACGGATGTTCGCGGGCGTCTCGGAGAACGCCTCGGACAGGGTCCGCATACTCGTTGCGAGCTGATCGGTGTCGATGTCGTTGATGGTCGACGCCGCATCGGAGAACGCGTCGATGACGTCGTACGGGGACGTGGTGCGCTCGAGCGGAATCGGGTCCTTGGGGCTCAGTGTCTCCGGTCCGCTCGGGTCGAGCGCCAGATACTTCTGCCCCAGCAGGGTCTTGATCGCGATGGCGGCCCGTGACTCGTTTCCGACCCACGCGTCCTTCACCGTGAAGTCCACGAGCACCCGGTCGCCTTCGAGACGAACGTCGGTCACCTTGCCGACCTTGACGCCCGCAATGCGAACCTCGTTGGAGGGCTTGAGTCCTGCGGCCTCGCTGAACTCGGCGGTGTACACCGAACCGGCACCGATGATCGGGAGCCGGTCGAGAAAGAAGACCGACATCGTGGCCAGCAGGATGATCGCGATGCCCAGTGCACCGATGGTGGCCGGACTACGACGAGATTTCATTGTTTGATCCCCCCAGCTTTGCAACGCTCTGCCGAGTTCGTGTACAGCGGCTGGTTGACGGTCGGAAGCCCGGTCGGCAGATTCAGGTTCGGCGAGCTACCCGGTCCGGCGACGATGTCTATACCGCACAGGTAGAACGTGAACCAAGACCCTTGCTGGGCCGTGCGAATGAGCTTGTCGAGCTTGACGGGCAGAATTCCGAGGACCTTGTCCACGTCGTCGCTTCGGCGGTTGATGGTCTCGGACAGCGTGTTCAACGCAGTCACCGATCCCTGGATCGACGGCCGAGTCGGCTCGAGCAGGTCTGCGGTGGCGTTGGTCAGACCGGCGAGCGAGGTGACGGCGGAGCCGACCACGCCACGGTCGGCCGACAGGCCCGAGACGAGCTGCTGCGTGTTGACGATCAAGCTGTCGAGCTGACCGTCGTTCTGGTTGACCGTCGCCAGCACGTTGTTGAGATTGGTGATGACCTGGCCGATGACCTGATCCTTGTCGGCGACCGTGTTCGTCAGAGTCGCCGTGTTGGTGACCAGTTCGTTGATGGTGCCCGACTCCCCCTGGAACACCTGGATGATCTGGTACGACAGCTTGTTGACGTCATCGGAGCTGAGTGTGGTGAACAGCGGCCGGAAGCCGTCGAACAGCGTGGTCAGGTTCACCGCAGGCTTGGTCCGCTCCAAAGGAATGGTGGCACCTTCGGTGATCTTCCGGCCCTGGTCCCCCGAGCCCTGCTCGATGGCGATGTAGCGCTGACCCACCAGGTTCCTGAACCGGATGGTTGCCGTCGAGCTGGCCGGGAGCCAATCGCGACTGCTCAGTGTGAAGTCCACTTTCGCTTCGCGCTCGTTGGCGATCTCGATCTTGTCCACCTGGCCGACGCGAACGCCCGCGATACGAATCTCGTCGCCCTCGTTGAGGGAGGTGACGTCGGTGAACATCGCCGAGAACTTGGTGCCGCCGCCGCCGCTGGAATTGGCGATGGTGAAGGCGAGGGTGGCCGTAGCGATGATCGTGATCACGGCGAACACGACCAACTTGATGATCGGCGCGAGAAGGCCTCTCATGGCACGGTCACCTCCACTCCTCTCAGTGCCGGTGCGCCGATAGCGGCCGCCCACGACGGAATACTTTCTGGTGCAACACCACTCGCCTGTCCGTAGATCACGGCGAGAGTGTCACGCTCGAAGTCCGAGCCCTCGTAGCTCGCCGGCTGCGCGGATGCGGAGACGGCGGGAACGATGGAGCTCTGAGCCGACTTCGGTGGTCCCTGTCCTTCGATCACCTGCGGGCCCGGGTTGCGGGTCGGCACCTGGTAGGAACCGTCGTTGATCGAACCTCCCGGATACTGCGGGAAGAACTCACCCGGTGCTGCAGGCTCGAAGCAGGTGGCTCCGCGATCGTCGAACAAGCGCGGCTCGTCCTGGTTCGGCAAGTAACGGCCCTTCGGGTTGACGAACGATGCGGACACGTTGATGCCGGGGTACTCGTCGCCCTCGCCGAGAACGACCGCTCCGCGCCTGGCACCTTCGGCGAACTGGGTGAACGTGCAGCCGAACGTCGGAGAGAACTCGGCCAGCAGCTCGAGCGCCTCACGAGAGTTCGCGGCCAATCCGATCAGGTTCTCGGAGTTGGTCTGCAGGAAGTCCGCGGTTGTGTAGGACGCCGAGGTCAGCGAGCCGTACAGCGTTTCGAGGCTGGACTGCCGCTCGACCACGGTGTTGCCCGTCGTCCGCAGGTTGTCCAGCGCCGAGATCAGTTCGGGTGCAGCGTCTGCGTAGGTCTGCGAGAAGTCGGCGAGACCGACCAGCGTCTGCTGGATGTTCGGCAACTCCGTGTTCAGACCCGACACGATGTTGGTCAGATTGTCGATGGTCTGACCGAGCTGCTCGCCGCGCCCGCTGAGGCCCTGTGCCAACGACCCGAGGGTGTTCGCCAGATCCTGCGGCGGAATCGCCTGCAGCAGTGGAAGCAAGCCGTCGAGCAGCTGCCCGACCTCGATTGCGTTCCCGCTGGTGTCCTGCCGGAGGACGGTGCCCTCGGTGATCGGCGACGCCGAGTCGTTCTCGGGCACGATCAGCGAGACGTAGCGCTCACCGAACAGTGTCTTGGGAAGCAACCGCGCCGTCGCGTTGGACGGAATCAGTGGAGCCTTGTCCGGGTCGATGGCGAGCCGAGAGGTGACGACACCGTCGACGGTGGATGCCGAGCGCACCTCGCCGACGATCATTCCGCGCACCTTCACATCCGCGTTCATCGGCAGAGCGTTGCCGACCGAGTCGGTTTCGAGGCTGACGTTCACCACCGACTTGAACGTCTTGTTGTAGGACGTGATGCTCCATCCCAAGAACAGGATCAGCACCAGGAAGAACGCCAAACCGAGCAGTACTCGCTTCAGTCGCGACGGCGAGTCGATCATCCCGCAACCCTCACTGTGGTGGTCGTGCCCCAGATGGCGAGGCTCAAGAAGAAGTCCAGCACCGCGATCGTGACGATCGCGGTACGAACGGCACGGCCCACTGCGACGCCGACACCGGCAGGTCCGCCGGAGGCGTGGTAGCCGTAATAGCAGTGGATCATGATCAGGACGAAGGCGAAGATCAACACCTTCAGGAACGAATACAACACGTCTTCCGGAGGTAGGAAGAGGTTGAAGTAGTGGTCGTAGGACCCCGTGGACTGCCCGTTGAAGATGGTGCTGATCCCTCGGGAGGCGACGTACGACGCCAGCAGTCCGACGATGTAGAGCGGGATGACGGCCACGAAGCCGGCGATCATGCGGGTGGTCACCAGGAACGGCACGCTGGGTACCGCCATCACCTCGAGGGCGTCGATCTCCTCCGAGATCCGCATGGCACCGAGCTGGGCTGTGAAGCCACAGCCGACGGTGGCCGACAGTGCCAGTCCCGCAACGATCGGCGCGATCTCACGGGTGTTGACGTACGCGGACAGGAATCCGGTCAGCACGGAGCTACCGAGCTGCTCGAGTGCGGCGTAGCCCTGCAGGCCGACGACGATTCCGGTGAAGCCGGACATCATCACGATCACGCCGATGGTTCCGCCGATGACGGCGAGCGCACCGCTGCCGAAGGTGACCTCCGCCAGCAGGCGGAGCACCTCCTTCTTGTAGTGCACCGCGGTCTTGGGAATCCACCCGATGGCCCGCAGGTAGAACGACATCTGCTCGCCTGCGCGGTCGAGCACGTTGAGCGGGGCATTGCCGACGCGCTTGACGCGCATCAGCGTGCGGTCACCGCGACCTCTTGCGATCGTCATCGCGGTTACGCTCCCTTCGCTGGGACGACCTGGAGGTACACCAGGGTCAGGATGAGGTTGGCGAAGAAGAGCAGCAGGAACGTGATGACAACCGTCTGGTTCACTGCCTCGCCGACGCCCTTGGGTCCGGGGTTGGGATTGAGCCCCTTGTAGGAGGCGATGATGCCCGCGATGAGTCCGAAGATCGCCGCTTTGGCTTCTGCGACATACAGATCCGGAAGCTGCGCCAGCGCACCGAAGGACGCCAGATACGCACCGGGGGTACCGCCCTGGAGGATCACGTTGAAGAAGTAACCACCGGCGATGCCGACGACCGAGACCAGACCGTTGAGCAACAGGGCGACGAGAATCATCGCGAGGACGCGCGGAACGACGAGACGATGCACCGGGTCGATACCCAGCACCCGCATCGCGTCGATCTCTTCACGAATGGTGCGCGAGCCGAGGTCGGCCGTGACAGCAGAACCGGCGGCACCGGCCACCAGCAGTGCGGTCACGATCGGACTGCCCTGCTGAATGACCGCGAGCACGCTGGCCGCGCCGGTGAACGACTCGGCACCGAGCTGCTTGATGAGCGATCCGGTCTGCAGAGACACGACCGCGCCGAACGGAATGGCGACCAGCGCCGTCGGCAGAATCGTGACGCTGGCGATGAACCAGGCCTGCTCGATGAATTCACGGAACTGGAACGGCCTACGGAAGGTGTTGCGAACCACCTCGACGAACAGTTCTACGATGTTGCCGGCTTGAGTCAGAGCGGCGTTCGCCGGAGCGAACGCGGACTTCTTCGATCCCCCCATGTCTGCTATTGACCCCGACCCTGTGTCGGAGCTTGGTAGCCCGGCTGGTCATGAACTTGCCCGCTGTAGCCCTGCTGGTCGTAGCCCTGCTGGCCATAGCCCTGCTGGTCGTAGCCCTGCTGGTCGTAACCCTGCTGGTCGTAACCCTGCTGCTGATCCGCGTATGCGGGGTACCGCTGCCCGGGGTCGGTGGTGTCGAGGCTTTCCTGGATGGCGACCTGCGCACTGTGCGGCAGCGTGTGCATGATCTGACGGACGCGTTCCTGCCTGCGTCCGACGGCCTGGCGCACCGGAGTACCCGGGGTGGCCTTCATCTGCGGGACGATGCCTTCGACGTCGTCGACACCACCGGCGTGGTGCCCGGCGTCGACCATGGCCTGCTCCTGCGCCATCTGCGCCTCGTCCTTCTCCTCCGACATCCCGATCGGACCGATCATCGTTCCGTTGAGGAACTGCTTGACCACCGGCTCGTCACTCGTCAGCAGCACCTCACGCGGGCCGAACATCACCAGCTGGCGACGGAAGAGCATGCCGATGTTGTCGGGCACCGTCCGAGCGAGGTTGATGTTGTGCGAGACGATCAGGATCGTGGCGTCGATCTCGGCGTTGATGTCGATCAGGGTCTGCGAAATGTAGGTGGTACGAACGGGATCGAGGCCGGAGTCCGGCTCGTCGACGAGGATGATCTCGGGATCGAGAACCAGAGCACGGGCCAGGCCTGCGCGCTTGCGCATACCGCCGGAGATCTCGCCGGGCAGCTTGTCCTCTGCACCGAGCAGACCCGTCAGTTCCAACTTCTCCATGACGATCTTGCGGATGTCGGACTCGGACTTCTTCGTGTGCTCGCGCAGCGGGAAGGCGACATTGTCGTAGAGGTTCATCGAGCCGAACAATGCGCCGTCCTGGAACAGCACCCCGAACAGCTTGCGGATCTCGTAGAGCTCACGCGAGGAGCACTGCAGGATGTCGGTTCCGTCGATGAAGATCTTGCCCTGCTCGGGCCGCAGCAGACCGATCAGCGACTTCAGGAAGACCGACTTACCGGTACCGGACGGACCGAGGAGAGCACTGACTTCACCCTTCGGCAGGGTCAACGTCACGTCCTGCCAGATCTTCTGTACACCGAAAGACTTGGTCAATCCCTCGACCGAAACCTCGACTCCCACGCTGACCTCCACAATTCGTACACATCGACCCAGATGTGGGTTGCGTCACTGTAACCCATGCACGTGTCCGCTCCGACACAGGAGCTTACCGCCCAGTAAGAACTTCCCCGAGTCAGGCTGTAGAGCTTGCATCAGTGTGGCTCATCTCACGCGACACGGTCGCCGACTCGCCAGAACTGTGACAAGTCCCTGCGTTGCAAAGCTGTGACACACCACAAACAATGACGGCCGAAACCCTTCGGAACGCTTCGGACTTCGGCGAGGTCGAGTAAACAGTGGTGCGGAGCGAGTGTCACGCGATCCGGCGGAGTCCGTGACCGATCACAACGACGCGTCATCCGGTGCCACCATGAACACAGAAAAGGGGCCGTTCCCACCGAAGTGGGAACGGCCCCTCGACCCGCTCTCGATTTCAGAGCGTGAAGTACGACTGCAGTGAAGCGGTCTTACTTGACGGAGATCTTTGCGCCGGCAGCTTCCAGCTTCTCCTTGGCAGCCTCGGCTGCATCCTTGGCGACCTTCTCCAGGATTGCCTTCGGAGCGCTCTCGACGAGGTCCTTGGCTTCCTTCAGGCCGAGGCCGGAGACGACCTCACGGACGACCTTGATGACCTGGATCTTCTTGTCGCCGGCCGACTCGAGGACGACGTCGAACTCGTCCTGCTCCTCGGCAGCCTCAGCCGGAGCACCGGCTGCGCCTGCTGCTGCAACTGCGACGGGAGCGGCTGCGGTGACCTCGAAGGTCTCCTCGAATGCCTTCACGAACTCGCTGAGCTCGAGGAGGGTGAGCTCCTTGAACTGGTCGAGCAATTCTTCGGTGCTGAGCTTCGCCATGGTGGCGGGTCCTTCCTGTAAGTACCTGGTCGCTGATCCGCGACTGGTGTTCGGTGATGGTGTGGAGCTGAGCTGTTCGCCGATACCAGCGGATCAGCTTTCGGCGGGAGCTTCCGCCGGTGCTTCTGCTTCTGCAGGTGCCTCGGCTGCGGCGGGTGCGCCGGCAGCCTTCTTCTCCTGCAACGCGAACGCCAAACGCGCGAACTGCGATGCGGGAGCGTTGAACAGGCCTGCAGCCTTCGACAAGTTGCCCTTCATGGCGCCGGCGAGCTTGGCCAACAGGATTTCGCGCGACTCGAGGTCTGCGATCTTGTTGATCTCGTCCACGGACAGCGTTGCGCCGTCCATGTAGCCGCCCTTGACGATCAAGGCCTTGTTGTCCTTCGCGAAGGCCTTGATGGCCTTCGCAGCGTCGACCGGCTCGCCCTTGATGAATGCAATGGCGGTCGGTCCGACGAACAAATCGTCGAGGCCGGTGATACCGGCTTCGGCAGCTGCGCGCTTGACCAGGGTGTTCTTGGCGACGGAGTACGTGGCACCTTCGCCGAGCGCACGCCGGAGCTGAGTCAGACCGGACACCGACAGGCCACGGTATTCCGTGACGACGGCAGCCGTCGAACCCTTGAACTGTTCGGTGATCTCCGATACTGCTGAGACCTTTTCGGGCTTTGCCATACTTCGCCTCCTCTCGTGGGAAGTTGTGTCGATCGCGAGAGGGCCGGAAAACGACGAACGCCCCGGCGCAAGAAGCACACGGGGCGTGAACGAGCGGCAGCCACGAGGACTGCATACAGGTTCCCTACCTCGTTCTCCTGCGTGGGCCGTCCGAAGCGATCTCGGACCTTCAACCGCGCAACTCCCGGAAGCGAATCCTTCGAGAAGGCGGTGACCAACGGTCTTGGGTAGAACTTGATTGGGCGGTCAGGGCACAAGTGCGAGCACTCGTGATCCGAACCGTCGACCAGGTTACAACACGTTCGGTGTCAACTCCAAAACGTTCGATGTTCGCACTGTCATATGCGCACCCCGTACAGGACCAGGTTGCGCTCGTAGCTGCCCACGGCTGCATCGAAGTCACCCGAACACGTGATGAGCCGGATCTCGTCGGCAGGCACCGCACCGAAGACCAGTGCCGTCGGGAACTCGGCTTTGCCGTAGTCCCCGATCTCGTCGATGCGGTACTCGGCTCGACCACCCGCCTCGTCCTCGACCGCGACGACATCGCCGGCTCCGAGTTCCGACAGACGATCGAACACCGCGGGGCCGGTCGTCGAGTCCACGTGCCCGGCGATCACCGTCGGGCTGCCGATCGCGCCGGGACGGCCACCTCCGGTGAACCACCCGACGTCGTCGTAGTCGGTGGGCACCTGCATCTCCCCCGATTCGGTGAGACCCAGGCCGATCAACGGTTCGTCGAGATCGATGTCCTCGGCGCTCACCCGCGCCGGGGCCGGTCGCACCGAGTCCACTGCCGGCGCAGTCGGGGCAGCGCCCGACGACGACTGCGACACCACGGGCGCTGCCGGTGTCGGGGCCGTCGCCGGTGGCGGTGGCGGTGGCGAGGAACAGCCCACCACCACCGCCGCGGCTGCGGCCGCGATCACGACCGAATATCTCAGCTCCGCACCTCGCGTCGAGCCGCGAACGTCACGCCCGCAACGACCATCGCGCCCAGAGCCACTGCGCCGACGACGGGAACCACCGAGCTCGACGCCGAATCGGACGCCGCGACTGCCGAGCCGCCACCTCCGGTTGCCACCGATCCGACCGGAATCTGGGTCAGCTGTCCGCGCACCGCTCCCGCCGAGAAGTCGACGGTGTGGGTGTCGGCGGCAAAGGCCGCGGGATCGGCTTCGATCTGATCGAGGGTGAATCCGGTACCGCTGTCCGCATCGGCACCGGCCGGAGTGAGGCCGGTGGTGAACGGTCCCTGCATGCAGCCGCTGCTGGTACGCGGGCCGTCGCCGATGGGGGTCGGGTTGGGGAATGCCAGACGCGGAGGTCCTGCTGCGCCCGCTGCCGCCTGGTGGATGTGCGTGGCGGTCTTGGCCGGGCTCATGTAGTCGCCGGTCACGCCTTCGAGCGCGATGTCGTAGCAGACGATGTCGAGATCGGAGTTGATGCGCAGAGTGAAGGTGCCCATCGCGCCGGGCTGCCCCGGAGTGGCGACTCCCTCACCGTTGAGCACCTGGTCGGGAGTGGCCATGGCCGTGAACGCGCTGGTGAACGAATCCGGTTCGGCGACAGGCGTATCGGCACCGGCCGGGGCAGCGGCGAACAGCATCAGCGCGGCGGCGGTGGCCGTACCACCGACGACGGCGGTGGCGGTGGATCGGATCGACGTTGCCGGGCGTGGGATCGAGCGTCTGGTCATCTCGTGTGCCTTCCGTGGGAGTATCGGGCAAGCGAGCCCGTGCAAGGTGTACGAGCGCCGATGCCAGAATGTTCAAAGCTCGGTAAAGAAATATTTCCCGCCTTCGGCATGAACGTCCGAGGGTCGACCGACGTATCCACTGTCATGAGCATCGGGAGCGTGATCGAACTGGACTTCGACGTCGCTGCCGCGTACGACGAGCACGCGTCGGCCATGCTCGGGTTCGCCGTCAACGCTCTTCGCGACAGAACTCTGGCCGAGGATTGCGTTCAGGAGACCTTCTTTCGGGCCTGGCGAGCGCGGTCCCGGTTCGAGCCGAGGCGCGGGTCGCTGCGAACGTGGCTGTTCGCCATCGAACGCAACGTGATCGTCGATGTTCAGCGGTCGCTGACGAGGATGCCGATGCCGGCCTCGGACCGGATCGAGGACATCGATCGGGGCTCGGGCGGGGTCACGCGCGACACCAGCCCCGACATCGACGAGCGGCTCCGCATCATCGCCGCGCTTGCCCTGCTCTCCCCCGAGCATCGTCAGGTCGTCGTCGCAGTGCACCTGAGCGGCAGCACCTACGCGGAGTTGTCGGAATCGACCGGGGTTGCCGTACGAACACTGCGCACCCGCACCTTCTACGCACTGCGAGCCCTACGAGACCACCTCGACGGAAAGGAGGAAACATGAGCGCATCACCCGATCGCCGAGCCGAGTTGATCGCCGCTGCCGTCGGCGACGATCTCGACGACGCCGAAACCTCCGAACTGCGCGAGCTCGCCGCGGCGGACCCCACGATCGACACCGAGATCGCCGAATTGCGCGCGATGACGGATTTTCTCGGCCGCCGTGGACCGACCGAGCCCTGGCTCGAATCTCCGACGCCACCCGACCTGCGCGAGCGAATCCTCGTCGCGACGGGCGAGTCCGAGGAACAGGCGGGCATCCAGCGGCTCGGCACGCAGCAGTTCGGACGGCAGCGGTTCGGACGGCAGCGGTTCGGACGGCAGCGCAGATCAGCAGGACTTGCCGCGGCCGCCGCAATCGTTGGCGTGGTGGTCGGCAGCGGGGTCGTGCTCGGAGTCGACGCCTACCGCCAGGACCCTACGAATCCGCCCACCGCGATCACCGGTCCACCCGGAACCCTCGGCGCGTACGAGGAGGTCGCGTTCACGACGAGTACGCCGAGCGTCGACATAGAAGGAGGCCTGGTTGCCCACACATGGGGCACCGAGACCGTCCTGGAGATGGACGGCATCTCCGATCGTGGGCCGTACGAGGTGGTTCTCGTCGACCGATCGGGTGTCGAACTCCCGTCCGGCACGTTCCTCGGTAGTGACATCACCATCGAGTGCCGGATGAACGCCGCGGTGCTGCGCCAGGACGTGACCGAGATCGAGATCCGCACGTCCGGGGGTGCCGTCCTGGCGAGCGCTCAGCTGCCGACGGCCTCGTAGCGCCCGGAGCCGGTGACGGCTTTCCTACGGTCCGAGCCGGGCCACCAGTTGCGCTCGCCGAACAGCTTCATCATCGCCGGCACCATCATCATGCGCACCAGCACCGCGTCGAACAGCACCGCAATGGCGAGTGCGAAGCCGAACTGCTTGAGCTCGAGCACGTCGGCGGTGAGGAAGCTGGCGAACACGGCGACCATGATCGCGGCGGCGGCCGTGATCGGCCTGGCGGTGTGCTCGATGCCGTCGACGACGGCCACGTCGTTGCTCGCTCCCCGCACGAACACCTCACGCATGCGGCCGATGAGGAACACCTCGTAGTCCATCGACAGGCCGAAGACGACGGCGAACACCGTCACCGGTAGATACACCTGGATGTAGCCCGGGCTCTCGAACCCGAGGATGCTCGACCCCCAACCCCATTGGAAGACGGCGACGG
The DNA here is from genome assembly GCF_002258915.1 of Rhodococcus sp. 05-340-2. Lineage (NCBI taxonomy): Bacteria > Bacillati > Actinomycetota > Actinomycetes > Mycobacteriales > Nocardiaceae > Rhodococcus > Rhodococcus sp. 05-340-2. The sequence goes on from NZ_NOYU01000001.1 coordinate 19,682, forward strand.
TCGCACCCAACGCTGCTCCGGTGACCAGCAGGTTCATGGCGACGGCCTTGAGCGGAATCACCACGCTGCGGAAGACGACGGCCAAGTAGAAGAGCGAGAAGGCCAGGACAGCGGCGACGACCCAGGCGAACTTGCCCGAGATCTCGTCGGAGGCATCGACCACCAGTGCGGTGGTGCCACCCACGGAGACGTTCGTGCCATCCGTGTCACCGGCGACGAGTGCCTGGGCACGAAGGGACCCGACGAGATCGGCGGCCTCCGACGAGTCGATCGGCACCGACGGAACCACGATCAGCAACGACCGTCCGCCCTCCGGCTGAGCCAACGCGTAGGCGACGCGATCGTCGCCGCGCACGAAGTCGGCGAACGCGTTGACGGTGGCCATCTGCTGCGGGCCCAACGGACTGTCGTCCTCACCCGTGAACACGATGGTGATGGGCGAGATGGTCCCGGGCGCGAACTTCTCGGTCAGGACCGTGTTGGCCCGTCCGGACGGTTCCGCGCTCAGCGCATCGGCACCGAGGTCGACGCCGTAGGAGATCGAACCGATGGGAATCAGGCAGACGATGAGGACCGCGGCCGACGCGGCCGTGTAGCGCCACGGACGTTCGATGACGTGCTGCGCCCACCGCGACCACCACGTGGGTACGGCGGCGTCGTGCTCGTCGACCGACGGAGGTCGGAATCTGCGCGGCAGTGACCAGGCCCCGATGCGCGGTCCCAGCACGGCGAGAATCGCCGGCAGCAGGGTCCACGCGACCACGACGACGGTGGCGATGGTGAGTGCGACGACCAAAGAGATGCTGCGCACCGCGGGAACGTCGACGATGGCGAGGGCTCCGAGTGCGATCAACACGACCAGACCGGAGATGACGATGGTGTGCCCGGCAGTACCCATCGCCGCCCCCACCGCGCGCTCGGTCCGGTCCGGATCTTCCGGAGGTCCGGCTCGACCGATCTCCTCCCGGAATCGACTGACGATGAAGAGTGCGTAGTCGATTCCCAGGCCCAGACCGAACATCGCCGCCACGGTGGTGACGAGAACGTCGAAGGTCATCACGTTGGACAACAGCGCGAACATCCCGAACGCCGCCAGCACGCCGATTCCGGTGGAGATCAACGGCACGATGCCCGCGACCACCGACCCCAGCGCCAGAACCAGGACCACGAAGGCGATGGGAAGACCGATGCTCTCGGCCCGCACTGCGTCCTCGGATTCGACGCGGGTGAGATCGACCGTCATCGGCGAATATCCCGTCACCGCCACCTCGACGCCGTCGCCGGACGCCGCGCCGATCATCTCCTGCACGCGTTCGGCCACCGCGATCCGATCGCTGGCCTCCCCGCCGATACCGACGAACGCGAGCGCCGACGTGCCGTCCTCGGAGATCGTCGGGACGAAGCCTGCGGTCTCGTAGGGGTCGACGACTCGCAGCAAGTCCGGGGACTGCCGCAGCCGACCGACGACCTCCCCTACTCGCTCACGGAACGCCGGGTCCGATGTGTTCACCGACTCGGAGGTGAACGTGACGACGAGTTGTTCGGAGCCGAACGATTCGAAGTGACGCTCGATCAGATCGTCGGCCCGGCTCGATTCGGTGCCCGGCACCGAGAAGTTGGCCCCGACGAGCGAATTCTGCAGCGCCGGATACAGAACCGCCGATCCCACCGCCAGCAGCGTCCAGATCGCCAGCACCACCCAGCGACGACGCGCAACGAGTCGGCCCCACCGGTCGCCGATGTTTCCCCTGCTCAACTGCCGGTCGCTTCGCGAGATCGTGTCGGTCATCTACGTCAACTCCCGGCTGAAGATGCGATACGTGCGGTGCGGGGCGAGTTTCGTCCGCGACAGGACCGAGCCCCTCATCCACGGACTGTCGTCGAGCACGGGAGCCGCTTCGACGCGGGTGAACCCGAGGTCGCGCATGCGCACCGACATCTCCATGATCAGCAGGGAGGACACGGCTCGATCGGGGCAATCGGGATCGACGAACAGCATGTCCACCCGCACGCCGTCGATCACTTCCGTGCGACCCGGACGCTTGACGTGCCACAGCGTCACCAGGTCTCGCGCCCAGCGCGACTTCAGGTGCGACGCCTTCGCGGCGGCCTGATTGACGTCCGGGATTCCCATCAGGAAGCCGACCGGTTCACCGTCGAGTTCGGCCAGCAGGGTGAGCCTGCGGTCGATGACCGGAAGCATCATCTTCAACAGCTCGAACAATTCCGTGTAGGACAGCGGCGAAAAGCCCCAGAAGTTCACGAACGTCTTGTTGTAGAGGTCCCGGACGATGCGTGCGTCGCGGCGGAGCGTCCGGTACTGCATCGACCGGAACGTCACTTCCGATCGCGCCTTGATCTTCTCGAAGATCTGCATGTGCCGCGCGTATTTGGGGTCGTTGTAGATGATGCACGGGTCGTCGAAGAGGTAGCTGTAGAAGTCCTTGACCGCCATCAGACCCCACTTCTCGAAGTGGGCCGCGTAGTACAGCGGATTGTGCGGCATCCCCACCAGAGGCAGTGCCGGGATCTCGTCGACGACGATGCCTGCGCTGTAGAACATCGACGGACCGAACGGCCCGGATATCGTCGCGAGCCCGCGCGCCGAAAGCCATTGCGCCGCAGCGTCGAGCAACGCCTTCGCGACGTCGTGATCGTCGACGGCCTCGTAGAAGCCGAAGAAGCCGATCGACTCCCCCGTGTACTCGGTGAACGACAGATCGTGGATGGCCACGATGCGACCGACGGCAATTCCGTTCTCGCGCGCCAGGAATGCCTTGGTGATACGGGTGGCGGCGACCGAGGGCGGCGGCGAGATGAGCACTCGACGCAGGTCCATCGACTCGTCGGGAAGGCGGTACGGGTCGCCCTGGTAGACCAGGTCCGAGACGGCCTCGAACTCGCGCCAGCCAGCTTTGCCGTCGACCTCTTCGATCGTGATCATCGTTCCTCTTCGCTCCGTTGACTGCCGTCGACGAGGATCGGTGAACGGGCCACCGTCGTCTCCCCGGCGAACACGTAATTACCTGGCCGGACGGTGATCTCGTCGACGAGTGCGTCCGGCACGAACACGTCGCACTGAGAACCGAAGCGGATCATCCCGTACTGCTCGCCGCGTTCGACGGTGTCTCCGACGGCGACGTGCGCGACGATGCGGTCGACCCAGAGATCGGCAATCTGCGTCACCGTCACCACGGCACCGGACTCGTGCTCGATCGAGATGGTGAGCCGCTCGTTGGTGAGCAGGTAGTCGCAGCCCTCGTCGTAGGGTGTGCGCCGGGTCAACAGGTTCGCGCCGACCCGCGCCATCGACTTGTTGAACGGTGCTGCGGACCGGTGGCGACGCATGCCGACGGTGCCCGACACCGGAATTCGGTTGCGGTGCACCGAGTATTCGGACATGTAGATCCCGATCAGGTAGCCACTGTCGCTCGACGCGACTCCTGCGATCTCGTCGAGGACGATCGTCCGTCCCTTCTTCACGGCGAACGCGGTACTGCCTGCCTCCACGCGTTTGACGTACGTGACGAACCCGTCGGCCGGGGCGAGCACCGCCCGCGGATCGGCCGGTGGTTCGCGGTGCGGATCGCGGAAGAAGAACCGGGTCCGCCAGTACACGAACAGCGCGAACGGAGCTGCCAGCACTGCACCGAGGGCGAGCGCCAACCGAATCCACGACATCAGTTGTGCCGCTGTTCGTCGACGCTCTCCGACCAGGTCACGAAGGCATCGGCTGCCCGGTTCCGCACCGACCCGGGCAGCAACCCGATCACCCCACACACCACGTAGAAGCCCAGTGAGAGAACGCCGTTGGTCACCTCGCGGCCGATGGGTACGTCCCGAAGGCGCACCGAGGTGGGTTCGAATCCGTCCGCCACGTCAGTTGACGGCGGCGGGCGTGAGCGTCTTGAGCTGTGCTTTCTCGAAGTAGAGCTCGAAGAGTCGGCGGTGATCGCACCAGGAGATGTCGTGGTCGACGGGCAGGATCGCCTCGGGCTTGTGCACCAGGCGCATGAGCTGATCGATGTTGTCGGCCAGCATCGTCTCGGCGAATCGAGGAGAGATGCGCGCGCTGACGCGCTCCTTGAACTCCTCCCAGCTCACCAGATCGAGCCCGAGAAGGTCGGCGTAGAGATCGTGACCGTAGCCGGTGGGATTGCTCGGCAACAGCCTCGTCAGAGGATGGCTGCGCAACGAGTTGCTCGCCATGACGTCGCACATCACGTCGACCGGAACGTAGTTCATCCCCGGGCCTTCCCAGATGGCACCGGCCGCGATCGCCAGTTCGATGATGCGCCAGAAGCTGTAGACCCGGCCCGGATCACGACCGAGTTCGGTGCTTCCGAGGATGTAAGGAGCCTCGCACAGGGTGACGGAGTAGGTGTCCGACATCGACAGCCACCCGAGCAGCGTTGCGTTGACCCACTTCATCTGTGCGTACCCGGAGTACCACCACGAATCGGGACGACGGAAATCCTCGGGCTTCTGATAGAGGTGGGCACCGATACTGCCCACGTACGTCAGATGCTTGCGGGTGGAGGTGATGCTGAATTCGAGGATGCGCAGCACGCTGACGAACCAGTCGTCGCGCAGCTCGGCGTAGCTCTCGGTGTAATCGGTGGAACTGGCACAGTTGAAGATCTGTCCCACTCCGGCAGCCAGGTCGTAGTAGGCGGTCTTGTCGAGACCGAACCGGAATTTCGTGGGAGTGCCCTCGACGATGCGGATCTTGTCTGCGTCCACCGCGATCTCGTACTGGTCGAACGTGCGCTGCAGACGCTCGAGGGCTGTTTCCTCCTCGGTGGGACGAACCATCGCGTAGACGATCTCCACCGCCGCATCACGCGTCAGTCGACCGATCAGGTGGGCGCCGAGGAAGCCGTTGGCCCCGAACACCAGCGCGGTCTCGGTCACCGGGGGTGCCATCGCCGCTACCCGTCGGCGGGTGTCCTCGTCGATGAAGGGCCGCAGCGCAGTGGGATCACCGTTGCTCAGGGCAACGACGTCCGCGTACTTACCGGCGAAGCGAAGCCCCGGGCATTCATTGGTGATCAGCGCATCCGCGTGCGGCCAGACCGGACGCAACGATCCGTCTCCGAACAGTGCTTCTACGTGCATTCGTGCTCCCCTGCAACGATCGGTGTCCCATGTCACTTCGGACCGCCAGAACGTAGCAATCCCGCGGGCTCACGACTCGCTGACCGGAAAAGTCTGGTACCCCCCATAGCGTCACTCAACTTTTGTTGAGAGGGTTCCCAACAAAACACAGCTGGGCACGACATTTGTTGGAGCAGATTACGACCGATCCGCGTTCCGCAGGACAAACAGGGTCGTTCGAAGGTCTAATCGATCTTCATGACTGCCACGGCGCCCCACCCCCTCCTGCAACCCGTACGCGATCCCAGCGGCGGCGACGCGGCAGCGGCGTGGGCGGAGATCGTGCGCGAGCAACCGCGCTACCCTCGCGTGTCCATCACGGCGAACGTGCGCATCCCGATGAGCGACGGGACGGCGTTGCGCGCATACGTCTTTCGCCCCGCGGACGCGTCGGGACGCGCGGTCGAGGGCACGTTGCCCACCGTCCTGAACCTCACGCCCTACAACAAGCTGCTGATCAAGGGCATCGACACCATCCTCGAGACCCCGGTTCTGGGCAGTGCCATCAGAACCTTCTCGTCCGCGTTCGACCTGACCGGAACCAGATTCGACGGCATCACCGAGATCACCCGAGTGGTGGCGGGCGGGGCTGCCGACCTGCTTTCGGTCAACCGCCATCTCGTGCGCAGCGGGTACGTCCAGATGATCGTCGACGTCCGCGGCACCGGCAGTTCCTCGGGCACCTGGGACGTGCTGGGTCCCCGGGAACAGCTCGACTCGCTCGAGGTGATCGAGTGGGCCCGACGCCAGTATTGGTGCAACGGCCGGATCGGGATGGCCGGCATCTCGTACTCCGCGATCAATGCGCTGCAGGCCGCGGCCAAGCAGCCCGCCGGGCTCGACGCGATATTTGCGGTCGAGGGCTCGGTGGATATCGTGCGTGAAATCTTTGCCACCGGAGGGGCCACCTCGGCGTTCATTCCACTGTGGCTCGCGGCGGTCAACGGGCTCAAATGGGCACCCGCGGTAGGCGGAGTCGACACGCTCGCCTGGCTCCGCGATCGCGTTCGATCCCCGGCCACGAATCTGTTCGACCTGGCCAAAGGCTTTGTCACAGGCGGAGATCCGCGAATCTACGACAACGAGTACTACGACACCATCGATGCCGTCATCGAAGACATCGCGGCACCGACATTTCTGTACGGTTGCTGGCACGACATCTTCGGCGGTTCCGCACCGGACATCTACAATCGGCTCGCTCTCGAACGCGGATTCAAGCAGTTGCTCGTCGGCGACGGTTACCACGGCAACCCGGGAATCGGCTTCGGCGAGCCGGGCTTTCCGCCTCGCCTGGACGTACTCGAGCGCGCCTGGTTCGACAAGTGGCTACGCGACGTGGACAACGGAATCGAGAACTACGGCCCCGTCACCCTGCGTCAGCAGGGTGGCAATTGGACTGCGCACGGACGCTTTCCGGCTCCCCGGGCGCAACCCCGCCGGCTCTACCTGTCGGCAGCGGCTTCGGGCACCGCGCCCCATGCCGTCGCCGACGGCAGCCTCACCGGCGAACCGGCCGCCGAATCCGACGTCCTCACAGTGCGCCCGTCACTGCGAGCCGTCGTATCTCGCGACACCACACAGGTTCTCGCCGGTGTGACGGCAGTCCTGGGCGGCGGCTTCACCTACGACAATCGATTCGCGGAGAGCGCAGCAGTCACCTTCACCACCGCGCCTGCCGAGTCGGACACCGTCCTGTCCGGCCCCATGAACCTGCACCTACGCGTCGTCTGCCATGCACCGGAAGCGATGTGGGCCATCATGATCTGCGACGTCGCCCCGAGCGGCCGATCGATCGTGCTCAGCAACGGAGCCCTGCTCGCCTCACGCCGAGCCGTGGACGACGAGCGATCGCTGTTCGCCCCGAACGGCGATTACACCCGTCCGTACCATCCACTCACCGAGGCAGCGTTGCTCCCGGTACCCGTGGGCGAACCCATCGCCCTCGACATCGACATCCTCACCACCGAGGCCGTCATCGCGTCCGGCCACCGCCTACGCGTGAGCGTATTCGCCACCGACGCACCGCGGTTCATCCCGATCCTGCCGGATCTGGTCCGTACGCGGCTGCGCAGACAGGACATCGACATCGATCCGAAGAATCCGAGTTACCTGGTGGTTCCGGTACTCGGTGAGCCCGGCTGGTAGGAACGAGAACATGAGAATCGAACAAGGTGTCGCGCCGACGAACTCCGTCGAGATCGCGTACGAGGACATGGGGTCGATCGACGATCCTGCAGTGTTGCTCATCATGGGCCTGTCCGCGCAATTGACGTTGTGGCCCATGGACTTCTGCACCCGCCTCGTCGACGCCGGCTACCGGGTGATCCGAATCGACAATCGCGATATCGGATTGTCCACCAAGATGACCGGGCAGAAAGTGCGAGGATCCCAGATCCTGCGCCTGATCCGGCACGAGTTCGGGATGTCCTCGGACGTGCCGTACACGATCACGGACATGGCGGCCGACGCCGTCGGCGTGCTCGACCATCTCGACATCGACTCGGTGCACGTCGTCGGTGCCTCGATGGGCGGGATGATCACCCAGGTCTTCGCCGGAAGCTATCCCGAACGAACGAAGTCGGTCGGCATCCTCTTCTCGAGCACCAACGAGCCGTTTCTGCCGCCGCCCGATCCGCGCGCGCTGCTGCCGCTCATCGGCGGAGTCGGGAAGGACGCCACCAGGGACGAGATCATCGCGCACTCGGCGAAGACGCTCGCCGCGATCGGTTCCCCCGGTTACCGCACTCCGCTCGAGGAGCAACTGGAGATCGCGCAGGTGATGTACGAGCGGAACTACAACCCGTCCGGAGTCGTCCGTCAGATGGCTGCCATCACCGGCACCGGCAGCCTGCGGCCGTACGCGAAGAAGATCACGGCGCCGACCACCGTCATCCACGGCACCGCCGACAAACTGGTGCGGCCGTCGGGCGGTAAGGCCATCGCCCGCGCCGTCCCCGACGCCGAGCTGACTCTGATCGACGGTATGGCCCACGACCTGCCCGCCGCACTGCTCGACCGCATCGCCGGCATCATCCTGGCGAACTTCGCGCGGGCGCGGGCTGCGTAGGCGAAACGGACCCATCACGCGACGAAGGCCGGCACCCGATGGATCGGTGCCGGCCTTCGCAGTAGTGCTGAGCTGATTACGCGTTCGCGTCGTCCTCGAGGAGGTTGCGCGTGCGGTTCGGATCGACCTGGACGCCGGGTCCGGTGGTGGTCGAGACGGTGACCTTCTTGACGTAACGACCCTTGGCCGACGACGGCTTCGCACGCAGGATCTCGTCCAGCGCTGCGCCGTAGTTCTCCACCAGCTTGGTCTCGTCGAACGAGGCCTTGCCGATGACGAAGTGCAGGTTGGCCTGCTTGTCGACGCGGAAGTTGATCTTGCCGCCCTTGATGTCGTTGACGGCCTTGGTCACATCGTTGGTGACCGTGCCCGTCTTCGGGTTCGGCATCAGGCCACGCGGTCCGAGGACACGGGCGATACGGCCGACCTTGGCCATCTGATCCGGGGTGGCGATCGCGGCGTCGAAGTCCAGGAATCCGCCCTGGATGCGCTCGATCAGATCTTCTGCGCCGACGACGTCGGCTCCTGCTGCCTCGGCCTCTGCAGCCTTCTCACCAGCGGCGAAAACAATAACCCGAGCGGTCTTGCCGGTGCCGTGGGGAAGGTTGACGGTGCCGCGCACCATCTGGTCGGCCTTGCGAGGGTCGACGCCGAGACGCACTGCGACCTCGACGGTGGGGTCGAACTTGCTCGACGCGGTCTCCTTGGCCAGCTTCGCGGCTTCGAGAGGCGAGTAGAGGTTGTCCTGGTCGATCTTTGCGGCCTGCTCGAGGTAGGCCTTGCTGCGCTTTGCCATGTCTGACTGTCCTTCGTTCGAGTTCAGTGTGGTTGACGAGCCTGGCCGGCTCTCCCACGTGTGATGCTTGGAGAGGCTGAGAATCAGCCTTCGACCGTGATGCCCATCGAGCGAGCAGTGCCGGCGATGATCTTCGCGGCCTGATCGATGTCGTTGGCGTTGAGGTCTTCCTGCTTGGTCTTGGCGATCTCGCGCACCTGGTCCATGGTCACCTTGGCGACCTTGGTCTTGTGCGGCTCGCCGGAGCCCTTCGCCACGCCTGCGGCCTTGAGCAGCAGCTTGGCAGCGGGAGGAGTCTTCAGCTTGAAGTCGAACGTGCGGTCTTCGTAGACCGAGATCTCGACCGGCACGACGTTTCCGCGCTGCGACTCGGTCGCGGCGTTGTACGCCTTGCAGAACTCCATGATGTTGACGCCGTGCTGGCCCAGTGCGGGGCCGACGGGCGGTGCCGGGTTGGCGGCACCGGCCTGGATCTGAAGCTTGATGATCCCGGCTAGCTTCTTCTTCTTCGGGGGCATTTCTTTTTCCTTGTATTCGCTCGGGTTTCTTGCGGTTGCTACTGCAAGTCTGTGCGCGCGGCTTCTAGATCTTGGAGACCTGGGTGAAGCCGAGCTCGACCGGTGTTTCACGGCCGAAGATCGATACCAACACCTTGAGCTTCTGCTGCTCTGCGTTGACCTCGCTGATGCTGGCGGGGAGAGTCGCGAACGGGCCGTCCATGACGGTGACCGACTCGCCGACCTCGAAGTCGACCTCGATGGTCGGCTTCGACGTGGTGTCGCCGCTCTGGTCGCTTGCGCCTGTGGTCGCTTTCGCGTCCTTCTTGGCGCCTTCCTGCGGCATGAGGAACTTGACGACCTCGTTGATGGTCAACGGTGACGGCCGCGAGGTGGCACCGACGAAACCGGTGACGCCTGGGGTGTTGCGGACAGCTCCCCAGGACTCGTCGTTGAGTTCCATGCGGACGAGGATGTAGCCGGGCAGAACCTTGCGGTTGACCTGCTTGCGCTGGCCGTTCTTGATCTCGGTGACCTCTTCGATGGGAACTTCCACCTGGAAGATGTAGTCACCGACGTCGAGGTTCTGCACGCGGGTCTCGAGGTTGGCCTTGACCTTGTTCTCGTAGCCTGCGTACGAGTGGATGACGTACCAGTCACCGGGAGCGCGGCGCAGAGCCGCCTTCATCTCGGCAACGGGATCCTCGGGCTCGGCTGTCACATCTGCATCGGCGGTCTCGCCGTCTTCGGCGGGGACATCCTCACCGGTAGCAGCGGCGACGTCGGCCTTGATGGCTTCGTCGGTCTCGCGGTCCTGAGCGGCCTGCTCCGCTTCGAGGCCCTGCTTGGTCGCCTCGACATCGGCGTCGAATGCGGCCACTTCGGTGGCGTCGTTGTGCGGCGTGCTCACGTCAGCACCCTTTCTCTAGTTTCCTGCTCGGTTCGATCGTCGATATGTCACGCAGCTGCGATCGGTCAGCCGAACAGCCAGCCGACGCCCTGAATGAAGAGCAGATCGAGGCCACTGATGTAGGCGACCATGAACGTCAGGAAGACGAGCACGACGCTGGTGTAGGTGACCATCTGCTTCTTGTTCGGCCAGATGACCTTGCGAAGCTCGGCGACGACCTCACGGAAGAACTGCAGCAGACGCAGGAACACGTTCGGCCGCTTGTCGGCTTTGACCTTGCCCGATCGAGTCCTACCGGTCTTGGCCTTGGCCGGCGCGGTGGATGCGGCCGGAGCCTTGGACATCGACACGCCCGAGGCACTACCGCGGGACCTGCTGGTGGATCGCTTGCCGGTGGGGACCACGGCGTCTGCAGCGGATTCACCGGCAGTGGTATCAGCATCGGAAGGACGGCCCTCGGAGCCAGGTGCGACGTCGTCCGAGGCCGAGGAGTTCTCGAACTCCTCCTCCGATCGACCGTCGCGCTTACCGCGCTCCTCGCTCACGTCGTTCCTCTCAGTTGCTGACACCTTGGGCAGGGGCGACAGGACTTGAACCTGCAACCTACGGTTTTGGAGACCGTTGCTCTACCAATTGAGCTACGCCCCTTCGGCCGAAACTTCTCGGCCGCTCTGGTGTCCATCCGGCTCGTACACGCGGCCCACGCACCCTCGGGAAGAGGACGCGGGCAGCGCAGAGCGCCGAATTACCCCAGAAATCTCAGTGTACTGCACACCCTTCGGAACAGATAAATCCCGTCGTCCCGGCCGTGAACTACCTCGACCGGATCGACCATGCTCAGGCCAAGCGCACCGTTGCGGTGGCTCTCCCGAAAATCTTCTTGCCCTCGAACTTCGCGACGATGGCGACGGTCGCAGTGCGCTTCTCGTCGTCCATCGACTTGATCTTGCCGGTGAACTCGACCGACGCCGCAGCGTCCGCCGGGACGTACACCGAGCTGGTGAAGCGCACGTTGTATTCGGTGACCGCACCGGGATCGCCGAGCCACGAGGTGACGAAGCCGGCACCGAGACCCATCGTCAGCATGCCGTGCGCGATCACGTTGTCCAGTCCGGCCAACTCGACGACTTCGTCGCTCCAGTGGATGGGATTGGGGTCGCCCGACACGCCTGCGTAGTTCACCAGGTCGCCGCGGGTCAGGGACACGATGCGCTCGGGAAGCTCGTCACCGACGGACACGTCGCCGAAATTACGAAGCGCCATGCATGATCACTTCCTTGACCGCGTGCGCGATGTTCTCGTCGATCTCGCCACCGGTACGGGCCACGATGGTCGTCCAGGTCGTCTGGACGACCTCACCGTTCTGATCGGTGACGATGTTCTTGGTGGTCATGATGTCGCTGCCACTCATCTGACGAAAGGACTCGAGGTGGACGTCGCAGATCAACCGGTCGCCGACCTGAATCGGCCGGTGGAATTCCAGTCGCTGATCGGTCTGCAGGATCTGACTCGGGTCGTAACCGGTGATGACCTCTTTGAACATCCGCGTCTGCGCGATGATGCCCACCAGTGAAATGAAGGTCAAGGGCGCGAGGAGACCGTCGTAACCGAGGCCCTTCGCTGCGTCCTCGTCGTGGTGCGCGGGGTGGAAATCCTGAACCGCACGCGCGTACTCACGAACCTTCTCGCGGCCGACCTCGTAGAAGTCGTCGACGCGATAATGAAAACCGACCATGGACGCCGCGTGAGCGGACACATCCATGGCCGGGACATCCTGTGGAGCTTGTGACACGGAAAGACAACCTTTTCTACCCTGGACGCAAGAGCCGTTAGGTGGAGAAGTGTGTCCTAACGCCGGGCGCCGACTGCTGAACGGAACTGCGAACCAGCGAGCCGAGCGGACTAGCGAGATTCGCGGTGAGCCCGATGCGTGCCGCAGTTGGAGCAGAACTTCTTCAGCTCGATGCGGTCGGGATCGTTCCGACGGTTCTTCTTGGTGATGTAGTTGCGGTGCTTGCAAACCTCGCAGGCCAAGGTGATCTTGGGCCGCACATCGGTGGAGGAGGCCACTGGACGCCTACTTTCGGGTAAATCTGATCAGGGTCAATCAGGACTGTTCATGAGTGCTACTGGTCGTGCTTGCCTACTGTGTAGCGGTGACCGGACTTGAACCGGCGACGCAACGATTATGAGTCGTTTGCTCTACCAACTGAGCTACACCGCCTCAGGTGCTCACCGTCCACCATCCCACGCGGGGAACGCGACGTCGAGCCATCCAATCCAGCGAGCCCCCTAACGGAATCGAACCGTTGACCTTTTCCTTACCATGGAAACGCTCTACCGACTGAGCTAAGGGGGCGAGCAACTACGCATGTTGCCGTGCGCTGAAGCCTTCAAGAGGTTACACATTCCGAGCGCCGACTACCAAATTGCGTGGTCAGCGAGCCGTTCTGGTCCCTCTTCACATGGAAACCCCAGCGAGAGAAATCCTCGCCGGGGTTCCAGGTGTGGCAGATGTAGGATTCGAACCTACGTAGGCATAAGCCGACGGATTTACAGTCCGCTCCCATTGGCCGCTCGGGCAATCTGCCGTGATGCGATCGAAGCCCGTACTGCTCTTCGGCGCGGTGAGAAGAATACAACGAACGTCCCCCCGGAACGCAAACCGGGTGGATACGGTCGGTAGCGGGCCGATAAAGTCCCAGCGGGATGTGGACCGACACCACCGCAAAATCAAATTTTCGATTCGACTGGAGTGTGAGAAGTGGCTGATTCGTCCTTCGACGTAGTGAGCAAGGTCGACCGACAGGAAGTGGACAACGCCGTCGGACAGGCCGCGAAGGAGCTGGCGACCCGCTTCGACTTCCGTGGATCCGACACCAGCATCGAATGGTCCGGCAGCGGCGAGTCCGAGACCATCGTCATCACCTCCGAATCCGAGGAGAAGGTCAAGGCCGCCCTCGACGTGTTCAAGGAGAAGCTGATCCGACGGGACGTCTCCCTCAAGGCCTTCGAGACCAACGATCCGGCCGCGTCCGGCAAGGTCTACAAGGTCACCGGCAAGCTCGTGCAGGGCATCACGACCGAGAACGCCAAGAAGATCTCCAAGAAGATCCGCGACGACGGCCCCAAGGGCGTCAAGGCCCAGATCCAGGGCGACGAACTGCGCGTGAGCAGCAAGAAGCGCGACGACCTGCAAGCCATCCAGCAGCTGCTCAAGAGCGAGGACTTCGGCATCGCACTGCAGTTCGTCAACTACCGCTAGAGCGGCTTCTCACCTGGGTCGTTCCGCAGGCTCGGCGTCAGTACGGCCGGTGGCCGGCCATCCGCTCGAGTCGCTCGATGCGGTCGGCCATCGGGGGGTGGGTGGCGAACAGCTGCCCTGCCTTATCGCCGATGCGGAACGGATTGGCGATCATCAGATGTGACTCCGCCGCCAACCGCGGCTCGGGCGGCAACGGTGCCAACTGCACCCCCTGCTCGAGCTTGCGGAGCGCCGACGCGAGGGCCAGCGGATCTCCGGTCAGCTCGGCTCCCGACTGATCTGCCTGGTACTCCCGCGAACGGGAGACGGCCAGCCGAACCAGGGTGGCCGCAATGGGCCCCAGCATCGACACCAGGAGCAGCGCGATCGGGTTCGGGCCTCCGTTGCCGCGTCCGCCGAAGATGTTGGCGAAGAACGCCAGGTTGGCCAAGCCGGAGATGACAGCAGCCATCGCTCCCGCCACCGACGAGATCAGAATGTCTCGGTTGTAGACGTGCGAGAGCTCGTGCCCGAGCACCGCGCGAAGTTCGCGCTCGTCGAGGATGCGCAGGATGCCCTCGGTGCAGCACACCGCTGCATTGCGCGGGTTGCGTCCAGTCGCGAACGCGTTGGGGTTGTTGGTGGGGCTGACGTACAGCGCGGGCATCGGCTGATGAGCCGTCGTCGCCAACTCCCGCACGATCCGATACATCGCCGGCTGCTCGAGCTCGCTCACCGGCACGGCATGCATCGACCGCAAGGCCATCTTCGCGCTGTTGAAGTACGCGTAACCGTTGACGCCGACTGCCAACACGATGGAGCCGATGAGAATGGTCGCGTTACCGAACAGCGAGCCGATGAAGACGATGAGCGCCGACATCCCGACCAGCAGGCCGAAAGTCTTCGCGCCGTTCGCGTAACCGTTCATGTCCGAAGTGCCTCCTCGTACCGGGTGTTACTACCCGATTCAACGAAAGCACCCCGACCGGCAGTTCCCGGCCGAGGTCCGAGCCGACTACCCGACGCGCTCGACGGTGTAATTCACCAACCGGCCGAGTGCATCGTTGGCCGGGCCCTGTGGCAGCAGTGCAAGTTCTGCGTGTGCCCGAGCGGCGTATTCGCCGAGTGTCTTCTTGGCCGAGACCATGCCGGGTGAACGCTGGAGCAGCTCCAGAGCCTCGGTGACCAGAGCGTCCTCGGTGACCGGACCGGCGAGGATCTCGCGCAGTCGATCGCCGTCGGCACCTTCTTCGCGCAGCGCGAAGAGCACCGGCAGAGTGTGTACGCCCTCCCTCAGGTCGGTGCCGGGAGTCTTGCCGGACTGCTCGGTGGCCGAAGAGATGTCGATGATGTCGTCGGAGATCTGAAAGGCGGTACCGACGGCGTCACCGAGGCGCTCGAGGCGTCCCACATGCTCGGCATCGCCGCCGGAGAACGTTCCGCCGAAGCGTCCGCACGAGGCGATGAGCGAGCCGGTCTTCTCCCACACGACCTTCAAGTAGTGCGCGACGGGATCGTCGGTGCTCTTGGCCCCGATGGTTTCGCGCATCTGGCCGGTGACGAGTTCTGCGAAGGTCTCGGCGATGATGCGGACGGCGTCGGGTCCAAGGGTGGACACCAGACGAGACGCGTGCGCGAACAGGTAGTCGCCCGCGAGGATCGCCACACTGTTGCCCCAGCGTGAGTTCGCACTCTCGGCACCTCGACGCATCGACGCCTCGTCCATGACGTCGTCGTGATAGAGCGTCGCCAGGTGAACCAGTTCGACGACCGTGGCCGCAGTGACGATCGCCGGATCGGTCGGCGACGGTCCCAGTTGGCCGGTGAGCACGGTGAACAGGGGCCGGAATCGCTTTCCGCCGGCCTTGGCCAGGTGCAGCGCGGCCTCGGTGAGGAACTCCTCACCGTCGGAGAGTTCGCTGATCATCAGTTCTTCGACGCGTGCGAGGCCGTCGGCGACGGATCGCGCGAGCTCCGGGTCACCCAGGTCGACTCCGGCAACGACCGTTGCTACGGCAGCGTCGTCTGTACTCACGATGTTGGTCCCTGTCCTGTCGTCGACATGCCGGCGGCAGCGGCGAAGCGCCGCTGCTCGCCTTCTACCGTAGTGAACCTAGCGTGCACACCGGTGGGACGGTGTCACCGACCACAGGTGACGCTTCACTCACCGAGGTTGCCGGAGATGACTTCGAGCGTCACGGCCATCGCTGCCGACGCCCTGTCACCCAACGAGTCGGTCGGTGCAGTCATCAGAGCGTCGAGCAGGATCACGTGCGGAATTCTGCTGGTGACCACGAGTTCTCGCTGGAAGCCGACGTCACGCACGGCCACCACCACGCGTTCACACGGCGGCGAACGGAGACCCTCGACGCACCCGTTCGTAGAAGTCGGGATACTGGAACACGTGAGCACTCCCCACCCCGCCCCACCCACCACGACCGACGTTCTGGTCGTGGGCGCGGGCCCCGCAGGATCGTCCGCTGCGGCATGGGCCGCGCGATCCGGCCGCGACGTCGTCCTGGCCGACGCGGCAGTGTTCCCCCGCGACAAGACGTGCGGTGACGGGTTGACGCCACGTGCCGTCGCCGAGCTCGATCAGCTCGGTCTGGGCGAGTGGGTGCGCAGCAAAGCGCGCAACCGAGGACTGCGACTGAGCGGATTCGGGCAGGAACTGGAACTCGAGTGGCCGAGCCGATCACTGCCGACCATCGGAAGTGCGGTTCCCAGAACCGAACTGGACAACAGGATTCGCGTCGCCGCAGTCGAATCCGGAGCCGTGATGGCCGAGGGAGCCAAGGCCGTCGCCGTCACCCGCGACGGCACTTCGGTCCGCTCGGTAACCCTTCAGACCGCTGACGGTGCACACGAGATCTCCTGCCGCACACTGATCGTCGCCGACGGTGTCCGCTCGACTCTGGGCAAGCAACTCGGGCGGCAATGGCATCGCGACACCGCATTCGGCGTCGCTGCTCGCGCCTACATCGACTCGGGCCGTAGCGACGACGAGTGGATCAGCTCGCACCTCGAATTACGCGACGCCGCAGGCACTCTGCAGCCCGGTTACGGCTGGGTCTTCCCGTTGGGCGACGGAACCATCAACATCGGCGTCGGCACCTTGGCCACCGCCAAGAGGCCGGCACCAGGAGCGCTGCGCCCCCTACTCGACCTCTACACCCACCAGCGCCGCGGCGAATGGGACCTCAGCGGGGAGTTGCGCTCGGTGGCGTCGGCGCTGCTGCCGATGGGCGGCGCGGTCTCGGGAATCGCGGGCACCAACTGGGCCATCATCGGCGACGCCGCAGCCTGCGTGAACCCACTCAACGGCGAGGGCATCGACTACGGACTCGAAGGCGGTCGCATGGTCGTCGACCTGCTCGATCACCCCGACCTCACCGACGCCTGGCCGAGCCTGCTGCGCGAGCACTACGGGCAGTCCTTCTCCATCGCTCGACGCCTCGCCGGACTGTTGACCGTGCCCAGATTCCTGCCCGCAGCAGGACCGGTGGGCATGCGCTCACGCGCACTGATGAAAGTCGCCGTCCGCTGCATGGGCAACCTCATCACCGAAGCGGACAGAGACCTCGTCGCCCGCACCTGGCGGGCGTCGGGAACCGGATCGCTGAAAATCGATTCCCGGCCGCCCTTTTCGTGACACCAGGGAGCGTCAGGGGCGAATTGCCTTGTGCAGAGCCACAATTCCGCCGGTGAGGTTGCGCCACTGCACGTCGGTCCAGCCCGCGTCGGTGATCCGCTGTGCCAGTTGTTCCTGCGTCGGCCACGCGCGGATGGACTCGGCGAGATAGACGTACGCGTCGGGGTTGCTGCTCACGGCGCGAGCGACTTTCGGCAACGCCTTCATCAGGTACTCCATGTACACGGTGCGGAACGGACCGAACACCGGCGTGGAGAATTCCGAGACGACGAGCCTGCCACCGGGCTTGGTGACGCGGGCGATCTCGCGCAGGCCGGCGTCGAAATCCGAGACGTTGCGGAGGCCGAAAGAGATGGTGGCGGCATCGAAGCTGGCGTCGGCGTATGGCAGTGCCATCGCGTCACCTGCGACCATCGGAACGCCTCGTTGCAGTCCTGCCTGCAGCATGCCCTTGGAGAAATCGGTGGCCACGCACCAGGCTCCGCTGCGACCGAGTTCGACGGTGGAGACGCCGGTGCCTGCGGCGAGGTCGAGTACCCGCTCGCCAGGTTTGAGATCGAGGGCGCGCCGAGTCAGTTTGCGCCAACTCCGGTCCTGCCCGAACGACAGAACCGTGTTGGTGATGTCGTATCGACGGGCGACGCCGTCGAACATCGACGCCACCTCGTGGGGCTCTTTTGCCAGGGTTGCGCGTGATGTCTGGGCCACGAGGTCCAGACTACTCAAGCAACGTTCACTGCCTGTGGCGCTGTGATGCCTTGCACGTCGTAGTAGTGCGAGATCAGCTCGTCGCAGATGGCGGGCCAGGTTCGGTGCAGCACCGATTTGCGGGCCGCGTCACCGAATCGTGCGCGGGTGGTGGGTTCGGCGAGGGCTCCGACGGCGCTGGGAAGCAGTTCGGTGAACTTGTCGACCGGCAGCAGGTAGCCGTTGCGGCAATGCGAGACCAGATCGCGCGGGCCCCCGGCGTCGGGTCCGATGACGGGGACGCCGCTGGAGAGGGCCTCTTGGACTGCCTGGCAGAAGGTTTCGTGTTCGCCGGGGTGGACGAAGATGTCGAAGCTGGCGTAGGCCCGAGCGAGTTCGTCGCCGCCGAGTTGTCCGGTGAAGATCGCGCTCGGCATCAGGGTCTGCAACGCTGCGGTGTCGGGTCCACCGCCGACGATCACCAACTGGATCGACGGGTCGGTGGCCAGTACGGCGAGCCGCTCGACGTGCTTCTCCGGGGCGAGCCTACCGACGAATCCGACGATCAGCTTCTCGTCCGCTCCCCACTGGCTTCTGAGCGTCTGCGACGTGGCCGAGGGTGCGAAGCGGACGGCGTCGACTCCTCGCGCCCACCGGTGCACGCGCGGAATGCCGTGCAATTCCAACGCGTCGACGGCCGAGGTGGACGGAGCCAGGGTGCGGGCGGCGCCGCGGTGCAATCTCCTGGTCCAGCGCCACGCGGCCTTCGAGGTGAGGCCCAGTCCGTAGCTGGCGGCGAAACCGGCGACGTCGGTCTGGTAGACGGCCACCGCGGGCACGTCCAGTCGGTTGGCGGCGGCCAGGCCGCCCGCTCCGAGCAGGAACGGTGACGCCAGATGCACGACGTCGGGGGCGAAGGCGCGCATAGCCGAGACCATGCCGAGGCCCGGCACACCGACGGGCAGCGAGCTCACCTTCGGCACCATGACGGACGGCACCCGATGCACCGGAACGTTGTCGTGCCACGTCGCGGCTCTGGGACCGGACGGGTTGTCCGGGGCGATGACGATGGCGTCGTGCCCCGTCTTGTCGAGGTGTTCGAGGACACGGATCACCGAGTGGGTGACGCCGTTCATGTTGGGCAAGAACGATTCCGCAACGATGGCTACTCGCACGATCCTCAGTGTGGGTGGCCCCGCCGTCGGCCAGGTATGGACAACGTTACGTGTGGGCCAACGTCACACGAATTGCGCGAGCACCCACGACGGATCCGGGTTGGTGCGATGTTCGGAGCCCGCGAACACCGTGGGAACCGTCTCGTTGCCGTCGTTGACGGACCGAACCCGCGCGGCCGCAGCCGGATCCTGGCGGATGCTCGTCCAGACGGCTTTCTTTCCGCGCAGCAGCAGCGCCAACCGCAAGCAGAAGATGCACCCTGGACGCCAGTAGATCAGCGGCACGGATCTCTCTGTCGCCTGTGTGCGCGACGCATCGTCGGACAGGGAACTCGGATACAGCACCGGAGTCGTCAGAACGAGAAGGAACACCGCGACGAGCACCATCACCACGATCGACGACGCGATGTTGCCGAAGTTCACCAACGCGAACCCGGCCCCTGCGGCGAGGGCAGCGATGGCCCACTGCTTCGCATTACGCATTCTTGGCCTCCTTGCGACGTAGCCAGAACAGCACCGGGCCGGCGACCAGCCACGTGACGACGATGACGGATCCGGCCGGAACGATAGCGACGGCGGCGTCGCGGCCGGCGACGCGAACCAGCTCGACGTCCGGGTCGGCCTTGTAGTACTCGACCTCGATGCGTTGACCGGCGATGAGGTTGGTGGGGTACAGCACCCCCAGTGGCGGGTTGTGTGTCACGCCGTCGGGGGTGATGAAGCTGACGGCCGAGCGCAACTTGCCCGCGGACAGCACCTCGGCGGTGGCGGTGCCCTTGTCGGAATCGATGGTGACGTCGTTGCGCCAGGCTCCGACCACCAGAAGCACGGCCAGGACCGAAATCGCAACGGCGACCACGAGCACGACCAGCCGGGTCCTGTACAGCGTTCGGCTGGCTCCGTCGGTATCGGTCACAGCGATCAGATTACTTCGCAGCCGACGCGACTCCGCTCGGGTAGCGTCTGCACTCATGTCGCGCAGCTTCGAGTTCACCGTCGAATCGTCCAATCCCCCCGCTGACGTGCACGCAGCACTCACCAGCGAGGACCAGTGGGAGGCGCGATTCGCCAAGGCGAAGAAAACCGACGGGTACGAGCTGACCAAGCACGACGACGGCGGTTTGACCGTCGACATCTCCGAAGAGGTCGGTACGTCCGAGCTCCCCGGCTTCGTCACCAAGGTCATCAAGGGCAAGCTGATCGTCTCGCGCACCGACCATTGGGGCCCGCTCGAAGGCGACCACGCCGAGGGCACCCTGATCGGCGGCACCACCGGTTTGCCCGCGAAGGTGAACGGCACCCTGTCGTTGCGACCCAACGGAACCGGCGCGAAACTGATCGTCAAGGGCGAATCGACAGTGAAGATCCCCATCGTGGGCGGCAAGATCGAGGACCTGATCAACAAGATGATCAAGGACATGATCGACCAGGAAACCGGCGAAACCCTGGAATGGGTTGCAGCGCAGCAGAGTTAGCGGCCCACCACGCTCTACAGTCGCGCCCTGATTGCCGCGTGCAGCTCGCGCAGTCCCGATCGCTCCGTGGTCACTTCCAGCACCCTGATTCCCGTGGCATGGCCGGTGAGTTCGGTTGCCAGATCGGCCAAGTCGACCAGGTGGTGCTCCACGCGGTAGGCACCGCACAGTGCGCCGAGGTCCATGCCGTGGGGCGTGCCGAAGACTCTCTCGAACACCCCCGCGTACTGCGGGTCGCCTTGTTCGAGGAGCTCGAAGATGCCGCCGCCGTCGTCGTTGGCGACGACGATCGTCAGGTCGTCAGGTCGAGGTTCACCGGTGCCGATGAGCAGGCCGGCCGCGTCGTGCAGAAACGTCAGATCGCCGAGAAGTGCCACGGTGCGCCGCTTTCCGGACATCGCGGCACCGATGGCCGTCGAAACGGTGCCGTCGATACCGGCCACGCCGCGGTTGGACAGAACCTTCACGTCGGGGTTCGGTGTCGCCACCAGGGCCGCGTCGCGCACGGGATTGGACGCTCCGAGCACCAGCTGGTCACCTGGCTGCAGGGCGGACATCACCACGTCGGCCACATGCAGTCCCGTCGGCTTGGGATGCTCTGAAAGTTGTTCGTGCACAGCCTGTTCGGCTCTCTCGGACAGAGCGGCGCAACGAGCGATCCAGGCGGGGTCGGGCGCGCCGGTTGTGACCGCCCGAGTGCCGGTGGCCAGGACGTTGCCGGAGACGTCGGGCCAGCGCGGTCCGGTGGTGAGCGCGATGACGTCGACTGCAGGGTCGGCCAGCAGAGCCGAGACCTGTCGATGCAGCGTCGGCCGCCCGGTGATCACAGCCTGGCGCGGCTTCAACTGCGCAAGAGCCAAGGGATGCAACGGGATTCCATGCAGGGGTGCGGTCGGCTCGGCGACGGTCGGCAACCCGGCCAGCTCCGGACGCACGGCACCGCCGTGACCGGAGACGACCACGGTGTCGACAGTCAGATCCAGTTCGACGGGAACGTCCAGTGTCGCCTGGGTGGTCGAGGTCCACGGCATTCCATCGGGCCGACCCTCCGGACGCGCGCCGGGATCGCCGATCGCAGGCACCAGAGGCTCACGCAGTGGGATATCGAAGTGCACCGGCCCGGCGTTGCCGGATCGTGCTCCGCGCGCAGCCGCGATGACGCGGGAGACGGCGCTGCGCCACTGACTGTTCTGCTTGGGTCCTTCCTCGGCGAGCCCGAGGCTGATCGTCGCGCGCACCTGGGATCCGAACAGGCCGAGCTGCTCGATGGTCTGGTTGGCACCGGTGCCGAGCATCTCGTACGGGCGGTTGGCGCTGATGACGATCAGTGGAATGCGGGCGTAGTTCGCTTCGAGTACGGCAGGCCCCAGATTGGCGACCGCGGTTCCCGACGTCATCACCACCGGGACGGGCTGACCACTCCCCAGGCTCAGGCCGATCGCCAGGAAGCCGGCGGTTCGCTCGTCGATCCGCATGTGCAACCGCAGGCGGCCGGCCACGTCTGCCTCCTGCAACGCGAACGCCAACGGGGCGTTCCGCGAGCCGGGGCACAACACGACGTCTCGGATCCCGCTGCGCGCCAGTTCGTCGACGACTGCGGTGGCCTGTGCGGTGGACGGATTCACAGTTTCAAGAGTGTCAGACGCGTCGGTCGGACGCCGCAACCGGGCTTTGACAGTATGAAGGTGTGCGTACAGTCTTTCGGCCCGACGAGGTCGCTCCCGGTCGCTTCTACCAGCTCCTGACCGCTTCGGTGGTACCTCGGCCCATCGCCTGGGTCTCCACCGTCTCGGCCGACGGTGTGGCGAACCTCGCGCCCTACAGCTTCTTCACGGTGTCCTCGGTGGTGCCTCCGGTCGTGCAGTTCACGTCGGTGACCCGCAAGGACAGTCTTCGCAACATCGAGGCCACCGGCGAGTTCGTCGTGAATCTGGCGACGGCACCGTTGGTGGATCAGGTCAACAGCAGTTCGGCGAGCTTCGATCACGGTGTCAGCGAATTCGAGGCAGTCGGCATCGAGAGCGAGCCCAGTACCGTCGTGACACCACCGCGCGTGGCGGCCGCTCCGATCGCCATCGAGGCGACGTTGCATCGCGTCGTCGAAGTGGGTAACTGCTTCGTCGTCATGGGCACTGTCGTCGCCCTGTCGGTGCGTCCCGAATATCTGGCCGAGGACGGCCTCCCCGAGTTCGACGCCATTGCCCCGCTCAGCCGCCTCGGTCGCACCGAGTGGGGGTTGCCGCCCGAGGTTCGCGAAATCGAGCGACCTTCTTGATTCGCTGGCTGCTGCTGGTTCTCGTCACGGTCGGACTGACCGTCGGGGCCGATGCACTCGGTGTGCCGTCGGCTGCGTTGTTCGTTGCCTTGCTGGTGGCGATCGTGTTCGCGCTCGCCGGGTGGGCTCCGACGACCGGAACCGAGCGAGCGCCACTCCCCCGCAGACTCGGCATGGCGGCGCAGGCAATCCTCGGCGTCGAGATCGGAACGCTGGTGCAGAGCGACACTCTGAGCTCGCTGGGCGATACCTGGCTGCCGGTACTGCTGGCATGCATCGGCACCCTGTTGCTGTCGATCGCGGCCGGCGCGCTGCTGGGGCTTCGTAAAGACATCGATTCACTGACCGGTTCCTTGGCGCTGGTCGCAGGCGGAGCCTCGGGACTGGTGGCGATCACGCAGGAGCTCGGCGGCGACGAACGAGTCGTGGCGGTGGTGCAGTACCTCCGCGTCGTGCTGGTGACCACAACGCTGCCACTGGTCGCCACCCTGGTGTTCGACGCTCAACCCGGACAGTCGTCGGTCACCGCCGACGTGCACGAGGCACTGTGGATCGACCTCGCCTTCGTCGTGATCTGCGGCGTCATCGGCGTGATGCTGGCGAAGGCGATCCGGCTGCCCGCCCCCGCCCTGCTCGGCCCGCTGATGATCGCCACGCTCGCCGACGTACTCGGGGTGTCGTTCGACGCATCCGTCCCGACGTTGCTGCTGTGGGCGGCGTACATCGTGATCGGATGGCAGGCGGGGCTGCGGTTCACCGTCGCCAGCTTGAAGTCGATCTCGCGGGTCCTGCCCGCGTCTCTGATGTTGATCATCGCCGTCACCGTCGGATGCGCGATGCTCGGCTTGTGGCTGGCGTCCGCGACGGGGACGAGCGGCTACGAGGGCTACCTGGCGACCACCCCGGGTGGTGTGTACGCGGTGCTTGCCATCGCCGCGTCGACCGGCGCGAACGTGACGTTCGTCGTGGCAGCGCAGGTGATCCGGGTGTTCATGATGCTGTTCGCGGTGCCGATGGGAGCGAAGGTCGTCCAGCACTACCGGCATGGTCGACCCGAGTGAATCGACGCGCCCCCATTGGGAGTTAGGGTCCACTAATCTCACCGGCATGGCCAAGTACCTCAAACCCGAGCACCCGGCGTTCTACCGACTGCACGTTCTCGCTGCCGAACGGATCAGTTCCGGCTTCGTCAGGATCACCCTCGGGGGCGAGTCGCTCTCGAGCTACGCGTACATGGGCTACGACCAGTGGTTCCGACTGTTCCTGCCACAACCGGATCAACGCGAACCCCGCATACCCAGTTCGACCTCGAAATTCTGGTACGCCCAGTATCTGACCTTCTCCAAGGACACCAAGCCGGTTGTCCGCAACTACACCGTCCGCAACTTCCGCCCCGCAGGCCATGGCCGGTTGAGCGAGGGCGCGGAGCTGGACGTCGACTTCGTCGTCCACGGTTCCGAACACGGCGGCCACGCGGGCCCAGCGTCGTCGTGGGCTGCACGCGCCGTTCCCGGGGACCGCGTCGCGATTCTCGACGAGGGACGCATCTACAACCCGGATACCGATGCCTCGTGGCAATTGCTCGTCGGCGACGAGAGTGCCGCTCCGGCGATTCTCGGAATACTGCGATCCTCACCGGAAGACCTGCGCGCCGTGGTGTTCATCGAAGTCCCCACCGAGGCCGACGTCCAGCAGCACCACGTGCCGCCGGGCGTCGAGCTGAAGTGGATCGTGCGCACCGACCCGCATGCCAAACCCGGTGATGCGGCACTCGCCGCAGTGCAGAAAGCCGAACTTCCCGGCGGCACCCCGTTCGTCTACGTGGCAGGCGAACAGGGCTTGGCCACCGGCCTGCGCAGATACCTGGTGAACGAGCGCGCAGTACCGAAATCCAGCATCTGCTTCACCGGATACTGGAAGTTCGGTAAAGCCGCCGGATAGCACTCGATTAGTGTCATCTCACATGTCCGGCTTGGGAAAAGGTCACACAGTCGTCACCGACTCGGTCGAGGTCGACGGTGCGTCGTTCGCCTCGCTGCGCGCCCGTCCGCTCCCCCGAGCCGAGCGCTACGAACTGGGACGACGTCTACGCGAAAAGGTGCCGATCGCCTCGCTCGGCGATTGGACCCCACCGGCGGATCGACCCGACCCGGTCAAGCAGATCGAATACTCGCACCAGGGCCGCATCGAATGGCTGATACCGACGCGCCTCGAGCGGATGGTCGAGTCCCCGTACGGATTCCTGCGCGGCACGGCGATCGTCATGGCCCGGGACGTGGCGATGCTGCCGTCGACCGGCATCAACCCGGTCATCAGCGGCGACGCCCACCTGGGCAACTTCGGGTTCTACGCCTCCCCCGAACGTGACCTCGTCATCGATCTCAACGACTTCGACGAGGCCCACCCGGGAGCCTGGGAATGGGATCTACGACGCCTCGCCGCGAGCATCTGGGTGGCCGGGCGGCAGAACGGCCGCACCGAGGATCAGTGCCGCGACGCCGTCACCGCCTGCGTGTCCGCGTACCGAATCGAGGTGGCCCGACTTGCCGACGAGCCGCTGATGTCGCGTTCGTTCCAACGTCTGACGGCCGAGAAGCTGCAGCGCGACGCCACCGAGGGCTCGCTGCGCAAGGAGATCAAACGCGCCACCAAGAAGGCGCGTCGACGCACCAGTGACCGCGTTCTGCCGCGCTTCACCGAGAAGCACGAGGGCAAGCGCAGAATCGTCGAGGAGCCGCCGATCACCACGCGCATCTCCGCCAAGGACGAGGAACTTCTGGCCGTCGGATTGGACGAGTATCTGCTCACCCTCACCCCGCACTGGCGTCGCGTGCTCGGTGGATACACGTTGATCGACGTGGCGCACCGCGTGGTCGGCGTCGGCAGCGTCGGCCTGCGGGCGTACGTGGCTCTGCTCGAGGGCACCAGCGAGGACGACGTCGTGTTTCTGCAGCTCAAGCAGGCCAGACGCTCGGTGCTCGCGCCGTACGTGCACGGCGAATCGGCCTGGCACGATCACCAGGGCCAAAGGGTCGTGGAGTATCAGCAGGATCTGCAGACCGTCAGCGATCCGCTGCTGGGCTGGACGACCATCGCCGGACGGCAGTACTACGTGCGGCAGTTCCGCAACATGAAGGGGACCATCGACCTGTCGTCGATCGACGCGCCGGCTCTGGTCGACTACGCACGGGTGGTGGGTCGACTACTGGCCAAGGGCCACGCGCGTACGAGTGGGGCGTCGATGATCTCGGGATACACCGGAGATTCCGATGCCCTCGAGGTGGCGTTGTGCCGCTTCGCGCAGCTGTACGCGGATCAGACGGAAGCCGATTGGGAGCGTTTGAGCGCTACGCGCATGTGAGTGTGGAGCCCGCGGAACGACCCGAGGGCTCCACACTCACATGCGGCGAAGCCGCTCAGGCGTGCTTGGCGACCAGGTCACCCACGCGCGGCAGTGCCTCGGTGACGTTCTTCTTCGCCGAGCCACGCAGGCTGCCGTAGAACTTCTTGACGACGGACTTGTCGGTCTCCTCGATGCGGGCATCGGTGACCGAGAGCAGCGCGTCGGATGCGGCGTCGCCGTTGGCGGCGAGGTACTGACCGAACGTGCCCTGCGGGGCAGCGTTGTACGACTGCCAGAACGGATCCAGCTTGTCGACGAAATCGGGCCACAGAGCCGAGACCGCATTGTCGATGTACGACGGTCCGACCTTCTTCACTGCGCCGTAGCCCCCCTTGACCGCGAGTCCACTCGCGCCCTTCTTGTCCGCGACCTCGGCGTCGATCAGTGCCAGGACATCGACGCGCAGAGCGTCGGCCTTCGACTCGTCGAGCAGTGAATCCTTGAGTGCAGCAACCACTTCGAAGTTCCTCCCAGATGTGTCAGCGGCCCCACGCGGACCGGGCGCAAGACTACCGCAGAAGGGCGTGGCAGCGCCGAACTCGCTCGATCCACCACTGCGTGCGATCGGCGTCGGCATCGAGCTCGATCAGGGCCTCGGCGTCGGGTTCGAGGCTGCCGACCGGGTACGTTCCGTCGATCACCTCCGGCACGGGTGCGACGTCTCGAACGAACAGTGCGCCCGTTCCCAGACCGCAGGCGAATTCGAGATGCGGCAGCGCAGCGGCCGCGGCCAAACCGGACGAGATACCGACAGCAGAATCGAGCGCACTCGACACCACCACCGGCACGCCGTACTCCCCCAGCTCTCCGGCCAGCTCGAGCACCGCGCGCATCCCGCCGAGCGGGGCCACCTTGAGCACGGCGATGTCCGCTCCGCCTGCCCGAACGACCTTCATCGGATCCTCGGCCCGGCGAATGCTCTCGTCGGCAGCGATCCGCACCCCGGGCACCCGACGCCGAACTTCGACCAATTCCGGCACCGACGCACACGGCTGCTCGGCGTACTCGAGCGGACCGTCGGCGGTCAGGGCCGTCAGAGCCGCCACCGCTTCGTCGACGCTCCAGCCGCCGTTGGCGTCGACCCGTACCCGCGGCACCAGCTCGCGCACGGCACGCACTCGGGCGAGGTCGTCGGCCAGAGTCTGCCCCTTCTCGGCCACCTTCACCTTGGCGGTCTCGGCACCGGGAGACCGGCTCAACACCGATGTCACGTCCGATGCCGCCACTGCGGGGACGGTCGCGTTCACCGGGATGCGTCGGCGCAGCGGGCTGGGCGGGCCGTCCCACGCGGCCTCGATCGCCGACGCCAGCCACGGGGTCGACTCGACGTCGTCGTACTCGGGAAACGGTGAGAACTCACCCCACCCTGCCGGGCCGCGAACGAGCATCACCTCACGGGTGGTGATGCCGCGGAACTTGGTCCGCATCGGCATCGAGAGCACATGCGCACCGTCCAGAACGTCGTCGATCGGGGGGATCATTGCTGCCCCGGGAGCAACTGAACCATCAACGCCTCGCAGTCGGCCAACAGGTTGCCGTCCAGATCCGTGAGCCGAGCGTTGATGAACGTCTTGCGTCCCTCGACCCGATCCACCGCGCCCTCGACGACCAGCTCGGTGTTCAGCGGCGTCACCTTGCGGTAGTTGATGTGCAGATACGCCGTCCGGCTGATGGGCCTGCCGTAGGCGTGCTGGATGAGGCCGAAGAGGTCGTCGAACAGAAGGGGCAGCGTGCCACCGTGCGCGGCGGAGTTTCCGCCGAGGTGGAAGCGGCGGAACATGCCCCGGCTGCGGACACCGTCTGCGTCGATCTTCTCGATGATCCACGGCATCAACAACAGCGAGCCTCGGCCCGGAAGCCTCGGAACGCGTCCGGCGGTCTGACGTCCCTCGGCCACCACGTGCGGGCTCAACAGCTCGATCAGTTCCCGAGCCTTGTCCGCAGCTGCCTCGGTCACTTCGGCCGGCAACGAGGTGGACACCGCGAGATCCTGCACCGTGCGCAAGGCCTCGAGCAGCTGCCCGTACTCCGGCCCCACCTTCGCAGGAACGAAACGCGGGAAGCCCCCGTGGTGGTCGTAATCGCGGTCGAGCTCGATCGGGTCGGTCATGACTGCACGCTAGCTGCACCGACCGTTCGGCACGGAGCCAACCCCGGCCACCGTTAAGCTGGCGCTCGTGACCTTCACTCCCGCACTGTGGCGTCCCGTTCCCGGCTTCGAAGACCTGACCGACATCACGTATCACCGCCACGTGTCCGATGCGACCGTGCGAATTGCGTTCGACCGTCCCGAAATCCGCAATGCATTTCGGCCGCACACCGTCGACGAGCTCTACCGCACTCTCGAACATGCACGGGTGAGTTCCGACGTGGGCACGGTGTTGCTCACCGGAAACGGACCGAGCAGCAAGGACGGCGGCTGGGCGTTCTGCTCCGGTGGCGATCAGCGCATTCGCGGACGCAGCGGCTATCAGTACGCGGACGGGGAAACGGCCGACACCGTCGACAAGGCCCGCGCCGGCCGCCTGCACATCCTGGAGGTGCAGCGCCTCATTCGCTTCATGCCCAAGGTGGTCATCTGCTTGGTCAACGGCTGGGCGGCAGGCGGCGGGCACAGCCTGCACGTGGTGTGCGATCTGACCCTCGCGAGCCGCGAACATGCGCGGTTCAAGCAGACCGACGCGGACGTCGGCAGCTTCGACGGCGGTTACGGCAGTGCGTATCTGGCCAAGATGGTCGGTCAGAAGTTCGCTCGCGAGATCTTCTTCCTCGGCGAGACGTATTCGGCCGAGGAGATGCACCGCATGGGCGCAGTGAACAAGGTGGTCGATCACGACGAGCTCGAGAACACGGCCATCGAGTGGGCGGCGAAGATCAACGCGAAATCGCCTCAGGCCCAACGAATGTTGAAGTACGCCTTCAATTTGCAGGACGACGGCCTGGTCGGCCAGCAACTGTTCGCCGGTGAGGCAACGCGTCTGGCCTATATGACCGACGAGGCAGTGGAAGGGCGCGACTCCTTCCTGGAAAAGCGCGAGCCCGATTGGTCGCCGTTCCCTCGGTATTTCTGATCCACTGGCGAATTCGACGTCGCATCGCGCCGGAAGTTCCGCGGGTGGAGTGCGGGCATGGTTCACAGAGCCGTACGACTACCGCTGGATGGCGGACTTCCAGAACTCCCGGCTCTCCGAAAAGCGCATTCGGTGGGCGATGGCCTGCCTCACGCTCGATTGCGGTGGCGTTCGCCGTCTTTGCCCAACCGGGAACGGGCGTCTTCGCTATTGATCGACCCGCTCGAGGATGCCCTGCTGTCGTGCAATGCAACTCCTCGAGTACTCCGCATTCCTGTTCGCGTGCATGGGCTCTCATATCGACGAACCCCAATGCTCGATGACTTCCGCCAAGCCCACCGCACCGGAACAGCGTACGAGCAGCGATCTTCATCGACACCGACTTCGGGCATTGCAGCTCCTCGGCCATGAGGGCGACGTCCGCGGCCGATCGTTCGCGCGCGGCAGGCTGGTCTCAGGTTCGGTAGAAGGCGTCGAGGTCGAATTCGCGGAGATGATGCTTCGTGCGGTCGATCTCTCCTGTGGTGGCCCACTCGAAGAACAACTGCGTCGCGTCATCAGCGGTGAACACCTCTTCGGGGTACACGGTGAGGGAGCGTTTGCCGCCGAAAAACGGGATCTCGACAGTGGGTTCGCCCTGACGAGGGCCGGATCGGCCGATGACGAACAGGCGATGAACGCCGTCAATGGGAAACCTCAGTTCGACCGACATCGCCTGCGCCGACCCAGCGGCTTGGATGTAGCTTTCGCTCATCGCGGTCTTCTCGTCGTCGCTGAGATCCTCGTAGTACCGACCCTCCGGAACCTTCGAGACCGTCAACGCAGACCGCTGAAGACCGTCGAACCGCGAGAGCAGCTGCCCGAACTGCCAGGGAAAATCGATTCGATGTGCAATGGATTGCTGTTTGCCGCCGTTGGATACGAAAAGAAACATCAGGCTCCCTTCTGAGGCGGTGGTGTCGACTCGTCGCCGATGCGGCGACGTCCACACCTGAGGTGTACCCGCGAGACGGGGGCGAACGACGGGCGTCGAAACACTACGCCCAGACAGTCGGGCAAGGGTGACCGGCAGAAGGTGCCGAGCGAGGATCCGGGAGCCAACGCGGGTCAGGTCGGGTAGCCCAGGGCGCGGCGGAGATCGAGAATGTCCTCGAAGTCGACATCGAGTGGCGCGTCACCGAGCCGAACCAAAGTACCGGCCGGCACGGTCTCGATATCGGCGACAGCAGGCAACAGAGTCCGGTCGAGACGCACCTGCGGTGGGATGAGAGTTTCCCACCCGATCTGAAGTTCCTTCGCCCATCGTTTCCTCGCCTCGCGTCGCTCTGTCCATGATGTGCTCGATGCTTTACCGAGGACCAGTTCTTCCTGTGGTCGGGCATATTTGCTGACGCTCCAGCGTCCACGCTCGGCGTTCCAGTGATCGAGGATCGCTTTGAGTACCGCGTCCCCGACGCGGGCGGTGAGCAGTTCGGATGCGTCCTCGACGGCATGCTCCGGTCGAGGGAGGGTCACGTTGACGACGTTGGCGAGGGCCTCGGAGCGCGCGGTCAAGATTTCCTTCGCGCTCTGCTCTGTAGCTTTCTCTGCCGCCTGAGCCGCCGATAGCGCCCGCCGGCGCAGTAGCGAGGAGTCGAGGGTGTCGAACGCCAGCTTGGGAAACCTCAGCAGCGCGAACGCGCCGGTCATGAGGATTCCAGCAGTCTGATACCAAGGCATCGGACGATCCACGGAGCATCACCGAAGCTTGCGAGGAGATTGGACCGCCGTGGCGGAAAACTCATTGCCATCACGCACAAAGTGAGTCAGACTGTGAAACATGGGCGTGAAACGGCTACCTGTAACACTCGATAGTGACGACCAAGCGGAACTCGCCGTGTTCGCCGACCCCGAACGCCTCGAAGCAGGAATCTTGCGGGAATGGGCGCAGCAGCAGCACATCACCATCCGCGACAACTCCGAGTCCGGCATCGCCCGCGCCCTTCTGCGTGTGGGCGCGGAAGCACTTCGCGAAAAGGCCCTTGAAGCCGGATACGACGAACTCGCCAAGGACCAAGCGGAAGGGCGACGTGAGCAACAGGCGCGCCGCCGCCGCTACGTCGAGCGCGTCGACAAGACCTACACCGCATGACGGCACTGCGCGGGCAGATCTACTGGGTTGACCTGGGCGAGGGAGAAAAGCCGTGGGTGGTGGTCTCCAACAACTTCCGGAACCGCAAACTCGACGGGGTTCTCGCGGTGCGTGCGACCACCACTCCGAAGCCCGGGATCCCCACCGCCGTCCCGTTCGCCGCCGCTGACCCTCTTGTAGGTTCGATCCTCGCCGACGACATCGCCCAGATTTTTCACGACGAGATCGCCAACGGACGCCCGGCCGGCTCCCTCTCCCCCGCGACCGTGCTCAAACTCAATAAAGCACTCGCGATCGCACTCGGACTCCCCTGACCGACCCGTTCTACGACTGTGGCCACCGCCACGCGCCCAGGTCTTCGAGACCGGGCGCGTTTTCGGTGAGATCCGATCAGCCGTACACCTGTCAGGAATAGGACCCACGCGGGCGACGCCGTCAATTCTCTCCAGCGACAACGAAACAACCCTGCCAGCCATGCTGACAGGGTTGTTTAATTCGGCCAATGAACGCAGAGGCTAAATTCCGGTCGTGTTCACGATCTGTGACGTGCACACCTTCCAGCCGTCCCCGGAATCGAGCAGGGCGAAGAAAGCGACAGCGTCGGCATCGCCGGTCGGGTCGTCGGGGCGTCCGACCGTTACGCGCGCGAACGTGTACGCGTTCATTGCGCTGTCGACCGTGGTGAATTCGAAGTCGTCCAGGCCGGTGATGCGGACCTCGTCGTCGGCCCTGTTCGTTGCAAGACCGCCTCGCGACTCCGCCGCAGTGCGGATTGCGACATCCCCACAACTTCCCTGCTCGACAGCGGCCCAGTCGCCGACGTTGTACGCGTTCACCACCGCCTGCACAGCAAGTTCCACAGGCTGTTCGGCGTCAGCGGAGGTGATCGACCCCGTCCGACTACTGTCCTCGTCGACGTCCTTCGAGTAACCGAACAGCCCTACCGCTGCGAATCCTGCCACCAGTGCGACGGCGACACACAAGAGCAGGGCGATCCCGGCACTGACTTTTCGATCGAACAGGCGCACTCTACTTCTCCTCTCTATCGCTCTTTGCGGACATCGGGGTCGACTCGCGCCTTGACGACGAGGTAGACAATTCTGACCAACAACACCAGACTCAACACCAATATGGCGTAGTCAAGGAAGTCGCCCGATCCGCCGATCAGGTGCGTGATCGCAAGTATGAAAAAAACAGCGACGAGAGCCCACTCCAAATTTCCGACAGATCCAGAACTTTCACGCTCGGCATCTTTATTCTTCTATCCAGGAATCCCACTCCAATATCCCCTTTATTTTCGGCGCTAAGACGATTTTCGGCGGCTGAATATGCGCCAGATGAGTATCGCGATGACGGCAGAGGTTGCCACTGCTGCAATATAGTTCGTAATCGTGGAATTTCCGTTGGCGATCTCAAACAATAAATATACCGAGAGTAAGAGGTTAATTATCCCTATCAGTATTTCGTACAGGCTGAGATTTCTCATCAACTTCCATCCTTGATCTTGAGGGACATATATCGATAGCGGGTTTGATTCACTGACAGCTGTCATACTTCCATTTCCCGCCTTCTAAAGTCCAGAGTCTGGAATAGCCTTCGAGGATCGGTACGTCGATCCCCTTGAAGGTGGTATCGACAGTGGCCTGTCCGGGGGCACGTGCCGTGACGCGGAATTCGATCGATCCCTTGCCGGTGTCTTGTCCTTGGAAGAGTTCGGTGATGCATCTCGGTACTTGGTCGTACACTAACCTCCCGCGAAGGCTCCAATTCCGGCACCGATAAATGCTCCAGGAGGCCGCCGATCTGACCTCCGAGTGCAGCTCCCGCCCATTCACCACCCATTCCGCCGCCGATAGATCAGCCACTTCTACCGAGCGATTCACCGACGGGTCGATTGGTTTCCCTTGCGCATCACAACGGAATCCATTGCGGCCACCATGGAGGAACGTTGTCGATGCACACCGGCGATGGATAGCCACCACCCGGCGAGTGAAGAATGATCAGAAAAAGCCATAATCCCGCAAGCTCAACGAGTAGCACGCAGATCGACATCCACAGCATCGATAGCCGCGCCGTCCAGGTCGACACCAGAACAGTCGTAAGGATCGTCCACAAGCACAGCACAGGTGCGTAAAAGAACAGCAGTGCAAAGGCATTGCCGGAACTATTGACACCCACCTCGCAGGCGGTCCACAAGCGAGCCAGCAGTACGACCCCGGCAATCGAGACTGCGATGCCAAGTGCGGCGCTGATCAACCACGCTGAAGCACGAGTCATCTCGTGGCCCGGATCAGGTACATGAGATTCTCCACGAGTCCTCGAACACCGAAGCGGAGTACGAACGTTTCCGCCGCGATGTTCATCGGCACCAAGTTCGGATACCGCAGCTGCTCGGAAACCAGAAGGAAATCGCGTTCGCCCTCGGCGTTGCTGCGAAACCACCGCAGAC
This sequence comes from Rhodococcus sp. 05-340-2, assembly GCF_002258915.1. Taxonomy (NCBI): domain Bacteria; kingdom Bacillati; phylum Actinomycetota; class Actinomycetes; order Mycobacteriales; family Nocardiaceae; genus Rhodococcus; species Rhodococcus sp. 05-340-2. Next base: position 53,671 of record NZ_NOYU01000001.1, read on the forward strand.
CGGTCGAGACCGAAGCCCAACCCCCCTGCAGGAGCGCCGCCTCCGCCTCTTCGCGCGAGGTTACTAACGCATCCGTGGTTCTAGGAGTTCATTGCAGAGCCCTGTGAACCCGCCGCGAGTGTAGGCCGATCCAGCAAATCCGTGATATCGAGAAAACTGTCATCTCGGTCCAACTCCATAAGCATGTCCCGGATCGGTACACCGTGATCTAGGTATAAGTCGTCGAGGACCGCGAGCAGATAGTCATGACAGCTGAAATCGATCTCATCAGAGACTAGAAAGGTAATGACAGCAGCCAAGCCCGAAGAACCATATCTGCGGATCAGCGCCTCTGCAGCAATCTCCATCGGAACGATATTGGTGGGATACCGCAGCATTTCGACCAAAATGTCGAAGTCGGTAGACCCTTCGGCATGTCCTACCAACCATCGCAAGCCAACCGAGACCGAAGCCCAATCCCCTTGCTGGAGCGCCGTCTCTGCTTCCTCGCGCGAGGCTGCTTCATCATCCATGGCCGTATTCTCTCTGATCATGTTGTCTTTTTGCTGTAGTTGTCGGCGGCAAGTCGGTCGCGTGCGGCATCGCGCTGCGCTTCCAGGCCTGGGCCCTGGATTTTCACGGTGTTCAGATCTGATTCGCGGTTGACCATGTCCAGGTTGGCTCGTGCTTGTTCACGCTGAGCTTCCAGTCCGGGTCCTTGGGTGTGCGCTATCTGTTGGTCGCGGGATTGATCAGCGGGGGTGTAGCTGGTTTCGAGTTCCGTTCGTGCTTGAGCACGCTGAGCTTCCAAACCTGGTCCTTGCAGCGGCGTGTCCTGTTGGTTCTGTGTTTGTGCAGCGGCCGTATACCCGGCGGCTCCGGTGGTGGCAGCGCCCGAGCTTTGTTTCGGAGGTTGTGTGGAGTTGGGCGATGAAGCGGGGGCGGCGCTTCGTTCCGATTCCGGTTTCCATGCGCCAGCACTGGCAATCTCTTCATCTGTAGCGGGACGTGTGTTCTTCTTGTCCTGTCGCGGACGTTCCGTACCGTCAGGGGCCCGGTCGATAACCACGTCGACGACATGCGGGGTCTCAATCAGCCCGTGCGACTTTCCTTCGAGATCTGCCCTCCTGATCATGGTCCCATTTTTGTCGTATTCAGCCCAGTACGCGACCTTCCCGCTGTCGTTCAGTCGGACGAGTGCACCGTTTTTCGGACCGTCTGTGAGCGGAAAATCGTTCCGCTGCCGACTTGAGGGTCCCGCGCCGGTGTAGACGTCGGCGTTCGCGAGTTTCTCGGCCAGTGTGGGAGGTGGGACGGGAACCGTCGACGGCGTGTCGCCGGTAGGGGCATGACGACCTGCTTGTTCCGCCGCGTCCTTCGCCGCGTCCTTCGCTGCGTTTTTGCCTGCGTTCAGGGCCGCAGACGTGCCCTTGCTGCCGACGAGCGCGGTGACGATGTTTCCTGTGACTTTCCCTGTGGCATAGGCGCTGTCGCCGCCCGCGTAGTCATCCCATGCGACGGTCTCCTTACCGACGTTCTTCCACGAATCCTTCACCCCCGGTGCGCCGTCGCCGCCGAGGCCGACCAAGGCCCCGACTCCTTGCCAGGACTCTTCGACCCCAGGTCCGCCCTCACCCCCGAGCCCGACGAGAGGGCCCATCCCCACCACATTGTCCTTGACCGACGTTCCCACTCCCGCGCCGAAATCTTTCACTCCGTCGAGAACACCGCTCCAGGACGGGTCGGCCAGAATCGGAAAGATGGAGTCGGGCCCGGGATAGACGTGTTGAACCAACTCGTCCCCCTCGATCTCGTACTCGGTGGGGACAGGTTCTCCTGTGGCGTCGTACGCCCACGGTGCGTCGTAGTGCGTGACCTCACGTCCTGCCGCATCGAACACCGAGACCGAGCCATCAGGGTTCTCGGTCGCGTGTCCGCCGTCGGGGACGTGCAGCGGGAATCGGTAGCTACGCGGCGAAGTCGCATCGTTGATGAGCACCAGGGTGCGTTCGCCACCGTCCTCGTTGGGCACGGTGATCTGCTCGAACCCACCTGGTGCATAACGGACCACAGGCGCGCTGACCGTACCGACGACACCGGCCAATGCAGATCCGGGTGTCCGGGGACCGAACGGTCCGGGCCGCCCACGCACACCGATCCCGGCGGCGGTGATTGCGGCTGCACCGACCAGAGCGGGTTCGAGATACCGGTCACGATCCGCACCCTCCCCGGATACGGAGGACCCCGCGTCCGGGACCGGTTGCGCTGCTGCGGTATTCGAATCGGTATCGGTGGGTATCGGTCCCGGACCCCGATCGGGAACCGCAGTGGGTGCAGTCGATCCCGCAGGCTGCGGCGACGTCGGAGCAAGTCCGCTGGTCGCCGTCGCAGCCGGGACTCCCACAGGACTCTCACCACCCGCGGCCGCTGGTGCGCCCGGTGTCGCGGTCTGCACCACCCCCGGCACAGGGACAGGCACGGGGACGATGGGGGTGCCGTTGTAGGTGGGGAAGTTCGTCGGCGCGTTCGCACCGACGTTCGGGCCACCGCCGGGTGCTTGCGCGCCCGGCAATCCCGCGGTGCTCGTCGGCGGAGCAGTCGTGGACGTCGACGGGGCGGTCAGGCACGGGTTGATGTACTCGGGCGGGATCGGAGAGCCCGGCGGTAGAGAGGCAATCAAGTTCAGGTAGATCTGATGATCCCGCGCCCGCACCGCCGCACAATCCTCCGCCGGTCCCGCCGAGGCGGGTCCTGCTGTGAGCACGATCGCGGCACCGATCACCCCGGCAGCCCCGGTCAACAATGCCCCGGCAGCGAGGACTCCCGCCACCGACCTACGCAGCGTCGGGTTCCTCGATGCCGCAGTCGGTTTCGATATCGGTTCCGGCCTCATCGGTGGTCCTGGGCCGACGTCTTCCGGACCGTGGCAACCAATTTGTCGGTGCCCCACCAGAACACCCGCCCTGCGATCGACATCCACAGAAACAACGCCACATACACCAGGATCGTCCCGTGATCGCCGGCCCACCCGGCGAGGCGTCCGATCACCGCGAACGCCACAATCAGCAACCCGAGCCCGAACAACGTCGCGATCACCGCCGTCGAGGTGTCGTTGCCTGCTGCACCGTGGTGGCGGGTCGGCGGGGTCATCGGGTCGGCCGGTGACGTGGTCATCGAAAGTGAATGCCTTTCTCTACCAAACAGAAACGCGGGACTCGCGATACCCGCAACCAGCTGGGTCGGAAAGCGGGAGGAGATGCATCTGGAGGAAGAAGGTGCTCTCTACCAGGGGCAGTTGATGTACGAGGCGGCTGCGGCTGCCCACCCCCCGCTCGGCGGAAGGTAGAACTCGTAGGAAGCGCAACCGTTGGGGTACTGCGCAGCCCGAGCGGTCCCGATTGCCAGAACGTTGGCCGACGAGTCGATCACCCTCTCCCACCCCTGCACCGGAATCGTGATATCCAAGTTGGCCAGAGCGGCCGGAATACCACTGTCACGGGCCGCGACGGTCAGGGCATGATTGAGGGGAACCTGCACAACGGGGGCACCGAGTTCAGCACGGGTGGGTGCTGCCGATGCTGCCGGTGCGAAGGCGAGCAGAACGCCGCCTGCAGCAAGCGTGGCTGCTGTGGTGGTGGCTGCGATTCGCTTCGTACGAGTGAAAGACATGATGCTCCTCAGGTAAGGGTGAGTGCGGAAACTGTTGGTCGACAATCGAAATCGCTGCACGCGGCCGTAAACCGATAACCGACCGGGCTACAGGGCTGTGTCAGAGCCAAGTCGGGTCGGAGTACACGAACACACTGTTGTCCGAGGTCGCCGTCGACACCGCGAACTGCGCATAAGAGCGGACCGTGACCGGACCCATGCACGCATCGACCTTCACATGCACGTTCTCCGCCGTGATCGAAGCCTTCGACGCCTCGAGATCCTTCGTGCCCAGCGCAATCGTGGTGATCGTCCCCGGCGCGATGGTGGCCTGAATACTCGGGTTCACCGACGCGTTGACACCGACATTCGCGCTGGGGCCGGTACCGGAGATCGACACACCCACCGACGGACCGAACGAGAACCCGAGCCCCACACCGAGTCCGGAGGAGACATCGATCTGACACCCGATCTGCAGGCCCTGTTCGATGTACCCGGTTTTCACCGCCGTGCCACCGGCACCGGTGATGGTGCCGGTGACCTTCGCCGAGACGAACCCCTCCCGCGTGAACGCCGTCGTCGCCACGTTCGGAACCGGGTTCACCGACAAGTTGCTGGCAGTAAGATCCAACGTCCAGCCGTCATCGGTGACCGTGCTCGCGACCTTGTCGGCCAACGGCGTCGGCGTCGCCGACGCACTGCCCGCGAACGCAAGCGAACCCACCATCACTGCCGCCGACACCACCACACAACCAGCCACAGCCCTCGATACGCCACGTCCCCGCACCGCCGAACCAGTCGTAGCGCGTGCCATCGTTTCCATGAGCGAGTCTCCGTACACGATTCGGTGATTCCATCGACCACAATGATTGCTGAAAGATAACTGAAGATCTGCCCGGGACGGTACAACACCCCACACATCCCCGACAGACCCTCGACACCCGAACCACGCCGGCGACACCCCCACCCGGACGTAACAGAAACATCTCCGGACACGCACGACCAGGCGATCTACCGCACCACAGCGAGTGACGCACCTCATAGTCACAGAATGGTGACGACCCATGACAAGTGGACACCCCGCTACCTCGACCAGAGCATCGTGCGCATGTTCAGGCCGATCGTTGCAGCCGACCAACTATGGAGTACGACAACAGCATCGGACGGCGCCGGCGGCCCTCGAGCGGATTTCACACGTGGTCGGGCACAGCGTCGCCAATGCGCTCGCAGGGGGCTGGTGATACCGCGCGCATATGCAGAGCGGCCGGCCCCGAGTCGGTGACAGTCTTTCCACCACAACCCTTCTCGGCCCATCGATCGACGAGCAGCAGCAATCCATTCGTACTCGTCGCACGATCCTCGCTGCCGCGGCAGATCTGATCAACACTGGACGCGCTGTCAGCATCGGCGATCTCACCGCGAGCGGCTGGACCGGTAACGAGTTCGCCGGTCGCGCACGCACGGCCACTCGAAAACCGCTGCAACAGAGCACTGGTGAACGCCCTGACCGCCTCGTCCGAGTCGCCACGGCGCGACCCTGGGCTCACCGCCGATCTACTCCTGGCGGTGATCAGCGCCCACACCGCGACCGGTGGTGACGGCACCACGCACGCCCGAGCCGCGATATCCGCCCTCACTGCAGAGATTCTGCCTCGAGATCACCCTCTCCAGCGCCGCCACAGGTGAACCCAGAATGCCTTGGTGGCGGGTGCGCCTGTATTCCGCGAAAGAACAAGGTAATTCGTTGAATTCGGGGACGGCCACGAATACTGTTTCGCGACTGGAGCACGTGCAGCGGCATGCACCGCAGTGCGATGGATTTCGATGGTGGGCCTTCGCGAGTGGAGTATGCGGGAAGACTGTGGATGATCGTGGTATCCATGCGGTGTGGACATCCTCGCTTCTCGGACAATTCTCCGGCCGGTCGATTACCAGAGGACTCTCGAGTTCTACCGTGACGGTCTCTCGTTGGCGGTGTGTCGCGAATACCCCGGCGGGACGGTGTTCTTCGCGGGTCAGGGTCTGCTCGAGATCGCCGCGCACCATCGCGGCGACGAATCGGGTTCGTTCTCCGGCGCTCTGTGGTTGCAGGTACGTGATATCGATTCTGCTACAAAGGAATTAGCGGCCGCCGGCATCGAGATAGTGCGTGAGGCCCGGACGGAGCCGTGGGGTCTGATCGAGATGTGGATCGAGGATCCGGACGCGATTCCCATCGTGCTGGTGCAGATCCCGCAGGATCACCCGCTTCGGCGCGACAACCGCTAGCGCTTCGACGCATCGTCGGCAATCGCACGTAGCACCGCCGTTGCAGACTGCGGCCGCGACCACAGATACCCCTGAGCCAGAGTGCAGCCGAGCTCGAGCGCAGCGTCGGCCTGTTCGCGGCTCTCGATGCCTTCGACGATCATCGTCAGATCGAGGTCCTTCGCCACGCCGGCCAGCGACTTGATCATCGCCCGTCCGGCCACGGTGTCGATGAATCGCGTCAGGTGCCCGTCGATCTTGATGCCGTCGGGCTGCAGCGTCACCAGTCGTTCGAGTGATGACCAGCCCGAACCGAAATCGTCGAGCAGCACCCGAAAGCCCAGCCGATGCACATCGTCGATGTGCCTGCGCAGCAGCGGCCCCGGTGTCACGGCAGTGGTCTCGGTGAGCTCGAGCGAGATCGACGACGGCGACACCCCGGAGAACGCGATGGCACGCTGCAGCTGACTGACACCGTCGGGATGCGCGAGGTGGCGTCCCGAGATGTTGACGGTCAGCCGCAGGTCAGGACGATGAACGTGCCACTTCTTCATCTCGGCGGCGGCCTGCGCGAGAACACTCAGGTCGACGTCGATGATCAGTTCGCTGGCCTCGGCGAACGGTACGAAATCCGCGGGCACCACCATCCCGCGGGTGGGGTGGTGCCAACGCGCCAACGCCTCGAAGCCGACGATCTCCTCCGTCCGCAGATCCACGATCGACTGGAACCAGGGGACGATGTGACCGTCGGCGATGGAGTCGGCGATGTCGTTGTCGCTACCGAGCCGGATGACGCCCGATCCGACGCGGCGATGCAGGTCGAGCTGCTCCTCGAGTACCGACGCGAACTGTTCGAGTTCCTGCATCTGCTCGCCCGACAGCGGGCGCGGCGTGCGATCGAGCAGGCAGAGGGTACCGATCACCAGGCCCTCTCGCCCGCGCAGCGGAACCGACGCGTAGGACGCGATGCCGTTGTCGTCGAGGATGGCGCGCTGCCGGGTGGTGGCGTGGACTCGGCCGTGCGCCACGACTGCTGGTTCGCCGGAGCGCACCACGTCGTCGCAGAGGGTGTCGGCTCGCACGACCGTGGACACCGGCGGTCCACCGACGTTCACCAGCGTGTACTGAGTGTCTTCGTCGAGCACGTTGAGTTGGGCTATGGCGAATCCGACGCTGCGTGCGGCGAATTCGACTGTCGAGCGCAGAGCAGGCGTCGTCGCCTCGACATCGAGGTATCGACGAGCGGAGTCACTCTGCCGGCGAGACTGGGAGCGCGCGGTGTCCGCGACCTCACCGTCCACCGGCATCACCTCGCAACGTACAGCCGGGCCCATTCTGGAACCGGATCCAAGTGAGCTTAACCGTGCCACATCGGCAGTTTCGACCGATAGCCCGTCCGCGAGCGGTCACAACGACGGATAGCGCGTGTGCAGGAGCCGATGCCGCAGTACCGCTGCGGCGAGTCGCTTGCCTTCGTCGGTCGCGACCGAACCGGAGGTCTGCGATCCGGACACGTGACCCGGTTCCGGCACCTCGAACGCACCGAGCGCGCTCAGTTCGGCCACCAGCGTCCGAGCGAGCGGCTCGGCGTGCTCGGCAACGGGCTCCTCGCCGGAATGGGTCCATCCCTCGGCTCGCAGCAGACGCGCGAGGTCGTCTGCTGTCGCTTCCACGTCGGCGACATCGTGACCGACGATCATGCGCGCCAGAACGACCTCGGCGGCAATCGTGTCCGGATGGTATTCGGTTCCGACGATGCCTGCGGTGAGCACGCGCCAGAGCCCGTCGGAGCTGAGCTGTCGAGTTCGGGCCGTCGGTACCAACCGCCCGGCGGAACGACGCAGCAGACGCACCCTCATCAGGAGGCGTCGGACAATCAGTACCTTCTCCGTGTCGAGTTCGCGGCCGATGTGCATGGGACGTTCGGCCGGAGGAAACACTGTGGTCGCGATGCTCGCCACCAGCTCGTCCGGCAGATACCCTGCGTCGGTCAACGCGACGCCGTCCCCGATGCAGCCGATGAAGCTCTCGAGCCTGCGCACACAGCCGTACACAGGCCGGGCGGCCTCGTGCAACGTCTCGCGCAGCCCCAGATAGAGCTCTGCTCGTGGTGCGCTGTAATTGCTCCACAACTCGATGCGGTGGTCGAGAAGCTGCTCGAGCAGGACGGCCTCGGAGTCGTCCTTGCCTCGATCGGACGTCAGCACAGCATCGGTGACTCCGCGACGACGCATGGCCTGTGCGTTGGCACCGAGCGGTCGCCCACCGGGCTTCGACGGCTCGAACTCGCCGGCGATGGTCGCGACTTCCAGTGTCTCGCCGATCTTTTCGACGATGGCCCGCTCGACGCCGGCCGGTGCGTCCTGCCAGGTGACGAGCTCGGTATCGACGGCACCGATGCCCGATTGTTCGGTGGCGGCGCGATAGCGCTGCAACCATGCGGCGTCGTCGGGTGTTCGCACGAGCTCCTCGGTGACGGCGCTTCGGGCAATCTCCGCGTATCCGACGCGTCCGAGCCGGTCGAGTAGGTCGCCGAGCGCGCGGGCGATATCGACCGCGCGATCGGGCCCCTCGGCCGCGTGACGCAGATACACCCACAGGAAGGTCTGCACGGAATGTTGCGTCGGGCCAGCGGGCGGGGACACGTCCACCAGACCGTCCCACCCCAGTCGCGCGTCGGCGGCGAGCGCAGGATCGACGGAATCGAAGTACGACAGAGCCGCCCACACCGCGTCGTCCATGCCCGATCCCTTCACGATGTTCCACTGTTCCACAGCGACTCGATCCGCGAAGACGAGAGCCGTGCGCCACGCCACAGCAGAATGGGACATATAAGGCAAAAATGTGAACGGAAGATGAACGCAACACGACTTCGAGGTGCCCAAGAAGAACACTTCGCAAGAAATTTCCTCGAAACGTCGTTCGTGTCCCACACTTTCCACCGTGAGCGCTGAATTCCTCGTACTTCTCGTCGTGGTCGTGACTGCACTGGCCTTCGACTTCACCAACGGTTTCCACGACACCGCCAACGCCATGGCGACGTCGATCGCAACGGGGGCACTGAAGCCCAAGGTTGCGGTCACCCTGTCCGCTGTCCTCAACCTGGTCGGCGCATTCCTGTCCGTCGAGGTAGCAGCCACCGTCGCGAAGGGCGTCGTCAATCTCGGCGACACCGGCGGTCAAGCTCTACTGACCATCATCTTCGCCGGCCTCGTCGGCGGCATCCTGTGGAACCTCGCGACCTGGCTGCTCGGCATTCCGTCCAGCTCGTCGCACGCACTGTTCGGCGGCCTCATCGGTGCCACCATGGCCGGTCTGGGCACCAGCGGCGTTGTGTGGGACGGCGTCTGGAGCAAAATCGTCCTCCCCGCTGTCCTCGCCCCGATCGTGGCCGGCCTCGTCGCCACCGCCGGCACGTGGGTCATCTACCGCATCACCAACTCCGTACCCGAGAAGTCCAAGGAGCGCGGATTCCGTTGGGGCCAGATCGGTTCGGCCTCGCTCGTCTCGCTCGCACACGGCACGAACGACGCTCAGAAGACGATGGGCGTCATCTTCCTGGCCCTGGTCGCCTACGGCACCGTCACCCCCGACTCGGAGATGCCGTTGTGGGTGAAGGTCACCTGTGCGCTCGCGATCGCCCTCGGCACCTACCTCGGCGGCTGGCGCGTGATCCGCACCCTGGGCAAGGGCCTGGTCGAAATCGCATCTCCGCAGGGCATGGCCGCCGAGGCGTCCTCGGCCGCGATCATTCTGACGTCCAGCCACCTCGGCCTTCCGCTGTCGACCACGCAGGTCGCCACCGGCTCGATCCTCGGATCGGGACTCGGCAAGCCGGGCGCCGCAGTGCGCTGGAACGTCGCCGGCCGTATGGCCGTCGCCTGGGTGATCACCCTGCCGCTCGCCGGAATCGTCGGTGCCGTCTGCTGGTTGCTCGCCCACACGATCGGCGGGCTGCCCGGCATCCTCGTGGTGTTCGCCATCCTCGTCGCACTCGCCGCCTTCATGTACATCCGCTCACGTCGCGAACCCGTCGATCCCGGCAACGTCAACGCCGAATGGGACGGCGGCCTCGTTCCGGCGCCCACCGACTCTCCAGTGAAGGTCTGAAGTACTCATGGACACTCTGAAGCACACTCTCGATTCGCTCTGGCAGGTTGTTCTCGTCGGTCTGCTCCTGGGCGCAGGCCTGCCCGCGATCTTCGCTTTCGGTCTCAAGGCACTGTCCGTCGGTGAGCCGTCCGACGATGCCGCGGCAGCAGGGACCACCCGAGTTGCTCGCCCCGCCGTGGCCACCGCCGCCGCGATTGCCTGCTTCACCGTCGTGGTCGTGGCCATCGTGGCCGGGATTCTCTTCATCATGAAGAACTTCCTCGACAGCACGTTCGGCATCTCCGTCTTCTGACCCGAGAAAGGACTCCTGTCGTCATGACCGATTCAACGAAGACTGCCTTCCCGGCATCGGTGCTCCAATGGCTTCGGGCGGGCTACCCCGAGGGCGTCCCGCCCAAGGACCGCTTCCCGCTCGTCGCTCTGTTGCGCCGCGCCGCATTGACCGACACCCAGGTGCAGGAGATCGTGCTCGAGTTGGTCTCCCCCGCCAACGGAGCACTCGACGACGGGGCTATCTCGCACGACGAGATCGCCACGTACATCCGAGACCAGATCGACGCCGAGCCGACGGCCGAGGACATCGCGCGCGTCTCGGCGCGTCTCGCAGCAGGTGGATGGCCTCTGGCAGATCCGGCTTCCCTGTAGTCCATGTCGGTCCCGTCTTTCCTCCACTCGATCGTCGGTTGGCTTCGCGGCGGGTATCCCGACGGGGTACCCGAGGCGGACTACGTTCCCCTCCTTGCACTCCTGACTCGGCGACTGTCCGACGACGAAGTGCAGTCGGTGATGGACGCCCTCATCGCCGACGGTCGGCTGCCTGCGGACAAAGCCGGCATCTCGGTCACCATCACCAAGGTCACCAACGAGATGCCCCGCGACGAGGACATCAATCGAGTGCGCGCGAACCTCGCCGCCGGAGGGTGGCCCCTGGCCGACCCGTTCACCCTCCGCCGCACGGACTAACCTCGAGTCCGTGCTCGAGAGCGTTTCCATTCCGTCGGGACCGACAGCGGCGGACATCATGCCGCGGCTGAGCCGCATGCTCGCCGGCGACGGCCCGGCCCTGCTTCCCGTCCCCGCCGACGATCCTCGCGAGATTCACCGCCTGCACGACGCCCTGGCACCGGGTACCCCCATCGACGACGGCGTCGCCCTGGTCGTCGCGACATCGGGTACGACGGGAATTCCCAAGGGCGCCATGCTCCCCGCGTCTGCACTGGTGGCGTCGGCGACGGCCACCGAGGAACGACTCGGCGGACCGGGGTCGTGGCTGCTGGCGTTGCCCGCGCACCACATCGCCGGAATGCAGGTGCTGCTGCGCAGTGTGCTCGCCGGAACCTCGCCGGTGATCATGGATGTGTCCCGCGGTTTCGACCCGGTCGCCCTGATCGAATCGGTGGGCCGGATGTCGGGACCCCTGCGCTACACGTCCCTGGTTCCCGGCCAATTGGTGAAGGTATTCGAGAATCCCGAGGCCGTGGCTGCGTTGGCCTCGCTCGATGCTGTGTTGTTGGGCGGGGCGGCAACGCCGATTCCGTTGCGGGAGAAGGCACATGCTGCAGGGATCCGCGTGGTTCGAACGTACGGCATGAGCGAAACGGCCGGCGGCTGCGTGTACGACGGAGTTCCGCTGCACAGCACCGTCGTACGCATCGACGACGGCAGGGTCGTGTTGGGTGGACGAACTCTGGCCTCGGGATACCGCGGTCTACCCGATCATCCGGCCTTCGCCGAACCGGGGTGGTTCCGCACCGACGACGCCGGAACCATCCTCGACGGGGTACTGAGCATCTCGGGGCGACTCGACGAGGCAATCTCGACCGGTGGGTTGACCGTCGTCCCTCAGGTCGTCGAGGCAGCACTGATCACACATCGTGCGATACTCGAGTGCGCCGTCGTGGGATTGCCCGACGAGCGACTGGGGCAGAAAGTGGTGGTCGCAGTGGTCGCCTCTGCGCCGGTGACGTTGACGGAGTTGCGCTCTCACGTCGCATCGTCGTTGGACGTCACGGCCGCGCCACGAGAGTTGTTTCTCCTCGACTCACTGCCGACCCGAGGGCCGGGAAAACTGAATCGAGCAGAATTGCGGGCAATGCTGGGGAAGCGCTGAGCAGGCCGCTGCTCGGAAGTCCCCCGGTTGGCGGCAAACGCGCGCGCGTTCGTCAGGTGCGCGCGGAATAGTCCGCGAACAGGTGGCGAAACTGCGCGCGTTCAGCAAACGCGCGCGCGTTTGCGCCGGAGTGGTCACGCGAGCGGCGTGCCTTGATGGTGCACCAGTTCCCATCCGGTGTCCGTACGCCGCCACAGCGAGGTTCGGCGAGCGCGCATCTGCCTAGTTTTCGAAATCCACTGCAGCAGCAGATAACCTGGGCCGATCACCCGTCCGGTCGGTTCGATCACCTCGATGTCCACAGGGCTTTCGCTGCCGAGCATGTCGAGTATCGACGACTTGTCCCACATCGTGCCCGAGGCTCCGACCTCGGTGAAGTCGTCGGCGAGCAGACGGGCCAGCCTCTCGCGATCGCGTCGACATTCCGCAGTCTGCAGCTCTCGCTCGAGCTCGAGAACCGTCGACAGGTCGTCGTCGGCGTTGGGTCGACCGGCAGAGGCAGGCGGCATGGGGTGCACTGTCTCACGCACGAATGCGCGCGCGTTTGTCAGGTGCGCGCGGAACAGCCCACGAACAGGTCGCGAAACTGCGCGCGTTCGGCAAATGCGCGCGCGTTTGCGGCGGAGGTGGGTGGGCGGAGGTGGGC